>JAAVZX010000029.1 GCA_022791875.1 Oscillibacter sp.
CGTTTACCCGCGGATCATGATTTATACTAAACCTGTGGGTCCTTTCATGTCCCATGGAAGGACCCACACGCAATTGCACCGTTACCGTGTGACAGACTGATTCAACCACCAGGGTATAGAGCGGATCTAAAGCTCTTTTCGCTTCCTTTTCTCTCGAGAAAAGGAACCCGCCGGAGGCCCCCCGTCTCACGCCCCGCTGCTCATGACGCCATAATTGACGGCCCAATAATAGGTCCTGTACGCGGAGAACAGGTTGCGTTTTGCAGTTGCTACGGCTTCTTTCGCCTCCGACAGACTATCCGCGGCATCCAAAAGCGCATTATGCGAGATTGTTCCCTGCTCATACTTCAATTCCATCGACGCATAGGTGCGTTCCTGGAAGACCAAGGATGTTTCTGCGGCTGTGAGGATTTGGCGGTAGTCGCCGACCGCGCTGAATGCGTTTCGGAAGTTCATTTCAAAGCTCTGTAAGGACATCTGGTACTCGTACTTTGCCGATTCATACGTGTGGCGCGCGGAACGCACGCTGTAGCTGTCCCTTGTGTTGGCGGAATAGGTGTCGTCGTAAGTGTCCGAGGCTTCGTCCAGCTTCTTCCTGGCGGCGAACAGGTCATAGCTCTGCTCCTTGGCCTCCGCCAGGTCGTGGTCATAATTCATGCTGTCAATCAGTGCCCCGCTCAGCTCCGGCAGAGCCCCCAGAACCAGCGAGCCGTTCAGGCTCACGCCGATCATGGCCTGCAACTGGAGCTTGCAGCGGCGGACGTTCATCTCCAGGGTGCTTAGGCTGCTCTCCAGGCTGGCCTTTCCGTTCTTCACCTGCTCCAGGGTCAGGGCGGAAATCTGGCCCAGACGGAAGCGCAGCTCCATTTCCTCCTGGGTCCGGTCCAGGGCCGTCAAATTCCGCCGCAGCGTTTCCCGGGTCTGCTCCAGCTCCAGAATGGTGATGTACAGCGTTTCCGCGCCCATGACGGTCAGATCCCTCGCGTTGCCCAGCTGGCGTTTCGCGGCGGCGGCGTCCTTTTGCAGCTTCCCGGTGGCCAGGTCCGACACCGTGCTGCTGAGGCTCGCGTAGGACCCCGCCAGATTTGAGATCACGTAGCCCTGCATCACGCCCTCGAAGGGGGTGGCTACTGGAATCTGCGCGTACATCTCCTGGGCCAGCTCCAGACTGCTGAGCTGACTGGCTAGGTCGCTGTACATCTTCGTATAGTCCATGGCGTCAATAGACGCGATGGACTCCTCCAGCATCAGGGCCGTCAGGCTCCCCTCCAGCACCCGGTCCCGCAGGTCTTCGAAGCGCAGGGAGCGGAAGTCGCTGTCCCCGGTGAACACCAGGTCGTCGTCCACGCTGCTGGCGCGGACATGGCTGGCTATGTAGGGCGTTTCCGCCGGTTCCTCCGGCTCCGCGTCAGGTGTGGGGGCGCTCTCCGCCGGGTCCTCCGCCTGGGCCTGGGGGACCGGGTCCGGGGGCGGGGCGGCGCTGTCTCCCGTTCCGTTGGCCAGCGCCGGGACGCACAGACCCAGCGTCAGCGCCGCCGCCAGGATCAGCGCAAGGTTTCTCTGCTTCATGGGTTCCTCCTTCGGTCTTGGAAATGGATAATGGACAATTGATAATGGATAATGAACGGTGGATTTTGGCCTTAGCTTACACCTTCCACCTGCGGGAAGGTCAAGGGGAATTTGAAAATTTACCGGTATTTTTTATGGGCGCGGGCACGCCGCACCCTCCTATGTATCCTTGCACCCATGCTGAATGATCTCCAGCCGGAGGGCCAATTCCTCTCTGAACCGTTCCCGGCCCTCGGGGTACATGAGACTGTCCATAAACGCGCTTCCCAGCGCCGCCATGGCCAGCGACATCACGTTCTGCACATAGTCCCAGTCTGCCCGCCGGAAGCCTTTCAGGTTCAGATCCTCCCGCAGGGCGTTCATGAGCACCTGGCTGGGCGTGTCCTCCGGGCCCTTGGGAATCAGCTTCTGAATGTCGACCCCCTGATTGCGCCGCAGGAACTGCACGCACCGCTTGAGCATGGGGTCCACCCCCATATCCTGGGCGGTCAGGCGGTCGAAGCACAGCAGCTGAACGTCAAAGATATCGCCCTCCGCCTCCGCCAGAGCTTCCCGAAAAATATCCTTCACCCAGCTCCGCACATTCTCCAGAAGGTAAGAAAAAAGGTCCTCTTTATCGTTGAAATACTGATAAAAGCTCCCTCGTGGAATCCCGGCCTTTTTAATAATTTTGTTGATAGAGACATCGGCAAAGCGCGTTGTGGTAAACTCCTCCCACGCCGCGTCGAGGAACCGGTTCCGCTTCTCCTCCGGCAGGCGAAGAAAGCGTTCGCTGCTCATAAGCCCCCCTCTTTCTCAAAAAGTGACAAGCTGTCATTAAGTGACAGGCTGTCACTTATTATAGCGGCGCCGGTCCCAGGTGTCAACCATTTTTCTCCCGCGAAAGCGTTAATATTTTGTGAATATCCCATACGGGGGCGGCCAGCCGGGCTTCCGGCCTCCGGCGGCTTCCTTTTCTTGAAAGAAAAGGAAGCAAAAGAACTTTTTAATACCGCTCTATACCTTGGTGGTTGTTATAGCCTGTCACACGGTAACGGAGCAGTTGCGTAGGTGGTCCTTACCTCGGAGCGAGGTAAGGACCACCAGAATTTTTATGTTCTAACAAGAAAAATCTGTGGGGCATTCCATGCCAATGGAAGGCCCCACTCGCTCACGCTTCGTTACCGCGCAATAGACTTCTTCAACCACCAGATTCGCGTCGAGTTAAAGCTCTTTTCGCTTCCTTTTCTCTCGAGAAAAGGAAGCCGCCGGAGGCCCCCCGTCCCTCGTAAATAAAGTGTTGACAATGCAGGTATTTCCTGTTATAATGGCAAAGCCGCTTTGAATGGGTATGATTAAGCGCTTGAGATTAAGCCGCCCCCGAGAGCGAGCCCGTGATGAAGGAGTTGAAAACATATGAACGCAATTATTGTGACTGGCGGAAAGCAGTACAAGGTGGCGGAGGGCGATGTCGTCTTCATTGAGAAGCTGGAGAACGAGGCGGGGGATACCGTTACGTTTGACCAGGTTCTGGCCGTCATCGACGGGGACAAGGCTACCTTTGGCAAGCCTGTCGTCGAGGGGGCTTCCGTGGAGGCCAAGGTCGTCAAGAACGGTAAGGGTAAGAAGATCCGGATCTTCAAGTATAACCCCAAGAAGGGTTATCGGAAGCGTCAGGGCCACCGTCAGCCTTATACCAAGGTCGAAATCGGCAAGATCTCTGTCTGATGACCTGCGTTACGTTCTATACGGACGGGAGCCGGATTACCGGCTTTGACGCCGTGGGGCACAGCGGATGGGCCGAAGAGGGGGAGGACCTTCTCTGCGCGTCCGTCGGGGCCGCCATCACGTTGGTGGAGGCGACTGTGAACGATGTGCTGGGGCTGGCGGCGTCTGTGAAGGTGGACGAGGCGGCGGCGCTGGTTTCGCTGCGGCTTCCCGGGGGGCTGGCGCCCTCCGCTGAGAGTACATGCCAGGCTCTTTTGACCGGCTTGATGCTCTACTTTACCATGCTTCACGAGGAATACCCTGACAATATTGAGGTCCTGGAGGACGGCTGAGGGCCGCTTTGGGACCTGTCCGCGTCCCCTTTAGGGGCGCATACCCATCTCAAAAAACTAGGAAAGGATGGCAAGGATTATGATTCGGATTGGTTTACAGTTCTTCGCCCACAAGAAGGGCGGCGGCTCTACCAAGAATGGCCGCGACTCCAAGGCCAAGCGCCTGGGACCCAAGCGGGCCGACGGGCAGTTCGTGCTGGCCGGGAACATCCTGGTCCGCCAGCGGGGCACCCACATTCATCCGGGCCTGAACGTTGGCCGGGGCAGCGACGACACGCTGTTCGCCACCGCCAGCGGCACGGTGCGCTTCGAGCATTTGGGCAAGGACCGCAAGCAGGTTTCTGTCTACGAGGCGGAGTAATTCCATGAGAGGTCCGGACTGCGGTTCGGGCCTCTCTTTTTACGCCGGGAAAGGATTTTTATCGGGTACAATACTATGCTTGACATTCAGATTCACAGCGGAGCGGTTGAAATCTCCGGCAGCTTTGATATGGGCTATATGGGGCGCTACGGCGCGGATCAGATCCGCCTCTATGAGGACCCGGACCTGCTGAGGTGCAGGGAATTCGTGACCAGGGCCCTGGGGCCGGACTGCTCCGACGGGGACCTCTCCGCTTTCTTGACGGAATATTTTAACGCGTTCGAGGAGAAGATCCATCAGAACCGGAAGCAGGTGAACGACTGCTTCCTGATCCACGTTTTTCGCGATCTGGAAGCCTGCGGTTATCCCTACTGGGAGATCGACGGCCTCACCCGGCGTGAATTCCTCCCGGAGGACCCGGACGAGGACGTCTATTCGCCCCACTGGGACGAAATGGACGCGCTGGACATGGCCTGTTCCGACACGCCGAACGATGGCAGTTTGGAGAAGCCCGACGTGGAGGCCGTTCTGCGGCGGAATTTCCCGTCTATGGACTGGGACGCCCTGCTGGGGTCTATCGTGCCGGAGGTTCTGACGCTGACCGGCGGGCGGCGGGTGCTGTCCTTCCAGTGCTCCGACGGCTTCGGGGAGGCCCTGCTCTGCGGGGCCTATGACGAGCTGGACGAGACGCTGGCGTTCTGCGAGTGGCACAATCATTGAGAACAAGGGGGCACTTATGGCATCAGGTTTTGTGGACAAGGTGAGAATCACGGTGAAGGCCGGGGCCGGGGGCAACGGCGCGGTGTCCTTCCACCGTGAGAAATACGTGGCGGCAGGAGGGCCCGACGGCGGCGACGGGGGCCGGGGCGGGTCTATTATCCTCCAGGTGGACGACAACATGTCCACCCTTATGGATTTCCGCTACAAGCGCAAGTACGCCGCCGCTAACGGCATGGATGGCCAGGGGAAGCGCAAGTTCGGCAAGGACGGCGCGGACCTGGTGATCAAGGTCCCCCGGGGCACCCTGGTCCGGGACGCAGAGAGCGGCGAGATCATGCAGGATATGAGCAGTTCCAAGCCCTTCACTCTCTGCCGCGGAGGCCGGGGCGGCTGGGGCAACAGCCATTTCGCCACCCCTACCCGTCAGGTCCCCCGCTTCGCCAAGGCGGGCCTCCCGGGGGAGAGCCACGACGTGATCCTGGAACTGAAACTCCTGGCGGACGTGGGTCTGGTGGGCTTCCCGAACGTGGGGAAGTCGACGCTGCTGTCCGTGGTCACGAAGGCACAGCCCAAGATTGCGAACTACCACTTCACCACCCTGTTCCCGAACCTGGGCGTGGTGTGGGTGGACGAGGGCGTGAGCTTCGTTCTGGCGGACATTCCCGGCATCATCGAGGGGGCCAGCGAGGGCGCGGGCCTGGGGCATGATTTCCTGCGGCACGTGGACCGCTGCCGCCTGCTGGTGCATGTGGTGGACGTATCGGGAAGCGAGGGCCGTGACCCCGTGGCCGATTTTGAGGCCATCAACGAGGAATTGAAGCAGTACAGCCCGGATTTGGCCGAAAGGCCCCAGATCGTGGCCGCGAATAAGACGGACGTGATGGAGGACCCGGAAAATCTGGATCGCCTCAGAAAGCACGTGGAGGCAAAAGGCTACACCCTCCTGGCGATTTCCGCCGCGGCCCACCAGGGGACCCGAGAACTGGTAAACGAGGTCGCGAAGCGCCTCGCGGCCCTGCCGCCCGTAGCGGTCTACGAACCGGAGTACGTGCCGAAAATGCCCAGCGTCAGCGCGGATTCTCCGGTGGACATCCAGCACGAGGACGGCGTTTGGATGGTAGAGGGCCCATGGATTCAGCGGATGATCGCCAACGTCAATTTCGGAGACTATGAAAGCCGCATGTGGTTCGATAAGGTGCTCCGGGATGCAGGATTGTTCCAGAGATTGGAGGAAATGGGGATTCAGGACGGGGATACCGTTTCTATTGATGGGTGGGAGTTTGATTATCAGAAATAGCCCGGATTTTTGTGCCTCCGGCGGCTTACTTTTCTTGAAAGAAAAGTAAGCAAAAGAACTTTTTAACTCGACGCGAACCTGGTGGGTGAAGAAGCCTGCCGCACCGTAACGGAGTGCTGAGCAAAGTGGTCCTTACCTCGGAGCGAGGTAAGGACCACAGAATTTTTATAAAAAGAAAAATCGTGGGGCATACCGGTTCGGTATGCCCCACTCGCTTACGCTTCGTTACCGTGTGACAGGCTTTAACAACCTCCAGAGTGTAGAGCGGTATGAAAGCTCTTTTCGCTTCCTTTTCTCTCGAGAAAAGGAAGCCGCCGGAGGCCCCCGTAGGCAGGCACTTACTTCACACGCTGGCCAGCGGATTCTTTTGCGCGGATTTCGCGGAGGGCGTCTTTGTGGCTGAGGTTGACGCGGCCTTTTTCGTCGATGTCGGTGACTTTGACCCACATCATGTCGCCGATTTTGCAGGCGTCTTCGACGCGCTCGATGCGGTGGTCAGCGAGCTTGGAGATGTGGACGAGGCCGTCTTTGCCGGGGGCGAGTTCAACAAAAGCGCCGAAGGTCATGATGCGGACGACGCGGCCGTAGTAGAGGGCGCCGATCTCGGGGACGAAAACGATGTCGTCGATGCACTTCTTGGCGGCGTCGCAGCTGGCGGCGTCGATGCCGGCGATGAAAATGGAGCCGTCGTCGTTGATGTCGATCTTGGCGCCGGTGTCGGCTACGATCTTCTGGATCACGCTGCCGCCTTTGCCTATGACGTCGCGGATCTTGTCGGGGTCAATGTGCATGGTGAGCATCTTGGGGGCGTAGCGGCTGACGTCGCTGCGGGGGGCGCTGATGCAGGGGAGCATGATTTGGTCCAGAATCTGGCAGCGGCCATCGTAGGTCAGATCCAGGGCGTTCTTGATGATCTCCATGGTCAGGCCGTCGTTCTTCAGGTCCATCTGAATGGCGGTAATGCCCTTCTTGGTGCCCGCTACCTTGAAATCCATTTCGCCGTGGAAGTCCTCGACGCCCTGAATGTCAATGAAAGTAGTGAAGCCGCCGTTGTCGTCCTGAATCAGGCCGCAGGAAATGCCAGCTACGGGGGCCGTGATGGGGACACCTGCGTCCATCAGGGCCAGGGTGGAACCGCAGACGGAGCCCTGGGAGGTGGAGCCGTTGGAGCTGACGACCTCGCTGACTACGCGGATGGCGTAGGGGAAGGAGTCTACGTCGGGGATCACGGGAAGCAGGGCGCGTTCGGCGAGAGCGCCGTGTCCGATCTCGCGGCGTCCGGGGGAACGGGCGGGCTTCGCTTCGCCGACGGAGTAGCCGGGGAAATTGTAGTGGTGCATATAGCGCTTCTCCGTCTCCTCCCAGATGGTGTCCAGCTTCTGGTTGGCGGAGAGGGTGTCCAGGGTGACGACGGAGAGGACTTGAGTCTGGCCGCGGGTGAAGAGGCCGGAGCCGTGGGTGCGGGGGAGGACGCCGACTTCCGCGCCCAGGGGGCGGATCTCGTTTCTCTGGCGTCCGTCGACGCGGTGGCCCTCCAGGAGCCAGGCTTTTACGATCTTCTTCTGGAACTTGTAGGTGATTTCTTCCAGGTACTTGTCCATTTCCGGGTAGTCGTCCAGGAAGAGCTCGTGCCACTTGTCGATGAGGGCGTTCCAGCGGGTTTCGCGGACGTTCTTGTCGTCGGTGTCCATGGCGGCTTTGGCGTCGTCCATGGTGGCCTCGACGATCTTGTTGAAGAGTTCTTCATCGAAGTCGGCGTGGGGGTAGTCGAACTTGGGCTTGCCGATCTCGGCGACCATCTGGTTGATGAGGGCGACCTGCTTCTGGTTTTCCTCGTGGGCCATTTGGATGGCCTTGAACATGGTGTCGTTGTCCACTTCGTTGGCACCGGCTTCGATCATGACGACCTTGCTGCCGGTGGAAACGACGGTTACGTCCAGGTCGCTGACCTTGCGTTCCTCGCTGTTGGGGTTCAGGACCAGCTTGCCGTCCACCAGGCCGACTTTCAGCGCGCCTACAGGGCCAGCCCAGGGGATGTCGGAAATCGCCAAGGCGGCGGACGCGCCGATGAGGGCGGCGATTTCGGGGGAGCAGTCGTGGTCGACGCTCATGACGGTGGCCATGATGGAGACGTCGTTGCGGAAGTCGTGGGGGAAGAGGGGGCGGATGGGGCGGTCAATGACGCGGCTGGTGAGGATACCCTTCTCGCCGGGACGGCCCTCACGGCGGTTGAAGCTGCCGGGAATGCGCCCCACGGAGTAGAGCTTCTCCTCGAAGTCCACGGAGAGGGGGAAGAAGTCGATGCCGTCACGAGGACGGGCAGAAGCGGTAGCGCAGACGAGGACGCGGGTATCTCCATACCCAACCATCACAGCGCCGTTGGCCAGCTCCGCCAGCTTACCGACCTCCAGCGTCAAAGGACGCCCAGCCAGATCCATTTCATATTTGCGATAATGGGGGAACTGTCTCTGCGTAACAATAGTAGCCATAAACAAACTCCTTTATAATGATGCTCGGGAGCAGTCCTTTTCGTATTTGAAAGAACGTCCTTACGGGGGACGAAGGACGGGGGACGGGGGGCCTCCGGCGGCCAAAGGGCTTTGCCCTCTGGACTCCCACCAGGGAGGCAAGCGCCTCCCTGGACCCTGGCAGATCAACTTTTTACTTATACCCTCTGCTCCTACAGACAGAACCATCTAGGCTGCCGTCGCAGAGGCTTTCGTACAGCACCCAGCCACAGAGCGGTATTAAAAAGTTCTTTTTTGCTTACTTTTTTCTTTCAAGAAAAAAGTAAGATTGGCAGGCACCCGGTACGTTCCAGGGCGCTCTTTCAAACACAAAAAGCGGCGGCTCCCGGCGGTGCGGGGGCATAGGCATGGGAAAAAGGGCGGCATATGCGCCGCCCTTTTCTCGTCTTACTTCCGGATTCCCAGTTTGGCGATCAGCGCGCGGTAACGCTCGACATCCTTCTTCTGGAGGTAGTCCAGGAGGCTGCGGCGCTTGCCGACCATCTTCAGGAGGCCGCGGTTGGAGTGCTTGTCCTGGGGGTTGAGACGCATGTGCTCGGTGAGCTGGTTGATGCGCTCGGTCAGGATGGCAATCTGGACCTCGGGGGAGCCGGTGTCGTTCTCGTGGGTGCGGTTTTCGTTGATGATTGCGGTTTTCTGCTCTTTGCGAAGCATAGGGTGATCCACCTTTCCGTATTTTCCCCGCGGGACTGTGCTCCGGGCCGGTGACGCTCCGCGGAACAAAGGGCCGGGGGGCTTAGTTTTCCCATCCTTTGGACGGTCTTAATCACTGTATCACACTGTTTCCCTCTTGTAAAGGGGTTTTCGCGTTTTCTTTCCAGTAAAATCTTTATTTCACAGCAGTTCCTGCACGTCCTCCGCCGTCAGGAGCATCAAATCCTCCTTCGTCACGTCCTCCCGGGCCGCCAGGCGGTTCGCCTGGACGATTAAGATGCGCTCGAAGAGATTGCGGACGCCTCTTGCGTTGCCGAAGGAGATGGGGTCCTTCCGGCTCTCGCGCTCCAGGAGGTTTTGGACGGACGCTTCCGCGCCCTCCGCTAAGGTGTAGCAGCTCTTTTGGCACTGCATTTTGAAAATCTCCAGGAGCTGATCGGGGGTGTAATCCTCGAAGTGGAGGAAGCGGTTGAAGCGGGACTCCAGGCCGGGGTTGGAGTGGATGAACTCGTCCATGAGGCCGTCATAGCCCGCCACGATGACCACCAGGTCCTTCCGGTGGTCCTCCATGGCCTTCAGAAGGGTGTCGATGGCCTCCTGGCCGAAGTCGTTCTCGCTGCGGCCATTGAGGGCGTAAGCCTCGTCCACGAACAGCACACCTCCCAGGGCCTTCTCCACGGCTTTCCCGGTTTTGAGGGCCGTCTGGCCTACGTAGCCCGCCACCAGGCCGCTCCGGTCCACTTCTACAAGCTGGCCTTTGGAGAGAATGCCCAGGGCGTGGTAGATGCGGGCCATGAGGCGGGCGATGGTGGTCTTGCCGGTGCCGGGGTTCCCGGAGAAGACCATGTGCAGGGAGAGGCCCCCGCTGGGCAGTCCGTTTTTTTCCCGGAGCTGGTGGACTGTCACCAGGTTGATCAGGTTCCGCACTTCTTTTTTCACGGCCTCCAAGCCGATGTAGCTGTCCAGCTCCGCCTGCAGGTCCTCCATTTTTTCGGGAGGCGGCGCGGCCTCTTCCTCGGGCTTCTGACCCTGGGCCTGAGCCTGCCCGGAGGCGGGCGCGGGGGGCGCGTCGGGCGCTTTCGGGTCCTCCGCCTGCGGCGCGTGGGATGCGGGAGGCGCAGGCGCGGGTCCGCCCCAGAAGTCGCTTCCCATGCGCCGGAGGTTGTGCTCCGTCAGAGTCTGAATGACCTCCAGCTGCTGGAGAATGATTTCGTCCTTTTTATCTTTTCTGTCCATTAGTCCGCCTCCGTCACTTTCAAATTCACATGCCCCAGCCCCTTGAAGAGGCAGGCGGAAACCAGTCCCGTCAGAGCGCCGGTAAAGAGGGATACCACCAGCAGAACCGGCAAATAATAGAGGGGTGCCAGACTCCCCAGGCTCAGCAGCGCCGCGGCAATCTGCCCGCAGCTGTGAGCCGCCGCCCCGCCCATGGAAACGCCGTAGACCGACAGCCCCCGCAGCCGCGACAATACGCTCATTACCGCCATAGCGGAAAAGCCCCCCAAAAGCGAAAACAGCAGCGCATTCATATTTCCCGCAAACATAGCCCCCAAAAGGCACCGCGCCGCCAGCACCAGAAACGCCCGGTCCGCCCCCATGGCGTACAGCACAAACACCGTCACAATATTCGCCAACCCCAGCTTAACCCCCGGAATCGGAATCGCCACTGCCAGCGGAAAAAGATTCTCAAGATAGCTCAGCGCCAGCGCCACAGCCGTCAAAAGCCCGCAAACCGTCAGTTCTCTTGTGCGCATCGATCGATGGCCCTCCTCTCGCCTTGCCTCCGGCGGCCAGGGGCTTTGCCCCTGGACCCCACCAGGGAGGCAAGCGCCTCCCTGGACCCTGGCAGATCACCCGGTGTTTGACCCCCTGCGTCTAGCCGAGAACTGCGTCAACGCCTGTGTTGTCGCTGCTGCCGCCCTCCAGACGCAGGATGAAGCGGCCTGGGAGGCAGACGATGCTTTGGCCGCTGCGGGTGATCGCACCTGTGTGGACGCAGTCCTGGGTGGGGCAGTCCGCCTCCGTGACGCGGACGCTTCCGTCAGTTACCGTCACGTGCAGGTGATACCCGTTCGCCGTGTACTCCCGTTCTCCGGCGTCCGCCAGTGAAAAGCGGTCGACTTCTTCTCCGGCAATGGATACGACCGCTGTGCCGCCCTCCGGCGCGCCGCCCCGGAACAGCGCGCCGCACCCCACCGCCAGCGCCAGAATCAGCGCCGCCGTCACGCCGTCCCACGGCGTGGGGCGCAGCCTAGGACGCCGTTTCATAGACATACCCGCTGTCTTCGCTGGGCTCGAAGCGGTCTGAAAGCCCAGCCGTCACCACGACCCGCCCGTCCTCCGTCACCAGCACCAGATCGAACGCGTCCTCGTAGTCCGTCCGCGCCTGGTGGGTCCGCCAGAAGTCCAGGGCGCGGTCCTCGCCCATGATGAAAAGCGCCGTGGAATAAGCGTCGCACATGGCCCCGTTCAGCCGCGTCCCGCTGCCGTCCGCCTTCGCCACCACGGTCACGGAGGTCAGCCCGCTCTCAGCCGGATACCCGGTGGACGGGTCGATGATATGGTGGTAGCGTGTCCCGTTTTCCTCGAAGAAGCGCTGGTAGCCCCCGGAGGTGATGGCCACGCTGTCCTCCAGCTCGACGATTCCCGCGAAAGCGTTTCCGTCATCGGGCCTGGCCGGGTCCTTGATGCCCACCCGCCAGGGCTTCCCGTCTGGACGGGTCCCCCAGGCCAGCACGTTTCCGCCCAGCTCCGCCTTGCCCCGTTCGATGCCCGCGGAGGCGTACAGCGCCGCCGTCAGGTCCGACGCGTAGCCCTTCGCTATGCCCCCCAGGTCGATGGACTGCCCCGGCCCCAGGGTCACGGTGCCGGACTCGTCCACCCTCACGGCGGAGCCGTCCACCAGGGGCAGCAGCTTTGCCAGCTCGGCGTCGCTGGGGACCTGGAAGCTGTCGGTGGTGAAGCCCCAGGCGGATACCACGGGGGCCACGGTGATGTCGAAGGCCCCGCCGGTGGCCTCCCGGTAGTGGGAGGAGGCCTCCGCCAGGCGCTGGACCTCCGGCCCCGTGTGGGCGCTTCCCACGGCGTTGAGGCGGGCGACTTCGCTGTTGGGGAGGGTGCGGGAGAGGATGCGCTCCATGCGCTCCATCTCCTCCGCGGCCTGGACCACGGCCTCCGCCGCGCGGTCCCCGTAGGCCGCGAAGGTCATAACGGTGTCCATGGCGATGAGCTGAACCGTCTCCGGTTCCTCCCCGCTCCCGGCGGCGGGGGCCCCGCAGCCCGCCAGCAGGGAGATATACAGAACGTATAAAATAACTCGCTTCATAACAAACCTCGTGCTTTTCTTTTGGTACAATAGCCAGTATACCACTTGTTCTCCCGGTTCTCAACGGGGAATCGGGCGTCTTGCAGAAAAAATGAAAAATACGGGACAGGTTGCCCTTGCAAATGGGAAAAAAGTCTGCTATACTATCGAAGTATGTCGGCGGCAGAAGCCGCGTGATTCGAATAACACATCCTTGGAGGTCTTGATAAATGGCAAAGAATCCGAATGCGAAGTCCGGCTCCGCGAAGCGCGGCGAGCGCAGCGAGTTACTCAACGGCGCAATGATTTTCTTCCTGGCGGGCTGTGTGGCGGAAATATACCTGTTTATGATTCGCCGCTATTATATCAACGGCAACGTCGAGCAGAACCTTCAGTGGGACGACTATCTGAAGACCCTCACCTGGGTTGGCCTGGCGGTCCTGGCCGCGGGCGTGGTTCTGAGCGTGCTGTGGAATAAGTATAAGGGAAAGCGTCTGATTGGCTGGACCGTGGCGGGCGCGGGCCTGTTCCTGGGCGGCGCCAGCTGGTTTATCAGGATGTATTATATCCCCGCCGTGACGCTGCTGAGCGTAGTGGTCCCCGTAGCAATGGTTCTGAGCATTCTCTGGGCGATGTATGACCGGGAATGCTCCGTGTCTCTGACGGTCCTGAGCGCCTCCATCATCGTTGTATGGGTCTGCCGCAGGCTGATCAACCACCAGGTCCTGGGGACGCCCATGCGCATCTGCGCGGTGCTGTTCCTGGCGGCTCTGGCCCTCTTGGCATGGCTGACGAAGAAGGAGAAGCTGGGCTTCCTCCTCCCCCCCAACGCCGACCCGCTCCCCATCTACCTGGCCTGCGGCCTGTCCGTTGCGGGCGTGGTCATCGCGCTCCTGAGCGCTACGGTTGCCTACTACGCCATGTGGGCCCTCGCGATTATCGTCTTCGCTCTGGCGGTCTATTATACGGTGAAGCTGCTGTGAGGGGGTGTTCCTTTTTTCTTGAAAGAAAAAGGAACCGAAAAAAGAACTTTTTAATACCGCTCTATACCTTGGTGGGCGCGAAAGCCTGTCACACGGTAACGCAGCCCCTGCAAGTGTGGCCTTCCATTCACATGGAAGGCCACACATTTTTTTACATTCCCCCTTGACAACCTCGCTGCGCTATGCTAATATAAAGTTAACTTCACATGAAGTCAACTTCACCTCACCAAAGGAGCCCGCATGAAGACAAGAGTAAAAGAACTCCGCACCGCCGCCGGACTCACCCAGCAGCAGCTTGCCAACAAAGTTCACGTCTCCGCGCGTACCATCATCTCCATCGAAAAAGGCCAGTACAGCCCCTCCCTCATGCTCGCCTACCGCATCGCGGAGCTGTTCGGCACCTCCGTAGAGGACCTGTGCTGCCTGCGTGAAAACCGGGAACTGGAGGACCGGAAGTATGAAGATTTACCATAAGAAAAACTTCGCCGCCGGAATAGCGGCGGTCATCGCAGGCATCGTCAGCCTGCTCCAGCTCGTCCGGGACGGCTTCAATCTATACAACCTGGTATGGTGCGGCATGTTCTCCTATCTGGCCTGCACCGCCTTCGAGCGCAGCCTCTCCCGCGAGCTGTCCCGCGAAGACCTGATCAACGAGCGCGACGAGCGCAACCGCCTCCTGCGCATGAAATCCAACAGCCTCACTCTGGATATCACCATGTACACAGCCGCCATAGCAGGCTTTATTCTGGACTTCCTCGACCGGGACGCTAACGGTCCCATGAGCCACATCGCCCTGGGCCTGTTTCTGGTCTGGCTCTTCGCCTTTTTCGTAAAATCCACCACCCGCCGCTATTACGACAAGCACTTGTAAACAGGAGGAACACCATGAAAATCTACCACCGGAAAAACTTCACCTTCGGCCTCTGGTCCCTGCTTCTGGCGGCGGTCCACCTGGCGCTGTCCCTCACACAGGGCTTTGACTGGAACGACGGCGCATTGATCGCGCTGCTCCTGCTGTTCGGCGTCACCGGCATTGCCCGTAGCCTGTCCCAGAAGTCCGCCCGCAAGGACAAGCTGGAGGAAATGGACGAGCGCAACCGCCTTGTCAAGCTGAAGTCCCAGAGTCAGGCGTACTATATCAGCCAATTTGTATTTCTCTGCGGCGCTGCCGCACTCTGCGCGGCGGGCAAATGGCAGGATTCCACCCCCTGCATCTACGCGGGTCTGGGCCTCCTGTCAGCCTTCTTGATCGCCCTCCTGGCAGACTTTTTCACCTGGATCTACTACGACGATCACACATAACCAGAAAAAAACCCCCAAAAAGGAGCGTAACCCACCATGGAAAACGTACTGGTCATCCCCACCGCCGTCCTGGACGCGGCCCTCCCCCAAGGCTCCCTCATTGTTCAGGATATCCCCGCCGTTCTCTCCCTGATCCAGGCTCACAAAAGCTGGCTTCCCCGCCCCCAGGCGGAGCAGGACCTGGCCTATCGCCCATCCCCTACGCCGTCCTCCGCAACCGCGGCCGCGTCTTCATGACCCGCCGCCTCCCAAAGCAGGGCGAAGCCCGCCTCCACGGCAAATACTCCATCGGCATGGGCGGCCACATCAACCGCCGCGAGGCCGACTCACCGGACCCCATCCGCGCCGGCATGGCCCGGGAGCTCCGGGAGGAAGTGGGCCTGCAAACGTTCCCCGAGCCGCTTCACTGTGCAGGCATCATCAACGACACCACGGAGGAAGTAGGCCGCTACCATCTGGGCCTGCTGTTCCCCCTGGAGGTCCCGGAAGAGGTACACGTCACAGAGACGAAGAAAATGGAGGGCGGCTGGAGCACCGAAGCGGAGATAGAGGCCGCGCTCCCCAAAATGGAAGCCTGGTCCCAGGTCGTATGGCGGAACCGCCCCCTCTGGGAGCGCTAAAAAAAGGACGCGCCAGCGTCCCCAAATCCCCGTCTCCCGTCCTTCGTCCCCCGTCCCCCGCCGCACTCCGCCCGCAAACCAGCGAAGCGTTTGCGGGCGGAAAGCGAAGAAATTCCCATGACAGCGCAGTTTTCGGCGAAGCCGGAAACGGAGCGGTCATGGGAATTTCTGAGCTGGTGACCCATAGGGGAGTTTATACGAACCCTCCGGGGCACCATCAGGACACAGCCCATCTACCTCTTCAAAGGGTATTGTAACACCGTCCCGGTTCCTTGTAAAGTTGAAAGCTACCCTCAACTCGTGGTCATAGAGGTA
>JAAVZX010000030.1 GCA_022791875.1 Oscillibacter sp.
ATCAGATAAAGCGGAATCAACGATTTTTATTTCAGGAGGCCATGCTTTTCCCCTGAATATACTTGTGTAAAGTGTAATATATAAACAATTTTCATCTATTTCATACTCATATTTGAAAAAACCAAGGGCACTGGCACCAGTATCAACCCTCATTGAAAATTCGTTATCGGACAGACTTTCTTCGTGAACATGCAAACCCGAATAAGAGGTTTTGCAAAGTACATTTGATGTATTCCACCATGTCACTGCTCCAAATATAATGCCAACTAAAATGACCAAACATACAGTACGAATAATTGCTTTGTGCATATCTTCCCTTCACTCCTTATTTTAACAAATTAATTATACCATACAAAGAATAAAAAGACAAGGACGGGAAAACGAAGTCCCTGTTCAAGATGTATGTTGCTGGCTGAGACTTCGGCAATTCCACGGAAACAAGTTGCCAGGAAGTCTGTGCCATACTATAATCAAAAAGGAAACTCGGAATTTGCGAGGAAAAATGTATGATTAGAATAAGACCATATAAAGCTTCGGATGTAAATATAATATTATCGTGGTGTCAAAATGAAAGAGCATTCTATCAATGGACAGCAGGCATACTCGGTAATTATCCGATAACACAAAAGGAATTTTGCTTTGTTGAATCTCTCATGCCGTTTACTGCATTTGATGAAACAGGAATTGTTGGCTCTTTTACACTAAGGAACCCTGATGAATCATTGGATGAACTACGTTTTGGATTTGTTATTGTAAATCCTCGCAAGAGAGGAAAAGGCTATGGAAAGGCCATGCTCCGGCTAGGTCTAAAATTTGTATTTGAAATATATGGAGCAAAAAAAGCATCATTGGGCGTTTTTGAGAATAATCTTTCGGCTTATTATTGCTATAAAGCAGTCGGTTTTAACGATACTGTTCTTGATAAGACAGAAACATATCGTGTTCTAGGTGAAGAATGGAAGTGCAGAGAATTGATTATGGAAAATAGATAGATTCTAGTTTACCGGGCGGTCACGATTCAAGGGTGACCGCCCGCTTTCGGTGTTTTGACGAATACTTTTGAAAAATAGCTGTTAACAACACAAACCTTGAACAGGGCCAAAACAAACGCCTGCCCTTGCTGCATCAAAGTATATTCTCAATGGAAATGATAAATCCAAACACATTGCCCACCGGGATAATGTAGTTCGGATTATCATCGTTTGGTCCGTGGCCAACACCATGAACGCGGACTCCTACTGCATCGTATACACCCGCTACTCCGCGTAACCCCGCCCGCTCCCTGGAGGCCAAACGGCTTCCAGGGAGCTTTCTTTTTGCAGTCCGTCCGGCGAGGCCCCGTGTCAGCCCTGTCCGCTACTCCACAAGGCCCCCAGGATATCCTTCAGGACCAGGAAGGCGTCCAGGGCGCTGTAGCCGTAGGTTTCCCCCAAGTCCTCCAGGAGACGGCGGAGCGCCGCCTGGAAACGCGGGAGGTCCACTTCCTTCTGGTAGCGCCCCAGAATGGGGTACTTCCGGGCCCACAGCGCCGTCCAGTCGATTTTGGCGGAAGTCTCCTCTGTGGTGCGTTCGATGACCTCCTCGATCTCCCGGACGCTGGGGTCGAAGGCGATCAGCTCGTCCAGGGATACGCCGTACAGCACGGCCATTTCCTTCGACTGCCGGATATCCGGCAAAGTTTCGTCCGTCTCCCATTTGGACACGGTCTGGCGGCTCACCCCCAGCCGCTCCGCTACGGCCTCCTGGGTCAGACCCTTCTTCCTCCGGGCCGCGGACAGGCTTTCTCCTAAGCGCATGAGTTGGGTCCTCCTTTGTTTGTTGGGATGGTATCAGGATAGCAGATCCGCGGGGGAATTGCCAGCAAGGGAAGGTGGAATTTGCGCGCGTTTTGTTGGCAGGAGGGGAAACCTGCTTGCAGAGGGGGCGGATGCTGGTATAATGGCTGTGTTGTCCTTCCTACTCTGGCAACAGAGGGGAGGCGGAGATAATGGATTTTATCGCCAATTTCATAGCGTCGGTTGTGGCAAGCGTGGTGGCGTACTACATTTGCAAGTGGCTTGACTGACGCAGCAAAGGACAATAAGCCCAAAAATCCCCGCAAAAAGGACCGTCGGAGAGCTGTACCTCTCCGGCGGTCCTTTTTGTGTGGTGGATGCATGGATTTTATCGCACGCCTTTCGGCTGAGGCCATTATAACATGTGGTTTCGGCAAGTGCAAGAGCTTTTTGCATAAAAAGGGCCACCGGAGAGCCACAGCTCTCCGGCGGTCCTTTTTGTGAATACCACTGGTTTTCCATTGGCCTTTCGGCTATTCCAATGTATCATATAACCAAACCAAATGCAAGCCCTTTTTCACAAAAATCCCACCCCACTCCCCTCCCCTGCCCCACAAAAACCATTGACTTTCCCCCCGGGCAAGCATATAATCGTTTAAAGTGAGAAACCAGGCCCCAGCAGCGCTGAGCCCGGCGGAGGGGCGTCCGCCCCATCAATCCAAAAATGAACAGGAGAATTCTTATGCTGGATATCAAAATCACGAAGAACACCGCCCCCAAGGCCAAACCCGCAGACGAGTCCCAGCTGGGCTTCGCCAAAATCTTTACCGACCACATGTTCCTCATGGACTACGCCGAGGGTCAGGGCTGGCACGATCCCCGCATCGTTCCCTACGCCCCCTTCCAGATGGACCCCGCCACCGTCGTCTTCCACTACGCCCAGGAGCTCTTCGAGGGCCTGAAAGCCTACCGCACCGCCGACAACAAGATCCAGCTCTTCCGCCCTGAGTGCAACGGCCAGCGGATGCAGGATTCCTCCGACCGCATGTGCATCCCCACCGTCCCCGTGGACGACTTCGTCCAGGCCGTCAAGGCCTTGGTGGAGGTGGAGAAGGACTGGGTGCCCCACATCGACGGTGCCTCCCTCTATATCCGCCCCTTCGTCATCGCCACCGACGTGGGCCTGGGCGTCCACGCCAGCAAGCACTACACCTTCTGCATCATCTGCGCCCCTTCCGGCGCCTACTACGCCGAGGGCATCGACCCCATCCGCATCTACGTTGAGGACGAGTACATCCGCGCCGCACCCGGCCTAACCGGCTTCACCAAGTGCGGCGGCAACTACGCCGCCTCCATCAAGGCCGGCGAGCTCGCCGAGCAGAAGGGCTTCGCCCAGGTCCTCTGGCTGGACGGCGTGGAGAAGAAGTACGTCGAGGAAGTGGGCAGCATGAACATCATGTTCAAGATCGACGGCAAGGTCTACACCGCCGCCTGCACCGGCACCGTCCTCCCCGGCGTCACCCGCCGCAGCTGCATCGAGCTCCTCAAGGACTGGGGCTACGAAGTCGTCGAGGGTCCCCTCGCCATCGCCAACGTCATGAAGGCCGGCCACGAGGGCAAGCTGGAGGAAGTCTTCGGCACCGGCACCGCCGCCGTCATCTCCCCCGTCAAGGAGCTGGACTGGAAGGGCGACAAGGTCTTCATCAACAACGGCGTCATCGGCCCCGTCACCCAAAAGCTCTACGACACCATGACCGGTATGCAGTGGGGCAGAATCCCCGACACCAAGGGCTGGATCGTGCCTGTCTGCTGACGCCGCATACGGGGGGCCTCCGGCGGGTCACTTTTTCTCGAGAGAAAAAGTAACCAAAAAGAGCTTTAGATCCGCTCTATACCCTGGAGGTTGTTATAGCCTGTCACACGGTAACGAAGCGTAAGCGAGTGGGGCCTTCCATTGGCATGGAAGGCCCCACGGATTTTTCTTATTAGGACATAAAAAATTCCGTGATCCTTACCTCGCAACGAGGTAAGGACCACTTTGCACAGCACCCCGTTCCGGCGCAGAAAGCTACATCACCCACCAGATTCGCGTCGAGTTAAAAAGTTCTTTTGCTTACTTTTCTTTCAAGAAAAGTAAGCCGCCGGAGGCCCCCCGTATGGCAGGCATAGTATAATTTCCGTCCTTCTGGCACATACTGCCTCCAAACCCATCACAGGAGGTCATACCATGCCAGTCAATTTCAAAGACAGCGAGACCCTGGAAAATCTGATGCGCGCCTTTGCCGGAGAGAGCCAGGCCCGCAACCGCTACACCTTCGCCGCCGATACCTGCAAGAAACAGCAGCTTCACGTTCTGGAGGCGGTCTTCAAATTCACCGCCGAGCAGGAGAAAGAGCACGCGGAAATCTTCTATAACCACATGAAAGACGCCGCCGGAGATACGGTGCAGATCGACGGCGGGTATCCTGTGGACCTGACCAACAACGTAGTTCAGCTCCTGCGTAAAGCTCAGCACAACGAATACGAGGAATTCGACCCGGTATATAAATCCTTTGCGGAGACAGCAGCGGCGGAGGGCTTTGCGGAGATTGCGGCCTCCTTCCGGCAGATCGCGAAAATTGAGCAGACCCACGGCAACCGCTTCGGTTTGTTTGCGGACCTGCTGGAGTCCGAGAAGCTGTTTGTCAGCGACGTGAAGTGCGCCTGGATGTGCCTGAACTGCGGGCATATTCAGGAGAGCCTTGAAGCGCCCAAGACCTGTCCTGTCTGCAAGCACGACCAGGGCTTCTTCATCCGCTTGGAAATGGCCCCCTACGGTGGGAATATTCTGAGCGGAAAATAACAGCTTGTTTTGAAAGTTTTCGCTTGCGTCAGTGAAGAATCCGTGTTATAATAACGGTGAGCTGTCAAAGGCTTAATTTAAAAGGCTCCGTCATTAGGACACGAGAACCCCGGAGAGGTGCGAGCTCTCCGGGGTTCTCATTTGCTGGGGCTGGCTTAGCTGTCCTTCCTGTGACCGTCAAGCCATTTGCAAACAAAGTGCGTCAGCACGTTTGCCGTGACGGTCACAAACACATTTGCGAGAAGTTCCGTCATCAGGGTTCACCTCCTTCCCTATTACCAGGACGGAGGAGGACAGCCAACATAATTATAACAACTTTCGCCAAAATCCGCAAGCGTATTTCCCCGGGCTTGCTAAACCCGCCGCCTCCGGATATAATGCAGACTATAAGAACCGCCCCAGCCAGCGGGGACCAAGGAAACCAGCCCCCGCCAGGGAGCGCAGAGGCCGAAAGCCCCCAGAAAGGAGCAGCGTATGGACATCATAGCAGCGATAGCCGCCGGAGGAAACGCACCTTCCGCGATTGGCGTAGTACGGGTTTCCGGCGAGGGCTGTTTCACAGTCTGCGAACAGGTCTTTCGGACCGCAAAACCCTTCGGGAAACTGGAGCCGCGCAAAATGGTCCTGGGGAAACTGCTGGACCGTGAAGGCCGCGTAGTCGACCGCGGCCTGGCAGTCCGCTTCCCGGGCCCCCACAGCTACACAGGCGAGGACGCCGCCGAGTTCCACTGCCACGGCTCCCCCGTTGTCCTGCGGGAAGTGTTAGCGTCTCTGTTTGCCGCCGGAGCACGTCAGGCGGGGCCGGGAGAATTCACGAAGCGCGCCTTCCTGAACGGCAGGCTGGACCTGACCCAGGCAGAGGCCGTCGCGGACCTCATCGACGCGGAAACCGCCGCCGCCGCCCGCAACGCCGCCGCCCAGCTGGACGGCGGTCTGCGCCGCCGCTTAGAACCGGTGCAGGACGCCCTGCTGGACATCACCTCCCGTTTTTACGCCGTAGTAGACTACCCCGACGAGGACATCGAGGACGTAAACCCGCCGCAAATCGCCGCAGCCCTCCAAGAAGCGGAGGCACGCCTGACAGCGCTGCTGGACACCTGCCGCCGCGGCCAGGTGCTGAAAAAGGGCGTGCGGACGGCCATCGTGGGCCTGCCAAACGCAGGAAAGTCTTCCCTGTTGAACGCCCTGGCGGGCTACGAGCGGGCCATCGTCACCGACGTACCCGGCACCACCCGTGACACGGTAGAGGAATCGGTTCTCTGTGGCGGGGTGCTCCTGCGCCTGATCGACACCGCCGGAATGCGGGATACGTCGGACCCGGTGGAGAAATTAGGCGTAGAGCGCTCCCGCCGGGCCATGGAAACGGCGGATTTGATCCTGCTGGTGGAGGACGGCGCGGTGGAGCCGGATGTTATAGATGAGGATATTATAGATGAGATGGATTTGCAGGAGGCCGTACTCAGGGCCGGAAAACCCTGGATCTATATTGCCTCCAAACGGGACCTCTCCGGTATGATCCGGACCTCTGTAGGCAGCCTGGACGGGCGGATCAAGCCCGCCGCCTGTGTGTCCCTCTCTGCGGTCACGGGAGAGGGCATGGAGGAACTGGAACAGGCCGTAGCAGCCCTGTTCCCGCCTGGCACCCCAGAGGAAGCGGGAAGCCTCCTGACAGACCAGCGGCAGGAGGAAGCCGCAGGCCGTGCCCTGGCAGCGGTCCACCGGGCCCTGGAGGCCCTGGAGGGCGGCTTTACCCCCGACGCCGTCCTCACCGACGCCGAGGAAGCCCTGGAGGCCATCGGCGAGCTGACAGGGAGGACCGCCAAAGACGAAATCGTTTCCCGGATTTTTTCGCGCTTCTGCGTGGGGAAGTAACGGGCTTTGGAGGTGAGGGCTGATATGTATAACCGGTATGGGGATATGTCAAAATTTGTGACGGACCTGGATTTGCTGGAGCTCTCACGGGATGGGACTGTCTGCATTTCTGCCGAGGAAGACTACGATATTGCAGTGGATTTGGAGGACAGCTATGCTTCCTTCAACGAGTTGAGGCTGTATATAGCGCTGTTGGCGGCGCGGATCTGTGAGTTGGACAATATTGTCCAGCGCTTCAGCCGGAAGAAACGGCTGAAAGAGCGGGGATACAAATGTCTGCCGAGTTTTGTAGGCGTTGTCTGGTTTGATTACGCCCAGAGCACGGAGGATAATCCTGCGCCGCAAGGAAAAACGTTCCCCTATGATTTGGCTTTCGTTTATCTTGAAAAGCCGAATTTTGTCACTCTTGATTACTGGCATCATACCGAAAACGCACAGCTTGATGTCGTTTTCGAGCGCAGAGAGGACCGCTTTTTCCTGCGCAGATACGGCGCGGTTGCCCACATCCCCGACGATTGGGAGGCGGACTGACTGGATACTCCGGGCAAAATCTCCCCGATATCCCCCCATTTTTATCATCCCCGCACACAATCCCCCCACGTTTTTGTAAAAAATGACGGTTGACTTTATCTCTTTAAAGCTGTATGGTATAAAAGAAATCTGCGAACGCCATTGAAAGGGGCACCCACCTATGCGCTGCCGTTTCTTCTCCTACTTCCGCTTTACCAAGGTCCGCTATGCGGGCCGTTTTGAGCGTGGGTTGAGAGCAAGAACAGGGTGTGCCCGCTGACGCGGGGTCCTTTGGGTCCGTTTATGGAAGGCGGCTCTGTTCTTCGGAACGGGGCCGTTTTTTATAATATTTATCCGTATTTTCGTAAAGGAGATTGTGAACCATGAAAAAGAAGCTGCTTGCACTCATACTCGCCGGGGCCCTCGCCCTCAGCCTCGCCGCCTGCGGCGGCAACTCCGGCTCGTCTTCCTCCGGCTCCTCCGGCGCGGACTCCAGTGCCTCCTCCGGCGGCACGGACGCCCAGGAACCCGCCGGCAGCGGCAAGACCTACACCGTCGGCATCTGCCAGCTGGCCCCCCACCCCGCCCTGGACGCCGCCACTGAGGGCTTCCAGGCCGCGCTCTCCGAGGAATTCGGCGAGAACGTCAAGTTTGACCTCCAGAACGCCGCGGGCGATTCCAACACCTGCTCCACCATCACCAACGGCTTTGTCTCCGCGGGCGTAGACCTGATTCTGGCCAACGCCACTTCCGCCCTCCAGGCCGCTGCCGCCTCCACCGCCGACATCCCCATCCTGGGCACCTCCATCACCGAGTACGGCGTGGCCCTGGGCATCGACGGCTTCTCCGGTACCGTCGGCGGCAATATCTCCGGCACCTCCGACCTGGCTCCCCTGGACCAGCAGGCCGCCATGGTGAAGGAGTGGTTCCCCGACGCCAAGACCGTGGGTCTGCTCTACTGCGCCGCCGAGCCCAACAGCCAGTACCAGGTGGACAACGTTCAGAAGTACCTGGAGGACCTGGGCTACACCTGCACCCAGTATCCCTTCTCTGACACCAACGACATGGCCTCTGTCACCCAGAACGCCGCCAACAGCAACGATGTCCTCTACGTCCCCACCGACAACACCTGCGCCGACAACACCGGCGTCATCGATAACATCTGCCGCCCCGCCGGCGTCCCCATGATTGCGGGCGAAGAGGGCATCTGCGGCGGCTGCGGCGTCGCCACTCTCTCCATCAGCTACTACGATATCGGCTACAAGGCCGGTCAAATGGCCGTCCAAATCCTCAAGGGCGAAGCCAATATCTCCGAAATGCCCATCGAATACGCCCCCGAATTCACCAAGAAGTACAACGAGGCCATCTGCACCGACCTCGGCCTGACACCCCCCGACGGCTACGTTGCCATCGAAGCTGCCGGCTAAACGGCGTGAGTGCCTGCCCGTTCCCCGCGGGGGGACGGGGGGCCTCCGGCGGCCAGGGAGGCTCTGCCTCCCTGGCCTCTCCGCCAGAGGGAACGGTTCCCTCTGGACTCCGCCAGATCACCCAGGTTTGGACCCTCTGCTTCTTCTGAGAGTTTTCCTAAATCAGGAATGAGGAATCCGGATTCTGTTGGGTTGCTCCTGATTCCTGAGTCCTGATTTCTACTATTTTTTGAAGGAGGTTTCAGCAATGCTGAACTTCGTGAACGCCCTCCCTGGGGCTGTCTCCCAGGGCTTGATCTGGGGCATTATGGCTATCGGCGTCTACATCACCTATAAAATTCTGGACGTGGCCGACCTGACCGTCGACGGGTCCTTCTGTACCGGGGCGGCGGTGTTCGTCATGCTCTTTACCACCGGGACGAACCTCTGGCTTGCCATGCTCGCCGCACTTCTCGTCGGAATGCTGGCCGGACTTGCCACCGGACTGCTCCACACCTTCTGCGGCATCCCCGCCATCCTCTCCGGCATCCTCACCCAGCTGGGCCTCTGGTCCATCAACCTGGCTGTCATGGACATGAAGTCCACCGTAGCCATTAACGTCACCAACAACGAATTTCTCGACAAGCTCCTGGTTTCCCTCCGCTTCGTCCAGGACGTGGCGAAGGGCGCGCGGCCCTTTTACAAGCACCCGATTCTCGTGGTCGGCGTGTTCACCGCCGCTCTGATCGCCGTGCTCTACTGGTTCTTCGGCACGGAATTGGGCTGCGCCCTCCGGGCCACGGGGTCCAATCCCAGCATGGCCCGCGCTCAGGGCATCAACACCGATTTCACCAAGGTCCTGGGACTCATGATCTCCAACGGCCTGGTTGCCCTCTCCGGGGCGTTGCTGGCCCAGTTCAACAGCGCCAGCGAGATCAATATGGGCCGGGGCGCGATCGTGATCGGCCTGGCGTCGGTGATCATCGGGCAGGTGCTGTTCGGGAAGATTTTCCGGAACTTCGCTTTGAAGCTGACGGCGGTATCCATCGGCGCGATTCTGTACTACATCGTCATTCAGGCGGTGCTGGCCATGGGGCTGAACGCCAACTATCTGAAACTGCTGTCCGCCCTGGTAGTGGCGGTGTTCCTGTCCATCCCCTATTGGAAGGGCAAGTATATTCATGTTCCGGTGAAGACGGGAGGGGCGAGCCATGCTTGAGATTAAGGAAATCTGGAAGACGTTCAACGCGGGAACGGTGAACGAGAAGCAGGCCCTTCGGGGCGTGAGCCTGACGCTGAACGACGGGGACTTCTGCACGGTCATCGGCGGCAACGGCGCGGGCAAGTCCACGATGCTGAACGCGGTGGCGGGCACCTGGATGGTGGACGCGGGCACGATTTCCATCGGCGGCACGGACGTGACGCGGCTCCCGGAGTACAAGCGGGCTCCGTACATTGGCCGCGTGTTCCAGGACCCCATGCTGGGGACGGCGCCCTCGATGCAGATTCTGGAAAACCTTGCCCTTGCGGCCCGGCGGGGCCAGCGCCGGGGCCTGGGCTGGGGTGTGACCCGGGAGGAAAAGACGAAGTATCAGGACATGCTCAAGGGTCTGGATCTGGGTCTGGAGGATCGCCTGACGAGCAAGGTGGGCCTGCTGTCCGGCGGACAGCGCCAGGCGCTGACGCTGCTGATGGCCTCGTTAAAGAAGCCGAAGCTGCTCCTTCTGGACGAGCACACGGCGGCGCTGGACCCGAAGACGGCGGCGAAGGTCCTGGACCTGTCGGACCGCATTGTAGCGGAGAGCCGCCTGACGACGATGATGGTCACCCACAACATGAAGGACGCGATCGCCCACGGCAACCGTCTGATCATGATGTACGACGGCCGCATCGTGATCGACGTTTCCGGTGAAGAGAAGAAGAAGCTGACCGTCCCCCAGCTCCTGGAGCTGTTCAACAAGGTCAGCGGAAGTGATGAAGCCGACGACAAGCTGCTTCTATCATAAAAAGACTGATCTGCCAGGGTCCAGGGAGGCGCTTGCCTCCCTGGTGGGAGTCCAGAGGGCAAAGCCCTCTGGCCGCCGGAGGCCCCCCGTCCATCGTCCCCCGTCCTCCGCAAGGGATTTGTGCAGTTTGACGATTGACAGCGGGGGGTATAGTGCGTATAATGCTAGGCAATTAGGTGAAACCTGTGAGCAGGAGAAGTAGCCAGGGGTGTTGCTTCCTTTAGAGAGCCGTGGGCGGTGGGATCACGGTGGGGGCGCTTTGGTGAATGGGCCTGTGAGGGCAGAGCGAACGGCATAGGCTTAGTAGCGGCTGACGGGGACCGTACCCGTTATCAGGGCGGCGCGTATGGATGTACGTGGAACGAGAGGGCGTTTGTGCGCCAACTTGGGTGGTACCGCAGGATGAAAGTCTTGTCCCAAATCGGGGACGAGGCTTTTTTATTTTTTTCGAGGGGTTGGTTTTTATGATCCTTTTTACAAAACGATGGCGGCTTTGTCGCAGGTGAGTTGTTCGTTATTCGTTATTCATTATCCATTGTCAATTGTCAATTATCAATTGTTTTTAGAAAGGTGTTTGTTATGAAAACTTTGAAGAAATTTATGGCCGCTATGCTGGCGCTGAGCGTCGTTCTGGCTTTGACCGCCTGCGGCGGGTCTTCCTCCGGGTCCTCCGGAAGCTCTGAGCCCTCCGGAAACGGCGGGTCCGGCGGCTCCGATGAGCCCGCTCCTGAGCACTACCACATCGGCATCTCCCAATACGGCGAGCACGCGTCCCTGGACAACTGCCGGATCGGCTTCCTCCAGGGGCTGGAAGAGGCCGGACTGGTGGAGGGAGAAAACCTGACCGTGGACTACCAGAACGCCGGGTTCGACGACAGCATCGCCACCCAGATCGGGCAGACCTTCTCCGCCGGAAACGTGGCCCTGATGGTGGGCATCGCAACGCCGTCCGCCGTGGCCTGCTTCGCCGCCGCCGAGGACAAGGACATCCCCGTCATCTTCACCGCCATCACCGACCCCGTGGGCGCGAAGCTGGACTCCGGCAACATCACCGGCACCTCCGACGTGCTCCCCGTAGAGGGCCAGCTCCAGCTGATCCGGGACCTCCAGCCCAACGCCAAGAACGTCGGCATCGTCTACACCACCAGCGAGGCCAACTCTGTGTACTCCATCGGCGTCTACGAGGAAAAGGCCCCTGACTACGGCCTCACCATCGAGACGGTAGGCGTCACCTCCCAGGCCGAAGTGACCCAGGCCGTGGACACCCTGATTTCCCGGGGCGTGGACTGCATCTCCAACCTGACCGACAACACCGTCGTCGGCGTCCTCCCCGCCATCCTGGAGAAGACCAACGAGGCGGGCGTCCCCGTCTACGGCTCCGAGATTGAGCAGATGAAGCTCGGCTGCGTGGCGGGCGCGGGCCTGGACTATATCAAGCTGGGCATCCAGACCGGCCAAATGGCCGCTAAGGTCCTCAAAGGCGAAGCCACCTGCCAGGACCTGCCCTACGAGGTCATCGAAAACTACGACCTGTATATCAACTCCGAGGCGCTGGACGCCATGGGGCTTTCCGTGCCCGCCAAGGTGGCGGATGCGGCTATCGAGGCCAACGGGTGATCCGCAGGGGCTTTGCCCCTGCACCCCACCAGGGGGAACGTTTCCCCTGCCAGCCGGGCTTCCGGCCTGGACCTCTCCATACTGGTCTTTTTTGGGGTGCTTTCCATTTTGACGGTCTTTTACTATTTTTTGAAAAGGGAGATATACTGTTATGAAATTGGTTACTTGTCTGCACGAGGGGAAGGAGCGCGTCGGGGCGCTGATGGACGGGGTTGTCGTCTTCCTGCCTTACCCTGACATGAACACGCTCATTGAAACTGCGTCCGTGGCGGAGCTCCAGACGGTGCCGGCCGAGTGCGGTGTGCCGCTGGAGGACGTGACGCTGCTTGCGCCGATTCCCAGGCCCCGCCAGGACGTGATCTGCCTGGGCATGAACTACACCGACCACGCCGAGGAGTCCGCCCGGTTTAACGCGGGGGCCTTTACCAAGGAGGAGGCCGTGGCCGTGTACTTCTCCAAGCGCGTCAACGAGGCCACGGCTCCCGAGGCCCCCGTGGAGAGCCATCAGGGGCTGGTGGACAGTTTGGACTATGAGGTGGAGCTGGCTGTTATCATCGGCAAGGCCGCGCGGGACGTGAAGGCGGAGGACGCGAAGGATTATGTCTTCGGGTATACCGTTCTCAACGACGTGTCGGCGCGGAATTTGCAGACGCGGCATCTGCAATGGTACTTCGGCAAGAGCCTGGATGGCTTCACGCCGATGGGGCCCTGCATTTTGACGGCGGACGAGACTGCGTTCCCGCCTGCGCTGGAGGTTTCCTCCCGGATTAACGGCGAGCTGCGTCAGCACTCCAACACGGAGCGTTTGATTACCTCCATTCCCGCCATCATCGCGGAGCTGAGCCGCGGCATGACCCTGCTTCCGGGCACGATTATTGCCACGGGCACCCCTGCGGGTGTGGGTCTGGGCTTCAACCCGCCGCAGTACATGAAGCCAGGAGACATCATGGAGTGCACCATTGAGAAGATAGGCACCCTCCGCAACCCGATAGTTTAATAGGAAGGACTGATCTGCCAGGGTCCAGGGAGGCGCTTGCCTCCCTGGTGGGAGTCCAGAGGGCAAAGCCCTCTGGCCGCCGGAGGCGGGAAGCCCCGCTGGCAGCCCCCCGTATGGCAGAGAGTAACATGTATTATGTTGGTAGAGTTGTTGATCAGCACCTTAACGCAGGGCCTGATCTATGCGTTGGTTTCGTTTGGCGTTTACATCACGTACTCGATTCTGGATTTTCCGGATTTGGGGGTTGACGGGACGTTTCCGTTGGGGGCCGCGGTGACGGCGGTGTTGTTGGTGGCGGGGGTGAATCCGTGGCTGACGCTGCCGATTTCGATGATCGTCGGGGCGCTGGCGGGGTTTTTGACCGGGGTGATCCATGTGAAGCTGGGGGTGCGGAACCTGCTGGCGGGGATTATTACCATGACGGCGCTGTTCTCTGTTAACCTCCAGATCGCCGGGTCTAATCTGACCGTGGATCGGGGGACCGATACTATTTTTACTTCTGCGCCGGTTATGGCCGTCCTTGGGGATATGAGCCTGATGGGGCGGAAACTGGTTGTGTCGCTGGCGCTGGTGATCGTGGTGAAACTGCTGCTGGACGCTTACTTCCGCACCAAATCCGGACTGCTGCTGCGGGCGGTGGGGGATAATGCGGATCTGGTGACCACGCTGGCGAAGGACCGCGGGCAGGTGAAGCTGCTGGGGTTGGTGCTGTCTAATGCGCTGGTGGCGCTGGGCGGGTGCGTAGTGTGCCATGAGCAGCGGAGCTTTTCGGCTACTATGGGCACCGGGCAGCTGGTGTATGGGCTGGCGGCGGTCATTATCGGCGTGTCGCTGATGAACTACTACAGCGCGTCTCCGGCGGCGCGGGCGCTGGTGAAGGGGCCGCTGCGGTGGCTGGCGGTGCCTGCGGGAACGACCGCGGTCATTCTGGGCAGTACGCTTTACAAGCTGTGCGTGCAGGCGGCGCTGAGCGCGGGCCTGCCTGCGAATATGATGAAGCTGGTGACGGCGGTGCTGTTTTTGCTGGTGCTGGTGCTCTCCGGACGGAAGGGGGAGGAGATTATCCATGCTTGAAGTGCGGGATATTACGAAGATTTATAACCCCGGCGCGGTCACGGAACGGCGGCTGTTTCAACACTTCTCTCTGACGGTTGATGAGGGGCAGTTTGTGGCTATCGTTGGGAGCAACGGGAGCGGCAAGACCTCGCTGCTGAACATTATCTGCGGCTCAATCCCCATTGAGAGCGGGGACGTGCTGGTGGACGGGACCAGCATCACGAAGATGAAGGACTACCAGCGGTACGCGACTATGGGGCGGGTGTATCAGAACCCGTCGGCGGGGACCTGCCCGAATCTGACGATGCTGGAAAATCTGTCCCTTGCGGACAACAAGGGGAAGGCGTTCGGACTGGGGCGCGCGGTGGACCGCAAGCGTGTGGAATACTATCGGGCGCAGCTCAGCTCGCTGGGGCTGGGGCTGGAGGACCATCTGGACATGAGGATGGGGGCGCTGTCCGGCGGGCAGAGGCAGGCGGTGGCGCTGTTGATGGCGACCATGACACCGCTGCGCTTCCTGATTCTGGACGAACACACGGCGGCGCTGGACCCGAAGACGGCGGATATTATCATGGAGCTGACGGACAAAGTAGTCCGGGAGAAGAAGCTGACGGCCATGATGGTAACGCATAACCTGCGCTATGCGGTGGAGTACGGCGACCGGATGCTGATGATGAACCGGGGCCACGTCGTCCTGGACCGCTCCGGCGCAGAGAAGCAGCAAACGACAATGAACGACATCTTAGAGATGTTCAACCGCATCTCGTTTGAGAAGGAAGTCGAGTAAGAAGCAGGGATTCGAGGAAAGAGTGATCTGCCAGGGTCCAGGGAGGCGCGTGCCTCCCTGGTGGGAGTCCAGAGGGCAAAGCCCTCTGGCCGCCGGAGGCCCCCCGTCCCTCGTCCCCCGCCCGCCGGAGGCACAGAAAACTTCTTGCTTTTGCCCCGACAGTCTGGTATGATAAACGCAAAGGGGAGCCGGCATGGCGCCGGCTCCCTATATTCAAAAAAGCGGCAAGGCCGGAAGGTGGGGCGGACGCTGCGCGGGGCTTTCCGGGCCGCTTGGTGTATCGTATGCCGGGGCGTGGGGTGGCGTCACTGGAGGCGGTGGGGCTGTCCTGGTGATTTTGGGGCTGGACGGGCTGAAAATGGGGTGGGTTTGATGGTAAAAATTGCGCCTTCAATTCTGGCGGCTGATTTTGTTAATTTGGAGCGGGAGATCCGGCGGATCGGGTCCGCGGATTACGTGCATGTGGACGTGATGGACGGGGTGTTTGTGCCGAACTTGTCTTTTGGGATTTCGGCGGTACAGGCGATCCGGGCTGTGACGGAGCTGCCGTTGGATGTGCATCTGATGATTACGAAGCCGGGGCGGTACGTGGGGCAGTTCTGCGACGCGGGGGCGGACCTCGTGACCGTCCACGTGGAGGCGGACGAACCCGCAGCAATTCTGGACGCCATCGGGCAGATTCACGGCAAGGGGAAACGGGCGGGGGTGGTGCTCAAGCCCGCTACGCCTGCGGAGGCCGTGATGCCGTACCTGGAGCTGGTGGATCTGATCCTGGTCATGACTGTGGAGCCGGGGTTCGGGGGGCAGAAGTTTATGCCGGACATGATGCCGAAGGTGACCGCCCTGCGGATGCTGATTGACACGCGGAATCCCGGGTGCGAGCTGGAGGTGGACGGGGGCGTGGACCCCGTTACCGCGCCTGTGTGCGTCGCCGCGGGGGCTGACGTGCTGGTGGCGGGAAGCGCCGTGTACAAGGCGGCGGATGTGCCTGCGCGGATTGCAGAATTACGGGGGGCCTCCGGCGTCCAGGGGCCTTGCCCCTGGACCCCACCAGCCCTTTGAAAAGGGCTGGACCCTAAACTTTATCTGTGGCAAATTGGTCCAATTTGCCACAGAAGTGATTTTTTAGGAGGATAGGGCTGTATGGATTACTTTCCCGCGCCGCTGGAAAACCTGGTGGAGCAGTTCGCACGCCTGCCGGGAATCGGGGGGAAGTCCGCCCAGCGGCTGGCTTTCTTCGTGCTGGGGCTTTCGCTGGAGGAGGCCCAGGCGTTCGCTGACGCGATCCTCGACGCGAAGCGTAGCATCACCTTTTGCCCCGTATGCCAGAATTTCACCAGTGGGGGACTGTGCCCGATCTGTTCCTCCCCAAAGCGGGAGACGGGCACCATCTGCGTCGTGGCCGATCCGCGGGACGTGGCCGCTATCGAGCGGAGCCGGGAGTACCAGGGGCAGTACCACGTGCTCCATGGCGTGATCTCCCCCATGAACCACGTGGGACCGGATGACCTGGCGATCCAGCCGCTTCTGGAGCGGGTCGCCAAGGGGGACGTGCAGGAGGTTATTATGGCTACGAACCCCGACACCGAGGGGGAGGCCACCGCCATGTACCTGGCGCGGCTGCTGAAACCTTTCGACGTGCGGGTCACGCGGCTGGCCTACGGCATCCCCGTGGGGGGGCACCTGGAGTTCGCCGACGACGCCACCCTCATGCGGGCCCTGGAGGGGCGGCAGGAAATCTGAATCGTATGTCAGGACAAAAAGACCCCCGGGGAGCGGTCCCCGGGGGCTTTTCGTCTTTACGCGGCCTTACTTCATGTCGGGGTATGTCTTTTCCACGTACTCTTTGATGCGGCGGACCGCCTCTTTCAGGTTTTCGTCGGAGTTGGCAAACACAAGGCGGAGATAGCCCTCGCCCATCTCGCCAAAGGCGGAGCCGGGGACCGTCACCACTTCCGCGCCGCGGAGCAGTTCTTCGGCAAACTCCTGGGAGGTCTTGCTGAAGGCTTTGATGTTCGCAAAGGCGTAGAAGCTGCCCGCGGACTTCTTGCAGCTCATGCCGGGAATGGAGTTGATGCCGTCAATGAGGATGTCCCGGCGGCGGGTGTAGTCCTTCACCATGTCCTTGACGCAGGAATCGCTCTTGAGGGCCTCCACCGCGGCCATTTGCAGGAAGCCGGGCTGGCAGGAGGACAGACCTTCCCGGATCTGGGCCATGCGGCCCGCGTAGGACAGGTCGGGGGCGACCACGTAGCCGATGCGCCAGCCGGTCATGGCGTAAGCCTTGGAAAAGCTGTTCAGGACGAAGACCCGGTCCCGGACCTCGGGGATCTGGGCGATGCTGAAAGGGGTAACGCCGTCGTAGATGATGGCGTCGTAGGGCTCGTCGGTGAGGACCCAGAGGTTGTACTTCTTCACCAGCTCCGCAATGGCCAGCACGTCCTCCTTGGTGAGGACCGCGCCGGTGGGGTTGCAGGGGCTGTTGAGAAGAATGGCGCGGGTCTTGGGGGTGATGGTCTTCTCCATGTCCGCGGCCTGCATCCGGTAATCATACTGCTCGTAGGTGGGTACGGGGACCGCCTTCGCGCCGACGATGCGGGCCTGGCCGTAGTAGTTGGGGAAGCAGGGATCGGGGACCAGGATCTCGTCGCCGGGGTCCAGGAGGAACATGAGGGAGAGGGTGATGCCCTCCATGGCCCCCATGGTCACGATCACATTGTCCGCCTTGTAGCCGTCCCAGTAGAGCCTGCGGTACTTCTCCGCCACGGCCTCCCGGAGCTCGGGAATGCCCGCGTTGGGGGTGTAGTGGGTCAGATTGTCGTCCAGGCCCTTCTTGGCGGCGTCCTTGATGTACTCCGGGGTGTCAAAGTTGGGCTCGCCGACGGTGAGCTTGATGGCGTTGGGATACTGTGCCGCCAGGTTGAACATCTTCCGGATGCCGGAGGCCGGGTACTCCTGAGCCAGCTGGGAAAGGTGCATTTCGTTTGCCATGTCGTTCTCCTTTTCTGCTATATCATACTCTATATCACGCTGGGGCGCTGGGGGATGCTTACTTCGCGGCCTTGGCGGCGCGGATGGCCTCGGTCAGGAGCGGGGTGACCTTGAAGAGGTCGCCGCAGATGCCGTAATCGGCGATCTCGAAGATGGGGGCCGTGTCGTTCTTGTTCACGGCGATGATGCACTCGCTGTCCTGCATACCGGCTTTGTGCTGGATCGCGCCGGAAATGCCCAGGGCGATGTAGACCTTGGGATGCACGGTCTTGCCGGTCTGGCCGACCTGGTGATCGGCGCTGAGCCAGCCGCTGTCGATGGTGGCACGGGAGCCGCCGACAACGCCGCCCAGTTCGGCAGCAAGTTCCTCGGCGAGCTTGATGCCGCCCTCGACATCCTTGCTGATGCCGCGGCCTACGGAGACGATGAAGTCTGCGCCGATCAGGTCCACCAG
>JAAVZX010000031.1 GCA_022791875.1 Oscillibacter sp.
GCATTTTGTTCTTCTCTAAAGACATATTGGCCATGTTATTCGGCCTCCTTCTTGAACAGGTTGCAGGTTTCCTCGTGCTTGTGCTTCTCGAATTCCATATACATCTGGTTTCGCTTGACGGCCAGGTCCCAGTCCACCTTGTGTCCGTCGAAGTCGGGGCCGTCCACGCAGGCGAACTTCATCTCGCCGCCGACGCTGAGGCGGCAGCCGCCGCACATGCCGGTGCCGTCGATCATGATGGGGCTCATGGAGACGGTGGTGGGGATGCCGTAGGGCTCGGTGGTCTTGGAGACGAACTTCATCATGACCATGGGGCCGATGGCGAAAACCTCGTCGTACTGGTTGCCCGCGTCGATGAGTTCTTTCAGGGCGTCGGTGACCAGGCCCTTGCGGCCGTAGGAGCCGTCGTCGGTGCAGACGATGAGCTTGTCGGAGGCGTTCTTGAACTCTTCCTCCAGGATCACCAAATCCTCGGTGCGGAATCCGACCACGGCGTGGACCTCAGCGCCGTCGTCGTGGAACTTCTTGAGCACGGGGTAGGCGATGGCGCAGCCGACGCCGCCGCCGACGACGCAGACCTTCTTCTTGCCCTCGGTTTCGCTGGCCTTGCCCAGGGGGCCCACGAAGTCCTGGAGGCAGTCGCCCTCGTTGAGGTGGGAGAGCTTTTCCGTGGTGGCGCCCACGGTCTGGACGATGATGGTGACGGTGCCCTTCTCCGGGTCATAGGCGTTGATGGTGATGGGGATGCGCTCGCCCTTCTCGTCCACCCGCAGGATGATGAACTGGCCGGGCTGGGCCTTTTTGGCAATCAGCGGGGCCTCGATCTCATAGAGCGTGACGGTGGGGCGGAGGGCTTCTTTTCTGACGATGCGATACATATGCTTCCTTCTTTCCCATAAAGTATGGTCGAATTTGTGGAGTAAGCGCCTGCCGGGCGGGGCCTGACGGCACATTGTTTTCATTTTAACACATGCGGCCCCGCTCGTCAATCGCTTTCCGGTCCTTCGGGAAGATTTTCCCGAAAATTAGCAGAACGGGGGCGGGAAGGGGCTATGTCACGGGGCCTCCGGCCCCTCCAGCTTTCGGATCACGCGGCAGGGGTTCCCCGCGGCCAGGGTATGCGGAGGGATGTCCCGTGTAACGACGCTGCCCGCGCCGATGACGCAGCCCTCCCCGATGGTCACGCCGCCGCAGACCACGACGTTGGTCCCGAACCAGCAGTCACTTCCGATAGTGATGGGCTTGGCGAACTCGATGTCGTAGAAGGAGCCGTCCGCCCGCTGGCGGACACAGCGCTCCGCGGGGTTGAAGGAGTGGAGGGCGGTGACGAGGGAGCAGTTGGGTCCGAAGAAGACATTGTCGCCGATGACGACGGGGCAGCTGTCCAGGACGGTGAAGTTGAAGTTGGCGTAGAAGTGGTCGCCGACGGTGGTGAAGACGCCGTAATCGAGCTGGACGGGGCCCTGGAGGTAGCAGTTGATCCCGTGGTTGGGGAGAAGGCCCTCCAGGAGTTCGGCACGCTTTTCCTCCTCGGTTTCCAGGGTATTGTTGTACTCCTGGAAGAGGCGGTGGGCGGTGACGCGGAGGGCAGTCAGTTCTTTGTCGGTGGGATCGTAGGGGTCGCCGCGGAGCATTTTTTCTTTTTCGGTCATGATGATTCTCCTAAATTTGACATTTGTTAATGGTATGATGGTTTCCAGATATCTATTAGGTAGTGGTCCTCGTCCCGGGAGTCAAATCCGGCTTCCAGAATGCGGCTGAAATCCGTCTCAGCGAGCAGGAAATTATAGTTGCTCCAAAGGGATTCAACCGCCGGGAGCAGGGCCTGGATTCTGATGTGGGCCCAGAGGCCGCAGCGGAAAAAGTATTCGCCGCCCTCTTTCAGGCCCATCGTCTCAATGAGCCAGGAACAGACCTGCGACTCTGTGGAACCGTGGGGCAGGCGGCTGGACGGCTCCAGAGCCGGGGAATAGGCGTAGGTGGCGCAATAGGCGGCATAGAGCGCCCTCAGCCCTTCGGGCTCGTCTTCCTCATAGAGCCGGACAACCTCGATGCCCTGCATCCGCCTCAGCCGCGCCCTGGCGCGAAGCATCGCCTGCTTGCGGGCGATCAGCGCCTGCCGTTCCGTCATACGCGTCTCCTTTCCAGACGGACCGCACTGTAGATTTCTTCAACCACGCGTTCCGCGTCCTTCTCCGGCGGGATCACCGTCTCATGCAGCACATCGGAAAAATCCTTTTCCCGCCACCAGGCCCGCATGTCCTCCGGACCGAAGTCCCTGCAGTTGGGCTTGGTCCCATGCCGCCGCACAGTTTCCTCAAAAGGGAGGTCGAAATAGTAAGCGTACATACTGCCGCCGTAGAGCCGGACCGCCAGCTCAAACAGCGGCCCATACCACTCCGCCCGCAGAATGCCCTCCAGGATCACGACGGCGCTGTGCCCGTGCCCAAAGCGCAGAAGGGCCTCCAGAAGGGGCAGGGCCTTCGTGTCCGCCCCGTCCCGGACGCGCAGCATCTCCCGGCGGACCATGTCCTGGGAAATCAGCAGCGTGTTTTCGCCGAAGCGCTCCTGGAGTGCCTTTGCGACTGTAGTTTTCCCGCTGCCGGAGTTTCCCCGCAGGATGATCAGCGTTCCCATTGCCGCCTCCTATCCCTGCCGCAGGGTGAACTTCCGCCCCTCGGAGCGGATCACGCCCTCCTCCCGGAGGTGCTTCAATTCCCGCATCATGGCGCTGCGGTCCGTGGCGATGTAGTCCGCCAAGGTGCTGAGGGAGAAGGGGAGGGTGAAGGTGTCCCCCCCGGCCTGGTGGGCCAGCTGGCGGAAGCAGCACAGCAGCTTTTCCCGGATGGAGCGCCGGGAGAGGACGTCCACCCGCTGGGACAGGGCCTGGGCCTTGTCCGCCATGAGGCCCAGCATGTTCTGCACCAGGATGCTGTGGCGGTGGCAGGCGGACTGGCAGCGGCTGAGGATGCGGGAGTAGTCGATGAAGAGCACGTCGCAGGCGGTGCGGGCCACCACCTCCAGGCTGTCCCCCACGGACCCGGCGAAGGCCAGGGTCTTCCCGAAGACGCCCCCGGCGCTGAGGCTTTCCAGCACCGTGGAGACGCCCTCCTCGTCGATGCGGATCAGGGACGCCTCGCCCCGCTCCACGATGCCCACGGCGTCGCTGCTGAAATTGTAGATCAGCTCGTCGGGCCGGAAGCTCTTCTGCACCGCCTGGAAGCAGGTGAGCATCCCCCGGTACTCCTCGTAGCTGATGTCGTGGAACAAGGGGCTCCGGGCCAGCTCCTGTTCATTGAGCATGAAAACGCCTCCTTCTTGTTGCATATATCACAGAAGTATCATAACAGGTTCCCGGTGAAATGTAAAGCCCCCTTCCAGAAGATTCCGCCGCGGGGAAAAAGACGCAGATCCATTGCGGAGCAACGGGTTTGGAAGATTTTGCCCATTTGTGGGCAAACTTCACAAAATGTTCACCAAATGAGCTGGGTAATCCTGTATATTATTTCATAGGAAAGCCGATGGAAATACAATGGCGCGGACGGAGAAATCCGTCCAGAATCAGAAATGGGGAGACAATGTGAACATCGCATATTTTCTGCTTCCGAAGTATTGTGTGACGTACCTGTATGACGACCAGTCCTTTCGTCAGGGCCTGGAAAAAATGAGGTATCATGGGTACACGGCCATTCCTGTCATCAACCGCCAGGGCCAGTATGTGGGTACCATCAGCGAGGGCGACTTCCTCTGGCAGCTCTTCCCCGACGGAAAGCACTCCTGCCCTAAGAACCAGAAGGATCTGGAAAAGCGCTGCATCCGGGACCTCCTGCGGGAGGACCACTATCCCCCCGTGCGCATCACCGTCTCCATGGAGGAACTGGTGAACAGCGCCATGAACCAGAATTTCACCCCCGTGGTGGACGATCTGGGGAACTTCGTGGGCATCATCACCCGGCGGGATGTGATCCGGCACCTGGCGGAGAACTGCGAGGAAAAGGAAAGCGAGGCAGATTACCTCAAAATTGTGTAAGAGACGGCGTCCCCTTCGGCGCCGGCAGAACGGAAGTATAACGGTTACGGAAGGAACCCCCTCAAGGGTTCCTTTCCTTTTGGAGAGAAGAGGAGGAACACAGATGAAGCTGACAACGGCAGAGCAAATGCGGGAATTGGATCGGAAAGCCATTGGGGAGCGGAAAATCCCGTCCCTGGACCTGATGGAGCGGGCGGCGGCGGGGGTGTCGGAGGCCGCCCTGGAGTACCTGCCCGCCTACGGGGAACGGGGACGGGCCTCCGTCCTCTGCGGCGCGGGGAACAACGGCGGGGACGGCATCGCCGCCGCCAGAATGCTCTTTCTGTCGGGCGTTCAGGTCCGGGTGTTTCTGGCGGGCAGCTACGACCGGCTGACCCCCGACGCCATGGAGGAAACCCGGCGGCTCAGCGAGTGCGGCGTGGCGCTGGAACCCTTCGACCCGGAGGACCGGGCCCAGCGCGCCTGGGTCTACTCCAGCCACGTGGTCATCGACGCCCTTTTCGGCGTGGGCCTCTCCCGCGAAATCGCCCCGGATTCCGCCTTTGCCGCGGCGGTGGACTGGATTAACAGGAGCAAGGGGAAGGTGGTCGCCGCCGACATCGCCAGCGGCGTGGAGGCGGACACGGGGCGCATTCTGGGCCGCGCCGTCAGGGCAGACCGCACGATTACCTTTACCCGCGGGAAAATCGGGCAGTTTGTAGGCGACGGCGCACTCTGCTCCGGTTTGGTGTCGGTCCACGGCATCGGCATCCCCAAGGACCTGGTCCGGGAGACGCCCCGGCTGGTTTCCACTGTGGAGCCGGACTTCGTACGCCTGGCCGTGCCGGAGCGGAAGCCCGACGGCCACAAGGGCACCTTCGGCAAGCTGCTGGTAGTGGGTGGCAAGGTGGGCTTCACCGGCGCGCCGTACCTGACGGCCCTGGCGGCGGAGCGCTCCGGCTGTGGGCTTGTCTACTTGGGCGTCCCGGACAGCATCTGGGAGATCGAGACGGTCCGCTGCGTGTCCTCCATGCCCTTTCCTCTGTCCAGCGCCTGGGGCGGCGGGCTGGGGGGCAAGGCCGTGTCGGAGATCATGAAAAAGCTGGAAACCTGCGACGTGCTGGCCCTGGGCCCCGGCCTGGGGCGGGGAGAGCTGACGGAGAAGGCCGTGCGGAGCGTCCTGGAGCAGACGGAAAAGCCCGTGGTCCTGGACGCCGACGGCATAAACGCCCTGGAGGGACATATAGATAGTTTGGACAGCCGCCGCGGACGGGTTACGATCCTGACGCCCCACGACGGGGAGTTCGCCCGCGTCGGCGGGGACCTCTCCGGCGGGGACCGGGTGAACGCGGCCCGCCGCTTCGCCATGGAGCACGGCTGCACCCTGGTCCTGAAGGGCCACCGGACCGTCACCGCCACGGAGGCGGGAACCGTCCTCGTGAACACCACGGGGAACTCCGGCCTTGCGAAGGGGGGAAGCGGCGACGTGCTGACGGGCCTGATCGCGTCCCTGCTGGCCCAGGGGGCCAGCCCCGTGCGGGCGGCGGCGGGAGGCGTGTGGATTCACGGCCGCGCCGGGGACCTGGCGGCGGAAGAGCTGACCCCCTACTGCATGACCCCCGAGGACGTGATCGCGGCGCTGCCCAAGGTATTTCATGAAATCATAGGGTAAGGAAAAAGGAGGGAATCCGGTGCGCAAACGGCTGTGCGTACCAATGATAACGCTGGTCCTGCTGGCGGCTCTGACGGCCTGCGGCGGCGGGACGGGCGGAACGGAGGCGGTGGACCTGCGGGACCGCTACCACGACATGGAGGGCTGCGCCATGGAGGCCGTCGTCTCCTGCACCCAGGAGGACCTGGCCTGGGAGGCCACGCTCCACTGCGACTACGTTCCCGGCGAACAGAGCGTGATCGTCGTCCTGGCCCCGGAGTCCATCATGGGGGTGCGGGCGGTGCTGGAAGAGGCGGAGTGGCGTCTGGAGTACGGGGAGGACAGCCTGAACGCCGGGACCCTCAGCCAGGAGGAGATCAGCCCCGCGGCCTGCCTGCCCCGCCTGATGAGCGCCCTGCGGGACGGCTGGCTCCTGGAGGAGAACGAGGAGGACTGGGACGGCGTGGCCTGCACCCGGATCTCTGTGGACCAGAGCGGCGCGCAGAACGGGAAAATCGTGTCCACCATCTGGCTGCGCCAGGACGACGGAACTCCCCTCCGGGGAGAAATTGCCGTAGAGGGCGAAATAATTTTAACGGCGGAGTTTACGAACTTCACCTTTTATGATACAATGACGGACAGCGCGGCATAGCCGCCGACACCAAAGCAGGAAGGAAGACCCTTCATGGAAGACACAATTCTGCGCCGGACCTGGGCGGAGATCGACCTGGACGCCCTGGCCCACAACTACCACCAGGCCCGGGAGCGCATCGGAAGCAAGGTCAGATACTTAGGCGTTGTCAAGGCGGACGCCTACGGCCACGGGGCGATTCAGATCGCCCGGGAGCTGGAGGCTCTGGGGGCGGACTACCTGGCCGTGTCCAGCCTGGACGAGGCCCGGGAGCTCCGCCGGAACGGCATGGACGCCCCCATTCTGATCCTGGGCCACACGCCTCCGGAGATGACCTCTCAGCTCATTGAGCACAACCTGACCCAGACCGTCTCCGCCCAGGCAAAGGCGGAGGCATACAGCGCCGCCGCGACGGCCTGCGGCGGGACCCTGCGCATCCACATCAAAGTAGATACGGGGATGTCCCGCCTGGGCTTCCTGGTACGGGGCGGGCACTTTGCAGGCGGCGTGGAGGCGATTCTGCGCTCCTGTGCCCTGCCCGGCCTGGAGGCGGAGGGCATCTACACCCACTTTGCCGTCTCCGACGACGACGAGCCGGAGGACGAGCGCTACACATGGGAGCAGTTCGCCATCTTCACCCGGGTCCTGGAGGCCCTGGAGGCCAAGGGCCAGCGCTTTGCCCTGCGCCACTGCGCCAACAGCGGCGCTCTGGCCCGCTACCCGGAGATGTACCTGGACATGGTGCGCCCCGGCATCGCCCTCTACGGCGTAGGCGATGACGCGGAGCGTCTGGACCTGCGCCCCGTCATGACGCTGAAATCCTGCGTATCCACCATCAAGATTTTCGATCCGGACACAGACGTGAGCTACGGCAGGACTTTCCGGACGAAGGAGAAGACCCGTGTCGGCGTTCTGCCAATCGGCTATGCGGACGGCCTGTTCCGCGGCCTGTCGAACCGCATTGCAGTCCAGACAAGCCAGGGCCCCGCACCGATTCTGGGCCGCATCTGCATGGACATGACGATGGTAGACCTGACGGGCCTGACCGGCGTCCACGTAGGGGACGAGGTAGAGCTCTTCGGCACCCTCCAGCATGTAGACCACCTGGCCCAAGTCCTGGGCACGATCCCCTACGAGCTGACCTGCGCGGTAAGCAAACGCGTTCCCCGCCGCTACCTAAAGGGAGGCCGCATCACAGAAGAAACCCTGCGCCTGCTGCTGTAACCAACAAAAAAGCCTGATCTGCCAGGGTCCAGGGAGGCGCCTGCCTCCCTGGTGGAGAATCCAAGGAGGCAAAGCCTCCTTGGCCGCCGGAGGCCCCCGTCCCCCGTCCCTCGTCCTCCGTATGCACACGCCCACGAACTCACCGCAGCTGCGTCCGGAGCATAGGATGTATGGGGCACGGCGCTGGAATATTGTTTCTGACAACAGGGTATAAATTCCGAGACTGCGTGGGAGAATGAAAGTGGCCTCACCGAAGGGGAGAAGGTTCCTTTTTGGTGATGGGTACTTCTTTCGGCGGAGTGTGAACTTTGTGGATACGAGTGTCAAGCGTGGCGATATTTACTATGCCGATCTCTCCCCGGTGGTGGGCAGCGAGCAGGGCGGCGTCCGGCCGGTTCTGATTATCCAGAACGACACCGGAAACCGTTTCAGCCCCACTGTGATTGCGGCGGCCATTACTTCCCAGACCGGGAAGGCGCGGCTGCCGACACATATCGACCTTCCCGTGGACCAGAGCTGCGGTCTGAGCCGGGACTCCGTGGTGCTCCTCGAGCAGGTGCGGACCCTGGACAAAAAGCGGCTCCGCGAACGCATGGGCCACGTCGAGGAACATGTGATGAACAAGGTAGATACCGCAATCGCAGTCAGCTTCGGACTGCCCCACGACCAGTTGGTGTGAGCGCTGGAGATATTCCCCTGGCAGGGGTCGCCCCTGCTGGGGGGCTCCGGCAGGCGGGGGACGATTGGGCCTCCGGCGGGCGGGAGGCCTCCGGCGGCTTCCTTTTCTCGAGAGAAAAGGAAGCGAAAAGAGCTTTAACTCGCTCTGCAGTGCGGTGGGGGGCGAAAGCCTGTCACACAGTGACCGGGATTGGTGCGTGCGGGAAAACGTAGTTTTCCCGCGGGGATTTTTACTTTTTCTATCGGAGGTACATATGAGAAAAGATCGGTGGGTTTTGCGGGCTGTGGGACTGCTGGCGGTTAGCTTTGCGTTGATGACGACCGTTAGCCTGGCGGCGGAGGCCGGGAGCAGCGGGGACCCGCTTGTGACCCTCAGTTACTTGAACGGCACCTTTATGGACACCATCTTGCAGCGCGTGGATCAGAAAATCGCGGAGCGGACCGGACAGGCTTACACGCCTGTCAGCCCTTCCGGTGATGACAACGTCTCCTCCTTTACAGTCGTTACGCTCAGTGCGGGACAAGTTCTCACGGGGGACGTGGGCTGTGAGGTTATGCTGAGAATCGGGACAGCCTCCTGCGTCTCGTCCTCCGCTCCGGGGCTGATCGACGAAACCACCGCCGCGGTCCTCAACGACGGCGGCGATCTGGTGACGAACCACCTCTACATGATGACCATTGAAGGCCGCGGCATTCAGGCGGGAAGCGGGACCACAAAGCTGATGGTCCGCGGCGGCTACACGCTCTCCTGACGGACATGGAAAAGTCGTGGACCTACTTGCAGCCCCTCCGTATTCCCGGCGGCTGGAACGTCATGTTCAACCAATTCGCCTCCCTGGACCCCGAAACCCTGCCGCCGGACGACCGGAGGTGGCTGTTCTTCTTCGTTGAGGACATCCTGTACATATACACCGACCACACCCGCAAGCGCAACAAGCAGGTGGAGACACAGCGCCTCGCCATCGACCTGGGCTGGTATCCGGACGGGGACCCGGAGGGGGCGTTCCGCCTGGAGGCGATTTTGGACGAGGACTGGGAGAACCCGCTGCTGACCTTCGAGTCCCGAAGCAGGCAGGAGATCGTGGACACCATAGAATGCTGGCTGTTCCGCGAGTTCATGCCCAACTATTTCATTGATGAAGAAATCTTCCGCCGGAACCACCGGAGAAAGACATAACGGAAACCGTCTGCGCATAAGAATAGCGCAGACGGTTTTTTGCGAGGGAGGCGGGGTATATGGACAAGTTTCCGCTGTTAAAGGACGGCGTTTCCGTCGGGGAACTGACCACGGAACGGGAATCGCTTTACACCTGGTTCACGGCCCGCAGTTCCCTGCCGAAGGACCCGGCGGGCGGACTCTGGTGCGCCTGGATCGTAGGCGACAAGGGCGAACTGCGCCTGGGCATCCTGGAGCCCTCCGGCAATGTGGGGACCATCCGCCGCCGCTTCTCCGACCGCATGACGCGCCCTCTGGGCCGTCTTCTGCGAGGGGAAATCCGCCCCGCGGGGGCCCAGAAAACGGAGAACTGGGAGGCCGTCACCGCACCTGAGCGATTGTTCCGCGCCCCGTGGCTGAGGCAGCGCCTGAAGGGGGCCCAGGGGGCCCTGACGAGAACGGAAAATGGCTGTAGATGCTTAGCCATGCCATATGACAAGGGAAAACCCTTTCCACTGACAACGCTCTTTTGCTTCGCCCACATCCGTACAATCGACGGCAAGCAATACGTAGTATACGCCTTCGACGCCAACGAAAACCCGATTTTCTGACTCACTCCTTCTTCGGGCGCAGAAGCCACGTCACGGTTCCCGAAACCAGCAGATAAAGCGCCTGGGAGCAGAGGAAGGGAAGAAGCGACTGAAAGGGGCTGGTCTTCCAATGAAAGACGAACGCCGTCACCGCCTGGCAGGGAAACCAGGAGAAAGCCCAGACCGAAATCCGGTAAAACCTCCGCCGGGCATCCCGCGTCCCAGGAAGCCGCGAATAGAAATGGAGGATCATCTCAACCACCGTAATCCCAGCGATCTGTACCATCACCCCCACAAAAGCATATGGCGGCGTCTGAAAGCCCCACATACTAGCCACAATCGTCAAAAAACCAACGTACTGCATCCCCACGCATCCAATCCAGCCCACAGCGCGGCTCTGCGTCTGCCGCGCCTCGTCCGCCATCCGCTGGACCGCCGGTGTATCCCCGTCGCTCTCGCAGTTATCCCGCAGCAGATAGTCCGTGGACACGCCGAACAGGTCCGCCAGCGCCACCACGTTTTCGGTATCCGGCGCCGCCGCGCCGCTCTCCCACTTGCTGACGGCCTGACGCGAAATTGGGATCTGCGCGGCTAATTCCTCCTGGGACCAGCCCTTCGCCTTGCGGAGGGCCTGCAGCTTTTCTGGAAACGTCATAATCGTGAAAAACCTCCTGTTCAAGATGGCCCCATTATAGTGCGCCGTCCTGAAAAAATCCACCGCCTCCGGCTTGCAGTCCCGCAACGAGAGCTGACACCGTAGATATTTCAAGGTTTTCCCGGGAAAAGTGAAGAAATTTTTATATCACATTTTCGGATCTTGTGTTATAATGGAGGGAAGGAGCACGAAAGAAGAAACGCCGGCCCGCCGGCGGAAAATGGGAGGAAGATTATATGAAGTGTCCGTTTTGCGGCTACAGGGAGAGCAAGGTAGTGGATTCCCGCCCCGCGGATGAGAATTGCAGCATCCGCCGCCGCCGGGAGTGCCTCTCCTGCGGCAAGCGCTTCACGACCTACGAAACTGTAGAGAGCGTCCCCATCATGGTCGTCAAGAAGGACGGCAGCCGCCAGAGCTTCGACCGGGGAAAGGTCCTCCGCGGCATGATCCGCGCCTGCGAGAAGCGTCCGGTCCCCCTGGCCCTTCTGGAGAAAATCTCCGCGGAAATCGAGCAGGACCTGCAAAACTCCATGGAGCGGGAGATCAGCACGGAGATCATCGGCGAACGCGTCATGGAACGCCTGCGCCTGGTGGATCAGGTCGCCTATGTACGCTTTGCCTCCGTCTACCGCCAGTTCAAGGACATCGACACGTTTATGGCGGAGCTGAACAAGCTGCTGGCTGAAAGTACGTAAAGTTTGTGGTAATCGCAGGCTTCCAGGGAGGCTCTGCCTCCCTGGACCCTCCGCCAGAGGGAACGTTTCCCTCTGGACTCCTCCAGACTGGTCCTTTTTAGAGTACGTTCTTGATCGAGAATTTTTCCATCTCTGCCAGCAGGCGCAGTTGGTCGCGGAGATCTGCGAGTTCTGCTAAAAACTCGCTGTCCTCCTGGACGCCTGCGAAGGCCATGGCGCGGTGGTACATGCCCTCCGCGTCGTCCACGGCGCTGTGCAGCGTCACGATGTGCAGGTACGTCTGCCGCTCCGACCAGTCCGCATAGCTTGCCTCCAGCGCCGCCGCGGCCTCCGGCCACTTTCCTTCACGCGCAAGCGCCTCCGCCTGGCGGAGCTGCCCGTCCCAGCGTTCCGTATGTCCGGACATGGCCGCGCTGTTCCACACCGCAAAGGCCAGAACCGCCCCCAGGATAGCCAAGGGGACCGCCACCGCTCTTCTCACGCGTCCAGCTCCTTTCCCACGCACAGCACCGTTCCCCGCTCGTCGAGCGTCAGCAAAAAAACCTCCTTCGGGGACCGGAACCCCTTGGCTTCCAACGTCTTCCGAAGCCACGCCCGATCCCGCCCGCAGGCGCTGAGGTTTTTATCGAGAACCCTGCCGTCGTTGATCAGCACCACAGGCAGCGTCACGTCGTCCTCCGCTTCCAACCCAAGCTGTCCGGCGGAGGGTGGCTGCGTGCGCGCCCAGGGCAGGATCGACAGCTGCCCCGAGTTTTCCAGCACCGCGTATTTCACGTCTCCGATTCTGGCGTAGCCCTGCTCCCGCAGCTCTTCCAAAAGCTCATCCAGGGTAAAGCGGTTCCGGCGCATGGCCTCCTGCTGGAGGACGCCCCCGCGGATCAGCACCGAGGGCGTCCCGCAGATCAGCGCCCGGAAACGCAGGCTGTAAAGGGACATCTGGCTCAGCAGCATGGACAGGGAGAGCAGGATCAGGATGGGGATCACCCCCGCCAGAAGGGGGATGCCGAAGTCCTGCATGGGCACGGTGGCCAGGTCGGAGATCATCATGGTCAGCACCAGTTCTCCCGGCTCCAGCTCGCCGATCTGGCGCTTCCCCATCAGGCGCAGTCCGGCCATGATCAGGAAGTAGAGAATGATTGTGCGGGCCGCGGCGGTTATCATAGACAATTCCTCCCGGGGCCTCCGGAGGGAAAAACGCCGGAGGCTGTGCCGTCAGTATCCCACTTTTTGCCCTCGGCTATTCTGCTGAAAATTCTGACTTTTTTGAAAAATCCTGAAACCTTTTGCCAGGCCGAAACGTTTATAAGACAGAGAGGAAGGAGGAAGACGCCATGATGACATTCTGCCGGACCGTCCTGGAGGACGATTCCGACAAAGAGCGCTTCACGCGCCTGTACCGAGCCAACCGCCGCCAGATGGCCCGCATCGCAACCCAGATCCTGGGCCCCGGCCCCCAGGCGGAGGACGCCGTACACGACGCCTTCCTGAAATTCATCCGCCACTTCGACGGACTGCGGGGCAAATCCGAGGCCCAGATTGGCCGCTGGCTGATCGTGGTCGTGAAGAACACGGCCTTGGACATCCTGCGGAAGGGGCAGCGGGAGGTCAACCTGGAACCGGAGCGCTGGGACCCCGCCGCCCCGGCGGACGACGGCGATTTCCACGCCCTGGTGGCTCTGATCCGCGGGATGCCGGAGGAGTACCGCCGCATTCTGGAACTGCGCTTCGTGGCGGAGTGGAGCACTGCGGCCATAGCGGCGGAGCTGGGCCTGACGGAGGGCGCGGTAAAGACCCGTATTTTCCGTGGACGGAAGCTGTTGATTCACCTGATGCAGAAGGAGGGGTATCTGGATGGATGGGCCTGTGTTTGACGCCCTGCTGAAAACCGCCCTGGAGGAGGCGATCCGCCTGGACGCGGAGGAAGCGGCTCCCGCGCCGTCCCGGCCCTCGCCCCGCCACCGGAGGCGGATGCGCAGGATGCTCGCGGACCCCTGGGGCTACGCCCGCGGGGTACGTCCTAACGGCACATGGAAGGGGAGCGGACGCCGGGGACGGTTCTCCGCCCGCTGGCTGGCGGCGGTGGTGATTGCGGCCCTGCTGACGGGCACGGCGGCGGCCTACGCCCTCCGGGGCGGGGAGACCTTTCGGCAGATGTTCGAGAACAGCCCCTGGGCGGACGCCTACGGCGGCGCGTCGGACACGGAGCAGCTCTTAGATCTGGGCGGCTCACTGAATACCGCCGTAGTAGAGTCCGACGGCCTGCGTTTTGAAATGCTGGACGCGGTTTCCGACGGCCAGATGGCCATGGTGTCCGTGCGCCTGACGGTGCTGGAAAAGCTGGAAGAGATCGTGGGGGCCAACCGTGGCATTTCCTTCGGGGACATGGAGATTGTGTCGAAGAAGGGGAAGGAGATCGGCATGTACGGCCTGAGCATCTCCCCCTGGACCTCAGAGGGACACGAAGACCTGGAAGAGGGGCAGTACGCGCTGATTTTCACCATCAACGATCTGGCCCTGACGGAGGGCGGGCAGTACGAGATCCGCATCAAGGATGTAGTCGCCGAAAACCGGAAACCGCTGCTGCCCGGGGCATGGACCCTCGCCCTGACACTGCGCCCCGCCCAGGTACTGGAACTGCGCCCGAACCGGGTATGCCGCCTGAACGGCGCGGACTGGACCCTGGACAGTCTGACCCTCTCGCCCCTGGCCATGACGATGGAGTTCAGCCACCAGGACGGAGGCTGGGACCACCACTGGAATTTCCTCGATGAAATCTCCCTGAACCTCCGGAACGGCTTAGTAGTAGACGACTGCTCCACCGGCGCCTATGGGAGCGACACTGAGCTGGGTCTGACTCTGGAATTCCACATGCCCATGGATGTCTCCCAGATCCGGAGCGTAACCATCTGCGGCGAGGAAATCCCCTTGCAGCCTGCAAAAGCGCCGGGGGACAGCCAGATCCATTTCGGAAAAGGGTAACGCATATGCGTTGAATGAAAGCAGGAACGGCCATGCCGCTCCTGTTTTTTTCAGTCGATTTCTTTAATAAACAGCGCGCCATTCAGCTCCCGGAACAGGGAAGTCTTGCCCGGCGTGAACTCGATGGTATCCATATCCTCGTAAAAATCCCGCCCCGTAATCTGGGTAATGGAGAGCAGGTACAGCCGCTGGTAAAGCTCCGTCCACGCGGTATCTTCGTCCAGGAACCACAGCTCCAGCAGCCCGAACTGCCGCAGCCCCCAGGTGCCCGTAAGGACATGCTCACCCTTTTTCCGGCGGCGGAGCGCCACCCAGACAGGCACGGGGAAGTAGGAGGGATCGTCCCGGTTTTCCTCGAGGATTCCGGCGTGTTTAAGGTACTCACTCCGGCTGATCAGCAGCTCCGCGGAGCAGACGTAAATGCCTGCGGCGTCCTCCAGCCCCATCAGCGTCCCCGCCAGCCGCGTAAACAGGCGGCACACCTGCCGCTTCGACGCCAGATCCTGCCCGCCGCCCTTCTGGGCCAGCACAAGAAACGCCTGGTTCTGCTCGATTTCCTCCCGTTCTTCATATGAAAACAGCCCGTCCTCAATCTTGGAGAAATCGCAGATCTGCGTCGGGTGGGGCATCGCAAGATAGCTGCACCAGAACTCCACGTCCTCCAGCGTAACCGTCGCGGCGGGCACCTTGGCCTTTACGCTTTCAAACGAGCTGTATCCGTTGTCCTCCACGTTCCCCAGAACCTGGCTCCCAAAGTGTTCCTCTATCGCTTTTACGACTGCGTCCCAGCCGATGTTCTTGCGGAGAAGGAGCGTCGCTGTGATGTCTGGCTCTGGTGAAACAGATGGTTTTTCCGGCTCTTTGGGTGCGGGGGGGGCTTTAGCTGGTGCGGGGGGTGGAATCTGGGGGGCTTGTTTCTTTCTCCTGAAACGGTCGAAAATGCTCATGCAAGCGTCTCCTTTTTTTGTGCCTCCGGCGGCCAGGGAGGCCGCGCCTCCCTGGACTCTGGCAACTGTCGTTTTCTATACCGCCATCACTATATCACAGTTTTTTCCACATCGCAATCCGTCTGGAACAAAAATTTGAAGAAAAATGCAAATACCCCCTTGACTCTCCCCCCAGGGGAGGGCTTATCCTGTTCATGAGCTCAAAAAAACACTGCGGAGGACCCTCCCATGCTGAAAATCGGCGAATTCTCAAAACTGTCCAGACTCACCGTCCGCCGCCTGCGGAGCTACGACGAAGCCGGCCTCCTGCGCCCCGCTTCCATCGATCCCTTCACAGGCTACCGCTACTACAGCGAGTCCCAGCTTCCCACCGCCAATCGGATCACCGCCCTCAAGGACATGGGCCTCTCCCAGCCCGCCATCCGGCAGGCCCTCCAATGCTGGGAGGACCCCGCTGCCCTGGAGCGATTTCTGCTGGCCCAACGGGACGCGGCGCAGGAGGAAGCGGCCCGCGCCGCCCGGCGGCTGCGGCTTCTGGACACAGCCATTGACCGGCTGAGAAAGGATGAAAAACAAATGAAGTACGACGTGACAATCAAGACGATCCCGGAGCGCTATGTTGCCAGCGTCCGGATGGTGATTCCCAGCTACTACCGCGAAGGGGACCTCTGGCACATCTACTGCCAGGAAACCGCCCGCATGAACATCCAGGACGGCGACCCGGTCTTCTGCCTCGCCGTGTACCACGACGGCGAGTTCAAGGACTCCGACGTGGACGTGGAGATCCAGAAGACCGTGGCCGGGACCTACCAGGACACGGAGCACGTGAAGTTCAAGACGGTCCCGGCGGTGGAGGTGGCGTCCGCCACGTTCCAGGGGAGCTACGAGCAGATCAGTGACGTGAACGAGGCCGTCACCGCCTGGGTGAATGACAACGGCTACGCCTTCGCGGGCCTGTTCTTCAACATCTACCACGTCAGCCCCCACGAGACGCGGAACCCCGACGAGTTTGTGACCGAAGTGTGCTACCCCATCAGGAAGCGGTAAACCCCAAGGCCCTGAGCAATTTGTAACAGATGCAGGTATCAGCCCTTGCAATCGTAAGGGCTGATACCCACAGCTTATTTTGCGCCTTGAAATAAGCGGGAAAATGTTGTATGATCACAAAAAAGGGAGTGACAATCATGCCATTTGATTTCAAAAAGGAGTTCAAAGAATTCTATCTGCCCAAGAATGTTCCGGCGATTGTAAGCGTACCTTCTATGAATTATGTCGCCGTGCGGGGGACTGGCGATCCGAATGAGGAAGGGGGCAGCTATCAGCAGGCAATCGGCGTTCTTTATGCCGTCTCTTATACGATCAAGATGAGTTATAAAGGCGATCACAGGATAAACGGTTTCTATGAGTATGTAGTGCCTCCGCTGGAGGGCTTTTGGTGGCAGGATGGCGTGGAGGGCGTGGACTTTGCTGACAAGTCCGCGTTCAACTGGATCTCGGCAATCCGGCTTCCGGATTTCGTAACAAAGGCGGACTTTGAATGGGCCAGGGCGGAGGCGGAACGAAAGAAAAAGACAGATTGCTCTCTGGCCGAGTTTCTGACGATTGAGGAGGGCTTGTGCGTCCAAATCATGCACATAGGCTCTTATGACAAGGAACCGGAAACCGTTCAGATCATGGACGCATACCTGACGGAAAACGGCTATCAAAACGATCTGTCGGAGTCCCGCCTGCATCACGAGATTTACCTGTCCGACCCGCGAAAGACGGCTCAGGAGAAGAGAAAAACCGTAATCCGCCACCCGATCAAAAAGAAGCAGTAACAAAGATAACCCCAACAAGCGGCCCTGGGATGCGTCCCGGAACCGCTTTCTTTTTTTGTAAAAATTATGCTTGACATATAAAGGCAACCAATATATAATGCAAAGCAGGATATATAGTTATCCGATATATTAGCAGAAGGAGGAACCGGAACATGGAGATCGACAAATCCCTGGTAAGCGGAAGCATGAGCCTGCTGGTGATGAAGCTGCTGGAAGGGGGGGACCTTTACGGCTACCAGATGATCGAGGAACTCCGCCGCCGCAGCGACGACACGTTCCGCCTGCGGGCCGGGACGCTGTACCCCCTGCTCCACGGCCTGGAGGAAAAGGGCTGCGTCACCGCCTACGAGCGCACCGCCGAAAACGGCAAAAACCGCCGCTATTACCACCTGACCAATCAGGGCAAAAAAGCCCTCACGGAGAAAGAAGCCGCCTGGCAGACCTACGCGAAGGCCGTAGGCCAGGTGCTGAAAGGGGGGACCTGCCTTGCAGGAGCCTGAGAGCATCCGCGCCTATTTGCAGGCCGTAGAGGATCAAATCCGCTGGAAACGGGCGCGGCCCGTCCTGACCCGGGAGCTGGCGCGCCACCTGGAGGACCAGAGGGACGCGTTCATCGCAGACGGCGCGCAGCCGGAAGACGCGGAGCGCCACGCCGTGGAGGACATGGGGGACCCCGTGGCCCTGGGGGCGGAGCTGGACCGGGTACACCGCCCCCGTCCCCAGTGGGGTCTCCTGGCCCTGACGCTGGCCCTGGCCCTCGCGGGAGCCTTTCTGCGGGTTTCCCTGACCGCCGGTTGGATCGACGGCATCCGTGGGGACCGGACGCTTCTTGCCATGATCCTGGGAACCGCCGCCCTGCTTGGCATGTACTTCCTGGACATCTCGCGCCTGGCCCGCCGCCCCAGAATGATCTATCTGGCGCTGCTGGCGGCGGGCATCGTCTCCTGGTATATTTCCCCAACATTTAACGCTGTCCCATACTACACCCGCTACATCATTCTGACCTACCCCGTGGCCTATGCCCTTTGGCTCTATAGCTGTTGGGAGAAGGGGTGGACAGGGTTTTTGCTTGCCATCCTGGGCGGCGTTCCTCCCGCGCTGATCGCCGCCATGACGCCCTATTTAATGGGACTTCTGCTGTTCCTGTTCACCGGTCTGACGCTGCTTCTGTACGCCGTCTGGCAGAACTGGTTTGGCGTACCGCGGCGGGCGGCAGCTGGGTGCATTCTGGCGCTGCTTCTGAGCGTCACGGGCATTCTCGCCTATCTCGTCGCCCAAGGCTTCGGCGCATCCCGCCTGGAAAACGCCCTGCACCCGGAGCTGGACCCGCTGGGCCGCGGGTATCAGGGCGTCCAGATCCACCGCGTCCTGGAGGCGTCCCGGTGGGTGGGGGAGGGGGACCTGGGCCCCGGCGTCTCCTTCGAGCGCTTCCTCCCCGAGGCCGCCTACGACATGATCCCCACGACCCTCATCTACCACTTGGGCTGGATGCCCTACATACTGCTGACGGCACTGACGCTGGGCCTGTCCGCGTGGCTCCTGCTCCGCGGCCTGCGTCAAAAGCACCGCCTGGGCCGTCTGACAGTGCTGGCGGCGTCTCTCACCCTTGCGCTGCAATGCCTGTCAAGTATATTACTTAACACCGGCTTTGTCCTGTTCAGCGCAAGTTATCCCCTCCTGTCCGGGAACCTGCACGCCATCACAGACATGGCCCTGATCGGCCTGTCCCTGTCCGTGTTCCGCGGCGACACCATCGCCAGGGAAGAGAGCGCGGAACCCGCCCCCAGACTCCGCCGCATCAAACGCATCCGCCTGAAAATAGAGTACGACTGACGAAACGCAGAATCCCGCCAAAAAGAGCCTGATCTGCCAGGGTCCAGGGAGGCGCCCGCCTCCCTGGTGGGGAGTCCAGAGGGGCAAAGCCCCTCTGGGGGCGCCCGCCAGAATATAGAAATCCGCTGAAACTCTTGACCGCCAACCGGCAATCCGGTATAATGCAGTTTGGTGCTGTCCATGAGGACGCCATGCCGCAGCCCCGTCAGGCTGCGGTGTTTTTTTGAAACCGTTTTGACATATTGCGACGAGAGGAGACTGTCATGCACCAATTTCGACTGCTGAAACGGCTGCTGCCCGGGGCTTTGGCCGCTGCGCTGGTTCTGATGCCGGCACGGGCGTTCACGGATACGGAGGATCATTGGGCCAAGGAGTCCATCGACAAGTGGAGCCAGGAGTACGGCGTGCTGAACGGGTATGAGGACGGGACCTTCCGGCCCGACGACTCCATCACCCGGGGGGCCTTCGCGGGGATTCTGGACCGCTTTCTGCGCTTCCAGTCCATCTCCGCGCCGGAGACGTTTACCGATACGCCGGGGACCTACTGGGAGTCCTCCATTCTCAAGCTGAACGCCGCGGGCGTCTACCTGGGCAACGACGGGAAGGCCCTGCCAGGGGACACCATCACGCGGCAGCAGGCCGTCTCCATGGTGGCCCGCGCGTTCCGCGTGGACGCGGAAAGCGTCAGCCTCTTTTTTGAGGATCAGGCCGATATCGCCGAATACGCGCGGCCCTACATCTCCGAAATGTCCAGCCGGGGTTACCTCAGCGAGGCCCCCGACGGGGCTTTCCGGCCCACCGATCCCCTGACCCGAGCGGAGCTGGTGGACATCCTCAACAACATGATTGCCGTCCTGGTCCAGGAGACCGGAACCTACAGCAGCGACATAACGGGCAGCGTCCTCATCAACGCCCCCGAGGGCGCAACCTTGGAGAACATGACCGTTTCCGGGGACCTGCTTCTGGCTCCCGGCGTGACGGGGAACGTGGTCCTGAAAGACGTGAAAATCGACGGCCACATCCGCAATTTCAGCCCCATTTCCCCCGAGATTGTGGACACCTCCATTCCCGAGGAGCCGGAGAAGCCGGAGGACGAGCCCTTCGACTGGGGCATCGTGGTAGTGCCCGTGACGCCCTCCGCGCCGGAGAATCCCTCCGATCCGGGCACGTCCGAGGACCCGAACCAGCCCACCTACCCGGGCATCCAGCCCAGCGAGGTCTACACGCCCGGAATCCCCACCAGCCAGTACATCGAGTACGACGGGAAGCGCATCCCCGTCTATGAGGGCACGGAGCCCGGCCGCCTCTATCCCGGCGACTTCGCCTGGGAGGAGGACCGCCTGGTCTACACCGGCAGCGAGTTCCGCACCCGCTTCGGCATCGACGTCTCTGCCTACCAGAACCGGGCCAGCGAGAATGAAACCATTGACTGGCAGGCGGTTGCGGACGACGGCGTGGAGTTTGCCTTTGTCCGTGTGGGCCTCCGGGGCTACACCACCGGCAACATCGTCGAGGACGCTTTCTACCGCCAGAACATCCAGGGCGCCATGGACGCGGGCATCGAAACCGGCGTGTACTTCTTCGCCCAGGCCATTACGGTGGAAGAGGCCATCGAGGAAGCCGACTTCGTGATTGAGCGCCTCCGGGACCTGGAGATCGACGGCCCTGTGGTCTACGACTGGGAAATGGGGACGAAGCAGTACCGAGTCTACGGGCTGGCTCCGGAGATGGCGACGGCCTGCGCGATTGCGTTCTGCCAGCGGGTAGAGGAGGCGGGGTATACGCCTATGATCTACGAGGGCAAGTACGTGGGTTATATGAAGTATGATCAGGGTGCCATTGCGCCGTATATGCACTGGTATCCGGAGTATAAGAACGCGGAATCGGAAAAATTGTATCCAACGTTCCACTATCAGATGGATTACTGGCAGTTCACGGACAGCTGCTCCATCGACGGCATCGGCGGGCCGGTGGACGCCAGCTTGCAGTTCATCCGGCGCTGAGGCGGCGGTAAAAAGAAAAGAGCAGGGCAGGCCATGTGGTCTGCCCCGCTTTTTTATAGATTTATCAATTCTGAACGTCCGGCGATATGGATTGGCATTCAGGGATGTTTTTTGAAATAAAGCTGCGGAAGCCGGTTATATCTTTGGAAATCAGGTCTTTCTTTTGGAGAACACTGACGCGGGTATCGTGAACGAAAAGAAACAAATCGGCGGTTTCTGTCATAGATTCAAAGTCACTGTATGGGATATACTGCGGTTCTCTGTCATCGGCCCGAATCTCCATTCCTGACTCAGAAAAAGCCACCGCAGCGGACTGTTCCATAGAAATATTATCTTTGCCCATCAGCAGCAGTTTTGCGGACTTATCAAATGGATTTTTTCTGTTCTTCCGGCTGCTAAATAAGTAAACAAATCCAACAATGACGGCAAAAACGCCTGTAAGCAAAGGCACAAACAGTTCCTGCGGCTTTATAAGTCCAGGAACAACGAGAAACACACCTAATCCCAAACAAATGATACTCATTACTTTTGAACGGAGCCGGCCCCTCCGCTTTCCCTTCGACATGGCATTGAGTTTATCAATGTTTTCCCATAGAACCGGGTAACGCTCTCTTGATCTAAGTTCGGTCCTCTTTTCAAGCGCTTCACTGACCTGCTGCAAAAGGTTTTCCGTATCATATGGTGTAATGTGAAAATCAAAAGTTTCCATCAAAGTTCCCCCATAAACCCGAATTTGACAAATGAATCATACCACGAACAATCATCCATTTCAAGAACCCGCCAATAAAATTACCGCCGCCCAGAAAGCAGAAAAAATCCAATCCCTGCCCCATGTTGAAACAAAAACCGCCCCCCAAAGGTTGACGAACCCGCCCATTAGGCGTTATAATAACATGGTTTATTATCACGCTGGAAAATGGAGGAAGCGGCATGTGGATTGCGGAGAACTGGAAGGACTACGAGCTCTTGGACTGCGGCGGCGGCCAGCGTCTGGAGCGCTGGGGCACGCGGGTCCTGGTCCGTCCGGACCCCCAGGCCATCTGGGAGGCACCGAAAAAGAATCCCGCCTGGAGCAAGGCGGACGCCCGCTATCTGCGCTCCAGCAGCGGCGGAGGCCACTGGGAGAAGCGCGCTCTTCCTGAGAGCTGGGCGGTTCGCTACAGGGATCTGACCTTCCAGGTAAAGCCCATGAACTTCAAGCACACGGGCCTGTTCCCGGAGCAGGCGGCGAACTGGGACTTCATGGCGGACCTGATCAAAAACGCGGGACGCCCCGTCCGCGTCCTGAACCTGTTCGCCTACACCGGCGGGGCCACAATTGCCTGCGCGAAAGCGGGCGCCAGCGTCTGCCACGTAGACGCGGCCAAGGGGATGGTAGCCTGGGGCAGGGAGAACGCGAAGCTCTCCGGCCTCAGCGACGCACCCATCAGGTGGATAGTGGACGACTGCGCCAAATTTGTAGAGCGCGAGATCCGCAGAGGGAAGACCTACGACGCAATCGTAATGGACCCCCCAAGCTACGGCAGAGGCCCCGGCGGCGAAGTCTGGAAGCTGGAAGAAAATCTATACCCATTCGTAAAGCTCTGCGCCAACGTCCTCTCGGACAAGCCTCTTTTCGTCGTCCTGAATTCCTACACCACGGGCCTGGCCCCCTCGGTCCTGGGCTACATCTTAAATGTACTGATTGCGAAAAAATACGGCGGGAAGTGTACCTGGGACGAACTGGGGCTTCCTGTGACGGAAACCCGTTTGGCGCTGCCTTGCGGGGCAACGGGGCGCGTTACTTTTTCTTGAAAGAAAAAGTAACCAAAAAGAACTTTTTAACTCGACGCGAATGTGTGCGCGCTGCGGCTTTTGCTTCTGTCGCAGAAGCGCACATAGAAAGTGAGTGCAGAATGTCTGAGATGATTCAAACGGATAGCCTTCGGTTTTCTTATCCTGTGGACGAAGGGGAGAAGCCGGTCTATGCCCTCCGCGGCGTGGATCTTACAATAGAAAAGGGCAGTTTTACCGTGATCCTGGGGCACAACGGCTCGGGGAAGTCCACTTTGGCCAAGACCTTCAACGCCGTTCTGCTGCCCGCAGGAGGCAAGGTCTACGTGGAGGGCATGGACACCCTGGATCAGGAACTGCTTTTAGAAATCCGCCAGCGCGTCGGGATGGTCTTCCAGAACCCGGACAACCAGATTGTTGCCAACGTGGTTGAGGAAGACGTGGCCTTTGCACCGGAGAACCTGGGCGTCCCCACGGAGGAGATCCGCCGCCGCGTGGACGCCGCCCTGAAAGCCGTCGGCATGGAGGACTTCGTGACCCACGCCCCCCATCTGCTCTCCGGAGGCCAGAAGCAGCGCATCGCCATCGCGGGCGTGATTGCCATGGAGCCCGCCTGCATCGTCCTGGACGAGTCCACCGCCATGCTGGACCCCATCGGGCGGCGGGAGGTCCTCACCACCGTCCACCGCCTGAACCGGGAGAAGGGCATCACCGTAATCATGATCACCCACCACATGAACGAGGCGGAGGCGGCGGACCGGGTGATCGTGATGTCCGACGGACGGGTGGAGCTGGACGGGACCCCGGCGGAGGTCTTTAAAAATGTGACCCGCCTGCGGACCATGGGCCTGACAGTGCCCGACACCGTGGACCTCCTGGACCGCCTGAAACGGGACGGCTGGGACGTCCCCCTGGACGCCCTGAGCGTAGAGGACTGCGCGGACGCCGTCTGCGCCTGCCTCGGAAAGAAGTGACGGAACATGACGCCAATCCTGGAAATCAAAAACCTGACCCATACCTACAGCGTCGGCACGCCCTTCCAGCGCAGCGCGGTGGAGGACGTGAGCTTCGCCGTGGAGGAAGGGGAATTCCTGGGCCTCATCGGCCACACCGGCTCAGGGAAGTCCACCCTGATCCAGCACCTGAATGGCCTCCTGAAACCCACCTCTGGGCAAATCCTCCTGAACGGGAAGGACATCTGGGCGGAGCCGAAGAAGATACGGGACGTGCGCTTCCAAGTGGGGCTGGTCTTCCAGTACCCGGAGTACCAGCTCTTTGAGGAAACGGTCTATAAGGACATCGCCTACGGACCCACCAACAAGGGCCTGACGGGGGACGCTCTGGACCGCTGTGTCCGGGAGGCGGCCCGCCTGGTGGGCGTCCGGGACGACCAGCTGAACAAGTCCCCCTTTGAGCTCTCCGGAGGCCAGAAGCGCCGGGTGGCGTTGGCCGGGGTCCTGGCCATGGAGCCGAAGGTCCTGGTGCTGGACGAACCCACCGCGGGCCTGGACCCAGCGGGCCGTGAAAACCTGATGGCGAACATTCAGAACTACCACCGCAACAAGGGCACCACGATCATCCTCGTCAGCCACAGCATGGACGAGATCGCCCAGAACGTGGACCGCATCGTGGTCCTGAAATCCGCCCACGTCCTCATGTCGGGCACGCCCCGTAAGGTCTTCGCTTGGGCGGAGGAGCTGATCTCCGCGGGCCTGGACGTGCCCCGGATCACACAGGTCGCCATGGCCCTGCGGCGGCGGGGGCTGGACATCGACCCCGCCGTCTACACGGCGGACGCCCTGGAAAAGCAGCTCCTGGCGCTGAGGGAGGAGGGGGACCGGCCATGCTGAAAGACATCACCCTGGGCCAGTATTTCCCCGGAGACACCCCGGCCCACCGCCTGGACCCCCGGACGAAAATTCTCCTGGTTCTTCTGTACATTATCGCCCTTTTCTGCGCAAAAAGTCTGGTATCCTACGGACTGCTGGCGCTGACGCTGGCCCTGTGCGTCCGGATCTCGAAGGTGGGGCTGAAATCCCTGGTACGGGGCCTGAAACCCGTGCTGTTCATCATCGTCTTCACGGGCGTTCTGAACCTGTTCTTCACGCCAGGAGACGTGTACCTTCTCGCCTGGGGGCCGTTCCGCATCTCGGACACGGGCCTGCGGAATGCGGTGTACATGGTCCTGCGGATCATGCTCCTGATCATGGGCACCTTCCTCATGACCTACACCACCAGCCCCATCAGCCTCACCGACGGCCTGGAGCGTCTTCTGAACGGCTTAAAGCGCTTCCGCTTCCCGGTCCACGAGCTGACGATGATCATGTCCATCGCCCTGCGCTTCATTCCGACGCTCATTGAAGAGACGGACAAAATCATGTCGGCCCAGAAGGCGCGGGGCGCGGACTTCGAGAGCGGGAACCTGATCGAGAAGGCGAAGGCCATGATTCCGATTCTGGTGCCGCTGTTCATCAGCGCCTTCCGCAGGGCCGACGAGCTGGCCACAGCCATGGAGTGCCGCTGCTACCACGGCGGGGAGGGGCGCACAAAGCTCCACATCCTGCAATACCAGCGCCGGGACTACATTGCGCTGGCGCTTGGAACTTTGATTCTGGGAAGTGTTATCTTTCTGCACTTCCGGGGCCTATAGATAAGGGAGGACCCCCATGGACTGGAAGAAAAAACTGGCCCTGATTCAAACCCTGACACTGCTCCTGTGTACGGTGCTTCTCGCCGTGACGGTTCAGCAGGGGCGGGAAATCAAATATCTGCTGAGCATTCTGGACGGACGCATCGAAAACGTCTATAACCAGGGGAGCCGGATAGACTGCGGTCAATCCGGAATCATGTCGGAACTCCAGCGGGCCAACAGTCAAATCCAGTCCTGCGCCCTGGACACGGAGGTGAACACCGCCGCCCGCTCCCTGAACGGCACGGTCACGCTCACCATGCGGGAGTGGGGCGAAAATACCCAGGTGTATCTGACCGCCGATCAAAAGGGGGATGTATGGACAATTCCCTTGACAGGCACTGGGACAGGCAGCTTTACCGGTTCCCTGGCGCTGTCCCTGGACGATGTTTCCCTCTGCGCGGAAATCCACAGCGGCGGAACACAGCGCCGGGAAAGCCCGGGGACCTGGAACCCCGCCGATCAGCTTCCGGTTGTGCAAAGCTACGGCTCCGGCGGATGGTATGACGCCGCATACGAGTGGGGCGGGCTGACTGTCGGAACAGTCTTTGCCGAGCTCAGAACGGAAGTGATTGAGGACCCAACCTTCCGGATGTACGGGGGCAGCGGAACCCTCCTTTCCGAACAGCCGGGAACCTATGCGGGAAACGGCCTCTATGAGGCAAAGGACTGGAGCGCAGACTGCGAACCGACAGACATCGTTTTCACCTTCTCCTGCCGGGACGGCAAGGGCCTGGCTTACACATTCCCCCTGGCAGAAGCCGAAATTTCCGGCAATACGCTGGCAGCTAAACAGAGTATCAGCGCCTTTGCCTCAGACACAAAGCAGGTTACGTGGGAAAAGGAGTAACCATGCGCAGCATCCCGGCGCGGCACCGGTACGACAGATAAACGGAGGTAAGATTATGGCAGACGAAACTATCCGGACCACGACGTTCGCCGTCCTTGACAAGGACAGCGTGCCATGCACGGAATACGGTGTCGGTTTCCTGAAAGGCGAGATCGACGAGTTCTTCCCCGACGAGGCCGAAAAGCTGGCAGTCGCCGTCATGGGGAAGCTGGCAAACAACCCGGCGGCTCTGGCCGCTATGCTTTCCAACGGTGAATGCAAATATGTGATCGTCCGGATCGGGGAATCCATCCAGATCATGGACCCGGAGTGCCACAGTGAGTTCGCCAGCTGGCTCCGCGCGGCGCCCGACGGCGCGACCTCCTGGGAAACCGCTGTCCAGTACATGGACGAAGCCGACCCGGAGGCATAGGCATGGACAGGAAGCCGCCTATGCGCAACATCGCCTTGAAGCTCACCTACAACGGCACCGCCTACCACGGCTGGCAGGTGCAGAAAAACGCCTCCAGCGTCTGCGAAACGCTGGAGAAGGCCATCGCGAAGGTCTGCGGCGGTCCCGTCCACCTGACCGGCTGCGGCCGCACCGACGCGGGCGTCCACGCGGAGCGCTACGTGGCCAACTTCCGCACGGACAGCCGCATTCCCATCGACCGGATGCCCTACGCCATCAACACCCACACCCCGGAGGACATCGCCGTCTGGGAGGCGGTGGAGGTGGAGGCGGGCTTCAACGCTATCGGCTCCTGCCTGAAAAAGGAGTACACATACCGCATCTACAACTCCCGCTTCAAGAACCCCTTTTACGTCAACCGCGCCTATTTCTACCCCAAGCGTCTGGACGAGGCGTTTTTGAACCGGGCGGCGCATATGTTTGTGGGGACCCACGACTTCCGGGCCGTCCGCTCCGTGGGCACGGAGACGAAGACCACCGTCCGCACCGTCTACTGGTGCGAGGTGGAGCGGAGGGGGGACCTGCTGGAGCTGCGGGTCTGCGCCGACGGCTTTTTGTACAACATGGTCCGGGCCATTACCGGCACCGTCCTCTACGCGGCGGAGGGAAAGCTGCTGCCCGAGGACATCCCCGGCATTCTGGAACGGGGCGACCGCACCGCCGCGGGCCCCACAGTCCCCCCCGGCGGGCTGTACCTGACAAGACTTTGGTATGAGGATGAACGACTGAATGACTGACGAACGCAGAGACATGGAAGACGTGGAGGAGGAACCCCGGAGGGGCGGGAGGCTCAAGGGCTTTCTGACCTTTTTCCTGGCCCTGGCGGTGGTGCTGCTGGTGGTGCTCCTGGCGGCGTACCGGGACGGCACCGGCTTCGACGTCCTCCGGCGCTATCTCCACTACGGCGGCGCGGAACGGGTGGGGGGCGCGGTGCGCTACGAGTACGACGCATCCTCCAAGAACCGCTTCGGCGTCCTGGGGGAGGGGCTGGTGGTCCTCTCGGACACCTCTTTGAAGGTCATGGACAAGAACGGCCTGGAGGTCTGGCACACCCCCGTGAACATGGTGTCTCCGGCACTGGACTGCCAGGGAGGCCGCGCCGTGGCCTACGACGTGGGGGGGACGGCCCTGTACGTGGTGGATCAGAACGGCCTTCTCATGGAGCTGGACGGCAGCGACGACGAACCGCTGATCGCCGCCTCCGTCAGCGAGGACGGCTGGCTGACGGTGACAAAGGAGAAACGGGGCCTCAAGGGCTGCTGCTGGGTGTACAACGACAAAATGGAGCTGTTCTACGAGTTCAACTCCTCCCAGCGCTTCCTCCTGGACGGGTACACGGCGGACGACGTTCTGGCCGCTGTGGCCCTGGGACAGGAGGAGGGGCAGTTTGTCAGCAACGTGGTTCTCTACAGCCTCTGGGACGACGAGGAGCCCATCGGGGACTACGACGTGGCCGGGGGGCTGGTCCTGTCCATCGGGAAGCAGGGGCGGAAGCTGGTGACGGTTTCCGACACCGGCCTCACCTACGCCACGGCGGCGGGGACCCTGGCTGGTACGTACTCCTACAAGGGCGCGTACCTCCGGGAGTACGACCTGGGAGGGGATGGCTTCACCGTCCTGCTCCTGAACCGCTACCGCTCAGGCAGCGTCGGCCGTCTGGTGACGGTGGACGGCGAGGGCGGGGAGCTGGGGTCCCTGGAGGTCCGGGACGAAATTCTCAGCATTTCCGCCGCGGGGCGCTACGTGGCAGTACTCTACGCGGACCGTCTGGTGGTCTACAACCAGGACCTGCAGACCTACGCGTCCCTCCACGGCACAGACTACGCCAAGGAAGTCCTGATGCGCCCCGACGGCTCGGCGCTGCTGCTGTCCGCAGAGTCCGCCAGCCTCTTTTTGCCATAAGCACAAAATATTAAGCCCGATGTTCACAAAACTTTTACAGGAGGGGAGTAGGAAACTTTGCAAACGCCTGTTATAATAGATGCGATTGCGGCGGCGGCACTGGCCGGATTCACGTACTGCGGCGCGAAAAAAGGACTGGTAGGGGCCCTGGCGGGCCTGATTGCCGCGGTGATATCCCTGACGGGGGCGAACCTGATTTCGACGGCCCTCACCGGCGAGGTGATGAAGGTGGCCGCGCCCGCCATTGAAAAGCGCATCGAGGCCCAGCTGGACAAGGCCATCCAGGAAAACCTTCCCGGCGGGCAGATGCCGGGGGACCTGCTGGAAAGCCTGGACCTGCCCGTGGAGGAATTGCTGGACCTCCTGGGGCTGGACGAGGCGTTCCGGCGCTCCCTGGCGGAGCGGGCGGAGGAATCCGTTCGGGAGGCGGGGGTGTCCGCCGCGGCGGCGGTGGTGGAGAACGTGGCCTACTCCGTGCTCCACGGGATTTTGTACATGCTGTCCTTCCTGGCCCTGCGGATCGCCTTCCAGGTGCTGATCCGGGCCCTGCGGCTGATCTGCCGCCTCCCGGGGCTCCACAGCCTCAACACCTGGGGCGGCGGGCTTCTGGGCCTGGCGGAGGGCGGGCTGCTGGTGCTGGCCGCCGCCTACGCCATGCAGCTTCTGGGGCTGCCCGTCTCCGGCGGGGAGATGGGAATGTTGCTCCCCTTTTTCATTGCGCACTCGCCGCTGAACGCCCTGGCGTTCCCCAGCTGATTCTACAGCTTTTCCGCACCTGCGGAGGAAGCGCCTCTCAGGAGGCAATATTTTTACAAGAGCGCCTATGGGCGCGTGGAGGTTATATAATGCAGCCGACACTTTGTTCAAGATGCAAGAAAAACGTCGCCGTGGTGTTCATTTCCAAAATGGACGGCGAAAAGACCATCAATGAGGGCCTTTGCCTCAAGTGCGCCAAGGACCTGGGCCTGCCCCAGGTGGACGACATGATGAAGCGCATGGGCATTTCCGACGAAGACCTGGAGACGCTGAACAGCGAGATGATGCAGGCCATGAACGGCGTCGAGGAAATCGAAGACCTGCCCAGCGGCGAGGAGGAGGGCGAGCAGGAGGAAGAGGGCAAGACCGCCACCTTCCCCTTCCTGAACCGCCTCTTCTCCAGCGGGGACGCCTCCTCGTCCTCCAAGGGAGAGGGCGAGGGCCGGGACCGCCGGGAGAAGGACCGCAAGGACCCCAAGAACACCAAGAGAAAGTACCTGGAGAGCTACTGCATCTCCCTGAGCCAGAAGGCCCGGGACGGGAAGCTGGACCCGGTGATCGGCCGTGCCCAGGAGATTGAGCGGGTGGTGCAGATCCTGAACCGCCGGCAGAAGAACAACCCCTGCCTGATCGGCGAGCCGGGCGTGGGCAAGACGGCTATCGCCGAGGGTTTGGCCCAGCGGATCGCCGACGGCGACGTGCCCTTCAAGCTCCGGGAGAAGGAGGTCTACCTGATGGACCTGACCGCCCTGGTGGCGGGCACCCAGTTCCGGGGCCAGTTCGAGAGCCGCATGAAGGGGCTCATCGACGAGGTGAAGCGCCTGGGGAACATCATCCTCATGATCGACGAGGTCCACAACATCGCCGGAGCCGGAGACGCCGAGGGTAGCATGAACGCCGCCAACATCCTCAAGCCCGCCCTCTCCCGGGGGGAGATTCAGGTCATCGGCGCCACTACCTTTAATGAGTACCGCAAGTCCATCGAGAAGGACACCGCTCTGGAGCGCCGCTTCCAGCCCGTGACGGTGAACGAGCCGTCTATCGAGGACTCCATTCAGATCCTGAAGGGCCTGGCCCCCAACTACGAGAAGTTCCACGGCGTCCGGCTCTCCGAGGGCATCCTCCGCCAGGCGGTGCTTCTCAGTGAGCGCTACATCACAGACCGCTTCCTCCCCGACAAGGCCATCGACCTCATCGACGAAGCCTGCTCCGATATGAACCTGAAAGACCCGGACATCTCCCGGAAGATGCAGATCCAGCGGGAGCTGGACGACTACGCCAAGGAGCGGACCATGCTGGAGGAGAAGACCGAGGACCCGGACTACGAGCGCCTGGCTTTCCTGAAAAGCAAGGAAATGCAGCTGGGCACCGAGCTGGAGGCCCTGAACGAAAAGGGCGCGCCGGTGCTGTCCATGGAGAACCTGGCCCACGTCATCGAGCTGTGGACCAAGATCCCCGCCAGCCGCATCCGGGAGCAGGAGTTCCAGCGGCTGAGCCAGCTGGAGGAGCGGCTCAAGGAGCACATTATCGGCCAGGACGAGGCCATCGCCTCCGTGTCCGCCGCCGTGCGGCGGAACCGGGTGGGCATCTCCCCGAAGCACAAGCCCGTCAGCTTCATCTTCGTGGGCGCGACAGGCGTGGGCAAGACGGAGCTGGTGAAGCAGCTGGCCACGGACCTGTTCAACACCCCCGACGCCCTGATCCGGCTGGATATGTCCGAGTTCATGGAGAAGCACTCCGCCTCCCGGATCGTGGGCTCCCCCCCCGGCTACATCGGCTACGACGAGGCGGGGCAGCTCACCGAGAAGATCCGCCGCAAGCCCTACGCCGTGATCCTCTTCGACGAGATCGAAAAGGCCCACCCGGACGTGCTGAACGTGCTGCTGCAAATCCTGGACGACGGCGAGATCACCGATGCCCACGGCCGGAAGGTCAACTTCGAGAACACCATCATCGTCATGACCTCCAACGCGGGCAGCGCCACCAAGGAGGGGACTGTGGGCTTCGACCGCTCCCTGAGCCAGCAGGACAGCGAGAAGGCCATGAAGGCCCTCCAGCAGTTCCTGCGGCCCGAGTTCATCAACCGCGTGGACGCCGTGATCACCTTCAACCGCCTGTCGGAAGAGAACTTCCAGGGCATTGCCCAAATCATGCTGGGCGAGCTGGTGGACTCCCTGCGGGAGAAGGGCATCACCTTTACCTATGACCACAGCCTGGTGGACTTCCTGACGGAGAAATCCTTCTCCCGGACCTACGGGGCCCGGAACCTCCGCCGCACCATCCAGAAGGAGCTGGAGGACCCCATGGCGACGAAAATCATCAACAGCTACGAGACGCCCATCACCCACATCCAGGCCAGGGCGGAAAACGGGAAGGTGCAGCTTGAGGACGGGCTGAACCTGGTGAAGAACGTCTGAGGAGGCCGGACCCCGGCCTCCCCCAGGTGGGAAGAGGAGAACGCACAATGCTGTTCCGGAAGAATATCGAGCCCCGCTGCGCCTACTGCCAGCGGGGACAGCAGATCAACGAGCGGGAGGTGGCCTGCATCAAGCGGGGGGTGGTGCCGGTGGAGCACCACTGCCGCGCCTTTCGCTACGACCCCATGAAGCGGGTGCCCCCGCGTCCCACCGCGCTGGACACGGCGCGGCTGAACGAGGCGGATTTCAAGCTGTGAGACGGGAGGGAAGAGGATGGACGTAAGCCAGATTCACGGCCTCTGTTATAGCGCCACGGGCGTGACGGAGAAGGTCGTGCGCACTCTTGCGGACGAGCTGGAAAAGGCCCTGGGCCTTGCGCCGCAGGGGATTTTCCACGGATTCCGGAAACCGCTGGAGCGGGCGGCGGACTATACGTTCGGCCCCGGCGATCTGGTGGTGGTGGGAACGCCCACATACGCGGGGCGGGTGCCCAACAAGATCCTCCCGGACTTCCAGGCGCGGCTTCATGGAAACGGGGCGCTGGCGGTGCCTGTGGTGGCGTTCGGCAACCGGGCCTATGACAACGCCCTGGCGGAACTGTGCGCCCTTCTGGAGGCCCAGGGGTTCCATACGCTGGCGGCGGGCGCGTTCGTGGGGCGGCACGCTTTTACGGACCGCCTTGCGGAGGGGCGTCCGGATTGGGACGACCGCAGGGAAATGCAGGAATTCGCAAAAAAAATCGCGGAGAAGCTCCGCGGCCTGGAGGCTGTTCCCGCACCAGTCAGCGTTCCAGGGGACCCGAACGCGCCTTATTACGTCCCGAAGGGGACGGATGGACAGCCTGTGAAGTTTTTGAAGGCGAAGCCGCAGACGGATTTGTCGAAGTGCTCCAACTGCGGGGCCTGCGCGCGGGGATGCCCAATGGGCGCGATTGATCCGGCGCATGTAGAGGCAGTTCCTGGCACCTGCATCAAATGCCAAGCCTGCGTCCGGAAATGCACCAGGCACGCGAAGTATTTCGACGATCCGGCGTTCCTGTCCCACGTCGCCATGCTGGAAACCAGCTTCCAGGAGCCGAAGCGCAACGAAGTCTTCCTGTAAGCCATATGAGAGGACTGATCTGCCAGGGTCCAGGGGCAAAGCCCCTGGCCGCCGGAGGCCCCCCGTAGGCAGGCACCACAAATAAAGCACCACGCGGCGTCCGTTGATGGACTCCGCGTGGTTTTTGGTTCAGAAGCCGCCGAGGCCGTCGGGGCCCATGTTGTTGTCCCAGGGGTTGTTGGTCCAGCCGTCCTGGTTTGGGCGGGCGTCTTTGCCGACGCCGGAGGTGCGTTTGGCTGTCTCGAAGTAGGAGAGGTCTACGCAGTAGAATTTTGCCAGGTAGAACAGGGAGACTACCAGGGACCACAGGCCCTGAATCAGGACCCAGAGGAAGCCGGGGATGCCCAGGTAGGCGGCGATGCTGGGAAGGCTGTACATATTCATGGCGTTTGCGGCGATGGAAATGGTGAAGCGGCTGTAGACGATTGAGGACATGACCATGGTCGGGAGCATTGCCAGAATGGTCCAGCCGATGAAGCTCAGGTCCATCATAAAGAGCTGGCCCTTGTAGCCGTAGGTCTGACGCTTGCTCATGTCAATGGCCTCCAGGACGCCGATGCTGGGGTCCTCATAGAGATTGTACTTGGCGAAGCGGTAGCGGTACATGGCGATGATGCCGGGGATGACAAAGAGGAAGGACCAGAGAGTGACAAAGAGGGAAGTCAGCAGTTCCACGGCGATTAGCTTCCCCACGAAGGAAAAGCCGTCAAAGAGAGCCAGGTACTCCGCCCGCTCCCCGCGCCGTATGGCCATCAGGTAGAGGACAAAGCCCGCGGCCAGAACCACCGAGAGCAGCATCGTCAGAACATTCACAAAAATGGAAATCATCGTGCCCGCCGTGCCGCCGCCTCCGTACTGGAAGGAATCAATCAAATCCAGCCCCAGAAGCAGGAAGAGGTACAGCGCCGTCATCAGCACCGGGGAGACCTGCGCGCCGCGCAGGAGCTCCGCCGCCTCGTATTTCTTCTGTACGCGGTCAATCAGTTCAGCCATCATTATACAAACCTCCATATTCCATGCCCGGCCCTTCGTCCGTCGGGCCTTCGTATTTTTACCTTCATTGCGGGCAGACCGTGATCCTCCCGCTGGAAACCATTTCTAGTTTAGCACAAACAGGCGCCGTTGACAAGAGCGGCGGCGGGGAAAGGCGTAAAAACTCCGGAAGGGGGGAGGAGGAAAACGTAAGGATTCCGAAAAAAAAGACCGATTTCCAGAAAAACCACCGTTCATAGTCTGGACATTTCTGAAAAAAGAGTGTAGAATACAAGCTAGTATGTGATAGTGTGCCCAAAACACGTCTTCCAGGGTTCCCATGGAGGCGGTGCCTCCCGTGCCGGGCGGCTGTCAGGAGAAAAAAATGAGGTGAAAAAATGGCACAAGCGTTCTTTGGCGGCGTTCATCCCCATGACATGAAAGCCGCGACCAATGAAAAGGCCATCGAACAGCTGGCGCCCCCAGCTGAGGTGGTCATCCCCATGTCCATGCACTTCGGAGCGCCGTGTACCCCCCTGGTGAAGGCCGGGGACCTGGTCAAGGTGGGCCAGAAGATCGGCGAGTTCCGTGGCCTGGGCGCTCCTATCCACGCCAGCGTCTCCGGAAAGGTGAAGGCCGTGGAGCCCCGCCCGTACTCCATGGGCGGAAACATGATGTCCGTGATCATCGAGAATGACTTCCAGGACACCGTCAGCGAGGAAGTCCAGGCCCCCGCGAACCCCGACGCCCTGACGGCGGAGGAAATGGTGGAAATCGTGAAGAACGCCGGCATCGTCGGCATGGGCGGCGCTACGTTCCCCACTCATGTGAAGATCTCCGGCGGCATCGGCAAGGTGGACACCGTGATCATCAACGGCGCGGAGTGCGAGCCCTACATAACCGGCGACCACCGGACCATGCTGGAGCGCCCCGAGGAGATCATCGGCGGCGCGGCCTACCTGGCGAAGATGTTCGGCGTGGAGAAGGTCATCATCGGCGTGGAGGACAACAAGCAGAACGGCATCGACAAGATGAACGAGGTCATCGCCGCGAAGCAGGCCCCCGTAGTGGTGGAGGCTCTGCGCTGCCGCTACCCCCAGGGCGGTGAGAAACAGCTCTGCCAGGCCATCACCGGCAAGCAGGTGCCCCCCGGCGGACTGCCCAGCAACATCGGCTGCGCCGTGTTCAACATCAACACCACCTGCGCCATCTTCCGCGCCATCACCACCGGTATGCCCGTGGTGAAGAAGATCGTGACCGTCTCCGGCTCCGGCGTGGTGGAGCCGAAGAACATCGAGTGCCCCATCGGCACCCCCGTGTCCTGCCTCTTCGACGCCTGCGGCGGACTGAAGGACGGGACCTACAAGCTGGTGTGCGGCGGCCCCATGATGGGCATGGCCCAGTACACCGCCGACATCCCCGTGGCCAAGGGCACCGGCGCCATGCTGGCCTTCTGCGAGAAGGAAGAGCAGACCGTCGAGAATCCCCAGTGCATCCGCTGCGGCAAGTGCGTCGCCGCCTGCCCCATGCACCTGGAGCCCCTGTTCCTGTACCAGTACGCCTCCAAGGGCATGGTGGAGGAGCTGAACGCGGCCCACATCATGGACTGCATGGAGTGCGGCGCCTGCGCCTACACCTGCCCCGCCCGGGTCCACCTGACCCATATGTTCAAAACCGGCAAGCAGCTGGTGAAGGACGCCGCCGCCAAGGCCAAGGCCGCTGAGGAGGCAAAGAAGGCCGCCGAGGAAGCCAAGGCGGAGAAGAAGGAGGTTGTTAACAAATGACGGACTACAAGAATCTGAAACTGATCGCCACTTCTTCGCCCCATATCCGCGGCAATGAGACCACCCAGGGCATCATGAAGGACGTCATTATCGCCATGCTGCCCGCGCTGGCGTTCGCGTGCTTTAACTTCGGCCTCCGGGCCCTGATCCTCACCGCCGTCTCTGTGGCGGGCTGCGCCTTCTTCGAGTGGGGCTACCGCAAGCTCATGAAGAAGCCCGACTCCGTGGCCGACCTCAGCTGTGTGGTCACGGGTATGCTCTTGGCTTTCGTCTGCCCCGTGCAGATGCCCTATTGGATGATCCTGATCGGCGACTTCTTCGCCATCGTGGTGGTCAAGCAGCTCTTCGGCGGCATCGGCAAGAACTTCATCAACCCCGCCCTGGCCGGCCGCGCCATCCTCCTGGCCAGCTACGCGGGCACCATGACCAGCTGGGTGGACCCCGCCGTGAACAAGGCGGCTCTGTTCGGCTCCAACGTGGACCTGGTCACCGCCGCCACGCCGCTGTCCTACATGAAGGGCGCGGACGCCGCGGCCATCGCCGAGAGCTTCGGCACCCTCACCGGCACCTACTCCGTCAGCCAGATGTTCATGGGCCAGATCGGTGGCTCCCTGGGAGAGGTTTCCTCCCTGCTGCTGATCGTGGGCGGCGTGTACCTCATCTGGCGCAAGGTGATCAACTGGCAGACCCCCGTGGCCTACATCGCCACCGTGGCCGTGCTGACCTTCCTGTTCCCCCGTGCCGGCAGCGGCATGGAGTGGATGCTGTACAGCATCTTCGGCGGCGGCCTGATGCTGGGCGCGTTCTTCATGGCCACCGACTACGCCACCTCCCCCGTCACCAAGAAGGGCCAACTGGTCTTCGGCATCGGCTGCGGACTGTTCACTGTTCTGATCCGCTACTTCGGCAGCTACAACGAGGGCGTGTGCTACTCCATCATGGTCATGAACCTGTTTGTGGCCTTCATTGACAAGTATACGAAGCCCACCCGCTTCGGCGTTGTGAAATCCGATAAGTAAGAAGGAGGCGTCCGCAAAAATGAGCAACGAAGTCAAGACAAAGGAAAAGGTCGATATGGACCCCCAATACCTGATTAAGCTGACGGTCACGCTGCTGATCACCTGCGTGGTGGTTGCCGCGGCTCTGGGCGGCGTCAACGCCGTCACGGAGGACACCATTGACGACATCAACTGGGAGAACACCGTCACCGCCATGAAGAAGGTGGCTCCCGACGCCACGGACTTCTCCGAGGCTATGGAACTCTCCGACGACATGACCGCCGCCGCCGCTTCCATGAGCGGCACCCTGGACAGCGTCTACGAGGCCCAGGCAAACGGCGAGGCCATCGGCTACGCTCTGAAAGTCGTCACCAGCGGCTCCCAGGGCAAGATCGAGATGATGGTGGGCGTGGACGTCGAGGGCGCAGTCACCGGCGTCTCCATCGTCAAGAACTCTGAGACCTCCGGCATCGGCTCGAAGGTCATGAACAACGACAACACCGCCGCAGGCGTGGGCGTCCTCAGCCAGTTCGAGGGCAAGAGCGCCGCCGACGGCACCCTGACGGTCGGCAGCAACGTGGACGCCATCTCCGGCGCCACCGTGTCCACCCGGGGCGTCACCAACGGCGTCAACGCCGCCCTGGCCGTCGCGGGCCTGCTGGGCTGAGAAAGGGGGAGCTGAAACATGAATTTTGGTAAACAGTTGAAGGAAGGACTGCTGACGCAGAACCCGGTCCTGGTACAGATGCTGGGCCTGTGCTCCACCATGGCCATTACCACCTCCATCGCCAACGGTATCGGCATGGGCATCTCCGTACTGATCATCCTCACCGCGTCCAACGTGGTCATTTCCGCTATCCGCAAAATCGTTCCCGACAAGATCCGCATCGCCATGTTCATCGTGGTCATCGCGGGCTTCGTCACCTGCGTGGACTTGCTGCTGCAAGCCTTTGTCCCGGCCATCGCCGCCTCCCTGGGCGTGTTCATCCCCCTGATCGTGGTGAACTGCATCATCCTGGGCCGCGCGGAGTCCTTCTCCTATAAGAACGGCATCGGCGCGTCCTTCCTGGACGGCATCTGCCAGGGCCTGGGCTACACCGCCGTCCTGCTGGCCATGTGCTTCATCCGCGAGCTCCTGGGCGCGGGCACCCTGGCGGGCTTCCGCATCATTCCCGAGCAGTTCCCCATTGGCGTGCTGACGCTGCCGGTGGGCGGCTTCCTGGTGCTGGGCTTCC
>JAAVZX010000032.1 GCA_022791875.1 Oscillibacter sp.
GGGCTGAGCAAAGTGGTCCTTACCTCGTTGCGAGGTAAGGACCACTTGAATTTTTTATATGCTGATAAAGAAAAATCTGTGGGTCCTTCCATGCTAGTGGAAGGACCCACCTGCTTTGCATTACGTTACCGTGTGCCAGGCTTCTTCGCCCACCAGGTTCGCGTCGCGTTAAAGCTCTTTTCGGTTCCTTTTCTCTCGAGAAAAGGAACCCGCCGGAGGCCCCCCGTAGGCACGCACTACCGCCTCGGATACGGCACAATCTCATCCGTCAGTCCCAGCAGGTAGTCCACGCTTGTCTCATAAAACAGGGCCAGCTCAATCAGCGCCCCGCTGGGGATGTCCAGAACTCCGCTTTCGTACCGCGAATAGGTTGCCTGCGACACATGCAAAAGCTCCGCCACTGCCCTCTGCGGCAAGTCCTGATCCTCCCGCATGTCACGCAAACGCTGATACATCCCCACATCCTCCTCTTCCGTACATCCCGCCTGGGATTCTCCACTCATTTTAGTTTATGCGAAAATTGCATCTTGATTTTTATACGAAAATCGCATAGAATGGGGATGACTTTGAATGCGGAGGTTGGTTTTGTGGCTGAGAGAAAGAAGAGAAAAGAACGCTGTGTGCAGCCGCCCCGGGTCTGGCGCATCTGGGTGGACACGGAACGCCGCGTCATATCCTTCCACGAGGAACCCGGCGCGTGCCTCCTGGAATTCCGCTCCCTGGAGCTCTTCCAGCGCTGCATCGACCGTTATACCGCCCAGCAGTACCGCTATCAATGACCCTGATTTTCTGCATTTTCCCCGTTGACAATCCAAAGAAACGTGGTATCATAATGTATCAATTAAACATTCCGGCATTGATAAGGAAGAGTAGCCTTTCAGTTCCCGCACAGAGAGCCGCCGTTTGCTGCAAGGCGGACGGGGCTGGATCGCGAAAATCACCTTGGAGCCTCCCGCTGAACACCCCCCCCCCTTCGGGCCACTAAGCGCGGACGTTTAGCGGGCGTTACTCCGCCTTGAGGGGCCGCGCCTGCGGCAACGAGAGTGGTACCGCGGAGGGCTTGCGCCTTCGTCTCTTGTGAGACGGAGGCGTTTTTTGTGCCTCCGGCGGGTTCCTTTTCTCGAGAGAAAAGGAACCGAAAAGAGCTTTCACTCGCTCCGCGATGCACGTTGTAAGTCTGGGGGTGTGACATGACATTAGATGAATGCAGAAAGTATTTGCCAGAGAGTTGGTTGGAGCCGATTCGGCAGGACCCCCTTCTATGGGAAATCTTTGAGGAGCACGACTACGAGCTGGAGCAGGAGGCGGTGCCGCCCTTCCTGATACAGGAGCTGCGCGGCGGAAACATGGAGCACCTGCGCCCCATATTAAGCCTCTACGGCGCCCCCGGCCTACAGCTCTTAGAGTCCCTGAAAGAAATCGACGCCGCCTCCGAGGACACCGCCGAACTCCGCCTCCCCACCGGCCAGACCGCCTACGCAGGCTACTTCTTCGCCAACCCCGCCATAGACCCCCAAGAGGCCACGAAGACGGCGAAGCGCTATCTCCGCGCCATCTGCCAGGTCTACGACGTAATCCTCCGCAAGCCCAGCCCCGTAGGCCCCAAGGCGGGCGTCCTGCTCCTGACCGGCGAAGAAGCCCGCGCCATGCGCGACCGCGTCCACCAGGCATTTATCCACGGCAAGCCCTACCTCCCCGAGCTGCAAGTCCGGGACGACCTGGGCGACCTGTTCTTCGACCTCCCCTTCCAAGAGGAATGCCAGGAGCTTTCCGGCCTCCTGGACGAATGTCTCTACCACATCAGCAACGACTATTTCCTCTCTTACGCCCTCCAATGGCCCCTGCTGAGGCCCCTGCCCATTGAAAACCCCTTCCGCCCCTTCTTCGACCTCTGGAAGATGGGCCTCACCCCAAAGCTGTTCCGCCACGACCAAATAGCCCTGATAGACTGCTGAAAGCCCCCCAAAACCACCCACATTATCAATTATCAATTCTCAATTATCAATTATTCTGAGGAGGAATTTTTCATGGATTACAACAAGACCATCCAGCAGCCCAAGACGGCCTTCCCCATGCGGGCGGGACTGCCCAAGCGGGAACCCGAAATGCTGAAACACTGGCAGGAGATCGACGTTTACGGCGAACTTCTGAAGAAGAACGAGGGCAAGCCCCTCTTCTCCCTCCACGACGGCCCTCCGTTCTCCAACGGCTCCATCCACATGGGCACCGCCATGAACAAGGCCATCAAGGACATCATCACCCGCTCCTACGCCATGCGCGGCTATTTCACCCCCTATATCCCCGGCTGGGATAACCACGGTATGCCCATCGAGTCCGCCATCATCAAGCAGAACAAGCTGAACCGGAACGCCATGTCCATTCCCGAGTTCCGCTCCGCCTGCCACGAGTTTGCCGCCCACTATGTGGACGTGCAGCGGGAGGCGTTCAAGCGCATCGGCGTCATCGGCGACTGGGACCACCCCTATCTCACCATGTCCCCCGGCTTCGAGGCGGAGGAAGTCAAGGTCTTCGGCGAGATGTACAAGAAGGGCTATATCTACAAGGGCTTGAAGCCCGTGTACTGGTGCCCCCACGACGAGACGGCCCTGGCGGAGGCTGAAATCGAGTATCAGGACGATCCCGTCACCACCGTCTACGTGAAGTTCCCCATGAACGACGATCAGGGCAAGCTCCCCGGCTTTGACAAGAAAAACCTCTTCTTCGTCATCTGGACCACCACGATCTGGACCCTCCCCGGCAACCTGGCCATTGCCCTCCACCCCTCCGAGAGCTACGCCATTGTCAAGGCGTCCAACGGCGAACACTATATCATGGCCGAGGCCCTTGTGGAGAAGGTCATGGGCCTGGGCGGCTTCGACGCCTGGGAGGTTGTGGAGACCCACCCTGGCAGCTTCTTCGAGAACATGCTGGCGGATCACCCCTTCCTCCCCAAGACCTCCCGCCTGCTCCTGGCGGACTACGTCACCATGGACAGCGGCACCGGCTGTGTCCACACCGCCCCCGGCTTCGGCGCGGACGACTACCAGACCTGCCGCCGCTACGGCATGGAGATGGTGGTCCCCGTGGACGACCAGGGCAAACACACCGACTACGCCGGAAAGTACGCCGGTATGTCCACCGACGAATCCAACCCCGTCATTCTCGCCGACATGAAGGCCAGCGGGATGCTCTTCGCCTCCGAAGATATCGTCCACAGCTACCCCCACTGCTGGCGCTGCAAGCAGCCCATCATCTTCCGCGCCACGCCCCAATGGTTCTGCTCCGTGGACAGCTTCAAGGATGAAGCCTGTGCCGCCGCCGACGAGGTCCGCTGGGTGCCCAAGTGGGGCATCGACCGCATGAAGTCCATGATCCGCGAGCGCTCCGACTGGTGCATTTCCCGCCAGCGCCGCTGGGGCCTCCCCATTCCCGTCTTCTACTGCCAGGACTGCGGCAAGCCCATCGTCACCGACGAGACGATTGACATCATTTCCAAGCTCTTCGCCGCGGAGGGCTCCAACGCCTGGTTCCAGAAGGAAGCGGCTGACATCCTCCCCGACGGCTTCACCTGCCCCCACTGCGGCGGCAAGTCCGGCTTCACCAAGGAGGAGGACACCCTGGACGGCTGGTTTGACTCCGGCTCCACCCACTACGCCGCCATGAAGAAGGACCAGGGCTTCTGGCCCGCCACCATGTATATGGAGGGCCTGGATCAGTATCGCGGCTGGTTCCAGAGTTCGCTGCTGACGGCTGTGGGCGCGTTCGGGAAGGGCGCGCCGTTCAAGGAGTGCGTCACCCACGGCTGGACCGTGGACGGCGAGGGCAAGGCGATGCACAAGTCCTTGGGCAACGGCGTGGACCCCGCCGACGTGATGAAGGAGTACGGCGCGGACATCCTGCGGCTCTGGGCGGCAAGTGCGGATTATCACGCGGATATGCGCTGCTCCAAGGAAATCTTCGAGCAGATCTCCCAGAACTACCGCAAGTTCCGCAACACCGCCCGCTACTGCCTGGGCAACCTGGAAGGCTTTGACCCCAACAGCCTCACGCCCCCCGCTGAAATGGTGGGTCTGGACCGCTGGGCCGTCACCCGCCTGAACGCCCTGATCGAGAAGTGCTTCGCCGCCTACGACGAGTATGAATTCCTGGCCGTGACCCACGCTGTCAACGACTTCTGCGTCGTCGAGCTTTCCAACTTCTACCTGGACGTTCTGAAAGACCGCCTCTACTGCGAGGACAAGGACGGCCCCGCCCGCCGCAGCGCCCAGACCGCCCTCTTCCTCATCCTCGACACCCTCACCAAGATCATGGCCCCCATCCTCTGCTTCACCGCCGACGAGATCTGGCAGGCCATGCCCCACCGCTCCGGCGACGACCCCCGCAACGTCCTCTTCAACGACATGAACCGGCCCTTCGCGGACTGCGCCCTGGACGCCGCCGCCATGGACCGCTGGGACCACATCATCGCCGTCCGCGACGTGGTGAACGGCGCTCTGGAGTCCGCCCGCGCCGAGAAGAAGATCGGCAAGAGCCTGGAGGCCAAGGTGGTCGTGAAGGTGGAGGACCCCGACAGCTTCCTCCTGCCCGAAATGGATGAGGACGCTATGGCTGATGTGTTCATCGTCTCCCAGGTCGAGCTGCAAAAGGGGAGCTTCCTCTCCGTGGATGTGGTGCCTGCCCAGGGCGCGAAGTGCGCACGGTGCTGGAAGCAGTCTCATTCCGTTGGACAGAATGCGGAGCATCCCACGCTTTGTGCCCGGTGCGCTGGGGTGATCGCTCGTCTGCCGCAGTTCTGAGAGTGCCCTGTAAAGCCCCTGCCCGCGTCGAGCGGGCAGGGGCTTCTTGCCTCCGGCGGCCAGCCCTTTGAAAAGGGCTGGACCCTAAACTTTATCTTGCATTTCCTGCCCCAAATGCTATAATCATACCAACGAACAGCCCCCCATCTCCAGGGGCAGAAAAAGAGGGAAAAACTATGAACACCGAGCAAAAGCTGAACATGACCATGCTCTGCGACTTCTACGAGCTGACCATGGGCAACGGCTACCTCCAGGCCGGCCTCCAGGACCGGATCACCTACTTCGACGTCTTCTTCCGCAACGTCCCCGACAAGGGCGGCTTCGCCATCTGCGCCGGACTCGAGCAGCTCATCGACTACATTCTGGACCTCCACTTCGACGAGGAAGACATCGCCTACCTCCGGGGCCGCAAGCTCTTCTCTGAGGACTTCCTGAACTACCTCCGCGATTTCCATTTCACCGGCGACATCTGGGCCGTCCCCGAAGGCACCCCCATTTTCCCCCACGAGCCGGTGGTAACGGTCCGCGCCCCCGCCATCCAGGCCCAGCTGATCGAGACCTTCACCCTCCTGGCCATCAACCACCAAAGCCTGATTGCCACCAAGGCGAACCGGGTCGTCCGCGCCGCGGACGGACGGGTGGTGCTGGAATTCGGCTCCCGCCGCGCCCAGGGCACCGACGGGGCCATCTCCGGCGCCCGTGCCGCGTACATCGGCGGCTGTGCCGGGACGGCCTGCACCATCTCCGACCAGCTCTACGGCGTCCCGGCGGGAGGCACCATGGCCCACGCCTGGGTCCAGATGTTTGACAGCCAGTACGAGGCGTTCAAGACCTACTGCCAGCTCTACCCCCACAACGCCACCCTCCTGGTGGACACCTACAACACCCTGAAATCCGGCATCCCCGACGCTATCCGCGCCTTTGACGAGGTGCTCAAGCCCATGGGCATTACGGAGTGCGGCATCCGCCTGGACTCCGGCGACATTGCCTACCTGACCCGCAAGGCCCGCAAGATGCTGGACGAGGCGGGCTGGACGGGCTGTAAGATTTCCGCGTCCAACTCCCTGGACGAGTACCTGATCCGGGACCTGCTGCTCCAGGGCGCGCAGATTGATCTGTTCGGCGTGGGCGAGCGGATGATCACGGCCAGCAGCCAGCCGGTTTTCGGCGGCGTATACAAGCTGGTTGCCGTAGAGGACCAGAATGGAAAGATTGTCCCCAAGATCAAGGTGAGCGAGAACGTCTCGAAGATTACGAACCCCCACTTCAAGAAAGTCTACCGCATTTTCGACAAGGCCACGGGCAAAGCGGAGGCGGACTACATCACGGTCTGGGACGAAGCGATAGACGCCTCCCGCCCCCTGGAGCTGTTCGACCCCCACGCCACCTGGAAGCGCAAGACGTACCGCGACTTCATGGCGAAGCCCCTTCTGGTTCCCATCTTCCAAAACGGCACACTGGTCTACCAGCGCCCGGCCCTAAAGGACATCCAGACCTACTGCAAGGAGCAGGTCGACGCCCTCTGGGACGAAGTAAAGCGCTTCGAGAACCCCCACAATTACTACGTAGACCTCTCCCAAAGATTGTGGGACATCAAACAGTCCATGCTCAGAGAGCGTTCAAAGCAGTGACCCCCAAAGGGGACTGATCTGCCAGGGTCCAGGGAGGCGCGTGCCTCCCTGGTGGGGTCCAGGGGCAAAGCCCCTGGCCGCCGGAGGCCCCCCGTCCCTCGTCCCCCGTCCAACGTCAGCAGGAGCCTCCCGTATCCCGGGGGCTTTCTGGTATAAAATGTTTTGCGGAAATTCACAAATTGGTGTTGAAGAGGGCGGGGGATTTCGATATAATAATATGGTCTGTTTATGAGGGGGTGGGTGTTTGAGGAAACAGAGTCCGGGGGCGGATGAGTATATGGAGCGGAGAATCTCGGCTTTTACCAGTTTGTCCCTTTGCGGGCTTACTGTTTTGGCGCAGATTGCTACGTCCCTTTTGATTCCGGTGCTGCTCCAGGAGAAGGCCAGCTTGGTGTATGCCGCGCTGCTGTGCGTTGGGGCTGTGCTGGCGATCCGGATCTATCAAAGGCCCGGGAGTCCCTCTTATAAGCTGGTCTGGATGTGTCTTCTTCTGGCGGTGCCGGTGACGGGGATTATCCTGTTCTGTTTCTGGGGCGGGGCGCAGCAGGCCAAGAGTTTGAGCCTGCGGAAAATTCCGCCTATTTTGTGCCGGGAGAGCCAGAGAATGGCCAGCGAGGCCAATCTGACCCGCCTGCGGCGGCAGTCCCCGGCCTGGGGACGCCTGGCGGCGTACCTGCAAAAACGGGGCTTCCTTCTCTACCGTGACACCGCCGCCCAATATTTTCCCGAGGGCGCCGCTTTTTTTGACGACCTGATTGTTAAACTTTCGCAGGCGGACACCTATATCTTCTTAGAGTACTACATCCTGGCCGAGGGCCAGCTCTGGGACCGCATCTTCGCCGTCCTCCGGGAGCGGGCCGCGGCCGGGGTGGAAGTCTGCATCACCTTCGACGACTTCGGCAATCTCACCCGCTTCTCCGACGAAACCTTACGCTCCGTCCAGGACGCGGGCATCGAGGTCAAGGTCTTCAACCCCGTCCACCGCTATCTCAGCCGCATCAACTTCAACTACCGCGACCACCGCAAAATCGCCGTCATTGACGGCCGCTACGCCTACACCGGCGGCGTCAACATCGGCGACGAGTACGCCAACCTGATCACCCGCTTCGGCCACTGGAAGGACAGTGCCGTGCGCATCGAGGGCGAGGGCGTCTGGGGCTTCGCCACCCAGTTCATGCAGATGTGGAAGATGATGGGCGGCAGCTTCCCAAACGAGGACGACTACTACCGCCCCCGCCACACCCCCCCGAAAAGCACCGGCTACTGCCAGCCCTTCACCGACGGCCCCCTCAACAACCCGGACAACCCCATCGAAGAAGTCTACCTCCAGCTCATTTCCTCCGCACAAAGGATGCTCTACCTCACCACCCCCTACTACGCCGTAGAGGAAGCCATGCAGAAGGCCCTCTGCATCGCCGCCGACGCCGGCGTCGACGTCCGCCTCTGCATCCCCGGCGTCCCGGACCACCACAAGTTCACCTATATGGTCGCCGAAACCTACTGGGGCGAACTCCTGAGCCACGGCGTCAAAATCTACAAATACGCCCCCGGCTTCCTCCACAGCAAATCCGTCATGGCCGACCGCGAAATCGCCCTCATCGGCAGCACAAATATGGACTACCGCACCTTCTACCTCCACTACGAATGCGGCGTCCTCCTCTACCACATGCCAGCCATCGAAAACCTCATGGAAGACTTCGACCACATCATCTCCCAAAGCACCCCCTACACCCTGGAAGACTGGCAGCACCGCTCCTGGTTCCGCCGGATGTTCTCTTCCATCTTCCGTTTGGGCGCTATCTGGCTGTGAGGTGCCTGCCTACGGGGGGCCTCCGGCGGGTTCCTTTTCTCGAGAGAAAAGGAACCGAAAAGAGCTTTCACTCGACGCGAATCCGGTGGGCGTTGGGGGTTCTATGCGCCGGAACGGGGTGCCTGTTTGCGGAACCTTCCATTGGCATGGAAGGTCCCGCGGGATTGTCCAGAACGAAAAAATAACCTTTATGGCAAATTGTCACAATTTGCCATAGATAAAGTTTGGGGTCCAGCCCTTTTCAAAGGGCTGGTGGGGTCCAGGGGCAAAGCCCCTGGCCGCCGGAGGCCCCCCGTCCCCCCGCGGGGATGGGAATGCACCATTAGGAGGACGCCCCATGCGCACATTCACCCCCCTGGAAACCGCTGAGCGGAGCCTGATCAAGACCTACCGCAAAACCCTCTGGAACCCCTTCATCGCCGCCGTGCAGCGCTACGAACTCGTCTCCGCTGGCGACCATATCGCCGTGTGTATCTCAGGCGGGAAGGACTCCATGGCCCTCGCCAAGCTCATGCAGGAGCTGCACCGCCATTCCGACCGCCCCTTCAACCTCACATTCCTCGCCATGGACCCCGGATACAACCCCGAAAACCGGCGGCGGCTGGAGGAAAACGCCCGGGCCCTGGGCGTGCCCCTCACCATATTTGAGAGCGACATCTTCGATGTCACCGTCCAGGCGGACAAAAACCCCTGCTACCTCTGCGCCCGGATGCGCCGCGGGTGCCTCTACGCGAAGGCCCAGGAACTGGGCTGCAACAAAATCGCCCTGGGGCACCACTTCTCCGACGTCATCGAAACCACCGTCCTGGGCCTCTTCTACGGTGCCCAGCTCCAGGCCATGCCCCCCAAGCTCCGCAGCAAAAACTTTCCCAGCATGGAGCTGATCCGGCCCCTCTACTGTGTCCACGAGGACGCCATCGTCGCCTGGCAGAACTACAACCACCTCCGCTTCCTCCAATGCGCCTGCCGCTTCACCGAGGCACGGGACGCCTCCGGAGACGGCGTGGGGGACAGCAAGCGCCAGGAGATCAAGCTGCTCCTCCGGGAGCTGAAACGGGGAAACCCCAATATCGAAAAAAGCATTTTCCAGGCCATCCACGGCGTGCAGTTAGACACCTTTCCCGGCTTCAAGCACCGCGGCGCGGCCTGGTCCTTCCCGGAAATATACAGCGGAACCGCCTTCTTCGGCGGCGGGGACGCTTGAAGATAAGAATACAGGAGGTAAAGAATATGAATTACTATCGCTGTGAAAACCCCGACTGCGGCTTCGTGGCCGAGGAAGAGCCCGATGTCTGCCCCCGCTGCGGAGGCACCTTCTTCATCTCCCTGACAGATGAGGAGATGTCCGCCGGAGACTGGGTCAGCCTGGGGAACCAGGCCGTGGACGAGAAGCGGGAGACCGACGCCCTGGCCTGCTACCAGCGCGCCGCCGCCATGGACGACCCCCTGGGCCTCACCAACCTGGGCTGGTGCCTGGAGGCCGGCATCGGCCTGGAGGCCGACCCCAAGCAGGCCGTCATGCTCTACGCCCAGGCCGCCGAGCGGGACTACATGCCCGCCCTTACCAATCTGGGCTACTGCTATACATACGGCATCGGCGTCCCCGTGGACCATTTCAAGGCCATCAAGTGCTTCCAGCGGGGCGCGGACCAGGGCTTCCCCCGCGCCCAGTTCCTTCTGGGCGAGGCGTACCGCCGGGGCAGCGGCGTGGACCAGGACATGGAAGAGGCCGCGAAATGGTATCAGTCCGCCGCCTGGATGGGCTACCCCAGTGCACAGACCGAGCTGGGCCGCTGCTACGAGTTCGGCGAGGGCGTGAAGCTGGACCTGGAGGAAGCCGTCAAGTGGTATCAGTCCGCCGCCGACCAGGGCAACGCCCCCGGCATGTGCTGCCTGGGCTTCTGCTACGAGGCCGGACGGGGCGTCGAGCAGAGCTGGGAGACTGCCGTGGAGTGGTATCGGAAAGCCGCCGACAAGGGCTACCCCAGGGCCATGTGCAACCTGGCCTGGTGCTACGAGCACGAAAAGGGCGTGAAGCGGGATTTCAGCGCCGCCGTGAAGCTTTACAAGGAAGCCGCGGACATGGACTATCCCCGTGGAATGCTCTGCATGGGCCTGTGCTGCGAGCGGGGCCGGGGCGTCCCGGTGAATAAGGAGGAGGCCGTTGCCTGGTACCGCAAGGCCGCGGAGGAGGGCGACGAGGACGGCATGTGCTGCCTGGGCTTCATGTACGAAACCGGCGACGGCGTGGAGCAGAGCTGGGAGCAGGCCGTGAAGTGGTATCTCAAGTCCGCCGAGAACGGCCTGAGCCGGGGCATGTGCAACCTGGCCTGGTGCTACGAGCACGGCAAGGGTGCGGAGAAGAACCCGGCGGAGTCCTTCAAGTGGTACCGCCGCGCCGCCGAGCAGGGGGACCCCCGGGGCCTGTTCAGCGTGGCCCGCGCCTATGACTACGGCATTGGCGTCCGCCAGGACCTGAGCAAAGCCGCCGAGTGGTATCAGAAGGCCGCCGACGCTGGCTCCGCCCCCGCCATGTGCGACCTGGGCGTCTGCTACGAGCGGGGCGAGGGCGTCCCCCAGAGCTATCAGAAGGCCGTGGAGCTCTACCAGAAGGCCGCGGACCTGGGCAACGCCCCCGGACAGTGCAACCTGGGCTACATGTATGAGGTGGGCCGGGGCGTGGAGCAGAACTGGGAGCTGGCCGTGAAGTGGTACAGCGCCGCCGCCCAGCAGGGCTTCCCCAGGGCCCAGTGCAACCTGGCCTGGTGCTACGAGCACGGCAAGGGCGTGGAGCAGAACCTGAAGCGCGCCGCCAACTGGTACCGCAAGGCCGCTGAGCAGGACGACGCGCGGGGCCTGTTCTGCCTGGCCGTCTGCTGCAAGAACGGCCAGGGCGTGGATAAGGACTACAAGGCCGCGGTAGAGTATTACCAGCGCTCCGCGGACCAGGGCTATCCCCCCGCCCTGTGCGGCCTAGGCCTGTGCTACGAGTTCGGCACCGGCGTTGAAGAGGACCTGAGCAAGGCCGTGGACTACTACCGCCAGGGCGCGGAGAAGGGCCACGCCCCCAGCCAGTGCAACCTGGCCTACATGTACGAGAAGGGCCGCGGCATCGGCAAGGATTACGGCCAGGCGGCAGAGTGGTACCATAAGTCCGCGGACCAGGGCTTCCCCCGCGCCATGTGCAACTTGGGCTTCCTCTATGAGGAGGGCACCGGCGTCGAGAAGGACCTCACCCAGGCGGCCGACTGGTATCGCCGCGCCGCGGAGCGGGGCGACAGCACCGCCGCCTGCAACCTGGGCTATCTCTATGAGACCGGCGAAGGCGTCGACCAGAGCTGGGAGAACGCCGTCCACTGGTACGAGGAAGCCGCCGAAGACGACTACCCCCGCGCCCTCTACCTCCTGGGCTGGTGCTACGAGCACGGCAAAGGCGTCCCCCAGGACCTCGGCAAGGCAAAGGACCTCTACCAGCGCTCCGCCAACCAGGACTACGACGAAGCCAAAGAAGCCTGCGCCCGCCTCGCCTCCGAATCCCCCCAAGCCCCCAAATCCCCCAAGCCCCTCACCAAAACCGACCCCAAACTCAAGTCCACCAAACCTGCCCAGCCCACCCAGCCGGCCAAGAAGGACAAAGGCGGCTTCTTCCGCGGGCTCTTTGGGAAGAAGTGAGTGCCTACCTACGGGGGGCCTCCGGCGGCTTACTTTTCTTGAAAGAAAAGTAAGCAAAAGAACTTTAACTCGACGCGAATCTGGTGGGTGAAGAAGTCTGTCGCGCCGTAACGGAGTGCTGTGCAAAGTGGTCCTTACCTCGGAGCGAGGTAAGGACCACTTGAATTTTTTATGTGCTGATAAAGAAAAATCTGTGGGTCCTTCCATGCTAATGGAAGGACCCACCTGCTTCGCACCCCGTTACCGTGTGACAGGCTATATCAACCACCAGAGTATAGAGCGGTATGAAAGCTCTTTTCGGTTCCTTTTCTCTCGAGAAAAGGAACCCGCCGGAGGCCCCCGTAGGTAGGCACCTTCGATTTTCAAAAAACTTTCGCTGGACCCCTTGACATTTCCGAAAAATGTGCTATTGTATTAGTTAGCTAAGACAATAGCACAACAGAAAAGGAGGAACGTCATGCAATGGCAGTTTTCTAACGACGCGCCGATCTATACCCAGCTCATTCAGCAGATCAAGATCGGCATTGTGACCGGCGGTTTCCCGCCTGGGGAGCGGCTTCCCTCCGTCCGCGACCTTGCCACGGAGGCCGGCGTCAACCCCAACACCATGCAGCGGGCTCTGGCGGAGCTGGAACAGGATGGGCTCGTTTACAGTCAGAGAACCGCTGGCAGATTTGTTACGGAGGACCACACTATGATTCAGACCGCAAAGCGCAGCCTCGCCGAGAGGCATATCCACGCTTTCCTGGAGGCCATGATCCAACTGGGCTTCCGGAAAGACGAAATCATCCAGCTCCTGGAGCAGGAACTGGGAGAGGAGGAAAAGCATGTCAGTGCTTGAGTGCAAGGGCCTTACGAAACGCTATGGCCGTGTCTCCGCCCTGGAGGACGTGGCCCTGACCATCGAGCCGGGCCGGATCGTGGGCCTTCTGGGGCCCAACGGGAGCGGCAAAACCACATTGATCAAACTGGCCAACGGGCTCCTGACCCCCGACGAGGGCTACATCAGCATCTGCGGCGCGGCCCCCGGACGGGAGACCCACGGGCTGGTGAGCTACCTCCCCGAGCGGACCGCCATTCCCACCTGGATGTCCGCCAAACAGCTTCTGGACTTCTACGGGGACTTCTACGCCGACTTCCGCCGGGACGTGGCGGAGGAAATGCTGGCGCGGCTGAACATCCAGCCCCGGCAGATCATCAAGCACATGTCCAAGGGCACCCGGGAAAAGGTGCAGCTCATCATGGTCATGAGCCGTGCGGCGAAGCTGTACCTGCTGGACGAACCCATCGGCGGCGTGGACCCCGCTACGCGGGACTACATTCTCTCCACCATCATCGGCAGCTACAACCCCGAGGCCGCGGTGGTTATCTCCACCCACCTGATCGCCGATGTGGAACAGGTGCTGGACGGGGTCATCTTCATCAACCAGGGCCGCGTGATGCTCCAGTCCACCGTGGACCAGATCCGCGAGGACAAGGGCATGAGCGTTGACGCCCTCTTCCGGGAGGTATTCAGATGCTGAGGAAATTGATCAAACACGAATTCATTGCCACGGGGAGAATCATGCTTCCCATGTACCTGATTCTGCTCCTGTCGGCGGTGGGGGCCAATATCTCCGCACGGGGGCTGCTGGACAACAAGTCCGCCGTGCTGGAAACCCTGGGCGTTCTGCTGGTGACGGCCTTTGGGTTTGCTACAACAGGCGTGTTCATCCTGGCCTTTGTCCTGATGATCCAGCGTTTCTACAAGAACCTTTTGCAGGACGAGGGCTATCTGATGCTCACCCTCCCCGTGTCCGTCCATCAGCACATCTGGGCGAAGCTGTTTGTCTCCGCCGTCTGGTCCATCGCTACCGTCCTTATGGTCACGCTGGCCTCCATGGTCGTGGCCTACGACATAGGGGTGCTGCGGGAACTTCCCGACCTGCTCCGCATGTTCTTCCATGGCCTGCGGCTCCTGACGCCCTCCGAGGCCCTGAACGGCACGGCGGTCCTGATTGAAATGTGCGTCCTGTGCTTCCTGATGCTGATGGACTTCTGCATCCAGTTCTACGCCTCCCTGGCGGTGGGCCACAGCTTTTCCAGCCATAAAATGGCGGCGTCCGTAGCCTGCTTCTTCGCCTTCATGTTCGCGGTCATGTTCCTGATCCCCATGCTCTTCATGGGCCTGGACAAAATCGGCTTCTTCAACTTCCAGTGGAACCCGGACCCCGTCGTTGCCGTCCACCTTGGAATGCTGTTTACGATTGCTCTGGCCCTGGCCTACGGCGCGGTTTTTTACGGAATTACCACGTTCTTCTTGAAAAGACGCCTGAATCTGGAGTAAACTATCCATAGCGCCGCCCATGGAAAACAGGAAAACCATGGGCCTGTTATGGAGGAACGCCATGCCATTTCTTGCAAATTACGCCTCCGGCATTCCGGAGGAACTGATTACCTTCGCCGCCGCCATGGTCCCCATTTTGGAGCTGCGGGGTGCGATCCCTATCGGGGTAGCCTCCGGCCTGCCTCTGGGCGAGGCCGCATCCATCGCCGTGGCGGGGAACCTGGTCCCGGTGCCCCTGGTGATGCTTCTGGCCCGCCGGATTGCCAACTGGCTCAGGGGCACCCGCTTCTTCGGCCCGAAGATAGCGTGGCTGGAGCGCCGCGCCCACTTGAAGGGGCGGTTAGTCCGGAAGTACCGCCTGCTGGGTCTGGTGATCCTGGTAGGCATCCCCCTGCCGGGGACGGGGGCCTGGACGGGTGCGCTGGTTGCGTCGGTTCTGGACATCCGGATGCGCCACGCCCTCCCGGCGATTTTACTGGGTCTGATTCTGGCCGCCGCCATTACAAGCCTGCTTACCATGGGGATTTTCGGAATCCTCTGACAAGCAAAAAGGAGTATTTATGAAGCAGTTCAGAAACATATGCCTGTTCACTTTAATGCTGACGCTCATCCTGACAGGCTGTTCCATCACCTCCCCGACAAACAAAGAATTCCGCGAACAGTTTGAGAAGGATTGGGAGGAATCCACGGAACAGAATCTGGAAGATTACTGGACCGTAGCCCACTCAGACGAAGCAGGCAAGGATCACTATTGGAAGGTACTGGACGCCGACGAAGAAGAGGTCTGCACCATCACGAATGAAGACCAAGTAAAGCAAGTAGACGATCTCCTAAGCGACGACGGCACCTGGCGCGATCTAACAACAGAAGCCCCCGACACCCCCGCCTACACCTACATTTTCTGCCAACAAGAGACACAAAAAGCAGGCCAACCCCCAGAAACCCGCGTCTACGAAGACCTAGTCAGCTTCACGATCTCCACCGAAACCGACACCCTAACCCTAAAAATCCTCGAAGACCTCCCCACCCTCCTAGGCGCAGACCTAAACGACCTCCTGACCGTCACCACCACCATCCCCTCCGAAACCGCCGAAGCCCTCCGCAACCCTACGCAGTTTGCGGAATGAGAGTGCCTACCTACGGGGGGCCTCCGGCGGGTCACTTTTTCTTGAAAGAAAAAGTAACCAAAAAGAACTTTAATACCGCTCTATACCCTGGTGGGCGCGAAAGCCTGTCACACGGTAACGTAATGCAAAGCAGGTGGGTCCTTCCACTAGCATGGAAGGACCCACAGATTTTTCTTTATCAGCATATAAAAAATTCAAGTGGTCCTTACCTCGCAACGAGGTAAGGACCACTTTGCTCAGCACTCCGTTACGGCGCGACAGGCTTCTTCACCCACCAGATTCGCGTCGAGTTAAAAAGTTCTTTTGCTTACTTTTCTTTCAAGAAAAGTAAGCCGCCGGAGGCCCCCCGTATGGTAGGCACTCAGATCCTGCTCACGATCTGCGAGCCCATTTCGGTGCAGGTGACGAGGGTGCCGCCGGATTGGAGGATGTCTCCGCAGCGGTGGCCGGATTTTAGGGTTTCGTCGACGGCGTGCTCGATGGCGTCGGCTTCGGTGGGCATGTCGAAGCTGTAGCGGAGCATCATGGCCGCGGCCAGGATTGTGCCGATGGGGTTTGCTTTGTTTTGGCCCGCTATGTCGGGGGCGGAGCCGTGGATGGGTTCGTAGAGGCCGTTCGTGCCTTCGCCCATGCTGGAGGACGGGATCATGCCGATGGAGCCGGTGATCTGGCTGGCTTCGTCGGAGAGGATGTCGCCGAAGAGATTCTCCGTTACTAATACGTCAAATTGGCTGGGGTCGCGGACAATCTGCATGGCGGCGTTGTCCACGTACATGTGCAGGAGTTCTACGTCTGGGTACTCCTGGGCTACTTCCGTGACTACCTTGCGCCAGAGGCGGGAGGTGTCGAGGACGTTGGCTTTGTCCACGGACGTGACGCGCCTGCGGCGCTTTCTTGCCATTTGGAAGGCCACGTGGGCTACGCGGCGGACTTCATGCTCGGTGTAGGACATGATGTCTACAGCCTTTTTCTCGCCGTTTTCGTCCGTGGTGGAGTGGTCGCCGAAATAGACGCCGCCGATGAGTTCCCGGACCACCACGAAGTCAATGCCCTTGGCGGCAATGTCAGAGCGCAGAGGGCAGGCCGCGGCCAGGTCCTGGAACATTCTGGCGGGGCGGACGTTGGTGTAGAGACCCATGGAGGCGCGGAGCTTGAGAAGCCCCCGTTCGGGCCTGTTGGCGGAGGGCTGAGCGTCCCACTTGGGACCGCCTACGGCGCCCAGGAGCACGCTGTCGGCTTTCAGGCAGGTTTCCAGGCTGGAATCGGGCAGGGGGACGCCGAACTGGTCGATGGCGCAGCCGCCCATGGGGGCCTCCTGGTAGGTGAAGCTGTGTCCGAACTTCGCGGCCACGGCGTCCAGAACCTTAATGGCCTCCCCTACGATTTCGGGGCCGATGCCGTCGCCCCGGATCACGGCAATTGTCTTGTTCATGCCTCCGCCTTTCCGGCCTTGAGAGAGGCCATCAGTCCGCCCTTTTCCATGATGTCCTTGATGAAGGGGGGGAAGGGCTCTGCCTGGTAGGTTTCATTTTTTGTGATATTGGTGATGACGCCGGTGTCGAAGTCGACGCTGACCTGGTCACCGTTCTGGATGGCGGCGCTGGCGGCGGGGCACTCCAGGATGGGGAGGCCGATGTTGATGGAGTTGCGGAAGAAGATGCGGGCGAAGTTGGCGGCGATAACGCAGCTGACGCCGCTGGCCTTGATGGCCACGGGGGCGTGCTCCCGGGAGGAGCCGCAGCCGAAGTTGACGCCGGCGGTGATGATGTCGCCGGGCTTCACGTTCTTGATGAACTCCTTGTCGATGTCCTCCATGCAGTGCGCGGCCAGCTCCTTGGGGTCCTGGGTGTTGAGGTAGCGGGCGGGGATGATGACGTCGGTGTCCACATGGTCCCCGTACTTGTGGACGGTGCCTTGAGCGTTCATGGTGAGAATACCTCCTTTTTATGCTTGTGCGGAAGGGTGGATTACAGCTTTTTTACAGGGGCCCGACGGCCTTGCGGCGCAGGCGCACGCAGTCCGCCGCGTCCCGCAGACGATTCACTCACAGCTCCTCCGGGTGGCAGATATGCCCCGCGATGCCGGAGGCCGCCGCCACGGCGGGGGAGGCCAGGTAGACCTCGCTGTCCACGTGGCCCATACGGCCCACGAAGTTGCGGTTGGTGGTGGACACGCAGCGCTCTCCAGCGGCCAGGATGCCCATGTAACCGCCCAGGCAGGGGCCGCAGGTGGGGGTGGATACGACACAGCCCGCGTCCATGAAGATGTCGGTGTAGCCCAGCCTCATGCACTCCCGGTACACGTGCATAGTGGCGGGGATGATGATGCCCCGGACGCCCTTGGCGAGGTGCTTGCCTTTCAGCACGGCGGCGGCAGCGGCCATGTCGGGGAGCTGGCCGTTGGTGCAGGACCCGATCACGATCTGATCGATGGCGATATCCCTCCCCTCCCGTGCGCTGTGGGCGTTTTCGGGCAGATGGGGGTAGGCCACGGTGCAGTCCACGTCCCCCAGGTTGATTTCCACGGTCCGCTCATACTCCGCGTCCGGGTCCGCCTCAAATGCGGTCCAGGGCCGGTCCACGCGGCTTTCGACGTAAGCGCGGGTGACTGCGTCCACGGGAAAGATGCCGTTCTTGCCGCCTGCTTCAATCGCCATGTTGGAGATGGTCAGCCGGTCGTAGATAGACAGCTCCGCCACGCCGGGCCCATCAAATTCCAGCGACTGATACCGCGCCCCGTCCACGCCGATGAGTCCGATCAGGTGCAGAATCACGTCCTTCCCGGACACAAAGGGCCGTAGCTTCCCACTCAGGTAAACCCGAATCGCCGAAGGCACCTTGAACCAGAGCTGACCGGAAGCCATAGCCGCCGCCATATCGGTGGACCCGCCGCCTGTGGAAAACGCGCCAAGCGCCCCGTAGGTGCAGGTATGGGAATCAGCCCCAATGACGGTTTCACCCGGCGCAACCAATCCCTTTTCAGGCAGCAGCGCGTGTTCGATCCCCATCTCGCCCACATCATAATAGTGCTCGATATCAAACCGCCGCGCAAAGGTCCTGCACTGCTTGCACTGCGTCGCCGCTTTAATATCCTTATTCGGCACAAAATGGTCCATCACCATAGCAATCTTACTCTTATCAAAAACCCTGTCAAACCCCGCCGCCTCAAACTCATTGATAGCAACCGGCGTCGTAATATCGTTCCCCAGCACCAGATCCAGCTTCGCCTGAATCAGCTGCCCCGCGCGGACGCTCTCCAGCCCCGCGTGCTTCGCCAGAATCTTCTGGGTCATTGTCATTCCCATAATGTTCGCAACTCCTCACGTTTGTTTTTTGTGCCTCCGGCGGGTTCCTTTTCTCGAGAGAAAAGGAACCGAAAAGAGCTTTCACTCGACGCGAATCCGGTGGGCGTTATGGCGTATGCGCCGGAACGCGGTGCCTGCGTGCGGAACCTTTCAGGTCCCGCAGAATTGATTGGGATGCACCCCGTAGGGGCCGGCGCCCTCGCCGGCCCGTCCCCCGCGGCCACCGCACCCACCTGACATGCCCACCACAACATGGCACTCACCGCCTTAACACGCACCCCCGTAGGGGCGGACCTACGTGTCCGCCCGTCCCCCGCGGCCCCCAGGCCCTAGAAGATGCACCCTTTCAGCACCTCCATAGCCTCTGCGTAAGCCCGCTTCTCAAACCGGAAGGCCAGCGGATACGCCCAATCCCGGTGGTTATGCTCAAACCCGTCCCAGCAGACGGCCTCTCCGTCCTCATGGACATGCACATAGACGGACCAGCACCCGATAAACCCGCACCCGTCGCAGCACAGCAGGGCGGCGGCATCCCCGGACGCCAGCGCGCCGGCCAGCTCCGGGTACAGCTCCCCCGGCGTCAGGTGCCCGTAAGCCCCGGCGATCCTGGGATCATAGGCCATTTCGATCTCCCGCAGAACCGGAACGATCTCCCGCCCGTTCACCCGGATCTCCACAACCGCCTGCACCCCCGGACAATCCTCGATCCACGCTTCCAGCTCCGGATCAGGCGGCACTACCCGGAACTCCAGAGTATCCATAAACCCGCCCCTCCAAAGCCCGCATCATTCTCAATTATCCATTATCCATTATCAATTGTCAATTGTCTTCCAGCATTTTGTTGATGCCGTTGACGTAGGCGCGGATAGAGGACTCGATGATGTCGGTGGAGAGGCCGGTGCCGGTATAGGTGCTGCCATTAGGCGCGGCGATTTTCACCACGGCTTCGCCGATGGCGTCCTCGCCGTCGGTGACGGCGTTGAGGCTGAAGCTCTCCAGCTTGATGTCCAGGCCCAGCATCCGGTTGATGGCCTTGAAGGAGGCGTCCAGGGGGCCGGAGCCGATGGCGGCGTCCTCTTTGACCTCGCTGTCACGCTCCAGCTTGATATAGGAGGTGGTGGGGAGGCTGGCGCTGGTGCTGGTGTTGATGAGGTGCCCCAGGAGGCGGCAGGCGCCGGTCTGGGTGTTGAGGCTGTTGTTCCGGCGGTGGAGCACCAGGGATTCCAGGTCGGAGCCGGTGATGCTCTTCTTCTTGTCCGCCAGGGTCTTGAAGCGGGTGAACACGCCCTCCAGCTCTTCGTCGCTGAGCTCGTAGCCCATGGACTCCAGCTTTTCCCGCAGGGCGTGCTTCCCGGAGTGCTTTCCCAGGACCATGGTGTTTTGGGGGATGCCCACGTCGGCGGAGTTCATGATCTCGTAGGTGAGGGGGTTGGCCAGGACGCCGTGCTGGTGGATGCCGGACTCATGGGCGAAGGCGTTGGCCCCCACGACGGCCTTGCTGGGAGCGATGGGCACGCCGGTGATGGAGCTCAGGAGCTTGCTGGAGCGGTAGATCTGCTTGGTGTTGATGCCGGTGTCCGCGCCGTAGAAGTCCCGGCGGGTGCGGATGGCCATCACCACTTCTTCCAGGCTGGTGTTCCCGGCCCGCTCGCCGATGCCGTTGACGGTACACTCAACCTGGGTGGCCCCCGCCAGGACGCAGGCCAGGGAGTTGGCTGCGGCCATGCCCAGGTCGTTGTGGCAGTGGGTGGACACGTCCACGTTCTCGATGCCCTCCACGTGCTCCAGGAGGTAGCGGATCAGGTCTCCCATCTCCTGGGGGGTGGAGTAGCCCACAGTGTCGGGGACGTTGAGGGTGGTGGCCCCGGCGGCCACGGCGTTGGAGAAGCACCGGGCCAGGAAGGCGGGGTCGGAGCGGGAGGCGTCCTCGGCGGAGAACTCCACATCCTCGCAGAAGCTCTTCGCGTAGCCCACCATGTCGGTGATCCGCTGGAGAACCTCTTCCCGGGTCATCTGGAGTTTGTACTGCATATGGATGTCGCTGGTGGCGAGGAAGACGTGGATGCGGGGGTGCTTGGCGCCCTTGACGGCGTCCCAGGCGGCGTCGATGTCGCCCTTGGTGCAGCGGGCGAGGCTGGCCACGGTGCAGTTGGACACGGCGGCGGCAATGGCCTGTACGCTCTTGTGGTCCATGGGGGAGGCGATGGCGAAGCCGGCCTCGATGATGTCCACGCCCAGCTTTTCAAGCTGCTTTGCCATCTCGATTTTCTCCGCCAGGTTCATGCTGCATCCGGGGGACTGCTCGCCGTCCCGGAGGGTGGTGTCAAAGATTTTGATACGCTTCATGATGGTTCTCCTGCCTTTCGGTATAGAAATAGGTTGAATATCCGGGTGTCCATCTCCGCGCAGGGCAACAAAAAAAGCCTTCGTCTCCCTGGAAAAGAGACGAAAGCACAAAGCCTCCGCGGTACCACTCTCATTGGCAGTCTGCCTGCGGCAGACATACCCGCTTCCGGCATCAGTCCGGCGGACCGGACGAATCCCGCCTCTGTTGGTAACGGTGAGGAACCCCGTTTCCGCCTAAGCGCCCCGGAGAAAAAGGGGGGGAACGCCTCAGCGGAACAGCTCGAGGGCCAGTGACGCCGCTCTCCCCCGCGCTGTCTCGCAGCATCCGGCAGCTCTCTGGAGCGGGATGGGGAGGACTTTTTCCCTGTCATCGCATTTCGCATATTCGCATGATCTAACATACAAGAATCCGGGCGGTTTGTCAAGACTTATTTTTCAGGGATCGCAGGCTGCTGCCCAGGGCACAGCATTAAAAGTTTAGCCAAAAGGATGTCGCGGAAACGGACTGGATTAAGAGCGGCAGCGAAGCGTTTTTCCGAATACTGAGCCTGCGGCCAAAATCAGCGTGCTTGAACAAGGCAAGTACTAATATCTCTGTTTCCTCGTATTTTAAATGCTGTCGCCCTGGGGATTGCGGGGGATGGGGAGAAAATTTTCCTGTGTGGATGGGGGGATATGGGGTGGAAAAGTTTTTCTTGCTTTTGGGGTGGGGGTGTGGTAAAATAAGCGTGGGAATTTACAATGCTTCCATCTAAGTTCATGGAAAAACTCACCTCCATGAAAGACGGGAACCCCGGAGAGGTAGCGCTCTCCGGGGTTCCCGTTTGCTATGGACAGTTGGGCTTACTGGTTCCGCGCGTGTCCGTCAAGCCACTTGCACACGTAGTAGCTCACTACGCCTGCTGCGACGGACATAAAGAATTTGACGAATACTTCCATCTTTAGGACTCACCTCCTTCCCTATTACCGGGAGGAAGTCGAAACCAGCAATTACATTATACCAGCCTTCGACAGTGTCCGCAAGGACAACCCGCCCATCTCTTCTCAAAATCCCCCTGCGGTAATCCGCGTGCGGATTACCGTAGATAAAGTTTAGGATCCAGCCCTTTTCAAAGGGCTGGTGGGGTCCAGGGGCAAAGCCCCTGGCCGCCGGAGGCGGGAAGCCCCGCTGGCAGCCCCCCGTAGGCAGGCACCCTCGAAAATTCATTATTTTCCATTTACATCAGCCCGTTTTTGTGGTATTGTGGGAGATATTCTGTCAACCGACGCGTGTACTATGGAGGAAACCTATGAAACTGCTTCGCAAATGCCTGTCCCTTTTACTGGCGCTGTCGCTTCTGGCGGCGCTGACTCTGCCGGCGCTGGCCTCCCCAGCCCTCGGCGACGACCTGACGGCTGCTGACACCCTCCTGAACCAGCAGACGCAGCTCTCCACCAACGTCTTCTGGAGCTCCGCATACTCCGACTACCGGACCGAAAACCTGATCACCTACACCCCGAACTACAGCGTGACGCCCATCGTCACCTACGGAAGTGTCCTCACGGACCGCAACAAGGTCACGGACGCGGCCCGCCAGCTGGAATCCGAGGGCTACCGCGTCGTGGCGGGGATCAACGGGGACTTCTACAACGTCAACAACGGCCTGCCCATCGGTCTGGTTGTCTCCCGCGGAAAGCTCCGGAGCACCGACGGCGGTTACTTCGCCATCGGGTTCCGGGCCGACGGCTCCGCCATCCTGGGACGGCCCGGGGTGAGCGTCAGCGCCGATTTGGGCTACGTGGTCTACGACGCGGAGGGCAACGCCATCGGCGAAGCCGTGCGGCCCGTGGTGGCCGTCAACAAGGCCCGCACCAGCAAGGGCATCTACCTCTATACATACGACTTCAACGCCGCCCACACCACCGGCTCCACCCAGCCGGGGGTCGACCTGCTCTGCACCATCCAGGAGGGGCGGCTGTCCATCGGGGAGAGCGTGACCCTGGTGGTGGAGGAAGTGTTGGAGGCCGAGACGGCGACGCCCATCGGCGAGAACCAGATGGTCCTGACCGCCAACCTGGAGGCCGACCCCTTCCAGCTGGACGGCCTGCGGAATACCCCCGTGGGCAGCGTGATCCGGCTGGACGTGGGGGCGGCGGACCCAGGGTGGAACGACGTGGAGTACGCCGCCGGGGCGCTGTACGCCCTGGTGGAGAACGGCGCGGTTGGCTCCGGCTTGGAAAAGGGGGCCGCACCCCGCACCGCCGTGGGGCAGCGCTACGACGGCTCCCTCATCTTCTACACCATCGACGGGCGCAAGTCCGGCCACTCCGTAGGGGCCTCTATGACCCAGGTGGCGGAGCGGCTGATTGAGCTGGGCTGCGTCAACGCCCTGTGCCTGGACGGCGGCGGGTCCACCACCCTTTCCGTCACTCAGCCTACCGATTTGGAAGCGAAAACTGTCAACAAGCCCTCCGACGGCCGCGAGCGGGCCGTAAGCAACCAAATCTTCCTGGTTGCCAGCAGCGAGCCCACAGGCGAGCTCAGCCACTTCTACGTCAGCGCCGACCACACCTATGTCCTGGCGGGCAGCTCCGCCGTCATTTCCGCCGCGGCCATCGACACCAACTTCATCCCCATGGACCGCGGCTACAGCCTGACCGCCTCTGACGGCACCTTGGAGGACAACGTGCTCACCACGCCCCTGGAAGGCGGCGATGTGGTCGTCACCGCCGAGAGCGGCGAGAGCCGGGGCACCACCACTGTACACGCTGTTACCACCCCCGACGCAATCGCCATCCGCAACAGCCAGAACGACATGATCACAACCCTGACCGTGGCGCCCAACGCCTCCACCCAGCTCACCGCCACCGCCGCCTACAGGCACTTCCCCCTCAAGGCGGACCCGGAGGCGTTCACCTGGACCGTGGAAAGCCTGGAAAGTCCGGAGGAAGAGGACGGCGAGGCACGCCCCATCGGCGAGATTGACGCCAAGGGACTCTTTACCTCCTTTGAACCCGGCGAGGGCCGCATCACCGTCTCCGCCGGAGGCATGAGCGCAACTATTGATGTGACCGTAGCCGAAACCGGCCCCGAGAAGCTGGAGGACTTTGAGGGTGAAACTACCATTTTCCGCGGGAATGGCGAGGGCATGAACTACAGCCTGAACCATAACGCCAACTTCGTCCGCATGGGCCGCGGCTCCGGCAAGATGGACTACAACCTGGACGAGGCCGCAGAAGAGAACACCCTCCTCTGGCGCTTCGGCACGCCCTTCGCCCTGGATGGACAGCTTTATAAGTATCTCACGATGTGGGTCTACGGCGACGGCTCCGGAAACAAACTCGAGCTGCGCTATAACCGCGGCGACAAGGGCTACCTGTCCCTGCCCCTCACCACCCTGGACTTCACCAGCTGGAAGCAGATAAGCGTCCCCACGGATGAACACATGACAGAACTGCAGGCCATCTGCATCCTGGGCCAGGACACCGCTGACGCCGAGGGCAATCCCATCGAAACCGTCCGCGCCGGGACCATCTACCTGGACCACGTCACCGCGTCCTACGACGAAGCGGTGGACAACACCTCGCCCGCGATCACCCTGGAGCTTGACAGCGAGAACTGGTCCGTCACCGGCACCGTCAGCGACGCCATAGACGGCATCCCTCCGGCAGAGATGGTCCAGGTCACCCTGAACGGCGCGCCCGCCGGCGAGTACGACCCGGCATCCGGCCAGGTGACGGTCTATCTCCCCGGCCCCGGCGAGAGCCAGGAGGCCAACCGGATTACCGTGACCGCCAGAGACGTATCCGGCAACATCGGCCGCGCCTCCCTGGACACCCCGCCCTACAATGTGGACCACAAGTTCACGGACACCGCAGATTACTGGGGCGCGGACTACTGCGACTTCCTCTATAATGCAGGCGTCACCACCGGCTACGAAGACGGCACCTTCCGCCCCGACCAGAACATCACCCGCGCCCAGTTCTCCGTGATGCTGGCCCGCTACCTGAAGCTGGACACGGTCCAATACGCGGAGTCGGAACTCCCCTTCGCGGACCTGAGCGCCATCCCCGCCTACGCCCTCCCGTCGATTCAGGCCCTCTACGCCCAGGGCATCGTAAACGGCACCCCAGGCCCCGACGGCCAGCTCCGCTTCAACCCCGGCGGCTCCCTGACCCGCGCCCAGGCCGCGGCCATGATAGGCCGCACCCAGGAGAAGGGCTACGCCGTCACGGACCTGACCTTCACCGACGCCGCCGCCATCCCCTCCTACGCGGCGTACTATATCCAGACGATGCTGGCCCAGGGCGTCATCAGCGGCTACCAGGACGGCACTTTCCGGCCTGCCGCGAATATTACGCGCGGGCAGATGGCGAAGATACTGTATACGTTGATGTGAGTGCGTGCATACGGGGGGCTGCCAGCCGGGCTTCCGGCCTCCGGCGGGTCACTTTTTCTCGAGAGAAAAAGTAACCAAAAAGAGCTTTAATACCGCTCTGTACCCTGGTAGTTGCTATAGCCTGTCACACGGTAACGCAGTGCGAAGCATGTGGGTCCTTCCATTTCAATGGAAGGACCCACGGATTTTTCTTATGAGAACGTAAAACGTAAAAAATTAAGTGGTCCTTACCTCGATCGAGGTAAGGACCACTTACGCAATTGCTTCGTTACCGTGTGACAGGCTAAAACGCCCAATGCACCATAGAGCGGTACTAAAAAGTTCTTTTTTCGGTTCCTTTTTTCTTTCAAGAAAAAAGGAACATCCCCCGCATTCAGGCAGCCGCCGGCCTCTCCAGCACCTGGCACAGCATGAGGGCCGCGTCGCCGCGGGTGGCGGGGCGGGTTCCGGTGTAGGCGCCTTGGGTTAGGTTCAGGGCCTGGGCGATGGCGGCGTAGCCCAGGTCTTCGGCGGGGATGGTGGATTGGTCCGTGTAAGCGGTGGTGTAGATGCCCTTCAGACGGGCGGCGGGGGCGTAGCCGGAGGCGTTCAAAAGCATCTTGATCAGAGTACTGCGGGTGATGGGGGCGGCGTCGGAGCGGTCCTGGCGGGTGAGGGCGCCCATGTCATAGACGCTGTAATAGGCGCTGTCGCGCTCTTCTTTTGTGGCCGTCTCGGGGTCCAGGCGGTAGCCGTTTACGCTCGCCAGGAGGCAGACCAGATCCCACTGCGTCAGGCTCCTGCCGGGACGGAAAGTGGCAGTCTTGTAGCCGATGCCGTAGCGCGCCAGCTTTTCGATGGCCTCCTTCGCGGAGCTGCCGGTCAGGTCGTTGTAAGAAAGCACCTCGTCTTCGAGATTTTCCCGGTACTCCGCATTGCCCGTCTTCGCGTCGATGCCTGCGCAGTATTCGTCCCGCTCCAGACCGTAGGTCAGGCGCATTCCATAGTAGTATCCCAGCCCTTGATCCATCAGCTTTTTCTGCGTCCCGTCAGAGGCGCTCAGCTTCTGGGGGACAAGACGGTAGCCCAGCTCCACTTCGTAGGTCGCCAGCCAGGCGTCCAGCGCCTCGTCCATAGAGATGATGCCCTCGGCGCTGTCAAAGGTAATCTCGTCGCTCCAGTCGTACTCCATGCTGTAAACCGCGCCGGTGACGGCGTCGATAGAAACCGTATAGATATCCGCCGGGAAGAAATAGCCGTTCACCTTCCGGGCAAACTGGAACCTGAAATACGGCGCGCTGTCCGACTGCGTATAGGACTTGCGCACATAGTGCTCCAGGGACTCCGCCCGATCCGGGCACAGGCGCTCCAGGTACGCCCCGGCCTTCTCCAGTGCCTGCTCCTCGGTGAGAACGCGATCCCGGTCCCAGGGGGCGGAGGAGTAGACGCGCTCCACCGCGCCGGTGCGGGCGTCCACGGTGATGGTGCGGCTGCAGGTTTCCTCCCCGCTGCTCATGCGGTAGCGCAGGGCGCACCAGACCCGGGCGGGCTCGCCGTCCGTCCCCTTCTCCACACTGTAGGAGGCGGAGGCCAGGGCGTAGCCGGAGAGGCCGTAGGCCGTCTCGGCCCGGAGAAGTCTGTCCAGCTCTTCCTTGGGCAAAACGCCCGCCATGTCCTGAACGCCCTCCTGCTCCGCGGCGGAGAGGCCGTTTTCCCGCTTGGACTCAAGCTCACCAGCTCCGGCGGTGGCCATGGGCGCGGCGGCGTCCGCGGCCATGCCGTAGTCCTGATTCATCTGCTTTTCCAGCTCAGTATTATTCAGGGTTTCGCCGGTCTGGGCGTCGACGTAGAAGGTGTCGCCCCGCTCGGGGATGTACCTGAGACGGGCCACATCGGTGTCCTTCGTCCCCAGCACATACTCCAGGCGGAGTTCCAGCGTCTCCTTCAAAGAGGCGGACGCCTTTGCCTGTTCCGCCGCCGCCTCGGGGGCGGGCACGCCGCCGACGGAGACCGTCTCCGTCACATCCCTGTGGAAGCGGATGATCCGGCCTGTGGCGGCGTCCACGGAGAGGGAGTAATTCAGGGGAGAGGGCAGTCCGTTCAGGAGGACTTCGCCCCGGTAGTAGCTCCCGGTCCGCCAGAGGCCGTTGTAGTCCGTTGTGTCCTCCAGCTCAATGCTTTCGCCGTCCCGGAGGACCTTTTTCAGAAACGCCTCCGCGGCCTCGCGGCAGGCGGCAGATTCGCCGGCGGGGAAGGTGGGGAGGCTGCTCCCGCGTCCGTAGAGGGGCACGGCCTCCGGGGCGTCCTCCTGGTAACCGACGATGGTGCCGTCCTCCAAAGCCTCCACGATGAGGCTGTGGTCCTCGCTGGACCAGCAGAGGGTCCACACCGGGACGAGTTCTTCGCTGTAATCCCCGTGGAAGCTCTCATACTGGGCGGTATCCAGCTCCAGGACGTCCTTGACAAGCTGGGTAACCTTCGCAAGGCGGGCGCTGGCGTCGTCCGCCGCGGCGGCGGGCAAAGCGGCCCCGGCCAGCATGGCGCAGGAAAGCGCGAGACAAAGCAATTTCTTCAACATTAAAAATTCCCCCTTATTAAAGTAGAGTAACCAGGGAAGCGCGTTTCCCTCTTATTAAGTAAAGACGGATCGACCCCGCAAAAGGTTCCAGTTTTCCAAAAATTATTCAGTAAAGAAACGTTCTAACAAAAAAGCGCGATCTGCCAGGGTCCAGGGAGGCGCCTGCCTCCCTGGTGGGAGTCCAGAGGGCAAAGCCCTCTGGCCGCCGGAGGCCCCCCCGCGGGGGACACGGCCTGCTATTTCAGCTCGTCCAGTGTGAGGCTGAAGCTGTCCATGAACGTCTCCAGGAAGTAGCCGACCTCCGGCAGGCCGTAGGCTTCCAGCGCCTTTCGGGTTTGGGCGGCGGCGTCGCGGAACTCGGTGTTGCCGGCTTTCAGCTCTTCGATGCACTTGATGTAGGCGGAGAGTTTGTCGGCGGCTTTTACGAGGCGTTCCACGGCGGGGTCTATGTCGGTGAGGAGGGGGGCGTAGGCGCTTTGGAGTTCCTTGGGGAGCATGTTGAGAAGTTTGTGCTCTGCGACGGACTCCACTTCCTTGTAGGCGCGCTGGATGGCGGGGTTGTCGTACTTGATGGGGGTGGGCATGTCGCCGGTTAGGATTTCGCTGGCGTCGTGGTAGAGGGCGACAGAGGCCGCGAGACCCGGGTCGACGGTGCCGCCGAACTTTTCCCGGCTGATGACCGCTAAGGCGTGGGCCAGAACCGCCGCCTGGTGGCTGTGCTCCTGAACATTCTCCGGGGCCGTGTTGCGCATCAGGGCCCAGCGCTGGATGAAGCGCATCCGTGAAACATAGGCAAAAAAGTGGCTCTTCATACAATCCCCCTCAGCTCTCCAAAGAGAATCTCTCCGTCCGTGCCGGTGATCTGGACCTTCCGCACCCGGTTGTGCAGGTCCGCCCCCTCCACGGAAACCTCCATGTAATTGGGGGCGTGGCCCGCAAAGCGACCGCCGTCCCTGGGCTGCTCAAAGAGCACGGGATACACGGCCCCGACGCATCCTTCCAAATAGGCGCGGTGCATCTCCGCCGCCGCCTCCGCGGCCCGCCGGGCACGTTCCTCACGTACCTGCTTCGGCACCTGCTCCATTCCCGCCGCACGGGTTCCCGGACGGATCGAATAGGGGAAGATGTGCATTTTCGCGAAGCCGCACTTCCTGATGAAGCTCAGGGTCTGCTGAAACTCTTCCTCCGTCTCCTGGGGGAAGCCGGTGATCAGATCCGTGGTGACGGCAGGCCGGGAAAAATACTGGTTCAGCAGGGCCACGGACTCATAATAGCGGGCACTGTCGTACTTGCGGCCCATCCGCTTCAAGGTGGCGTCACAGCCGCTTTGAAGGGAGAGGTGGAAGTGCCCGCAGAGGTTGGGGAGCACCGAGGCGCGGCGGCAGAACTCCCTTGTGATGGTCCGGGGCTCCAGGCTCCCCAGGCGCAGGCGCGCCTTCGGCGCGGCGGCGCACAGCGTTTCGACGAGATCGATCAGGGTCTTCCCCTGATGGAGGTCCCGGCCCCAGGAGGAAATCTCGATGCCCGTCAGGACAATCTCGCGGTAGCCCGCCGCGGCCAGCTCCGCCGCCTGGACCGCCGCCTGCTCCGCAGGCAGAGAGCGCACCGGGCCCCGGGCGTAGGGGATGATGCAGTAGGTGCAGAAGTTGGAGCAGCCGTCCTCCACTTTCAGCATGGCCCGCGTGTGCCCTCCGACACCTCCGGCGGGCAGGACCTCGAAGCTCCGCCGGGCCAGGGCCGCGTCGATGGACGCCGCCGGGCGGCGCTCCGCCATGGCCTTTTCCAGCAGGTCCACAAAGCCCCGCCGGTCCCCGGACCCCGCCAGGAGGTCCGCCCCCAGGGCGCGGCCCCCGTCGGGGTGGGTCTGGATGTAGCAGCCGCACACGGCGATCAGGGCCCCCGGGTGCTCCCGCCGCAGGCGGTGGACGGCCTGGCGGGACTTCTGGTCGCTGGACGCGGTGACGGAGCAGGTGTTGACTACGCAGGCGTCCGCCTCCCCGTTGGGCGGGACGATCTCGTGGCCCCGGTCCCGGAGCAGATGTTCCATGGCCTGGGTTTCGTACTGGTTCACCTTGCATCCCAGGGTGTAAAACGATACTTTCATGGGCTTCTTCCTTTTCTCTCAACTCTTTTCCGGGATGCGCCCAAAGGGGCTTGCATAACCCGGACTTTTCCTATATAATGATGGGACTTTCCCTGAAATCCATTATACTTGCTTTTTCCATCAGGGGCAAGCCCCAACCGGGCAGAAAGGAAGTTTCCATGATTTACCTGGACCACGCCGCTACCACGCCGGTTCCCAAGGCCGTGGCGGACGCCATGTATGAAGTGCTCACGCGGCAGTACGGAAATCCCAGTTCCCAGTACGGGCTGGGGCTGGAGATGAAGCGCAGGATGGAGGCGTGGCGGCAGAGCGTCGCCGCCGCCATGGACTGTCCCGCGGACCGCCTGTTTTTCACCTCCTGCGGCACCGAGGGCGACAACTGGGCCATCCGCGCGGCCCTCTGGCAGAACCGCCATGTGGGGCGGCATATTGTCACGACGGCGGTGGAGCACAGCGCCGTGCTGGAGTGCTGCAAGTGGCTGGAGCGGGACGAGTACGAGGTTACGTATCTGGCGCCGGATCAGCAGGGCGGGATTACGGCCCAACAGGTTCTGGACGCCGTGCGTCCGGATACGGCGCTGGTTTCCGTGATGCTGGTCAACAATGAGCTGGGAACCATCTACCCCATCGCCGAAATTGCAGAGAACCTCCCGCACAAAAATGAAAAGACCCTGCTCCACACCGACGCAGTTCAGGGCCTGACCACTTTTTCATGCAAGGCGCTCCACGCGGATTTAGTGTCCGTCTCCGCCCACAAAATCGGAGGCCCCAAAGGCATCGGCGCACTCTACATCGGCCCCCGCCTCCGGAATCCACGCCCGCTTCTCCCAGGCGGAGGCCAGGAAAGCGCCTTACGTTCCGGCACAGAGGCCACCGCCCAGATCGCCGGCTTCGCCAAAGCAGCGGAGCTGCGCATGGCGAACAAGCAAAAGGATCAAGCCCACCTCCAAACCATTAAAGCCCAAGCAATCGAAGAGCTGACAAAAATCCCGGACCTCCAAATCCTGACCCCCCAGGGCGCCCCCCACATCCTCTCCGTCTCCCTCCCCGGCTGGCCCAGCCAGAACATCGTCAACGACCTGAGCGCCCAAAACATCTGCGTCTCCGCCGGTTCTGCCTGCCACCAGGGCAAACCCAGCCACGTCATTTCCGCCCTCCGCCTCCCCAAACGCACCGCCTCCGGCGTCATCCGCCTCAGCTTCGGCCCCGAAACCACCCCCGCCGAAATTACCGCCTGCGCCGCCGCACTCCGCACGCACCGTGAAACGCGGCTACCTATGCTGTGAGTGCGGTGCAGGTCCCCGCAGGGGGACGGGGGGTTGCCTCCGGCGGCCAGGGGCTTTGCCCCTGGACCCCACCAGAGGGAACGTTTCCCTCTGGACTCCTCCAGATCACTTTTTCCTGAAAGGCTCTGCTTCTTATGATAAAATATCTTTCTCGCCCGCCTGGCTTTTATAGGCGGCTTTTTCACCTTGCGCTCCCTATCATTCTCCAGAACCTGATCACGACCTCCCTCGGCTTCGTCGATACCTTCATGGTCGGGCTGCTGGGGCAGGAGGAGCTTTCCGCGGTCACAGCCGCGAACTCTCCCATCTTTTTGGTGCAGGTAATCGTCTTCGGACTCATCAGTGGACTGACCATCCTCGTCAGCCAATACTGGGGCAAAGGCGATATCGACGCCGTGAACCGCGCCATGGGCGTGGCCCTCTACTCCGGCGTCACCATTGCCGGACTGGTGGCCCTGACGCTCCTGTTCTTCCCCCGCGGTGTCATGGCCCTGGTGACAAACAATCCCGTTCTGATTGACTTGGGCGCGCCCTATGTCCGCATCGTCGGCGTCAGCTACGTCTTCAATGCCGCCAGCTCCGTCTACGTCGGGATGCAGCGCAGTACGGAAAATCCCGTCATGGGCCTCTCCGTCTTCACCGTCTCCATGCTCCTGAACACCTGCCTGAACTACATCCTCATTTTCGGCAAATTCGGCGCGCCCGCCCTGGGCGTCACCGGCGCGGCCATTGCCACCCTTACCTCCCGCGTGGTGGAGTTCCTAATCACCGCCGTGTACGCCCTCCGATGCCGCCGCGTCCCCCTGCGCCCCAAGGAGCTCCTGCGTCCTGGCAGGCTCATGCTCCGCAGCTTCGTCACCTACTCCGCCCCCGTGCTCCTGAACGAAAGCCTCTGGGGCCTGGGCACCGCCGTTATCACCGCCATCATGGGCCACATGGCCATCTCCACCGACATCCTTGCCGCCCATGCCATCATGGGCAACATCGACAAATTTGCCACCGTTGCCTGCTTCGGTATTGCCGGAGCCACGGCGGTCATTGTCGGCAAGCGCATCGGGGAGGGCGGAAGCCGGGAGGAGGTCTACTCCCTGAGCTGGTGCCTCCTGCTGGTGTCTCTGATCATCGGCGGAGTTGTCGCGGTATGCCTGGCGCTTCTTCTGCCCACGTTCTTCATTCCGTATCTGTATCCCCTCTTCCACCTGAAGGATCAGGCCCTGCGGATTGCGGTCATGATGTGCGCCATCAACGCGGTCATGGTCCCCATGCGTGCCTTTGACATCACGAATATCACCGGCGTTCTCCGTGCCGGCGGCGACTCCCGCATGGCCTCGGTCATCGACCTGGCCCCCCTCTGGCTGACGGCGGTGCCTCTGACGGCCCTGACGGGCCTGGTTCTGGACGCCCCGGTCTTCTGGGTCTGTCTGAGCGTCCAGGCGGAGAGCTTCACAAAGATGCCTCTGGGAATTCTGCGTATGCGGAGCAAAAAGTGGATCAATAATATCACGCAATAGCCCCAAAGCCCTCCGATCCTCTTGCAATTTGCAAAAATGTCCGGTATAATACACATACTACATACGACATAGGACATTGTACGCCCTGCAAAGCGGGACAAGGAGGGGGCACACAGCATGGATACCTCGTTTTTCGATACAGTCAAGACAGGCGACGCCTCCCTTCCCGAGCGGGTAGCGGGACAGATATCCCAGCTGATCATCGACCGGCACCTGACCTGCGAGGACAAGCTGCCCAACGAGTTTGAGCTGGCCGAGCAGCTCCACGTAGGCCGCGGCACGGTCCGGGAGGCGGTGAAGCTCCTGGTCGCGCGGAACGTTCTGGTAATCCGCCGCGGCAAGGGCACCTTCATCGCCCGCCACCCGGGAGAAGTGGAGGACCCCTTGGGCTTCGCCTACTACGCCGACAAGATCCGCCTGGCCCAGGACCTTCTGGAGGTCCGCACCCAGCTGGAGCCCTGGGTAGCCTCCCTGGCGGCCCAGCGCGCCTCCGCGGAGGACATGGACCATCTCCGCGAAGCGGCCCTGTTAGTAGAGCAAGACATCTTCTCCGGCAAAGACCACCTGGGCCAGGACACGAAGTTCCACATCTGCATCGCCCAATGTACCCAAAACCTGGTAGTCCCGAAGCTGATCCCCATCATCACCTACTCCGTAGAACTCTTCGGCTCCCTGAACGGCAACGTCCTCCTGTCAGAAACCGTCTCCGCCCACCGCGCCATCACCTCCGCCATCTGCACCCGCGACGCCAAAGCCGCCGAACAGGCCATGGCCCAGCACCTGGAGCACAACCGCGCAGAACTGGCGCTGATTGTGAAGGAGCTGGGGGGACCTACTTTTTCTTGAAAGAAAAAGTAGGCAAAAAGAACTTTTTAACTCGACGCGAATCTGGTGGGCGCGAAAGCCTGTCGCATGGTAACGTACTGCAAAGCATGTGGGACCTTCCATTGACATGGAAGGCCCCACAAATTTTATTCGGCTCACTACAGGCGCACCCTGCCGCCGCGAGGAGATGTGAGAGCGTAGCGGCTCACATGTCTACAGTCCCCCGCGCATTCCTGCGCACCTGGATCTTCTGGACGGCATGTGCGCTCCCCAGCACTCATTGAAGATAAATTCCACTTTGTCTACAGCCCCCGTATGGACCAGCTCTCGCGCCCTCCAATGTCACGGGGAAGCGCCTGTCTCCCTGAACTCACCCCGCAAAAACCTGCAAAGTCACCGTCAATTCCCGCCCAGGCGCAGCAAGGACCTGCCCGTCATAGTACATCGCACAGGACGCCCCGCCGTCCATATTGAAAGCATCCACGCACCCCAGCGCCAGCATCAGTTCCCGCATCTGCTGAATCGTAGCGCTGGGAACAGACGCCAGCACCAACTCGCCGTCAGCGTTCACACCCGCGGCGGTACGGGGCGCGGAGCTCGTCGTAAACCGCGCCTCCGTAAACCCTGGCTCCAACGTGGTCACAATCGCCCCGTCCTGCACCAGGCGCGGCGCGCCCGACACAACGCTCACCAGGCCGTCCAGGGAGAAATGATCCGCCCCCGCAGTCTCGTGAATCGTGTACTCCATCGTCATAGTGCTGCCCACGGCGGGAGTGCGGAAATATTCCGCAGATGTAAACGCAGTATCCATGAAGACAACATAGCCGTTCTGCGGAATCGGCGCGGCACTCCCGGCGGCGATGGGCTGATAGCCGGTAATCACGCCGCCCGCGACGGTAATCACGCTGCCGTCGTGCTTCGCCGTGACCGACTGGCCGTAGGCCGGAGTGAAAATGACTGCCTCTCCGGCGGTGTTGGTGTTAATCTCATAGGCATACCAGGTACTGCCGTCGGAGGCCGTCAGCTTCGTGAAGACCGGGATACGCCCCACGCGAATCTCCCCGTCCTTCGTAATGCCCAGAGATGTAACGCCGGAGTTCCCGTAAAGGAACTGGCCGTCCGCCATCACATGGCCGATAGGGGCCTTGAAATCGCTGTAGCAGGCGAAGAAGTTGCCGTTCACCACCGCCAGCGCCCCGGACTTCTGACAAATCTCCTTAAAAGTCGCGGTCGCGCCCACGGTGTTATTCACCAGCGCGGCCTTCACCGTAACACCCGGCGTTTTCGTATTCACCCGAATCACCTTCGCGGCCAGGTTCCCGCCGGAGGTCGCCACATTCCTGACCTCATACCAGACCCCGCTCCCCGCGACAGAAACGCCAGCGCCGGAAGAAGTGCCGGGATTAGGGTCCGGAACAGGCGCAGGGGCCTCGTGAGGCTCATACCGGTACACCCAGCCGCTGCCGCCCAGCACGCCCGCTGCGCGGCCCTCCGCCTCCGTGAACACGCCATCGGCGCAGAGCTTCTCCGCCAGGGTCTGGTCCTTGCCGTTGAGCTTGCATCCCAGGGCGGCGAAGGACAGGTCCACCATATCGCCCCGGTTCAGGGTGATGGTGGGGAGGGCATCGACGGCGGCCTGGTCCATCATGGAGATACCCGCGGCGAAGTCCATCTGGGTACTGCGGCTGAATTCGCCCTTGCTGTCGTCGTAGCCCAGGGCGCGGAGCAGGAAGGTCACGTAATTGCTGGCCGTCAGCATTTTGCCGGGGCTGAACGTCGCGGCGCTCGTGCCCTGGGTGATGCCGTTGGCGCAGGCGTAGCCCACATAGGGGGACTCCGTGTCGGTAAAGGGCGCGGGGCCGTCAAACGCCTTGGCCTCTTCCTCCAGCCCCAGGAGGCGGATCAGCATGATCAGGCCCTGGAGGCGAGTGGGGGTGGCGTCCAGGTTGTAGCCGGCGGCGGTGCCCTGGAACAGGTGGAGGGATGCCAGCTTGTCCGCCCGGGCGGTGGACTCCGCGCAGGACCCGGAGGCCGACGCGGGCAGGACCGTGAGGCTCAGCACCAGGGCGCAGGCCGTCAGCAGGGATACGGTTCGTTTCAGCATAGCGGATTCTTCCTCTCACAGTTAAGATAGCCTCAGTCTAGCACGCCCGTTTTTGAAAAGCAAGTGTCTGGCGCAGAAAAAGGAGGCCCTTCACGGGCCTCCCTCTCGTCACAGAATCAGCAGCTCCTTCGGGGCCTTTGTCAGGTTCCGGCACCCATCCTCCGTCAGCACAATCACGTCCTCGATCCGCACGCCCAGCTTCCCCGGGATATAGATGCCCGGCTCAGCGGAGATAACGGCCCCGGCGGGCAGCGGTTCCTCGTTCCGGGAGGACGCGTTGGGGGCCTCGTGGATCTCCACGCCCACGCCGTGCCCGAAGCTGTGGGTAAAATACGCCCCAAATCCCGCGGCGGCGATGACATCCCGCGCGGCGGCGTCCACGGCCTTCCCCGTGACCCCGGCCCTGGCGGCGGCAATCCCCGCGGCCTGGGCCTCCAGAACGGTCTGGTAGACATGCCACATTTCGCTGGAAGCGTAACCGACGGCCACGGTCCGGGTCATGTCGGAGCAGTAGCCCTGATAGATGCAGCCGAAGTCCATCGTCACAAACTCCCCCGCCTGGATCTGCTTCTCCGACGGGACGCCGTGGGGTAGGCTCCCGTTGACGCCGGAGACCACGATGGGGTCGAAGGACATATCCGACGCGCCGTAGTGCAGCATCAGGTATTGCAGCCGCGCGGCGATCTCCTTCTCCGTCACGCCGGGCCGGATCTCCTGCAAAATATCCTCCAACGCCCGCTCCGCGATCCGCTGGGCGGCCTCCAGGGACGCAAGCTCCTCCGGGTCCTTGCTCCTGCGGAGGCCCGCCATCAGCGCACCCGCCGGGACCAGCTCGCAGGAGGGCTTGCCCTCCGCAAAGAGCTTTTCATAGCGCCGGTACGCCTGGACGGTCATGTGGTTTTCCTCGAAGCCCAGGCGGCGGATGCCCTTGAGAAAAATCTGCTCGGAGAGCTGGGCGGAGAGGGTGCGCTCGGGAGTCAGCTCCAGGAGCTCGGCCCCCGTGAGGACCCGCCCCGCCGCCTCGGTGTAGCGGGCGTCGGTGAAGAAGCAGGCCCCGCTCCGGGACGCCAGCACCACGCCGTCCCCCTCTGGGATGAAGAAGCCGGAGGCGTAAAAGCGGTTGGCGGCGCTGGTGAGCAGAATGGCGTCCAGGTCCTGGTCCGCCAGGGCGGCGGAGATTTGTTCATAGTGGTTCATTTGGATTCCTTCTCATTCCGTTTTGTTTTCCGCCCTCACCAGTCGTGACGGGCGGAGGTGATGCCGTTTGCCTCCAGGGCGCTCAGGACGGCCTCGATTTGGCGAAAGCAGTCCGGGTCGCTCAGGGCCGGGTTGTCCAGGGCGCGCACAATCTCGTTCAGAGCCTGCACCGCGCGGCTTTCCGTCAGCGCGGCCAGCTCTTCCGGCGCGTCCTTCCGGCTGAGGTACTTCACAATTTCCGTGCCGATGGCCTGCGCCGCCAGCCGTTCATAAATTGATAATTCCATAAAAATCTCCTTTTGACCTTTAATGAATGTCAACCGTATCTACAGGATATCATAAAATATCGGAAATGACAATCACTGAATGTCAGGAATGATTTTTATGTATAAGAACCGTGGCCCCGACGGGCGCTACAACATCTGCGGCATACGTGTGGCGGAGCTGCGCAAATCCAAAACGCCGAAGCTGTCCCAGCGGGGCCTGGCGGATCTGCTCCAGATCAACGGCTTGGATGTGGATAAAAACGCGATTCAGCGCATCGAGAGCGGAGAACGTTTCGTCACCGACATCGAGCTAAAGGCCCTTGCCCAGGTGCTGGACGTACCGCCGGAGGTTTTATTGGAATCGTAGGGGCGGACCTCCGTGTCCGCCCTGGCAGAGGCTTTCAGCATCCCATTGGGTACAGAGCTTGCGGGGAAGGGCGGACACAGAGGTCCGCCCCTACATTTTATGCCTCCGCTTTTTCCAGAGACGCTTTCACAAAGCCATAAAACAGCGGATGGGGCCGGTCCGGGCGGCTCTTGAACTCCGGGTGGAACTGCACGCCCACAAACCACGGCTGCTCCGGCAGCTCCACAATCTCCACCAGATGCCCGTTAGGCGACAGCCCTGCCAGGACCATCCCTTTGGCCTCCACCTCGGCCCGGTAGTCGTTGTTGAACTCGAAGCGGTGCCGGTGGCGCTCGAAAATCTCCGCCTCGCCGTACAGCGCCCGGCTGTGGGTCCCCTCTTTCAGCGCGCAGGGATAGCGCCCCAGGCGCATCGTGCCCCCCTTGTCGGTGATGTTCACCTGGTCCGGCATCAGGTCAATGATGGGGTGCCCCGTCTTCTCGGAGAACTCGGAGGAATTGGCGTCCGCGTAGCCCAGCACGTGCCGCGCAAACTCCACCACCGCCATCTGCATCCCAAGGCAGATGCCGAAATAGGGAATCCGGTTCTCCCGGGCGTACTCCACCGCGCAGATCATCCCCTCGGTGCCCCGATCCCCGAAGCCGCCGGGCACCAGGATGCCCGTACAGCCCGCCAGCTTGTCCGCCGCGTTCCCGGCCGTCAGGCCCTCGGAGTCCACCCAGCGGATGGTCACCACCGCGTCGTTGGCCGTCCCGGCGTGGTTCAGGGATTCCACCACGGACAGATACGCGTCGTGGAGCTGCACGTACTTGCCCACCAGGGCGATTTCCACCTTCCGGTGGGCCCGCTTCTCCCGCTGGACCATAGCCGTCCACTCCCGCAGATCCGGCTGATGGGTGATCAGACCCAGCTTCCGGCAGACCACTTCGTCCAGCCCTTCCTTTGCCATCAGCAGCGGCACTTCATACAGCGTTTCCGCCGTGGCGTTCTGGATCACGCAGTCCGGCTCCACGTTGCAGAAGAGAGAGATTTTCCGCCGCACATCCGCGTCAATGGGCGTGTCACAGCGGCAGACCAGGATATCCGGCTGAATGCCCAGAGACAGCAGTTCTTTCACGGAATGCTGGGTCGGCTTCGATTTCAGCTCCCCGGACCCGGGAATTTCCACGATCAAAGGCACGTGGATGAACAGCACGTCCCCCGCAGGCCGCTCCGCCCGCACCTGGCGAATGGCCTCCAGAAAGGGCTGAGACTCGATGTCGCCCACCGTGCCTCCGATCTCAGAGATAACCACGTCCACGTCCTCACTGGCCATAGCGTAGACCCGGCTTTTGATTTCGTTGGTGATATGGGGAATGATCTGCACAGTCGCCCCCAGATAATCCCCCCGCCGCTCCCGATTCAAAACGGACCAGTAAATCTTCCCGGAGGAAATAGAGCTGTTCCCGGAGAGGTCCTCGTCCACGAAGCGCTCATAGTGCCCCAAATCCAGGTCCGTCTCCGCCCCGTCGTCGGTAACAAAAACCTCCCCATGCTGATAAGGACTCATAGTCCCCGGATCGACGTTAATATACGGATCAAACTTCTGATTCCGCACCCTCACGCCCCTCTGCTTCAGCAGCCGCCCCAGCGAAGCGGCACAAATCCCCTTCCCCAGCCCGGACACCACGCCGCCAGTAATGAAAACAAATTTAGTAGACATACCCATATACCCTGCCCTTTCCGCATTTTCCTACGATACAATATAACATCCGTTATGTGGAATGTCAACGGGGGGCCTCCGGCGGCTTACTTTTCTTGAAAGAAAAGTAAGCAAAAGAACTTTAACTCGACGCGAATCCGGTGGGTGAAGAAGCCTGTTGCGCCGTAACGGGGTGCTGAGCAAAGTGGTCCTTACCTCGATCGAGGTAAGGACCACAGAATTTTTTTAGGTTCTGACAAGAAAAATCCGTGGGTCCTTCCATGCCAATGGAAGGACCCACTCGCATACGCTTCGTTACCGTGTGCCAGGCTACTTCGCCCACCAGGTTCGCGTCGCGTTAAAGCTCTTTTCGGTTCCTTTTCTCTCGAGAAAAGGAACCCGCCGGAGGCCCCCCGCAGGGCGTCACTCCAGCTTCTTCTGGAAGTTCCCGTAGATGTGTACGTGTTCCTGGACCGTGATGAACGCGTGGGGGTCGATGGAGTGGACGGCGCGGAGGAGGTCTTCGATTTCGTATTTGGAGAGGCAGACCATGATTACGTGGAGGCCGTTGCCGGTGTAGGCGCCGGTGCCTTTCCAGTAGGTTACGCCGCGGCCTAGTTTCTCCATTACAAATTTCGCTACGGAGCCGTCGCCGTTCTTTGTGAAAATCAGAGCCTGCACATTTACGTTCTGCTGGTGCATACGGTCCAGGACCATGGAGGTGAAGAAGTTGTAAATAACTGAATAAATCGCTACCTCGGGGACAAAGAGAATCAAGCAGGCGGCGTAGAGGAAGAAATTGAAAGTCAGGGAGAACTTGCCTACCGTGAAGCTGCTGCCGCGCTTGCTCAGGCAGAGGCCCACAATGTCCAGGCCGCCGCCGCTGCTGCCGCAGGTCAGAACAATGCCGCTGCCAATGCCTACTAAGATGCCGCCCAGGAGGCAGGCTGTTAAGTAGTCCTCGACGATTGGAGTCGTTGGGGTGGGAATCAGGCTGTAAAATACGGAGTAGGCCGTGGTGCAGATCATTGTCTTGATGACGAAGCTCCGGCCCAGGCTCTTGTAGGCCGCTAATAAGATTGGGATGTTGGAGAGGAAGTACAGGACGCCGGCGATGTCCTGACCGCGGAAGTCGATGCCGCCGTATACCTGTAACAGCGTCCGCACCAGCTGGCATACGCCCATGAGGCCCCCTGTGTACAGATCCAGGGGCACGATGAACAGATTCAGCGCCAGCGTCACCAGAAATTCTCCCGCTATGGCGGCAAGCAGGCGCAGCCATGGGTTATGCAGAGACTTGTAGATCATATCGCGTTCCTCCTGGAGCCAAGCTCCGTCCATGATGTGCGTCCAGTCTCCCTGGGGGAGAGATCGGACGTCCCCGAATGGCTATGATTATAGCCGCTTCCTGAGAAAACCGCAAGAGGAAAAAGCTGTGCGAAAGTGCTGAATTATCCGTCTTCTTCTGCCATTTTGTCCTATATATTTACAAAAGGCTTACAAAGTGTAGCGCAGAGCGCGGTAAAGGCGGTCCTTGGCCCGCTGGAGGGTCCTGGAAATTGTGGAGCGGTTCAGGCCCAGCTGTCCGGCAATCTGGGGGATGGTCATGCACTCGTCGAAGTAGAGGCGGAGGACCTCTTGCTGGCGGGGCGTGAGCTCCTTCTCCCGGGCCTGCCGGAGGCCCCGCCGCAGGCGGGACATCTGCACCTCGTTGTCCTCCCCGTTCTCCCGGAGCCAGGCTGCCATGTCCCCCAGGCACCTGCCGCCCCGTGTGTCATATCGCGTACTTCTCATATCTGTGGTAACTCCTGTCATAGTAATGTGCCGTGAGCACGGCCATCTCCCGGCTCTCCCGCAGAAGGGGGGCCAGGGCGTCAATGCGGCTCTGGAGCCGGAAGCGTTCGTCCGGGTCCCGCTCGGAAGCGGCGGCGGCTTTCAGCGCCTGAATGCGGCCGTGAATGAGGGCCGCGCCGTCGGAATAGGCGGCGGACATTTCGTAGAGGGTCATCCGCGGGCCTCCGTTCCCCGGCGCTCCCGGAAGGGCGCCAGCTCCTGCCGCGCGAAGTCCAAAAAGCACCCGCCGCAGATTTGGAAGCCGTTGCAGGCCCAGTATTCCTCTCCGGGCGTGATTTCCACGCCGCAGAGGCTGCACCGCAGGCAGGAAGATTGGGTCCCGCACCCGCGGTTAGAAGGGTAGAGCATATAAGGTGTACCTCCTGAAAAAAGAATGAAAATAAAAAAATGAGAAAAAGGGAAAATAGTTGTTGACAAAAGTGAAAGTGTCTGGTAGAATAAACACTGCTGTTGGAACTGCTGGTGTAGCTCAGTTGGTAGAGCAGCTGATTTGTAATCAGCAGGCCGGGGGTTCGAGTCCGTCCACCAGCTCCACAAACTAAACAAGGGTATCTGGGGGAATTCCAGAGCGGTCAA
>JAAVZX010000033.1 GCA_022791875.1 Oscillibacter sp.
CGCAACTGCTTTTGCGTCGTGCGTTTTCTCATACGCTTCTACCAGCAAATTCCTTGCTTCGTTATGCAGCATCTTCCTCACCCCGCTGCCATCTTACCATATCTCTTCTCTTATTGCTATTTCAGAGAACTGCTCTAGGTTCCTCCAATCGAAAACTGTATGGGCTTTGGAAAAATGATGATGTATTAACGTTGGCTGTACCAAAAGCTCAGATTCCATATGAACGGTATGACAACGGCATAAATGTTCCGGCCTCCGTAGTTTCTACACCTGAGAGAAGTGAGGAAATAGTCACATATTCGGCATATATGGGGGGAGATATAGGTGAAAGCCGTATTGTAACCAATCGGCCAGACCTGCCTTCAGTTCTAATTTATGGGGACTCCTTCACAAACCCTATTGAGACAATTTTGTGGACTTCGTTTAATGAAACCCGTAGTTTAGATTTTCGCCATTATGATGAAAAAAGCCTAGGTGAATACCTCTGCGAGTATCAACCAGACATTGTTATTTGTGTCCGTGACGAGACAGTGTTTTTTTCCTCTGATGGAAATGGGCTCACGCAATAAACCATCAAGGCTTTATACTAACTCTGGTATTGACAATATCAGTTGACACAAACAACTCAATCATATAGAATACCATCCCTTTTCCCATGTTGACAATCCCGCCCAAAGCGGCTACAATGAACGAGGTAAAATTACGCAAAAGAATCTGAGCCGCGGCCCCTGACCGCCGCCTGTTCAGCCCGAAAGGAGATCCCCTTCATGAACCGTATGCGAGGAGACAGCCTGGTTATCGGCTTCGCCCTGTTTTCCATGTTCTTCGGCGCGGGGAACGTCATTTTCCCGCCCTACCTGGGCCTGAGCTGCGGGTCCCAGTGGTTCCTGGGCTTCGCGTGCTACTACCTGGCGGACATCGGCCTGGCCCTCCTGGCCATCTTCGCCATCCTCCACTGCGGGGACTCCCAGGGCATCACCCGCCGGGCGGGCCGGGGGGCCTCCGCCCTCCTCATGAGCGCCATCGTCCTGTGCATCGGCCCCATGCTGGCCATCCCACGCACCGCGGCCCTCACCTACGAGATGTCCGTGGGGCCCCTGGTGTCCGGATTCAGCCCTGTGCTGTTCTCCGTGCTCTTCTTCCTGCTGATTTTTCTGCTGTGCGTCCGGGAGTCCGCGGTGGTGGACATCGTGGGCAAAATCCTGACGCCGGTGCTGCTGCTGGGGCTGCTGGCCCTGATCGTCAAGGGGGTCCTGATGCCCATCGGGCCGGTGCCGGACCGGGTGCTGGTGGAGAACGTGCCCTTCACGGGGATCGAGGCGGGCTACCAGACCATGGACGTGCTGGCGGCGCTGGTGTTCGGCATCATCATCCTGAAGAGCGCCCGGGACAAGGGCCACACCGGCTCCGGGGACCTGTACCGCGTCGTGGCGGGGGCGGCCCTGGTGGCGGGGACGGCGCTGCTGGTGGTCTACCTGGGCCTGACCTACCTGGGCGTGTCCGCCTCCCGCTTCTTCGGCCTGGACGTCCCGCGGACCTTCCTGGTGGTGTCCATCGTGCGGAACCTGATGGGGTCCTGGGGGATCGGGCTGTTCTCCGTGGTGGTGGCCCTGGCGTGCATCACCACCGCCGTGGCCCTCACCAGCTCCGCCGCGTCCTACTTCTCCCAGCTTTCCGACGGCAGGCTCTCCTATCCCATCCTGGTGGGCCTGGTCTGCGCGTTCAGCGCGGTGGTGTCCAACGTGGGGCTGGAGCAGATCGTGGCGATTGCGGCCCCGATTCTGAACATCGTCTATCCGCCTACCCTGGTCCTGATTTTCCTGGCCTTCTGCGACGGCATCATCCGGACGGACCGGGTCTACCGCTTCGCGGCCCTGGGGGCCTTTCTCACCAGTCTGCTGACCGCCGCCGCGGACTTCGGCCTGCCCGTGGCGGACCTGATGTCCCGTATGCCGCTGAGCTCCCTGGGCTTCCAGTGGGTGCTTCCGGCGGTTGTCTGCGGGCTGCTGGGGGCGCTGCCCATCGGGAGGCGGCGGAGACGCTGATTTTTTCAAATGAAAAGCAGGGAGATTCTTTCAGATCTCCCTGCTTTTTCTAACTTCTATTACGTGATCCAGCTCCATCCTCAGCCCTGGGCAGGCCCAATCAGGTTGGAGAGGAAGTAGCGGATCTGAATCTTCCACCAGGGCCAGTCGTGGTTTACGTCGAAGCCCCAGTAGTCCACCCAGGCGTGGATTCCCTTCTCCCGCAGCACATTGTCCAGACGGTGGGTCCCCGCCAACAGAATGTCCTCCCAGGCCCCCTGGCCCACGCAGATCATGATTTTGCGCTTGTTGTACAGCTCGATATAGGGGTGGTCCGGCCCCATGCCGCCGATGCTGGCGCAGGGGTCGTTGGCGTAGACGACCTCGTCCATGTAGCCGTTGTACATATCGTAGGTATCGTAGACGCCGGAGAGGGCGATCACGCTGTCGAAGAGATCGGGGCGGCGGAAGAAGACGTTGCCCGCGTGGTACGCGCCCATGGAGAAGCCGGTGGAGAGCAGCTCCTGTCCGGTGCCGTTGATCTCCCGGATACGGGGCACCAGCTCTTCAATCAGGTAGTTGTACCACGCCTCATGCCGCCGCACACGGTCATAGGGGTTCCCCCCCACCTGGGAGACGGTTTCCCCGTCGATGGTATCCACGGTAAAGAGCTGGAGCTTCCCGCTGTCCAGGTAGTCCCCCAAGGTCTCCAGCATCCCGAAGCCCTCCCAGTCATAGAAGCGCCCGTTCTGGCAGGGAAAGACCATGGCGGGCTTTCCCCCGTGCCCGTAGACCTTGAACTCCATATCCCGCCCCAAATAGCTGCTGTATTCCTTATGGTAGTCAATTCGCATCACAACATCCTCCTTACTTCCCTCCGCCTCCGGGAGAACAAAAGATAAAGTTTGGGGTCCAGCCCTTTTCAAAGGGCTGGTGGGGTCCAGGGGCAACGCCCCTGGCCGCCGGAGGCTTGCAGAGACTTTATTTTACCACATTTTCACATGGAATGCAAGCACCGCGGCCCGGTAGGAATTCTTCTTGCAAATCGGAACTTGCCCTTGCAATCCGGCGGAAAGAGCGGTATAATTTACTGCTATAAAGCGCTAAATAAAGATCGGCGCGATACAGGAGGGTTTCTTTTATGAATTTCGTCTTCATCTCCCCCAACTTTCCGGAGGCTTACCGCTGGTTCTGTATCCGGCTGCGGGAAAACGGGGTCAACGTCCTGGGCGTCGGCGACGCGCCCTATGACGGCCTCCATCCCGACCTCAAGCGGGCCCTGACCGAATACTACCGCGTGGACTCCCTGGAGGACTATGATCAGGTCCTGCGGGCCCTGGGCTACTACACGGGGCAGTACGGGAAAATCGACTGGGTTGAGAGCAACAACGAATACTGGCTGGAGCTGGACGCTCAGCTCCGCACGGACTTCAACATCACCACGGGGCTCAAGGCCGACGAGATCGAGAAGTACAAGAGCAAGCTGGCCATGAAGGAGTTCTACCGCAAGGCGGGCCTCCCCTGCGCCCGGCACCTGCCTGTAACCAATCTGGAGGCGGGCCTCGAGTTCGCCAAGGAAGTGGGCTACCCCATCGTCGCCAAGCCCGACAACGGCGTGGGGGCCATCGCCACCTACAAGCTCAAATCCGACGAGGACATGATCGCCTTCTTCCAGGACCCGCCGGACACCCTCTATCTCATGGAGGAGTTCGTCCCCGGCTCCGTCACCACTTATGACGGCATCTGCAACTCCAAGGGCGACGTCCTCTTCGCCGCCAGCCACATCACCCGCAACTCCATCATGGACATGGTGAACGAGGGCGTGCCCACGTACTACTACGTAGACAAGGAGGTCCCTGCCGACGTAGAGGCCGCGGGCCGCGCCACGCTGAAAGCCTTCGGCGCCTCCAGCCGTTTCTTCCACCTGGAGTTCTTCCGCCTCACCGCCGACAAGCCCGGCCTGGGCCGCACAGGCGACATCGTAGCCCTGGAGGTGAACATGCGCCCCGCAGGCGGCTTCACCCCCGACATGCTGGACTTCGGCCAGAGCGCGGACGTCTACCAGATCTGGGCCGACATGATCGCCTTCGACGAGCTCCGCCACACCTACGACGGCCCCCACAGCTACTGCGTCTACGCCGGACGCCGCGACGAAAACAACTACGTCCTCTCCCTCCCCCAACTGGAAGCCCGCTACGGCCAGCACGCCCGCCTCTTCACCCGGATGCCCGACGCCCTCGCAGGCACCATGGGCAACCAGGTCGCCATCGCCTGCTTCGACACACTCGAAGAAGTCGACGCGTTCGTACACGCTGCGTTCCAGCTTGCAGATTGACGGGGTGCCTGCATACGGGGGGCCTCCGGCGGCTTCCTTTTCTCGAGAGAAAAGGAAACGAAAAGAGCTTTCATACCGCTCTATACCTTGGTGGGCGTTAAAGCCTGTCACACGGTAACGGGGGGCTAAGCAGGTGGGACCTTCCATTGTCATGGAAGGTCCCACATATCTTTGTATGGTACTCCGTAGGGGCCGCCGCCCTCGGCGGCCCCTCCCCCGCGCCCACCAATCCCTTTTACCTTTCGTATTGCTGACAGTGCGCTTCGTCAATTGCAATAAATACAGTGATATGGTAAAATAAGAAGGTGATGAGGATTTTGGGGGAGGGAACAGTATGATTTTATTGATAGCAGGTGCATCACATACAGGAAAAACCGCACTGGCGCAAAGACTTCTTGAAAAATATGAGTACCCATATCTGTCGATTGACCATCTGAAAATGGGATTAATCCGGAGCAAAAATACAACGCTTACTCCAACGAGTGATGATACAACATTAACGTATTATTTATGGCCTATCGTAAGAGAAATAGTAAAAACCGCAATTGAAAACCACCAAAATCTTATCGTTGAGGGCTGCTACATTCCTTTTAATTGGGCGGAAGATTTTGGGGAAAATTATATTCGATATATCAAGTATCGCTGCCTGGTAATGAGTGAATCGTACATACGGCGCAATTATCACAGTATAAAGGCGAACGCTCGTGCAGTAGAAGCCAGGGGTGATGATTCAGACTGTACAATGGAATCCTTAATTCATGATAACGCGAAAAATTTAAAAATGTGCCGGCAATATGATGCAGATTATTTTTTGATTGACAGGACTTATTCAATTGATTCATTGATGCAGATGTTTTAACTTGTGCATTATAACGAAGGACTGCGAAGGTTGGGCATTGGCAACACGAAAGAGAAAAGGGGCGCCCACCAATCCCACTTGACAAACAGCCCCGGAATTTCTATAATAGGAAATACCAGCGGCCATCCACGGCAGCTGCGTGAAAGGCAATGACGGAGAGGGCCGGGAACGGATGCCTACAGAGAGCCGGCGGGCGGTGGAAGCCGGCGGCGGGCGGTCCCAGGGCCTATGGCTTCTGAGCCGGTGGTTCGAGGCGGGTCCCGTCCCGCGTTAGGGCCTCCCGTGTGCGCCGCGTTACGGCGGAGGGGCCCCCTGGCCCTGTGAGGGGCGGACGCGCGTAAGTGCGCCGCAATTTGAGTGGTACCGCGGAAGCTGGTTCGTGCGGCTTTCGTCTCAAAGAATCGCTTTGGGACGAAAGCCGTTTTTTTCATTTCCTTCGTCCCACATATTTTGAAAGGAGCCGTTTTTGCCATGAGTGATTACCGGATTGAAACCACCTGCGTCCAGGGGGGCTACGCCCCCGGCAGCGGCGAGCCCCGCCAGATCCCCATCATCCAGTCCACCACCTTCAAATACGCCACCTCCGAGGCCATGGGCCAGCTCTTCGACCTGGAGGCCAGCGGCTACTTCTACTCCCGCCTCCAGAACCCCACCTGCGACCAAGTCGCCGCCAAAATCGCCGCCCTGGAGGGCGGCACCGCCGCCATGCTCACCTCCTCCGGACAGGCCGCGAACTTCTTCGCCCTCTTCAACCTCTGTAACTGCGGGGACCACATCGTCTCCTCCTCCACCATCTACGGCGGCACCTTCAACCTCATCTCCGTCACCATGGCGAAAATGGGCATCGAGGCCACCTTCGTCTCCCCCGACTGCACGGAGGAGGAGCTGAACGCCGCGTTCCGCCCCAACACCCGGGCCGTCTTCGGCGAGACGATTGCCAACCCCGCCCTGACGGTGCTGGATATCGAAAAATTCGCCGGAGCCGCCCACGCCCATGGCGTCCCCTTGGTGGTGGACAACACCTTCCCCACCCCCGTCGGGTGCCGTCCCTTTGAGTGGGGCGCGGATATCGTCACACACTCCACCACCAAGTATATGGACGGCCACGGCGTCGCCGTCGGCGGGGCCGTTGTGGACTCCGGAAAATTCGACTGGATGGCCCACGCCGACAAGTTCCCCGGCCTCTGCACCCCCGACGAGAGCTACCACGGCATCACCTACGCGGAAAAATTCGGGCAGGCGGGGGCCTTCATCACCAAATGCACCGCCCAGCTCATGCGGGACCTGGGCTGCACCCAGTCCCCCCAGAGCGCCTTCTACCTGAACCTGGGCCTCGAAAGCCTCCACGTCCGGATGCAGCGCCACTGCGAGAACGGGCAGGCCGTGGCGGAATTCCTGGCCTCCCGGCCCGAGGTGGAGGCGGTTCACTACTGCGGCCTCCCCGGCGACCCGTACCACGCCCTGGCGCAAAAATACCTGCCCAACGGGTCCTGCGGCGTGGTGTCCTTCGAGCTGAAAGGCGGACGGCCCGCCGCTGAGGTCTTCATGAGCAAGCTGCGCTTAGCCGCCATTGAAACCCACGTGGCCGACGCCCGCACCTGCTGCCTCAACCCCGCCACCTCCACCCACCGCCAGATGACGGACGAGCAGCTTCTGGCCGCGGGGGTCCCGGCGGGTCTGGTCCGCATGTCCTGCGGCCTGGAGGCCAAGGAAGACCTGATCGGCGACATTCAACAGGCATTGGAGGCGATCTGACATGCCCATCAAAATTCCCAACCAGCTCCCCGCCACGGCCACCCTCCTTCAGGAGAACATCTTCGTCATGACGGAGACCCGGGCCGTCACACAGGACATCCGACCCCTGCAAATCCTCCTTCTGAACCTCATGCCCACAAAGGTGGACACGGAGACCCAGCTGGCCCGGGTCCTGGGGAATACGCCGCTGCAAATCGAGCTGACCCTCATCGCCCCCGCGGGGCACGTCTCCAAGAACACCTCCCAGGCCCACATGCTGGCCTTCTACAAGTCCTTCTCCGACGTCCGGGACCGGAACTTTGACGGTCTGGTGATCACCGGCGCGCCGGTGGAGCTGATGGACTTCGAGGAGGTGGACTACTGGCCGGAGCTGTGCGAGATCATGGAGTGGTCCAAGCGCCACGTCCACTCCACCCTCCACATCTGCTGGGGGGCCCAGGCGGGCCTCTACTACCACTACGGCATCCCCAAGCGCGCCCTGGACCGCAAGCTCTTCGGCGTCTTCCGCCACACGGTGGAGGAACCCAACTTCATCCTCTTCCGGGGCTTCGACGACAGCTTCTGGGTCCCCCACTCCCGGAACACCACCGTGGCCCGGGAGGACATCGAGGCGGTGCCCGCGCTGAAAATCCTGGCCTCCTCTCCGGAGGCGGGGGTCTATGCGGTGAAGACCGAGGCCGGGAAGCAGGTCTTCCTGATGGGCCACGCAGAGTACGACCGGGACACCCTCTTGAAAGAGTACCAGCGGGACGTGTCCGCGGGGGTAGACATCCAGCTTCCCCAGAACTACTTCCCCGGTGACGACCCCGCCAAACGGCCCCGCATGAACTGGCGGAGCTGCGCCCACCTGCTCTACGCCAACTGGCTCAACTACTGCGTCTACCAGACCGTCCCCTATGACATTCAGGAAATCCGGCAGGGCGTCCGGACCTAGGGGGGCGTGCGGTCTATGTCTTACCGTTTTCAAGTGAACCTGGGCGGGATTCTGGACGTGCTCTCCAATCACCTCTACAAAAGTCCGGACGTGTTTCTCCGGGAGCTGCTGCAAAACGGCGTGGACGCCGTCACCCTGCGGCAGAAGCAGCGGCCCTCCTGGCGCGGCGGGGAGATCACCATCTCCGTGGTGCCGGGGCGGCGGCTGTCCTTCCGGGACAACGGTGCGGGGCTCAGCGAAGAGGATATCCACCGCTTCCTGGCGGTGATCGGGCAGTCCTCCAAGACGGAGCTGGTGGACGGCAGGATTCCCGAGGATTTCATCGGCCGCTTCGGGATCGGCCTGCTGTCCTGCTTCATGGTTTCCGACGCCATCGAGGTTCACACCCGCCCCCAGGGCGGCGCGGCCCACGTCTGGATCGGGCGGGCCGACGGCACCTATACCCTCTCGCCCCTGGACCCGCCCTGTCCGCCGGGAACCACCGTGATCCTGGATGCAAAGCCTGGTTCCGAGCACTACTTCCAGCCGGAGGAAATCGCCCGCCTGGTGCGCTATTACGGCCTGGCGCTTCCCGTGCCGGTCTATCTCGAGGGAAACCCGGAGCCCCTGAACCACGTCCCCGAGGACTTCTCCAGCATCACCCGAGGCCAGCTTCTGGCCTTCGGAAGCTGGATCTTCGACGAGGATTTTCTGGACGCCATTCCCATCCAGACGCCCCACATCAGCGGCGTGGCCTACGTCCTGGCCTACCGGACGGGGGAGTCCGTGAAGACGGGGCACCGGATCTACCTCAAACAGATGCTGCTCACGGAGCGGGGGGACACCCTTCTCCCGCCCTGGTCCTTCTTCCTGCGCTGCTTCCTGAACACCCGGAATCTCCGTCCCACCGCCTCCCGGGAGGATTTCTACGAGGACCCGGAGCTGGACGCCGCCCGCCTGGAGTTCGCGGAGGCCGTCGGGTCCTATCTGGCCGAATTGTCCCGGGACAACCCGGACCGGCTGGGGGAGATCGTGGACATCCACGTCCAGGCCATCAAGGCCATGGCCGTCTGGGATCAGGAGCTGTTCCGGCTCTTCATCGACTACCTGCCCTTCGAGACCTCTGAGGGGACCATGAGCGGCAGAGCGCTGAAAAAGGCGGGCGCGGGGGCCTGGGTGGACTCCGTGCCCCGGTTCAGGCAGCTCCGGCCCATCTTCATGGCCCAGGGAAAGCTGCTGATCTGCACCGGCTACGCCTCCGACAGCCAGCTCATCGCCCAGCTCGCCGACACCTTCGGCCTCCCTCTGGAACCCCTCGGCGAGGACCAGATGGACCTGATCCTCGACCTCCCCGGCCCTGTTCCCGGCGGGACCGCCCGCTTCCTGGAGGCCGCCGAAAGCGCCCTTCGGGACTTCGACTGCAGGCCGGAGCTGCGCCGCTTCCTCCCCGCCGGACTCCCCACCCTCTACGCCATGAGCGAAGAGGTCCGCTTCCTCCGCCAGGTGGAGTCGGCCCGGGACGGCGGCGGCATGTTCTCCGACGTCCTCGGCTCCCTTCTTGAGGCCGCGGAGGAACGGCCCCTGTCCACCCTGTACCTCAATCAGAACAGCCCCCTCGTCCAGCGCCTCCTGAGATGCCGGGACGCCGCCCTCCTGGAGCGCATGGTGCAGATCCTGTACGTGCAGGCCCTCCTGGCGGGAGGGCACCCCCTCCGGGGCGCGGAGCTGAACCTGCTGAACCAGGCCCTTCTGGACTTGCTGGACAGCACGGGGGCATAGGAGGAACCATATGGCAAAACGATTCAACGGCGACGCCCTGTATAACGCCGCCCAGCGCCTCCCCAACGGCGGGCCCCGGATGTCCGCCCTCATGGAGGCCATCCGCCAGGCCGACGCCGCGGAGGACCATTATTGGCGGATGCTCCTGCGCTACGACTACGCCTGTCAGGCCATCTTCCACGACGACCCGCCCAAGGCCATGCCCGCGGCGGCGGAGTTCAACCGCATCTTCGACGAGCACAGCGACGCCCTCTATGCCGCCTCCCAGGACGGCGCGCCGGAGATGCACCTCATGATTACGCAGATCGGCATCGACCCCATTGTGAACCTGCCCCAGATCCCCATGGAGCAGTGGGAAGATCTGATGAAGGAGTTCCGCGCCCTGGTCCAGAAGTACCACGAGGGCCTCCGGACCTACTGGAGCCAGATGTGCCAGTTCTGGCAGTATGTGGACCGGGATCAGGCGTATACCTACTTCCAAAAGTTCTGGAAGACGGGGCGGGACGGCCTCTCGGACTGCCGCGCCTGCGAGCGGAGCCTGGCCGTGCGCATCTGCCTCCTGGCGGGGAAGCGCAACGAGGCGGACGAGTACGCCAAGCCCATGGAGCAGGGACGGATCTGGTTCTGCAATGACACGCCCCAGCGCTACTGGCTGGCCTACCTGGAGGACGCCCTGGACCACAGGGAGCACGAGCGCGCCCGGGTCTTCGCCAACAAGCTCTTCCGCAAGGCGGACCGGGACTGGAACGATCTGAGCTACCTGGGGGCCATTATCCACGCCTGGTCCAAGAGCGGGGACGACCTGGGCCGCGCCCTGCATCTGGCCTTGAAGCGGCTGGGGTGGACTGCGGGGATGTGGGATCAGAAGAAGCTCTACGATTATTATAAGGGCTGCTATGTCTGCTTCCGGGAGCTGGCCGGGAAGGAGCCGGCTATACAGCCTGACCCCCAGACGGGTGAGGTGATTCCCAAATTGTTCCCTCTTTATAATAAGGAGGGCGTCTACGATACCAGGGAGCTGGCTGAGTGGTTCTACGGCCAGTCCCAGCAGATCGCCGCCGCCTTTGACAAGCGCAACGGGAGCGATTATTTCTCCCGTGACCTCGCGCTGGCCTAGGCATTCCCGCAATACACATCCTTACTATTTCTGGGATTTCCACAAAAATACAAAGTTTTTTCAGGGTTCATCCAAGAATTTTCTATCGCCTTTTCCTCCGCCCTCGTTTACAATGGTCCTACCTTGAGGCGTGCGCCTCACTGAATTGATAGGAGGAACTACGATGAAAAAGACTCTTGCCTTGATCCTTGCGCTGGTTCTGGCGCTCTCCCTCGCCGCCTGCGGCGGCACCGGCGGCAGCTCTGACGCCAATTCCGGCGGCGATACCCAGCAGACCACCCCGCCCGCTGACACCGGCTCCAGCGACACCGATGACGGCGGCTCCGACGCCTCCGTCCCCGAGGGCGGCACCATCGGCGTGTGCATCTACCAGTTCACCGACGCCTTCATGACTACTTACCGGAACGCCCTTCAGGAAATCCTGGAAGGCAAGGGCTACAAGGTCAGCACCGTGGACGGCGCCAACGACCAGGCCAAGCAGAACGAGCAGATCAACACCTTCATCACCCAGGGCGTGGACGCGCTCATCATCAACCCCGTCATGACCTCCGCCGCCGACCAGATCATCGCCACCGTCCAGGCCGCGGGCATCCCCACCGTCCTCATCAACCGGGAGCCCACCGCCGAGCAGATGGCCGTCTATGACAAGCTGGTCTACGTGGGCTGCGACGCCCGCCAGTCCGGCACCATGCAGGGCGAGCTGCTCCTCGATACCCCCAACAAGGGCGACATCCACGGCGACGGCAAGATCTCCTACATCATGGTCCAGGGCGACCCCGAGAACGTGGACGCCCAGTACCG
>JAAVZX010000034.1 GCA_022791875.1 Oscillibacter sp.
CCACTTTAAGAAAGCTTCGGGTCCGTTCTCCCGATGCGCTTGATTCTGCTATTCAATTTGCCTTTCGCTGTGTCTCCCCACATGATTGTCTTGCCTGGTTTCGCCACGCTGGTTATTGTTTATTTTGAGAATTGCTCTAAGGCACCAGTGCGCCCTTATTATACACCTTGCGGGCCGCTGTTGTCAAATACGAAAGGAGATTTGCACATGGTAGCAAGGAAGAACGCGAAGGGGAGCGGGACGATCCGCAAGAAGACGGTGACCCGGAACGGCAAGCCCTATACCTACTGGGAGGCCCGCGTGACCACAGGTCGGAACCCCGGAACCGGGAAGCAGGTACAGCGGAGCTTCACGGGGAAGACGCAGGCGGAGGTACGGAAGAAGCTCCAGGCCGCGGCGGTGGCCGTTGACAAGGGCACCTACACAGACCCCTCCCGGCTGACCGTGGGCCAATGGCTGGACATCTGGCAGCGGGATTACATGGGAGGCTTGAAGCCCGCCACGGTAATTGATTACAAGGGAATCGTCAAAAACCACATCAAACCCGCCCTGGGGGCCGTGCGCCTGGCGGACCTGCGTCCCCATGACGTACAGGGATTCATTAACGGCCTGGGGAAGTTGGCCCCATCCACGGTGAAGCACCATACCCAGGTATTGCGGACCGCGCTTGAAAAGGCCGTGGATCTGGATTACATACCGCACAACCCGGCGGCGCGTTGTGAGCTTCCCCGCATGGAGCAGGACGAAGTGCGCCCCTTCGACGACCAGCAGGCCGCGGCCCTTCTGGAAGCCGCTAAAGGGACTGCCGTTGAACACCTGCTTGTAGTGGACCTGTTCACGGGCCTGCGTATGTCTGAACTGCTGGGCCTTACCTGGGATTGCGTGGACTTTGCCAAAGGGACCATTTACGTAAACAAGCAGCTCTCCCGATCCATCTACCACACAAAGGGGCCATTCCAAACTCCTAAGAACGACAAAATCCGAACCATCACGCCCGCCCCACAGGTATTCGCCGCTCTGAAGCGCCAGCGGGTGCGCCAGGCTGAACAGCAGCTGAAAGCGGGGGCAGTGTGGAGCAACCCGCACAACCTGGTTTTCACCACAGAGATTGGGACGCCGTTCAACCAGAGGCGGGCAGACAGAGGCTTCCACAAGACCCTTGCCGCCGCCGGGCTGTCCGGCTTCCACTTCCACTCCCTGCGCCATACCTTCGCCGTCAACTCCCTCCGCGCCGGAGAGGACATCAAGACCGTACAAACCAACCTGGGCCACGCCAGCGCCGCTTTTACCTTGGACAAGTACGGCCATGTCACCGAGCGCATGAAGGAGGACAGCGCTGCCCGTATGGAGTGCTTCATCAAGGACGTTTTGAAGCTATAAAGGGAAAAATAAGGGAAAATAAACGCTGAAAACCCGCCTAACCCTTGCAATTACAAGGATTGGGCGGGCTTTATCATATAAATTATACAATTATGACGCGGCTCAAGTGTCACAACTGCACAATTTCAGCTGCGGCCCAGCAGGGTTTCCACGGCCTCCTTCAAGGTCGTCTCCTCGCCTACGTTGCCGGGGAAAATTACGTAGGGGATGCCGGGGAAGCGGCTCTCAGGGCCGGTCTGCCAGACGGGAATGCCGGGCTTGATCTGGCCCATGACGTTGGCGCGCTTCACTTTCAGGGCTTTCGTGCCTACGTCGCTGGAGGTGATGCCGCCTTTCGCTACCACAAAGGCCGGGGTCACGGACAGGCGGCCTACCAGGGCCTGCACGCCGTCGGAGATGCGGACGGAGCGCAGGAGCGCTTTCTCCTTCGTGTCGTCGGGGACCGTCAGGAGGGTCCGGTTCGTGAAGCATACCGGGGTTTTTCCCGCCAGAATCAGCTTTTCGCTCTCCCCTACCACCCGGGCAATCTCCGCCTCGAAGGCCGCGTCGCCCTCCAGAACCAGGTTCGAGTTGAACTCGATGGCCTCCGTTCCGGGGACGGTCAGGAGGGCTTTTAACTGGGCCGTGGTCTTCTGGGTGTGGGAGCCGACGACCACGATGCCGCCGTTGGGCGTCTCCGCCGTCACCATGTCGCGGCGGGTCAGAAGGGGCTGGTCCGGGATGCCGCCGATGACCTTTACCAGAGCCGCCGCGGTGCGGAACAGGAAGCGTTTGCCCTTCGCCATGGCCCTGTAGAGGGCTACGCAGAAAACTTTTACGTCGCAGTAGTCTATGGCGTTCACGGCCACTTTGCCGAAGTCCTTCACGGCCAGGAGCTGGGCCTCGATTTTGTCGTAGGACTCCGCCCGCAGGTCTTCCAGGGCGATGCAGGTCACGTCCTCCGCTCTGTACGCGCCGCCGGTCTTCTCCTCTACGTAGGCGCGGAGGTCCGAGGCCGTGTAGCCGAAGGTTTTGTCCTTTGCAAACTCTGTCTCGCCTGCGGGGACCAGTTCGGCGCCGTAGCGGACGTAGTGGACGTTGTCAATCGTGTAGCGGCCGCCCTCTTTGAAGAAGGGGCAGAGGATTTCGCCGTCGACGGCGAGGACGCCCTCTTTTTCCAGCTCCGCTTTCAGCAGGGCCGTTTCCAGGGGGTAGTGGCCGCGGAGGGTGGAATCGCTGCGGCTCATGATGATGAAGTCTCTTCCCAGGTCCCGGGCCGTCTGCGCCACGGTGCGGGCGATTTCCTTGTGGGCCTGGGTGGTCTGCTCCGCGGTGAAGCCGCGGGAATTGGTCAGGATGTAGAACAGCTTGTTCTGCTCCACGAAGCCGCCGCGGACGCTTTCGGCGCTCCAGTCCGTATAAACGGACACGTCATGGACCGTCTGGACGCCGGTGGGGTCGTCGTCCAGCACGACGATTTTCACGCTGCTCTTTTCGATTTCCGCATTCAGAAGCGCGTCCACCTGCCCCTCGTCCACGGTGGGAAATTGACTCAAAATATCCGCACTGATCCGTTCCGCCTGTTTCATTATAAAACACCCCTCAAATTTCCTCCGTGGGAAAACAACGTTTTCCCACAGTTAAAGCTCTTTTCGCTTCCTTTTCTCTCGAGAAAAGGAAGCCGCCGGAGGCCGGAAGCCCGGCTGGCAGCCCCCCGTATGTAAGCACCACCGTTATTCTGCGCAGTCGCTTTGTACCTCCACGCCAGCAAGTTTCTCAAAATACTGCACCAGCCCGCTGTGGTCGTCGCCCATGTGGTCAGCCACTTTCATGGCCTGCATAATCTCAAAGAGCTGGCTGGTCAGAGGCAGGGGCACGTCGATGGCGTGGGCGGTGGCGAGGACGTTTTTGATGTCTTTGTGATTGACCGTAATGGTTCCGCCGGGGGCGAAGTCGCGGGCGACCACTTTGGGGAGCTTGGCGTCCAGGACGACGCTGCCTGCCAGTCCGCCGCGGACTGCCTTGTAGACCTTCCAGGGGTCTACGCCCGCTTTCGCTGCGAGGACTAACGCCTCGCTCATGGCGGCAATGTTCAGGTTCACCATAATCTGATTCGCCAGCTTCGTCACGCTGCCGCTGCCGCTGCCGCCTACCAGGAGGGCCGACGCGCCCATCAGGTCAAAGTAGGGCTTGAGAACGTCGAAATGCTCCTGGTCGCCGCCCGCCATGAAAGCCAGGGTGCCGTCGATGGCCTTCGGCTCGCCGCCGCTGACGGGGGCGTCCACAAAGCCTACGTTCAGGGCCTTCAGCTTTTCGTAACAGAGCTGGGAGTCCTGGGGGGTCACGGAGCTGCAATCGCAGACGATGGTCCCCGCCTTGATGCTGGCGGTCACGCCGTTCTCGCCGAAGAGGGTGTCCTGGACGATGCCGCCGTTGGGCAGGATGGTGAACACGATGTCGCAGGATGCGCCGATTTCCGCGGCGGTGCCGCGCTTCGCGCCTGCGGATACGAAGTCCGCCACAAGCGCCTCGTTCAGGTCGCAGACCGTCAGGTCCACGCCGCCTTTGAGCAGGTTCCGCGCCATGGGTCCGCCCATAATGCCCAGTCCGATGAAGCCAACTTTTTTCATGATTGCTCTACCTTCCTCTACTTAAAATCCGGCCGCGTTCCGCAGGCCCTTTCGATGGGTCCACTATACCACATACCGGTATACCGGTCAACCGGTAACGGCGCATTTTTTCCTTTTCTACTCTTTGAACAAAAAAGCCCCGCTGTTCCCAGGCAATTCGCCGAATCCGGTTGACCGGTATTCCGGTATGTGCTAGAATGGGGGTAATCTGAAATAAGGAGGCTTCGTATGAACCGTCAATTGAAAGGAATCGCGCTGATTCTGCTCGGCATCCAGATCGTTCTTCTGACCCAAACCTACACGCTCCCCGCCATCGGCAATCTAAACAACATCGCGGCGCTCATACTGACCATCGTCGGCCTCGTTCTCGTCTTCGCCGCCCCAAAAGACCAGTAGCCCCCCAGAAAGGAGAATGCCCGTGAAAATCGCCAAACCCCTACAGCTCCAAGCCTACGAACGCCTCAAGGAGGCCGTCACCTCCGGCGAATTCCTCCCCGGAACCATCTACTCCGAAACCAAAGTCTCCCAGACCCTGGGCTTCTCCCGCACCCCCATCCGCGACGCCATCCAGCGCCTGGCCCAGGAGGGCTACCTGGACGTCCTGCCCAGTAAGGGCTTCCGCCTCCACGAGATGACGGAAAAGGACCTCCTGGAAACCTACCAGATCCGCTGTGCCCTGGAGGGCTTCTGTGTCGTCCAGCTGGCCCGGGACTTCCGCACCGGCGCAGCACGCCGCACCTTCCAGGCCCTGGCGGCCCTCCTGGACCAGCAGCGCGCCGTGGCCGCGGGAAGCCGCTCCATCGAGGAGTTCGCCCAGTACGACCAGCAGTTCCACCAGTGGATCGTCTACTACCTGAAAAATGCCGCCATCTCCGAGACCTTCGACAACTTCCACTACCAGATGAGCCGCCAGACCACCCTCTCCCTCAGCCAGGAGGGCCGCATCGAGGAGACCCTCCTGGAGCACCAGGCCATCCTGGACCGCATGTCCGCCGGAGACGTGAGCGGCAGTTATGAGGCCGCCCTGGACCACCTGGAGAAGCCCAAGGGCATCATCCACAGCTTTCAGAACCCGTAGAGCCTGCCAAAAGCCGCGCCCCGTTTTTATCCATTCTGACAATTTTTTCACAGGCCGCAACTCAGCATTGCATATTCCTCCTGAAAACCTTATACTATAGGCACGATGGGAAAATGGGGGGAAGTGCCCTGCCGCCGGGGTCCTTCCCGCCAACTGCCTGTCCCGCCGGTATTTTTTCCGCGGGCAGCGTATCCAGTTTCTGCTAAGGAGGTAACAGTTTTGCGTTCCTGTACACAATTGCTTCAAGACCTGAAATCCGGCGCCTGCGACGCCGCCCTCGCCGCCCTCTACGCTCCCAACGGCGCGCCCGGCCTGGACCAGGCCCGCCAGCGGGCCGTCCGCGTCACCGAGGCCCTTCAAAAGGAGTTCGCCCCCGCGGACGGCGCACCCGCCGCCCTGTTCAGCGGGCCCGGACGCACGGAGCTGGCCGGGAATCACACCGACCACCAGCACGGGCGCGTCCTCTGCGCCAGCGTTGACATGGACATGCTGGCCTGCGCGGCCCCCAATGGCACGGACTTGATCCGCGTCTCCTCCGAGGGCTACCCCGCCCTGGAGATTGACCTGAACGACCTGGCCCAGCGCCCCGCCGAGGAGAACACCTCCGCCGCCCTGGTCCGGGGCGTCGCCGCCAAAATCACCGAGCTGGGCTACACCCTTCACGGTTTTGACGCCTGCGCCGTCTCCAACGTCCTCTCAGGCTCCGGCCTCAGCTCTTCCGCCGCCTACGAAATCCTCATCGGCAATATCATCAACCATTTCTTCTGCCATGGCGCTCTGGACGCCATCGCCCTGGCGAAAATCGGGCAGTACGCGGAGAATGTCTACTTCGGCAAGCCCTGCGGCCTCATGGACCAGATGGGCTCTTCCGTGGGCGGCGCAGTCTTCATCGACTTCAACGACCCCGCCGACCCCATTGTAGAGCGCGTGGACTACGATTTCAGCAAATCCGGACACGCCCTCTGCATCGTGGACACCTGCTCCAGCCACGGCGACCTCACCGGCGACTACGCCGCCATCACCCAGGAGATGGGCGCGGTTGCCGCCCACTTCGGCAAGGCCGTTCTGCGGGATGTCCCCGAGGCGGACTTCCGCGCCGCCCTCCCCGCCCTCCGCCGCGAGTGCGGCGACCGCGCCGTCCTGCGCGCCATGCACTTCTACGCCGACGACCGCCGCGCCGCCCAGGAAGCCGCCGCCCTCAGCCAGGGCGATTTCAAAGAACGCTTCCTGAACATGGTCAACGCCTCCGGCCTCTCTTCCTCCCTCCACCTTCAAAATACCTGGTCCATCTCCGACCCCCGCCAGCAGGCCGTCCCCATGTGCATCGCCCGCGGCTCCGAACTTCTCGACGGCATGGGCGCCATCCGCGTCCACGGCGGCGGCTTCGCGGGCACCATCCAGGCATGGGTCCCCGAAGAGTACCTCCAGGTCTTCAAATCCGGCATGGAGGAACTTCTCGGCGAAGGAAAATGCCACGTCCTGCGCATCAGGCCGCAGGGCGGGTGCGTGGTCGTTGCATAACGGGGGACGAAGGACGGGGGGCCTCCGGCGGCCAGAGGGCTTTGCCCTCTGGACTCCTACCAGGGAGGCGCGCGCCTCCCTGGACCCTGGCAGATCACTTTCTCTTGTGAACCTCTGTTTCTACTTTAATATATAGGAGGACTGTTAAAATGGCAATTTTAGTCTTAGGCGGGGCCGGGTATATCGGGTCCCATACCGTTTATGAACTCATTGAGGCGGGGCGCGATGTCGTCGTCGCTGACAACCTCATCACTGGATTTAAGGCCGCGATTCATCCCAAGGCGCGCTTTTATCAGGTCGATATCCGGGACCGGAAGGCCGCGGACCAGCTCTTTGAGCGGGAGCAGATCGACGGCGTGATTCACTTCGCCGCTTTCTCCCAGGTGGGCGAGTCCATGAAGAATCCCCTCAAATACTACGACAACAACCTCTACGGCACCACCGTCCTGCTCCAGTCCATGGTGGCCCACGGCGTGGACAAAATCGTCTTCTCCTCCACCGCCGCCACCTACGGCGAGCCCGAGCGCATTCCCATCCTGGAGAGCGACAAGACCGTCCCCACCAACTGCTACGGCGAGACGAAGCTGGCCATGGAGAAGATGATGCGCTGGACCGGCATCGCCCACCCCATGCACTACGTCGCCCTCCGCTACTTCAACGCCTGCGGCGCTCATGCCTCTGGTAAAATCGGCGAGGCCCACGACCCCGAAACCCACCTGATTCCCCTGATTCTCCAGGTCCCCCTGGGCAAGCGTGAAAAAATCTCCATCTACGGCGACGACTACCCCACCAAGGACGGCACCTGCATCCGCGACTATATCCACGTCTCCGACCTGGCCCAGGCCCACATCCTGGCCCTGGACTACCTCATGAAGGGCGGCGAGAGCGACGTGTTCAACCTGGGCAACGGCGTCGGCTTCACCGTCAAGGAGGTCATCGACGTGGCCCGCGCCGTCACGGGGCACCCCATTCCCTCCGAGGTGGTCCCCCGCCGTGCCGGTGACCCCGCCCAGCTTGTCGCCTCCTCCGACAAGGCCAAGACCATCCTGGGCTGGAAGCCCCAGCTGGACAGCCTGGAGACCATCGTGGCCTCCGCCTGGAACTGGCACAAGGCCCACCCCAACGGCTTCAACGGCTGAGGCGGCGCTATGGGAAACGAAGCTATTTCCAAACTGATTGCCTACGCCTTGCAAACGGGTCTCATCCGCTCTGACGAGGTGAACTGGGCCGTCAACACGGTCCTGGACGCTTTGAAGCTGGACAGCTTTTCCGGGCCCTTCCAGTGGGAGCACGATATCGAGCTGGCCCCCGTCCTGGAGGCCCTTCTGGACGACGCTTATGCCCGGGGCGTGCTGAAAGAGAACTCCGTAGTCTACCGGGACCTCTTCGACACGGAGCTCATGGGCCGTCTGACCCCCCGCCCCGCCCAGGTGATTGACACCTTCCAGGCCCTCTGCGCCAGGGACCCCAGAGAGGCCACGGACTGGTTCTACAAGTTCAGCCAGGACACCAACTACATCCGCCGGGACCGCATTGCGAAAGACATGCAGTGGAAGGCCCCCACGGAGTACGGCGACCTGGACATCACCATCAACCTCTCCAAGCCCGAGAAGGACCCCAAGGCCATCGCCGCCGCCCGGGACCTCCCCGCCTCCGACTATCCCCGCTGCCAGCTCTGCGCGGAGAACGAGGGCTACGCGGGCCGGGTCAACCACCCTGCCCGCCAGAACCACCGCATCGTCCCCATCACCATCAACGGGGCCCAGTGGTTCCTGCAATACTCCCCCTACGTCTACTACAACGAGCACTGCATCTGCCTGAACCAGGTCCACACGCCGATGAAAATCGACCGCGCCTGCTTCGGCAAGCTCCTGGACTTCGTGCGCCAGTTCCCCCACTACTTCGTGGGCTCCAACGCGGACCTCCCCATCGTAGGCGGCTCCATCCTGGCCCACGATCACTTCCAGGGCGGGCGCTACACCTTCGCCATGGAGAAAGCCCCCGTGGAGACGCCGGTCTCCTTCCCCGGCTATGAGGACGTGGACGCGGGCATTGTGAAATGGCCCATGTCGGTGGTCCGGATTTCCTCGGAGGACCCCCAGCGGCTGATCGACCTGGCGGACAAAATTCTGGGCAAATGGCGGGCCTACACCGACGAGGCGGCGGTTATCTTCGCCGAAACGGACGGCGTGCCCCACAACACCATCACGCCCATCGCCCGCCGCCGGGGCGAAAAATACGAGCTGGACCTGGTGCTGCGCAACAACCTCACCACGGAGCAGTACCCCTTGGGCCTGTATCATCCCCACGACGAGCTGCACCACATCAAAAAGGAGAACATCGGCCTCATCGAGGTCATGGGCCTGGCGGTGCTTCCCGCCCGTCTGAAGGAAGAGCTGGCGGCGGTGGCGGACGGCCTGGTGACAGGCGCGGACCTCCGTGCCAATGAGATGACGGCCAAGCACGCCGACTGGGCGGAGTCCTTCGCCCCCAACTACCACTTCACGGCGGAAAACGCCCTGGGCATCGTGGAAAAGGAAACCGGGCTGGTCTTTGCCAAGGTTCTGGAGCACGCGGGGGTCTACAAGCGGACGGACGAGGGCAAAGCGGCCTTCCTCCGCTTCCTGGAGACCATCTGACGCCTCCCCGTGTTTTCACTGCGGACCGCTTGAAAACCGCGGCGGACTGTGCTATACTGTCAGCATCCTGAATCTAACAGAAAGGGTGATCAAACATGGGCATTTTTGGACCGTCGAAGGGGGCCGCCTACGGGGACGTTCCCCCTGTTGAGGAGCGGGACGCCGCCGTCAACGACATCCCCGACCTCCCCGAGCCCCGCACCGACACCGTGATTGCCAAGGACGTGACCGTCGTCGGGAGCCTCCAGGGCGAGGGCGTCGTGCAGATTGAGGGCGCGGTGGAAGGCGAGGTCAGCCTCAAGGGCTACGTCATCGTCACCTCCACAGGCGCCATCAAAGGCCCCATCACGGCAGACGTGGTCCGCATCGCGGGCACGGTGGAGGGCAACATCACGGCCCTGGACCACCTCCAGCTGGAGCGCACGGGCACCATTGAGGGCGACGTGGCCACCGTCTCCTTCGTCATTGAGAACGGCGGGCGGCTCAACGGCAGGAGCACCATGATCCAGCCCAAGCAGTCTGCCCCCCGGGTCGACAAGCTCCCGAAGAAGAAGGAGAAGAGCGAGAGCGGCGAGGAAGCGCCGGTGTAAGGACATAAGGACATACAGAGCGGACGGCACCTCACGCGCCGTCCGCTCTTTTCCCGCCCTCAGACAATCTCCAGCAATTCCCGCAGGGATCTGATTTCGTAGTCGATCCGCAGCGCCGCAGGCCGCGGCTTCCCCGCCGGATTATACCAGCAGCAGGGCAGCCCCGCCCGGTTTGCCCCCAAAATATCGGTGCTCAGCGAATCCCCGACAGCCAGCGTATTCTCCGCCGTCAGGCCCGGCACCCGCTTACGCACGTAGGCGTAATACGCCGGGTCAGGCTTCGCGGCCCCCGCCTCTTCGGAGATGAAGGAGTCCTCGAAGAACGCGGCGAACACGCTGTTTTTGATCCGGTTCTGCTGCACCGACGCCACGGAATTGGTGATGATGTACATCCGGTGCCCCCGCTCCTTCAGGGTCCGGCAGACCTCCTCAGCATGGGGCAGCGGGTACACTCCGGACCCCAGGGCTTCCAGGTAGTCCCGGTTGCACGCCGCAGGGTCCCGCGCAAGGCCCAGCGCGCTCAGGAAGCGCACATAGCGCTCCAGCGTCACGTACTCCTTCGACACCTCCCCGCGGTCAAACGCCGCCCACAGCTCCACGTTAATCTCATGGTACAGACGGTAGCTCTCTTCGCTCACCGGGATGTCGTGCTTTTCGCACATCTTCGCGAACGCGCCCATGGACGCTTTCGGAAAGTCAAACAGCGTGTCGTCTGCGTCAAACAGCAAGTACGGATACCTCATCTATTCTCATCCCTTCTGCGTGCCTCCGGCGGCCAGAGGAACGCGGTCCCTCTGGACTCCCTGCACTCTGGCGGACCGGGTCTCCCGGGGGCGGCACGCCTTTGATGCTCTCTTCTTCAACTATAGCACGTTCCGGGGGAAAAGGCAATCACCCTTTCCCGGCCTCTGCCATACCATGGAACAAGGGGGGATTGCGGTATGCAAACATCTTACAGCGTCATCGGCGGCGACCGGCGGCAGGCGGAGCTCGCGCGCCTTCTCATAGAGGACGGCAAACTCGTCCGCACCTACGGCCTGGACCGCTGGAAGCCCGGCGGGGCCTGCCCGCTGGAGGAGGCCGTCAAGGCCGAGGTCATCATCCTGCCCCTGCCTCTGTGCAAGGGCGACGGCGTTTTGAACTGCGAGCAGGACACGGCGGTGCCTACCGTCGATCTGTTCCGGCGCATGAGGCCCTGGCAGCGCATCCTGGCGGGGCAGGTCCAGCCCGCCCAGCGCTGGGAGGCCGAGCGCCGCGGGCTCATCCTCGAGGACTACTTCCTCCGGGAGGAATTGGCCGTGGCCAACGCCGCCGCCACCGCCGAAGGGGCCATCCAGACCGCCATGGAGCGCATGGACCGCACCCTCCTGGGGGCGGACTGCCTCGTGATCGGCTTCGGGCGCATCGGGAAGCTGCTCTGCCACAGGCTCCACGGCCTGGGGGCGCGGGTCAGCGCCTCCGCCAGGAAGCCGGAGGACCTGGCCTGGATCCGAGCCTACGGCTTCCGGCCCCTGGAGACCGGGAGGCTGGACGGGGCCCTGGCGCCCTTCGCCGCGGTCTTCAACACGGTCCCCTCTCCCGTTCTGGACGGCCCGCTGCTCTCCCAGCTCCCGCCGGACTGCCTCTGCGTGGACCTGGCCTCCGTGCGGGGCATCGCGCCGGCGGACAACGTGATCTGGGCGCGGTCCCTGCCGGGGCGTCTCGCGCCCCGCACCGCGGCGGCCGCCATCCGGGACGCGGTCTCTTACATCTTATTGGAAAATCGAGGTGACCCCGCATGAGAAAGGAACGGGTCGGCTTTGCCGTGTGCGGCTCCTTCTGCACCCACGCGAAGGCGCTCAAGGCCCTGGAGGCCCTCACCGAGCGCTACGAGACGGTGATTCCCATCGCCTCGGAAATTTCCGCTTTCACTGACACACGCTTCGGCGCCTCCGAGGACCTTCTGGAACGCCTGGAAGACCTGACGGGAAACGAGGTCCTGTATGACATCCCATCCGTGGAGCCCTTCGGGCCCAAGGGCCTGCTGGACATTCTGGTCATTGCGCCCGCCACGGGCAACACCATCGCCAAGCTGGCCGCGGGCATCACGGACACCGTCGTCACCATGGCCGCCAAGGCCCACCTCCGCAACGGACGCCCCGTGGTCCTGGCCGTCTCCAGCAACGACGGCCTCTCCGCCGGCGCCCGCAACATCGGCGACCTCCTGGCCCGGCGGCATTACTACTTCGTCCCCTTCGGGCAGGACAACGCCCAAGAGAAGCCCTCCTCCCTGGTGGCGGACTTCTCCCGCCTCCCCGACACCGTGGACGCGGCCCTGCGGGGAGAACAGATTCAGCCCCTTCTTCTCCGCTGAGCGGACACGTCTTTGGGACCGGTTCTCCGGTCCCTTTTTCCTTCTGAACCCCTTCCCTGGGGTTAATTCCGTGATATGGCAAAAAACTTTTCCTGATTTTGGTTATTTTTTTCAAAATAACTCTAGCTTTTCGCAAATTGCTGTGTTATAATAATGGCACCATATATATGTAGAAGTCCGACGGCTCAGCATGTTCTCCGTGAAATCCATTTATTTCTTTGCCGCTGTACCCAATATGTATGCTTCCCAGCGTCAGGAGCTTTCACCAAAGGATTGTATTCAGATAGTAAAAATAGGAAAACATGCACCGGCCTCCAGCGCCTTTGACGGGCCCGGGAGGGCCTGCCCCCGCTGGAGCACGGCGTGAGAGCAGTGAAAGGAGAAAAATCACTATGCGGATTTCTACCAAGGGGCGCTACGCGCTGCGCCTGATGATGGACATCGCCTCCCATGACCGGGAGGGCTACGTCTCCCTGCGGGATGCCGCCGCGCGTCAGGGCATCTCCATGAAGTACCTCGAGCAGATCGCCGGAATGCTCTCCCGCTCCGGCGTCCTCCAGAGCGGGCGGGGCGCTCAGGGCGGCTACCGTCTGGCCAGCGCGCCGGAGGATTATACGGTGGGTAAGATTCTGCGCCTCACCGAGGGCAGCTTGGCCCCCGTGGCCTGCCTCACGGAGCCGGACAGCCCCTGCGGACGCAGCGGCGACTGCTCCGCCCAGGATTTCTGGGAGGGACTCTACGAAACCGTCAACGCCTACATCGACCGCTACACCCTGGCCGACCTCCTCCGCGCCCAGGAGTCCAAGGACCAGCTGGCCCCTGTCTGCTTCGTCCCGGGCAAGCGGCCTGTCCCCGTGGACGAGAAACGCATCCCGGCTGAGGAAAAGCGCATGTGATCCGATGCTGATAACACCGTCACCCTCCGGAAACCCGGAGGGTGATTTTGTTGCATCTGTTAACGGGGGACGAAGGACGGGGGCCTCCGGCGGCCAGGGGCTTTGCCCCTGGACCCCACCAGGGAGGCACGCGCCTCCCTGGACCCTGGCAGATCAGATCCTTTTGGGGGGCGGTGCTTCTCTTTTGGGTTTTTGCTAAATTATGGGTTTTTGTTCGGGGGGATGCGAGGGAAATTCTTCCAATTCAGCTTGCATCCGCAGCGGTCGCAGTAGCTTTGATATTCTCGCTCCAGCGTGCAGCCGCATCCGGGGCAGACCGGAAATTCGCATCCGCCCAGCTGCTTCGTCCTCAATACCGGCAGGGGATGGCTCCGCGCGGTCAGGTATTCCGACTTCTCCCCCTCTGTGTCCGGAGGGAACAGCAGCGTCCGGTCGCAGTCGATGGCCTCAAAATATGAAATGTGGTAGCACGCGTAGAAGGCCAGATATCCAATCAGGAAGCAGGGCTTCGGACGTTTGGGCGGAATCCGTCCGATGTAGGGGAAAATCAGGCCCTGTTCCTCCATACAGGCCCAGCAGAGCCTGCAAAAGCGCTGGACCCGCATGGCGGCGGCTCCCGGGCTGAGCCCCGTCTGGCGGGCGGTGTGGGCGTAAACCCGTTCCGCCTGAATGTCCTCCAGGGAGATGTGGCGGTTCAGGATGAGCATGGCAATGAGGTCCGATGCACAGACGATAGGCCGGAGGCCGCAGCGGCTGTCGCCGATGATGGAGCGGATGAGGCGTTCTGTGCGCGTCATAGAGAGGACCACCTTTCATTGATGATGGCTCCATCATATGACATGATTCGACACTTTGTGCGCTCCGCGACACGAAACGACAAAATTTCTACTTTTTTCCAAGTCAGAAATGTACCGGTAATTTGCTATACATTCGTATCACTGGATTTGACGTTCCACAGGCTGTAAATCTCCGGAATAACAGCAGCTTACGAAAATCCAGCCGATTCAAATCGTCATATTTGTTTGGTACAGAAAAGTAACACAAAAAATTTTTCTTTTTCCAAATCCGGAAGGCCGCTCCGCCGTCTTCCCGCGTCCCTCCGTCCTCTGTTCCAGGCCGGAGAGGCCCCCGGGGGGCGCGCTCACTCCACGGGCCTCTCCAGAACGTCCAGCAGGCCCTCCGCAAAGGCGCGGTGGCCCGTCTCGGAAAAGTGGACGCCGTCGAAGGTGAGCTCCACGCCCCAGCCTCCCGCGTCCGCGAAGCTGATGCCCAGCCGCCTCGCCAGGGTCTGATAGCACCCCGCCAGCCGCCGGGATTCCTCCAGCGTTTCAGGCGCGCTCACCCACGCGCCCAGACGCATCGGCGGCGGGGCAACCAGCAAGATTTGACATCTCTCCGGCGCCTCCTCCCGGAGCACGGAGAGAAAGCGTTCCATCCGCTTCCCGCAGGCCGCGGCGCTGGGAACCGACTGTTGGAGCAGGTCGTTGCTGCCCAGCATGACCGTCACGATATCCGCCGCCGCGCCTCGGACGGCCCGCCCCAGCGCTTCCGCCTCCCGGGCCTGACGGGGGATGCAGCGGCCGTTCTGCCCCTCGTTGAGGACCTCCCGGCCCGCCGCCCTCAGCCGTCCCGTCCAGCGCACGGCCTCCGGGTAGCGCCCGCCCAGACAGGACCTGGGGTCGTAGCCGTAGGTATTGGAGTCCCCGAAGCATAAAATCCGGTCTCCCATGTCACCACTCCCGCTTAATCTCAGCGGCCTCCACGTGGTACAGCCGCAGGAATTCCTGGAAATCCCGGTCGCTCCGCAGGAGCATCAGCTCTTCAAATTTGCCGCTCACCGGGTCCTTGAAGCCCGCCACCTGCTCCCCCGTGCAGATGCTGGTGCGGATCACGGGGATTTTGCCCGTCCGGTCGTAGTGCGGCGCTTCCTGTTTTTTCCGTTTTCCGAACATCAGAACCCCTCCTTTTTCAAGCGCTCCAGCAGGCCCCTGCAGCCCTCCAGCACGTCCTGCCAGGTGCGCTCGAAGTCGCCGGTGTACCACGGGTCGGCCACGTCGCCGGGGCGGCTGGTGAAGTCCAGCAGGAGGTGGATTTTCCCCTCCGGGTCGCCGCCGCAGATGCGCCCCATGTTCCGCAGGTTGGCGCGGTCCATGCCGATCAGGAGGTCCCAGCGGCCATAGTCCGCGGCCCTCAGCTGGCGGGAAGTTTTTCCGGCGCAGCCGATTCCGTGCTCGGCCAGCTTGCGGCGGGCAGGCGGGTAGACGGGGTTTCCGGTTTCCTCGGTGCTGGTGGCGGCGGATTCGATGAGGAATTGGTCTTCCAGCCCCGCCTTTTGCACCAGGTCCTTCATGACGAATTCGGCCATGGGGCTTCTGCAGATGTTGCCGTGGCAGACGAACAGGATTTTTGTCATTTTTTGACTCCCTTCGATTACTTCTAATTTTTTGATGTAAATTTTTGGAATTACGCTCTTTTTGTTTTTCTGGTAAAATTTAGAAATATCGTGCAGCTTTCACGCCCCCTTTGCCGGGTCCCATTATACCACATCCCCCCGCCGCTGTCATTAAGCACAAATAAAGCCCCCAGCAAAGAAGCAGGCCATTCCCGATTTTGCCGGGAACGGCCCGTTTTTACGCCCCATCCAACCTCCCCCCGCCATTTAACCTCCCTTTAAGCTTCCCCGCTATAATGGCACCATCCGGACAAAAAGGAGGGAGCACCCATGCCAAACCCCAACCGCCTTGCCAAAAACGCCTCCAGAGACCCCACCCGGCCCCGGAGGGCGTGACATGGACAGCGGCAAGATGAACGCCTTCGACGGCCCGCGGCAGACCCTGAACGGCCTGCGGGAGCAGCAGCACACCCTCAGCATGCGCCTCCTGCTGGCCCTCCGGCTCCGCGACGGCGCGGCTCAGGCGGCGCTGGAGGCCCAGCTGGCGGCGCTCCAGGAGGAGATCGCACGCTTCACCCTGCGGACCCGGCCCCGGTGAAGGGGCGCGGCGCCGGAGCACAGGCCCGGCACACATTTATCAATCTATCAGGAAATGGGGAACTCACTTATGGAATCAGTTCTGGAACGGGCAAAGGGGAAAAAGCCCCTGAAATGGAAGCGGCTCGTCCTCCTGGGGATACTCGCCGCGGCGGCGGTGCTGGCGGTCCTCCTGCTCCGGCAGGGCGGACCCAGGGCCAGCGCCTCCGCAGCCTACACGGAAGCCCCCGTGGAGCGCCGCACCATCACCAGCGCACTCACCGGCAGCGGAACCCTCCTCCCCGCCAACGCCTACACCGTCACCACCCTGGCGGAGGGCGACATCCTCTCCGCCGCCTTCGAGGAGGGGGACCTGGTGGAGAAGGACACCGTTCTCTATGAAATCGACAGCTCCGACGCCGCCAACAACATCGAAAAGGCCCAGCTCTCCCTGAACCAGGCCCAGCGGAGCTACGAGGACGCCCTGGACGGCCAGTACGTCAGGGCCAACGGCTCCGGCACCCTTTTCAGCCTCCTGGCGGACGTGGGGGACGAGGTGTCCCAGGGCCAGGAAATCGCGGTGATCCGGGACAGCAGCGCCATGAAGCTGACGGTCCTCTTCCCCGCCGACGACGCCGAGGGCTTCTACGTGGGCCAGGCGGCGGAGGTCCTTCTGGACGGCTCCTTCGAGACGATGGAGGGCACTGTCACCGCCGTGTCCGGCAGCGACCTCGTGGGCGCGGGGAACATGATTACACGGAACGTGACCGTCACCGTGGAGAACCCCGGCGGGCTGGGGACGGAGCAGGCGGCCTCCGCCACCATCAACGGCGTTGGCTGCGCCGCCTCCGGCACCTTCGCCTGCCGGTCGGAGCACCGTGTGACCGCCGCCGCCTCCGGCACCGTCGCCGCCGTCCACGTTCAGGAGGGCCAGACGGTTTCCAGGGACCAGGCGCTGCTCACCCTGGGCGGGGACGCCTTGGAGGACAAAATTCAGAGCGCCCGGGACAATCTGCGCAGCGCGGAGCTCTCCATGGACAGCACCCGGAACCAGCTGGACAGCTACACCGTCACCTCCCCCATCCGGGGCACCGTGGTGGATAAGCAGTACAAGGCCGGGGACACCGCCGAGGGCGGCAAGACCCTCTGCACCATCTACGACCTGAGCTGGCTGGAGCTGACCATGGACATCGACGAGCTGGACATCAGCAAAATCTCCGTGGGCCAGGCGGTCCAGGTGACGGCGGAGGCCGCGGAGGGACGGACCTACGCCGGGACCGTCACGAAGGTCTCCGTCCTGGGGACCACCAGCGGCGGCGTCACCTCCTACCCCGTCACCGTCCGCATCGACGAGACCGAGGGCCTCCGGCCCGGGATGAACGCGGACGCGGAAATCATTCTGGAGCAGGCGGAGGACGTGCTGGCCGTCCCCGTGGAGTCGGTGAGCCGGGGCGGGCTGGTCCTCATTACGGCGGACTCCCCCAGCGCCTCCGGCGCGGCGGATCGGGAGGCCCCCGAGGGCTACGTCTACGCCGCCGTGGAAACCGGCGTCAGCGACGACGGCTACATTCAAATCACCTCCGGCCTCCAGGAGGGGGACACCGCCGCCTACCTCCCCTCCTCCGGCAGCAACGCCGCGATGCTCCCCGGCGGCATGGGGATGCCCATGGGCGGCGGCACGCCCAGCGGAGGACCCAGCGGCGCGCCCGGCGGAGGACCCGGCGGCATGGGAGGGGGGCCGATGGGATGAACGCGCTCATTGAGTTCCGGGAGGTCTGCAAATACTACGAGATGGGCGGCGAGACCATCGCCGCGGCGGACCACATCTCCATGCAGATCCGGCAGGGGGAGTTTGTGGCCATCGTGGGACAGTCCGGCTCCGGGAAGTCCACCTGCATGAACATCATCGGCTGTCTGGACGTCCCCTCCGCCGGGACCTGCCTCCTGGACGGCCGGGACGTGGGCCGGATGAGCCGGAACGAACTGGCGGAAATCCGGAACGAAAAGCTGGGCTTCATCTTCCAGCAGTACAACCTCCTGCCCAAGCTGACCCTCCTGGAGAACGTGGAGGTCCCCCTGATGTACGCGGGAGTGCCCAGGGCGGAGCGCCGGGAGCGGGCGAAAATCGCCCTGGAGCTGGTGGGCCTGGGGGAGAAACTGCGCCACCGTCCCAGCCAGCTCTCCGGCGGCCAGCAGCAGCGGGCCTCCGTGGCCCGCGCCCTGGTGGGGGAACCGGCGGTCATTCTCGCCGACGAGCCCACCGGGGCCCTGGACTCCCGCACCAGCCGGGAGGTCCTCAAACTCCTCCAGCGCCTGAACCGGGCGGGGAACACCGTCGTCCTCATCACCCACGACAACTCCATCGCCGTCCAGGCCCAGCGCATCATCCGCCTGGAGGACGGCAGGGTCATCTACGACGGCGACGCCCGCGCCCCCGAGGCGCTGGTCACGCCCAACTCTGCGGGAGAGGGGGACGGCGCATGAGCTTTTCGGAAACCTTCTCCATGTCCCTGCAAAACATCTGGAGCAGCAAAACCCGCACCTTTCTGACCATGCTGGGCATCATCATCGGCGTCACGGCGGTCATCGTGATTGTGGGCCTCGGCAGCGGCATGGAGCGCTATATGGCCGACAGCTTTTCCAGCATGGGCACCAACATCCTGACCGTCCAGGTCCTGGGCCGCGGCTCCTCAAGGAGCGTGTCGGCGGACGACATGTACGCCATCGTCGGGGAGAACCCGGGCCTGCTCAGCGCAGTTTCCCCCACGGTAAAGATGTCCGGCACCGTAAAGGTGGGGACGGAAACCGTGGATTCCGCCGCCGTCACCGGTGTCAGCGAGGAGTATTTCGACATGTGCGGCTACGAAATCGCCCAGGGCCGCGGCCTGCAGTATGTTGACATTCAGGAGCGGAAAAATGTCTGCGTGATAGGGGCCTACACGGCCGGCACCTATTACGGCGGCAGCGCCGTAGGCGAAACCATCCGCGTCGGCGGAGTCAAACTGACCATCGTAGGCGTCATGGCCCAGGAGTCCGAGGAACCGGAGGAGGGCGGCACCGACGACTGCGTCTACCTCCCCTACTCCACCGCCGCCCGCCTGAGCAAGACGGGCAGCATCGGCAGCTATGCCTTCACGATTACCGACGAGAACCAGGCCGGCGCTGCCAAGGAGGCGGTAGAAGACAGCCTCTACGCCGTCTTCCGCGACACGAACGCCTACATGGTCGTGAGCATGACGGAAATGCTGGAGATGATGACCGGCATGATCGGCATGGTCGTAGGCGTCCTGGCCCTCATCGCAGGCATCTCCCTCCTGGTAGGCGGCATCGGCATCATGAACATCATGCTGGTATCGGTCACGGAGCGCACCCGCGAAATCGGCATCCGCAAGGCCCTGGGGGCCAAGGAATCCAGCATCCTCCGCCAATTCGTCACAGAAGCCGCCGTCACCTCAGCCCTGGGCGGCATCTTAGGCATCCTCCTCGGCTGCGCCCTCTCCACCGCCGCCACCCTGCTCATCACCGCCCTGACCGACACCCCCCTCACCGTCTCCCCCACCCTCCCCTCCATCCTCCTCGCCTTCACCATCTCCGCCGCCGTCGGCATAACCTTCGGCTACCTCCCCGCAAAAAAGGCGGCACGGCTGAACCCGATCGACGCTCTGCGGTACGATTGAACGTTGGACGGGGGACGGGGGGCTGCCAGCGGGGCTTCCCGCCTCCGGCGGCCAGAGGGCTTTGCCCTCTGGACTCCCACCAGGGAGGCGCGCGCCTCCCTGGACCCTGGCAGATCACTCTCTTTTTGGTGGGATTCTGCTTTTTGGCGGCTTTTCATTTTTTACTTACTCTTTGCAAGGAGGATTTTTCGATGAAGAAAATCGCTGCGGTTTTTTTGACCCTCTGCATTTTGACGGCGCTTACAGTCCCGTGCCTCGCGGCGGACACCGGGGGCGCGGTGCAGACCGTGCGGGCCCTGGGCATTCTCACCGGTGACGAAAACGGACGCACCGACCTCTCCGGAAAAGTCAGCCGCGCCGAGCTCGCCATGATGCTGGCCGCGGCTTCCGCTTACAAGGACAGCGTCAGCCGCGAGGGAAGCGGCTTCGCCCTCTACAAGGACGTGAAAAACGGCCACTGGGCCTCAGAGGCCATCCAGCTCGCCGTCCGGCAGGGCTGGATGACCGGCTACACCGACGGCTCCTTCCGCCCTGACCAGAGCGTCACCCTGGAGGAAGCCTGCGCCGCCCTGCTGAAACTCCTGGGCTACGACGCCTCCTCCCTGGCCGGCACCTTCCCCCAGGCCCAGCTCAGCAAGGCGTCCTCTCTGGGCCTCCGGGACGGCGTGAGCGCCGCCAAGGGCCAGACCCTCACCCGTCAGGACTGCGCCTTTCTCTTCTGCAACTGCCTCACCGCCAAAAGCGCCTCCGGCCAGCTCTACGGCGAAACCCTGGGCTATACCATCACCAACGGCGCGGTAGACTACACCGCCGTAGCCCTGGAGCAAATCAGCGGCCCTTACATAGCGGAGAACTCCCTGGAAGTCCTGCCCTTCACGCCGGAGACCATCTACAAGAACGACAAGGAGGTCCAGACCGCCTCCATGGTCCGAAACGACGTGTACTATTATAATGAAGCGGCCCGGACCCTCTGGATCTACACGAAGCGGATTTCCGGCAGAATCGAGGCCCTGACCCCCAGCGCCACGGCCCCCACCTCCGTCACCGTCTCCGGAAACAGCTACAGTATTGGCAGCGCCGCGGCCTCCTACAAGCTCTCCGCCGTCGGCGGCGGCAAGGTGGGGAACATCGTGACCCTGCTTCTGGGGATGGACGGCGCGGTGGCGGACGTCCTCACCGGCAGCGATGTGGATAGTACCTATTACGGGGTGGTGGAATCCGTTTGGGAGGCGGTGGACGACGAAAAAGCCTCCATCCACCGCGAAATCACCGTGACCTGCACGGACGGCGTGCAGCGGACCTTCCAGGTCCAGGAAAAATTCGCAGTGGGCCTCCTGGTATCGGTGGATATCACCAACAGCGGCACGAGCATCAAACGGCTGAACCAGAAGAGCACCGGCGGCAAAGTAGACGCCGAGGGCGCGAAGCTGGGCCGTCTGCGGATTGCGCCGGACGCGGAAATCCTGGACACCTCCAAGGAGGGGGACGCGTGTACCGTAGACCCCGCCCGTCTGGCGGGCTGCACCCTGGATGCGGACGACGTGCGCTACTACGCCCTGGACAAGAACAGCGAAATCAGCGTCCTGATTCTCAACGACGCCACCGGCGACACCTGGAGCTGCGGCTATCTGAGCTCCGTCTGGGACGGCGTGGAGTCCTCCGGCGACGGCGAAAGCGGCGGAACGAAGACGGTCAACTACACCTACACCTACATGCTGAACGGGGAAAAAGTCACCTTGCAGACAGGCACCCAGAAGTATTACGTCGAAGGCCGCAGCGGCATTGCGATCCGCTACGACAGCGCCGGGGAAATCAAGGCCATGAAGAACCTCACCGGCGTAAGCCTGACGGAGCTGGGCACCTTCACCGCCCGCGCGGACAACAAAACTTATGAGGTGTCGGAAAACGTGCAGGTGTACCTGAAACAGAACGGCAGCTATTACCTGACAGACTGCACCAGCGTCAACGCGGAGGACTATACCCTGACAGGCTGGTACGATGATTTCGGCTGTCCCGCCGGGGGCCGGATCCGGGTCATCCTGGCGGAGGCCAGGTGAGCGCCCGGTTCCCCTCCCGCACCGCCGGGAGGCCGCGGCCCGGGCCCTCAGCGGGGCGCGGGCCGGCACCTGCTTAAAAAAACGGCCCCGGCGGAAAAAAGACCGCCGGGGCGGTTGCACGTCCGCGTGCAACTTTCGCCCCTTGGGCGCCATATGTGAAGATATTTTTTCAGGAGGTACACATGATGGCGCTGAATCTTGACTATTTTTACGGAAACGAGGCCGGCCAGTTCACATTCTACCGGGTGCCGAAAATCCTGTTCACCGGGGAGGAGTACCGGGACCTCTCTCTGGAGGCGAAGGTGCTGTACGGCCTGCTGCTGGACCGGGTGGGGCTGTCCGCGAAAAACGGGTGGCTGGACGAGGCGGGGCGGGTGTTCATCTACTTCACCCAGGAGGACGCGGCGGAGCTTATCGCCTGCGGGAAGGACAAGGCCATCCGGCTGTTCCGGGAGCTGGAGGACATGGGGCTTATCCTGCGCCGGAAGCAGGGTCTGGGGCGTCCGGCCCGGATTTTCGTCAAAAACTTCGTACCGTGCGACGCCGCGCAGACGGCGGAATCCGACGTCAAGACCTCGGAAAAAATGACGTCAAGACCTCTGAAATCCAGAAGTCAAGACCTCGGCTTTTCCGACTCTAATAAGACTGAACAGAAAGAAAACAAAAAGAGTGATACGGACCTATCCTCCCCATCTGCCCCTCCAACAGAACGGAGGCGGAGAGAGAGACGGAAAATCGGGATGGATGAGATGGATAGGATACGGGAAACCATTCAGGAGAATATTGACTACGAAGGGCTGATTCTGGACAAACCCTATGACCGGGACCTCATTGACGGCTACGTGGACCTCATGACGGAGGCGTGCTGTTCCTCAAGGGACGCCGTCCGCATCTGCGGAAACGACGTGCCCGCCGCCGCCGCGCGGAGCCGCTTCCTCCGCCTCACCCGCGAACACATCGGGTACGTCCGCGACTGCCTCAGCAGCACCACCGCGGCCATCGGCAACATCAAAGCCTACACCCTGGCGGCGCTGTACAACGCCCCCGCCACCATGGATCAATACTACGCCGCCCTGGTCAGCCGGGACCTGGCCGAACCGGGCCCGAATTTCCCTCCGGCCGCCTCCCGGACCGCCTGAATCCCCGACGCTACGCCTGTCCCCCATCTCCCCGCCCCGTCTGCTATACTGTCTCCATCAACACAAGGAGGCCGTGCCATGCCAACCCTCACCATCCACCGCGGCACCCACCAGATCGGCGGCTGCTGCACCGAGCTCGCCCTGGGCGCCAGCCGGGTCCTCATCGACTTCGGGGCCAACCTCCCCGGCGCGGACGCCCCCATGGGGGACGCCGCCCTCGTCGAAAAGGTCCTCCAAGGCGGCCCCGTCAGCGCCGTCCTCTTCACCCACGCCCACGGCGACCACTATGGCCTGTTCCGGAGCCTCCCGCCGGACACGCCCATGTACATCGGTCCCCTGGCCAGGGAGCTCCTGGGCATCCTCATGCCCTACATCGACCGCGGCGCGGCGGTCCGGGGCGCGCCCCTGGTGGAGCGCATGAGGACCTTCCGGCCCGGGCGCTTTTTCTCCCCCGCCCCCGGCCTCCGGGTCCTGCCCCTCTACACGGACCACTCCGCCCCGGATTCCTGCATGTTCTATATTGTCATGGGCGGGAAGTCCATCCTCTTCACCGGCGACTTCCGGGACCACGGCGCGGTGGGGCAGCGGGGGCGGCTGGAGCGGGTGCTGCAAAAGTACGCGCCCGCCCCTGTGGACCTGCTGGTCACGGAGGGAACCATGCTCAGCCGCGTTCAGAGGCGCGAAAACGGCCTGGTCCCCTCGGAGCAGGCCCTGCGGGAGGCGGCGGAAAGGCTGTTCCGGAGGCACATGTACAATTTTGTCCTGGTGTCCTCCACGAACCTGGACAGCGTCATGAGCTTTTACCACGCCGCGCCGCCGGGGCGGCACTTCGTCTGCGACCTGTACCAGGCCCGGCTCATGATCACCGCCATGGGGGGCATGGAGGCCCGGGGCCGCTTCCCCGCCTACCGGCCCTCCCGGCGGCACCCGGTCGTGCGGGTCCTGGGCACGCCGGACCGGCGCTGGGCGGAGCTGCGGGAGATTGGGCGGACCATGGGGCACCCGCTGTATTTCCGCTCCGTCACGGACGAGGAATTGGCCCGGGACGGCTTCGTCCTCCTGGCGCGGAAAAATACCCATCCGGAGCAGTACACCAGCCGTTTTGAAGAACTGCGGGACCGCTTTTACCCCCTGGACGGCCAGATAATCTACTCCCTGTGGAGCGGCTACCTGGAGCCGGAGCACGCCGACCCGGCCCTGCTGGACTTCATCGGCGGACGTCCCATTGAGCGCCTCCACACCAGCGGCCACGCCTGCCCGGAGGCCATTGCCCGCCTGATTGAGATGGTGCAGCCGAAGACCATCGTCCCCATGCACACCGAGCGGGCGGAGAAATTTGCCGCCCACCCCGCCCTGGCCCCCTACGCCGGCCGCGTCCGGGTCCTGCAGGACGGGGAACCGCTGCCGCTGTGACCGCCCAGGCCGTGGGGGAAATGGCCCGATGTGGGCATCGGCCCCACACGGTGCATCCCCGTGGGTGCCTGGACCGCAGGGGACGGAGGTTGCGGACACCGGCCAGATTATGCTATACTGCTGTCAGAACCAAAAAAGGAGGCGCGGACATGGGGACAAAACGGCCGTCCAACGAGGACATCCAAATCGGAAGCATTTTCAAGTGCGTCGCCAGGGACGAGTGCGGAAGCTCCTGCGATTTTTACCAGGTGGTCGGGAAGCGCGGGAAGACGCTGGTGGAACTGCGGGCCATCCGGAGGGAGTGCTTTCTGGATGAGCGCTGCAAGCCCGGCCTGGGAGAGGTCCGGGTGCGGCCCCTGCCAGGGGAGTTCAAGGAGGGCTGCAAGCCCTTCACCGTCGCCGCCTGCAGGCGCAGCGAGATAGACGGGAAAGCCATCCTGGCAAGCTGGCACGAGGAGTACAGCTGCTGTTACTTCGAGGTCCGGGAGGGCGAGACGGGCTGTCTGTACGGCTATGAGGGCATGTACGCCCTGGAAGCGCTGAGAAAGGCGGAAGCCGCGGAGAAAGAGGGAGGTGCATAGAATGTGGACCATGGCAGAAATGCCCCAGGGCAGCGACGGCCCCGGGGCGCGGGAGCAGTGGATTCGGCGCTTTGCGGAGGAACAGGCGCGGGCATACAGCGGGACGGTCTTCCTCTGCGCCTCCCGCTCCGACCGGGAGCGGCGGGACACCTTCGCACAGGCGGCGCAGGCCGCGGGCTGTACGGTTCTGGAGGGGCGGGCCGCCGGGGCGCTGGCGGAGGCGTCCGGACGGCGGGCTTTGTTTGTGGACCCCGCCATGGAGGACTGGCTGGGGACCTACCTGGACGCCTGCCCCGCTGGGGCGCGGCATCTGCTTCTGTACACCCGCCGCCGGGGCAACGGGCCCAGCCCCCGCATGAGCCTGTTTATGGAGTTCTGGGAGGCGCAGGGCGTGGACATTCTGGATTTCGGCTATGTAGACAAGCCAGAGTTAAAAGTTTAGGGTCCAGCCCTTTTCAAAGGGCTGGTGGGGTCCAGGGGCAAAGCCCCTGGCCGCCGGAGGCGGGAAGCCCCGCTGGCAGCCCCCCGTCCCTCGTTTGGAAGTACCGTGCAAATATCTCTTGTGCTGTTGTGCGTATCTCCTCCTGCATACTCTGGAACGCAATTAGAAGGTGCTTCCCCTGTTCCGTGAGCTCCGAGCCTCCGCCGCTGTTTCCGCCGGGGGTGCGGACCAGGATTTGGAAGCCCAGTTGGCGCTCGATTTCGTTTACCATGCGCCAGCCGCGGGAATAGGATATGTGCATACACTGGCAGGCGCCCAGCATGGAGCCGGTGGTCTGAATCAGTTCCAGAAACTGGGCGCTGTCGGGGCCCCAGAAGGAGGTTTCGGCGTAGAGGCCGATGCGGAGGTCTAATTGTAATGGCTGGGGGGTGTTCGTCTCCCGGCGGCGGTACTTCATCAGCTCCGCGTACTCGTCGCGGGTGTCGCTGTCCAGGACGGTGCCGAAGTCGTCCACGGGGACGTCGGTGGGGACGATGCCGCCGGAGGCGATGACGCCGCGGAGGCCGCCGCCGCCCCGGTAGTCCTTGATGCGTTGGATGAGCGCCGGAGACATGACGGCGGGGTGGCCGGTTGAGCTGCCGCAGATGGGGCGGATGAAGTCGCCTTTTGCGTTTAAGAGGGCTTGGATCGTCTCCGGTTTGACGAGGGGGATGTCGGCTGGGGTGATGAGCACTTTTTCCGTGTCCTCCGGCAGGGCGTCCAGACCCAGGAGCAGGGAGTCCAGCATCTGCGTCTCAAAATAGCGGGCGTTGTGGACGAAAAGAACGCCCTCGTTTGCCAGGTGTTCCTCCAGGACTTCGTGCCTGTAGCCGGTGACAACCACGACGGGGGACGCCCCCGCCGTGCGCATGGCGGACACTACCCGCTGGATCATGGTCCGGCCGTCCACCTGGAGCATGGGTTTGAAGCGGCCCATGCGGGACGAGACGCCCGCGGCGACAATTACAGCGGCTAAATTTGGCATGTGTATCCCTCCTGTTGGGCGGCGTGCAGCGTTTGCCGGAGAAGCGCGCCTGTCATTGCAAAAATTGCACTGCGGTTTCCCGGGATTATGGTGAACAGGGCCGATTTCGGGTGTCTGCGGACCTGGTTCAGGAACGGAACGCCGCGCTGCGCCCTGACCGCCGCCAGGACCGGAATGCCGCTGTCCAGGACTTCCAGGACCTTTCGCGTGAAGCGGTCCGCCCGGGCCTCCATGAAGCCGAGTTCGTCCATGACGACGATGCCGTCTTGGGGAAAGCCGCTGAGAAATTGCACGCCCAGGGAATTAAAGACGTTCAGGTACACCTTCTGCCCCTCTGTGTTCCCGATTCCGACCCGGTTCTCCGCCGTGTAAACGCGTTCGCCGGCAGTCTGAGCGGCGGGGTGGATGTAGATGGAGTGCAGGCCGCGTTCATCCGCAGGGGCCTTTTCCGTCACGAAGCCCCAGACGGGGCGGTCCGTCTGCTCCAGAAGCCGCCGGATCAGGGTGCTCTTCCCCGCGCCGAAGCCGCCGGTGATCAGGATGTTCTTTCCTGTCATGGCCGTCACTCCGGAAGGGAATGGGCCACAAACTTCCCGTACTGCTCCCGGGTCAATTCGCAGTGGTAGAACAGCTCGAAATAGCGCGCCGCCTCCTTGTACAAATCGTACTCCGCCGCCTCCGGATACAGCACCTTCGCCGCCCAGAGCATCCCCAAAAGCCGCTGGACCGAGGGCGGAAAGCCCATCCAGTTGTAAGGCCCCATGGGGACCTCATAGTACGCGCCGTTTTGGACCGCCGTGATGGTCTGCCAGGCCGGATCGGCCCCCACCGTCTCGTAGACGCTGTCCGGCGCGAAGAGAATCACGTCCGGGTTCCAGTTCAGAAGCTGCTCCATGTCCACTTCGTTCCCGGTGCCCAGGGAGGACGGCTCGTCCACCGCCGCCAGGTTGTCCGCCATGAAGTCGATGATTTCCGCGTGGAACGAGCCTTTCGCGATGACGTTCAGCCCCGCCTCCCCCGCGATGTACAGCACTTTTTTCCGCCCCACCTGCCCGAGAATGTCCACAATCCGCGCGTAAACCGACGCGCAGTAAGCCGCTAATTCCTCGGCCTCCGCCTCCATGCCCAGCAGCTCCCCCAGCATCCGGTAGGCCCCGTCCATCGTGTCGATGGTGGCCGTGACGTGGACGAAGGGGACGCCGCTCTGCTCCTGCAGGGCGTCCAGCTCTTCCGCCATCTTGCCCTTGGGCTCGCCGACGTCCACCACCACCTGGGCCCCGGAGGCCAGCAGGGTTTCCAGGTTCAGCGCCCCCTTGCCGCCGTAGAGCTGGCCGATTTCGGGCATGTTGAAATACGCCGGGTCCAGGTACGCCTCCGCGTCCTCCGTCCAGGCGCTGGAGAGGCCCACCAGCCTGTCCGGGCACAGGGCGAACAGCACAATCTGGGCCATGGGGCCGGAGAGGGCCACCCTGTCCACCTCCGCGGGCAGGCTTACGGTGCGCCCGAGGGAGTCCGTGAAGCTGCGGGTTACGGGGTCCTCCGGCGCGGACGCGGCTGGGGAGGCCGGGTTCCGCAAAACCATGCCGCCGGTGCCGCAGGCCGTCAGGGCCAGAAGCAGGGAACACGCCAGAAGTGCCGCCGTTAGCTTTTTTACCATCACAATCGCTCCTTTTCGCCTCTCAAAGTTATAGAACTCCCGCCGTGGGGGGAAACGCGCGTCAGCGCCGCGCCGCCGCCTCCGGCACAATCACCCGCCCGAAGTCCGTCTCCGCGAAGCCCGCCCCGATGCCGTACAGGCGGCGCATCAGCGCCGGGGTCAGCACTTCCCCCGCGTCCCCCAGGGCCGCGATCCGCCCCTCCGCAAGGGCCAGGACGCGGTCCGCGAAGCTGACGGCGTGCTGGGGGTTGTGGGTGGACAGGAGGACCGTGCGGCCCTCGTCCGCCAGGGCCCGCACCTGCTCCAGGACCCGGAACTGGTTGCCGTAGTCCAGGGCGGAAGTGGGCTCGTCCATGATCAGGATGTCCGCCTGCTGGGCCACCGCCCGGGCCGTCAGGACCAGCTGCTGTTCCCCGCCGCTGAGGCGGTCGAAGTCCCGGTGGGCCAGGTGGGCCACGCCGATCCGCTCCATGGCCTCATAAGACAGCTCGATCTGCTTGCGCTTCGGCATGGAGAAGGCCCCCAGCTGGCGGGACGTCCCCATGAGCACGGTGTCCAGGACCGTGAAGCCGAAGGTGGGGCGGTGGATCTGGGGGATGAAGGCGATCCGGCGGGCCATCTCTTTTTGGGACAGGGTCTTCGTGTCCGCGCCGTCCACCAGGACCGCCCCGGTCCAGCCGGAATTGAACTTGAGGATGCAGCGGAACAGGGTGCTCTTCCCCGCCCCGTTGGGCCCCAGAACGGACACGAACACCCCCTTTTCCACGGAAAATGTGAGGTCGTCCAGCACTTTTTTATGGGAATAGGAAAAGGAGAGGCGCTTCACCTCCAGCTTCACAGCAATTCCTCCTTCCGGGTCATGAGCAGGATGAAAAAGGGCGCGCCGATAAAGGCGGTGAGGATGCCGATGGGGATTTCCGTGGCGATCAGGTTCCGGGCGCAGCCGTCCGCCAGCAGGAGGAACGCCGCCCCCAGAAGCATCGCCGCCGGGAGCAGACAGCGGCAGTCGTTCCCCACCAGCTTCCGGCACAGGTGGGGGACCACCAGCCCCACCCAGCCGATCATGCCGCTGACGGACACGCTGGCCGCGGTGAGGACCGTGGCGCAGAGAATCACGATCAGCCGCAGCCGCCCCACGCTGACGCCCATGGACTTCGCCTCCTCGTCCAGGGCCAGCAGGTTCATCCGCCAGCGGAGCAGCAGCAGCGGCACCAGTCCCGCCAACATGGGGGGCAGCGCGAAGCCCACGTCCCGGAGCTTCGTCCCCGACAGGCTCCCCATGAGCCAGTAGGTGATTTCCGGCAGCTCGCTGGAGGGGTCCGCCACCAGCTTCAGGTACGAGGTCCCGGCGGAGAACAGGGAGCTGACCATCACCCCCGCCAGGAGGATGCTGACGGCCTGCCTCCCCGCCGCCCTGAGTCCGATGCCGTAGACCAGGGCCACGGTGGAGAGGCTGAACAGGAAGGCGGAGGCCGTGACGCCCGCCCCTCCGCGCCCCAGGAGAATCGCCAGCGCCGCGCCGAAGCAGGCCCCGGAGGACGCGCCTAAGATGTCCGGCGCGGCCATGGGGTTCTGGAAGACGCACTGGTAGGCGGTCCCCGCCGCCGAGAGGGCGCAGCCCACCATGCAGGCCAGGAGAATCCGGGGCAGGCGCACGTTCACCACCGCGATTTCCATGTTGTCCGTCCAGGTCCGGGCCGGGACGAGGCTGAGGGGGAAATTCATGCGGTCCAGCAGGGCCTGGAGGGGGGCCGCGGCGCGGCTCCACAGGATGCGCGCCACCTCCGGGAGGGGCACGCCGTAGCGCCCCAGGGCGAAGGATGCGAAAAAAAGTCCGGCCAGGAGGAGGAGCATGGCGCAGATGCGGAGCTCCGGGCTCCGCCGTCCCTCCGCCGGGTGCTTTTGCAGCGTCATAGATGGGTTCCTTTCAATTATGTCACGGAGAGAATAACGGTGGGGAGAAAAACGGCGGACCGCTCCGCCCCGGTTCTCCGCCTCCGTTGTCTTACATCCTACTGGAAATTGTATCTGCTTCCGGAGCCGCCGTCAACCGGCATTTTTACAGAGATTGCCGCCCGCAATTTGTTGACTATGCCGGATTCCCCCGCCCCACGCCGGAAAAACCTCAGAACTTTGCTGTTTTTTCTCACCGCCCGGTTCCCTGATGTTGACATCCTCCCGACCCGCGTATTAAAATAGCGTGGAAAAGAACCGCACGTTTAAGGAGAACTGCCGCCATGAGCAAAAACTATGTCAAAATCCCCGTGGAATCCACCCTTTTCGACTCCATTTCCATCGAAAACCGGAAGCACATCTCCGAAGAGCTGTTTGAAAAGCTCCGGGACGCCATTCTCAGCGGAGAGCTCCCCGCCGGGTACGTCTTCCCCAACGAGAACGAGCTGTGCCAGAAGCTGAACATCGGGCGGGGGAGCCTCCGGGAGGCGTACTCCCGCCTGGAAACCCTGCACATGATCACCCGCTCCAAAACCGGGACCTACGTCAACTCCCAGGAGCAGATCCAGAACACCATGAACTTCGAGGCCATCGCCCAGCGCTCCGAGACGCAGAACCTGGCGGAGTACCGGCAGGTGGTGGAGGTGGGCACGGTGCGGCTGGCGGCGCTGAAGGCGTCGGAGAAGGACATCGCGGCTCTGGACCGGATTCTGGGACGGATGGAGGAGGCGGTGGAGGACCCGGCCCAGATGGCCCAGCTGGACTTCGACTTCCACTCCGCCCTGGTCCGCATCGCCCACAACGAGCTGCTCCTGATCATGTTCAACACGATCCGGGCCATCTACGAGGACTACACGGAGAGCGTCTTCGCCCAGGGCTACTGCGGGCAGTCCCTTCTGGACCACCGGGCCATCATCGACGCCCTCCGGGCCGGGGACGCTGAGCTGGCGGGGGCCATGATGCAGCGGCACCTGGACCATGTGGAGCGGTTTCGGGACGAGAATTGAATGGGGTACGCGTTCTGCGGCGGCTGGCTTGTGCCAGCCGTTTTTTTGCGGCTGCGCCCCTCCTGGGACCTCCGTAGGGGCGGACCTGCGTGTCCGCCCCGGCAGGGGGTTCCGATATCCCCAGGGGTGCGGTGGTTGCGGGGGGTGTGGTCCCGTGGGTGCGGCGGGCGCGGGGGACGGGCGGACACATAGGTCCGCCCCTACAGGGTGCGGCCCCATGGGTGCGGTGGGCGCGAGGGACGGGCCGGCGAGGGCGCCGGCCCCTACGGTTCCATCCCTCGCAGCATGGCGGTTGTGGGGGTGCATACCGTAGGGGTCGCCGCCCTCGGCGACCCGTCCTTCGCAATAGCGGCCGACCCGTCCTTCGCAAATGCCCAGGCTGCGGAAACGGATGCCGGGGCATGAAAATGCACAAAAAGGGATCGCTTTTTTTGGAAGGAAAACTGCTTGATTTTCCCTGGAAAATATTATATCATTTTGTATGATGTAGGACAACGTACACCAGACCGGGCGCGTTCCGCGCCCCACACACTTTTTCGACGGAAGGGAGAACTTGATTATGGCAGCGAATGTTCCGAAGACCGACGGACGGGGAATTATCTCCGGCATGTACGTCAACCAGGACCACCCCATGGACCGCACCCAGTGGCTGGAGGATACCTTCCCCGAGTGGGGCAGCTTCCTCAACAAGGAGATTGAATCCTACGAGGTCCCCAAGAGCCAGGTCAGCCTCTGGTGGTGCGGAGGACCCTCCTGGGTCATCAAGACCGACGAGGGCGGCGTCTTCCTCCTGGACCAGTACTGCGGGCCCTCCATGTACACCGAGCTCTACTACTGCGGCGTGTGCAAGCAGGCCGGGGCCGACAGCATCAACTGGATTCGGCTCAATCCCCAGGTGATCGACCCCTGGAAGTTCAGCCACATCGACGGCGTCTTCTGCACCCACGCCCATCAGGACCACTGCGACCTCTACGCCGTGAAGGCCACCCTCGCCACCACCGACGCCCCCTACTACGCGCCCCCCGTGGCCGCGAAGAAACTCCAGGGCTTCGGCGTCCCCGAGGACCGGATCGTCGTGGCGAAGGTGGGGGAGTCCGTGAAGGTCAAGGGCGCTGAGGTGGACTTCCTCATCTGCTACGACCAGACCGCCATCAAGACCGGCGAGGGCGACGTGCTCATCCCCTTCGAGGAAGCGGCCTGCTGCTACCTCTTCAAGACCAGCGGCGGCAACATCCTCTTCATGGGCGACACCTGGTATCACGACGGCTACGTGGCCATCGCCCAGAAGTACGACATCGACGTGGCCATCTTCGACATGGGCTCCAACGCCCCCGGCGCCACCGACAAAATGACCCCCTACGACTGCGCCCGGGTGGGCCAGACCCTGAAAGCGAAGCTGCTCATCCCCGACCACTACGACAACTGGGCCAACACCGCCGGCGATCCGGAGCTCCTGGTGACGCAGTTCGAGCGGATCGTCCGCGAGAACACACCCGGGATCAAGACCATGATCATGCGCTGCGGCGGACGCTTCAACTACCCCGCCGACAAGGACAAGGGCCGCTACCGCTATCCCGACGGCAGCGAGGAGTACGATTTCAGCAAATCCACCTTCGCCAAAAAGTGAGCGCCACGGTCCACAAATTCCTCTGAAAAGGAGTCGGCAACATGAGAAAATATGAGTATTTGTCTCCTGAAACCCTGGACGGGGTGTTTCAGGCGGCGGCTGGAAACGCGGACAAGGAAGTGAAGATGGTGGCCGGGTGCACCGATTTCATGCCCCGGCTGTCCGCGGAGCTGGAGGAGATTCCCGCCGGTGAGAAGCCGGACCTGCTGATTGTCAGCCTGATGAAGCTGGGCCTGGACCGGGTGGAGGACTGCGGCGGAACGGTGAAAATCGGAGCCTGCTGCACCTTGACGGACCTGGCGGAAAATCCGCTGATTCAGAAGGAGTTCCCCGTCCTGACCCAGGCCATCGCGGAGATTGCCGGGCTGACGGTCCGGAACGCCGCGACGCTCGGCGGCAACATCGTCAACGCCTCCCCCGCGGCGGACTCCGTGCCCGCCCTGATGGCCCTGGGGGCGAAGCTGGTGGCGGAGCGCGCCGGAGGCACCCGTGAGTACGACATCGAGGACTTCTTCACCGGCCCCGGCGGAACGGTCCTGGAAAAGGGCGAGGTCCTGACGGCCATCGTCATCCCGAAGCGGGCCGGAAAGGGCTGCTTCAAAAAGCTGGGCCGCCGGAAGGCCGAAACCCTGTCCACCGTCAACGCCGCGGCCTATGTAGAGTCCGAGAACGGCGTGTGTACGGCGGTCCGGGTGGCCGTGGGGGCCGTGGCCCCTACTGTGGTGCGCTGCACGGAGGCGGAGGCCGCGCTGCTGGGGAAGGAACTGACGGCGAAGAACATCGCCGCCGCGGCTGAGAAGGTCCTGGGGCAGATTTCCCCCATCGACGACATCCGCGCCAGCGCCTGGTACCGCCGCAAGGTGGCCCCGGTCCTGGTCCGGCGGGTGCTGGAACACGCTGTCTGACAGGAAGGAGTGGAAGCATGTCTCAGATTGTACATTTTACGGTGAACGGCCGGGAGGCCGAAATCATCGCCCGTCCGGAGCTGAGCCTCCTGGACGTGCTTCGCGACCAGCTGGGCCTCACGGGCACCAAGTGCGGCTGCAATCACGGCGACTGCGGCTCCTGCACCGTCATTCTGGACGGGCGGGCCGTCAAGTCCTGCTTGGTCATGTCCCCCTCCCTGGAGGGCAAACGGGTGGTCACCGTGGAGGGGCTGGCCCGGAACGGCGTCCTGCACCCGCTGCAAAAGGCGTTCATCGAGTACGGAGCGCCCCAGTGCGGCTACTGCACCCCTGGGATGCTCATGGCCGCGGCGGCCTTCCTGCTCCACAACGGCGCCCCTACGAAGGAAGAGGTCATCGACGCCCTCAGCGGCAACCTCTGCCGCTGCGGCGGCTACGAGAAGTATTCCGAAGCGGTTCTGGCCGCGGCCCGGGGCGACTTCGGACCCATTCCGAAAGGAAGTGAGCTGAATGTTTAAGAACGTTGGCAAGCCCATCCCCAAGTATGACGCCATGGGCATCGTGACGGGGAGCCTCAAGTACGCGGGCGACTATGCCATGCCCGGGATGCTGACCGCGAAGGTTCTCCGCAGTCCCTACCACCGCGCCCGCATCCTCAGCATCAACACCGCGGAGGCGGAGGCCCTTCCCGGCGTGGAGGCCGTTCTCACCGCCAGGGATATCGCCCACAACACCTTCGGCTTCGTCCCCGACAACCAGGTCCTGGCGGACGGGCTGATCCACTACAAGGGCCAGAGCGTGGCGGCGGTGGCCGCCGTCGACAAGCCCACGGCCCTCCTGGCCCTGTCCAAAATCAAGGTGGAGTACGAAGAGCTGCCCTATGTCTACGACCCCCGGGAGGCTTTGAAGGAGGGCGCGCCCCAGGTCTGGGGCGAGGCGGGTCTGAACCACTGGCTCTTCAACGGCAAAACCGCCACCCGGGAGATCCGCAAGGGCGACGTGGAGAAGGGCTTCGCGGAGGCCGACGTGATCGTCGAGGGCGAGTACATGACCCCCAACCAGGAGCACGCCTTCATCGAGCCTAGCGCCACCCTGGCCTGGATGGACGAGGCGGGGCGGCTGGTGATCCGGGGCAAGACCCAGGGCCTGTTCTTCACCCAGAACGACCTGGCCAACGTCTTCCAGCTCCCCCTGTCCAGGCTGAAATTCGTAGGCGGCACCATCGGCGGCGGCTTCGGCGGCATGAACAGCGTCAGCACGGACCATATCGCGGGGCTTCTCTGCCTCAAGACCGGGAAGCCCGTCCGCTTCCAGTTCACCCGCGAGGAGGAAATGGCCTGCTCCACCACCCGCAGCCCCTGGATTTTCCGCTTCAAGGACGGCGTGAAGAAGGACGGCACCATCACCGCCCGCCAGATCGAGGTGATCCACGACGGCGGCGGCTTCACGGAGCTGGGCCTCTACGCCGTGGAGAAGAACGCCAACTTCATCGCGGGCGCACTGAAAGTGGAGCACGTCTCCGTCACCTCCCGCCTGGTCTACACGAACAAGGCCCCCGGCGGCTCCATGCGGGGCTTCGGGGTGAACGTAGGGCAGTTTGCCGACCAGCTCCAGCTGGACAAGGACGCCGCCGCCATCGGGATGGACCCGGTGGAGCTGCGGATCAGAAACGCGTTCCGCGAGGGGGACGCGAACCACGTGGGCAACCCCCTGGTGGCCGTCTCCGCCATTGAGACGCTCCAGGGCGTCTCCGAAATGGCGGGCAAGACCCTGCCGCCGGAGCTCGCCCAAATGAAGTCGAAGTGAGGAGGGATTCACATGATCAGAAAAGGCAGAGGCGTGGCGAACGTATACTACCCCACGGGCTTCAACGGAGGCGGCGACCCTGATCTGGTCTCCCTGCGTCTGAAGGTGGACGGGACGGTGGACATGACCAACGGCTCCTGCGAGATGGGCCAGGGCTTCAAGACCGTAGCGGTCCAGATGGCCGCGGAGGCCCTGGGCGTCGACGCCGGAAAGGTCCTGATCGACAACTCCAACACCGACACCTGCGCCTTCAGCATGGACACCGCCGGTTCCCGGAGCACCTACATCGTGGGCCTGGCGGCCATCGATGCGGCGAAGGACCTGATCCGGAACATCAAGGGCTTTGCTGCCGGGATGTGGGGCTGCAGGGCGGAGGATTTGAGTTATGAGGAGGGCGTAGTGTTCCTCCCCGGCGACGCTGAGAAACGGATGGACCTGGCCCAGGTCTCCGGCGCGGCCACTTACGGCGGTGTGTTCCTCAGCGGCAGCGGCGGCTTCCTGCCCCCGCCCGCCCCGCCCCGGGACCCGGACACGGGCTTTACGACGCCCAGCCGTTCCATGGCCTGGGGCTCCACCATCGTGGACGTGGAGGTGGACGACGAGACAGGCGAGGTCACGATTGTCAATCTCTACAACTGCTACGACATCGGCACCGTGATCAACCCCCTCCAGGCGGCGGGGCAGGTCCAGGGCGGCGACATCCAGGGCATCGGCATGGCCCTCCTGGAGGACCTGACGCCCGGCTACCCGGAGAACGCGGACCTGTTCGCCCGCAATTTCACGGACTACATCATCCCAACTTTCAAGGACATGCCCAAGCACAGCGAGATTCAATTCTACGAAAATTACGATCCCTACGGCCCCTTCGGCGCGAAGGGCATGGGGGAGATGGTGACGAACACCCAGCCTCCCGCCATCGCGGACGCCATTTATGACGCCTGCGGCGTGTGGATCGACTCCCTGCCCATCACGCCCGAGAAGATTCTGCGGGCCCTGGAGGAACAAGCGAAGTGACACAGGGAAACTGCCGGAGGCGCGCCAGTCTCCGGCAGTTCCCATGACAAGAAAGGAAATGCGGGAGGCGCACATGGGGACCATCATCCTTCTGGGGGCCGGACAGATGGGGCAGGCGGCGTACCGCCTCGTCAATCGGGCCCATTACACGGTGACCGCCTTTGCGGACAACAACCCCGCCCTGTGGGGCGGGACCCTCTGCGGCTGTCCCATCCTCTCCGTGGAGGACGCCGCCGCCCGGGCCCCCGACGGCTTCCTGATCGCCGTGGCGGGCCGGGACCGGACGGAGGCCCTGCGGGCCCAGCTCCGCGCCCTGGGCTATGCTGGGGAGGTCCGGGCCCTTTCGGAGTACATGGAAGCCCTGGACATCCGGGGCGCGGTGCTGTCCCTGCTGGCGGAGCGCATGGAACACCTGCCGGGAGCGGTGGCGGAGCTGGGTGTCTACCGCGGGGACTTCGCCGCCCTGCTGAGCCGCGCGTTTCCCCGCCGGACGCTGTACCTGTTCGACACCTTTGAGGGCTTCGACCCGCGGGACGTGGGCGCGGAGGCGGAAAAGGGGTACTCCCGCGCCGCGGAAGGGGCCTTCGCGGACACGTCCGTTGACGCGGTGCTGTCCAAACTGGCAGCGCCGGAAAACGCCGTCGTCCGGAAGGGGTACTTCCCCGAAACCGCGGCGGGCCTGGACCCGGACCTGCGCTTCTGCCTGGTGAGCCTGGACGCGGACCTCTACACGCCTACGCTGAGCGGCCTGCGGTGGTTCTACCCGCGGCTGGCGCCGGGGGGCGTGCTGCTGGTGCATGACTATTGGAACGCCCGCTTCTCCGGGGTCCGGGCCGCGGTGGAGGCTTTCGAGGCGGAGCGGGGACGGCTCCTGGTCCTGCCGGTGGGGGACCTGCATGGGAGTGTGATGGTGGTGAGGACGTAGGGCGATATCTCTATTCGATATTCATAAAATGTGCAGATTAAAAGGAAGGACGGGCTTATAGCCCGCCCTCCTTTTTGTTCCAAAAAACCAGCATTCCCACCCAAAAGCATCACAGCAAGTCGTATGCCATACCGTAAGGCTTTCCGGGAACGAACCGGCCGGAGCCGGGGGTGCCCACAAACTTTGCCGCCTCCACGACGACCGTTCCGCGCAGGAGCACCGTCTCCGGCCTTCCCCGCTGAGCCATCCCCTCATAGGCGTTGTACTCCACGCCTGTAGGATTCGTCTCCACCGAGAAGGTCCCTTCATAGCCGGGATCAAAAATCACAAGGTCCGCGTCGGAGCCAACGGCAATGTCCCCCTTCTGCGGGTAGATGCCGCAGAGCCTGGCGGGCGTCGCGGCGAAAATTTCCACCAGCTTCCGGCGGGTAATCCGCCCTGCGGCCACACCGTAGGTCCAAAGGACGTTCAGCCGGTCGCCGGAGCCGGGGGAACCATTGGGAATAGCGCGGAAATCGTCCTTGCCCCAGTATTTCTGATACATGGGGATCGGCGCGTGATCCGAACCCACCAGAGAGACGGCATCCCGTTTCAGGGCGTCCCAGAGGTAATCCTGATCCGCCTTGTCCCGCAGGGCCGGAGAGCACACCCACCGGCAGGACTGGTCAAAATCGGGATCATCCATCTTGTGCTTGTCCAGGACCAGGTAATGGGGGCAGGTTTCCGCCACCACCGGGGCGCCGTCCGCGCGGGCGTTCTTGATGACCTCCGCCGCCTCCGCGCAGCTGACATGAACCACGCACAGGGGGCACCTGACCGCCTTTGCGAACGTGACCGCCCGGCTGACCGCCTCCGATTCACTGTACGGCGGGCGGGTCATGTAGTGGTACTTGGGGGCCAGAAGCCCTTTTTCCGCATACTGATCCCGCAGCACGTTCAGCACATCGGCGTTTTCCGCGTGGACGAACATCGTCATGCCGTGCTCCGCCGCCTTCTGCATGGTTTTCAGCAGCTTGAAATCGTCCATGTACATAGGCGTCGGCTTATACGCCATGAACATTTTCATGGTGGGCACGCCCATCTCCACCAGCTTCGGAATCTCCTCCAGCGTTTCCTCGCTGAAATCGGTACACAGCGCATGGAGCGCAATATCGGGGACCACCTTCCCCTTCGCCCGGACCTCCAGGCGGTAGTTGATGGAATCGATCAGGGACTTTCCGGGATCGTTGGACGCAAAGTCCACCACCGTGGTGGTGCCGCCCAGGACGGCCACATAGGAGGTGTCATAGCCGGCGTTGAAGGTCACGCCGTCGCTGTTCAGGGCTTCGAAATGGGAGTGGTTGTCCACGCCGCCGGGCAGAACATACCTGCCCGCCGCATCGATCACCTTCTCATAGCTGCCGGGGAGGTTCCTTCCAATCATGGAAATCTTTTCGCCGTCAATTGCAATATCCGCCTGGTATTCGCCCAGGGCGGTCACAATTGTGCCGTTCTTAATCAACGTCTGCACAAGCACAGCTCCTTTCCTCTTTTTACAGCGCTTCAGTCTTCTTCGGTTCCCAGAACGCGGATCGCCGTCAGCGCGTAGACCCTGACTGCTTCCACAAGCTGCTCCACACTGACCCGCTCGTTGGGCGAATGCCCCACCGCGGGGTCGCTGGGGCCGTAAATGGCGATGGGGATGCCCAGGGGGGCGAAATACCGCGCGTCGCTGCCCTGCTTATAGCCGGTGGGCTTCGCGGGCCTGCCGGTGAGGTCTTCAATGGTGCTCAGCATGGAGACAACCAGCGGGTCGTCGGGGGAGGTGTTCGTCGGGACGCCGGACATGTAGTCAAATTTGAACTCGTAATCGAAGGGGTCCTCCGCCTGGAGGCGCTTGATCAGCTCCTCGATTTCCGCCACGGCCCCCATCAGCGTCTCACCGGGAATGACCCGGCGGTCAAAGGTGATCTCCGCCAGCTCCGGCACAACGTTTTCCTTCACGCCGCCATGGATCTTGGAGATGTTGACAGTGGAATGGGGCAGATAGGGATGGGTGCGGGCCTCCAGCTTCGGCTCCAGCTCGGTATTGATCAGATTGACGATCCGCGCCGCCTTGACAATGGCGTTGTTTCCGTTCCACGGCATGGCTCCGTGGCAGGCTTTCCCCTTGACGATGATGCGTGAGAACGTATAGGCCCGTTCGGCAATGGCCACCTCGTCGTTGGTCTGCTCGCCGACAATCACAATGTCGGGTCTGCCATAGCGCCCCGATTCCAGAAGCCACGCCGTACCCCGCTTGCCGTGGCCCTCCTCGTCCGCCACGGGATTCACCAGTAGCGTGCCCTTCAGCTTAACCCCCGCCCGTTTCAGCACAATCATCGCCATAACCTGGGACGCAACGGAGCCCTTATCGTCGCCTGTGCCGCGGCCATATACATAGTCAACCCCGCCGTCGGTTTCGATTTCTCCGGAAAACGGGTCGTGCCGCCAGTTGTGCACGTCCTCCACCGGCACGGTGTCGATATGGGCGTTCCAGACCATCCGCTTTCCAGGCCCGCCGGGCAGGACGGCTAAAACGCTGGGAATCCTGGCGTTATCCACGTGGTCGTCGAGCTCGCCGGGAAGGTCCGCCGGGGGATAGGCCAGCTCGACGGAAATCCCCTCTGCCTCCAGCTTCGCCCGGCATACCTCCGCGACGCTTCTGGTGTCCCCCGGGGGATAGCAGCTGTTGCACCGAATCATGTCCTGCAAAAATTCGGTAACTTCCTTTTCGTCCACATAGGAGAGGACACGCTTTTCCAGTTCTGTCATAAAATACCTCCTGTTAAGTGCAGCTTCTGCACGAATTTACGTACATGTTAAAGCATCACATCTCCGCAGTTCGGGCCCAGGGTCTGCCCCGTATAGAGATTTCCGTCCGGACAGGACGCCAGGAAAACGGCGGAGGGCGCCACTTCAAACGCCTCGCCAAAGCGCGGGAGAACCAACTCCTTTTTCTTCTGCGCCACCCAGGCGGCGGGGGTATGGGCCAGCATATCTGTCTGAACCGGCCCCGGTGCGATGCAGTTGGCCGTGATGCCCAGGCCCCCCGTCTCCCGCGCCAGGGACTTGGTAAAGCCGATAACGCCCGCCTTTGCCGCGGAATAGTGGCAGCATTCCACCGCCCCCTTCTGCCCGATCTGCGACGCCACGTTGATAATGCGTCCAAACTGCCTTTTCCGCATGTGCGGAAGCACCTCGCGGCAGGTCAGAAAAATGGAAGTGAGGTCCACGGAAATCATCCGCTCCCAATCGGCAAGCGTCAGGGCCTCCAGGGGGAGCTGCTGAGAAATGCCGAGGCAGTTGACCAGCGCATCCACCTTTCCGAAGCGGCTGACGGCGGCGGAAACCATCCTGCGCACCGTATCCTCCTTTGAGAGGTCCCCCTCGAAAAGGGCGGCGGTAATTCCAAATGCCTCCAGCTCCCGCGCAAGGGCGCCCATAGCCTCTGGATCCTGCCCGAAATGGCAGAGCAGCAGATGGGACCCCTCCGCCGCAAAGGCCCTTGCCACAGCGTTTCCAATGCCGGAGGCGCTTCCCACGCCGGTAATGATGCTCACATAGTCTTTCAGACGCATAGAGAATCCTCCTTCCATTCCGGTTATTGGGACTGCGCCCGACCGTCCGCTGGCGAAAGCAGACAGCCGCTGTTCATAAAGCCAATCTGGGTCTCCTCCCGGTTGATGATGGAGTTCATGTGCTCCATCATCAGAGCCGCCGCGCCCTCGCTGTCCCCGGCGGCAATGGCGTCCGTGATCCCGTCGTGCTCATCTGCGTATTGATCGCTTTGGTTATAAATGATCGGATTTTTCAGGGTTTTCTCAAACTGCGCGTTTTCATTCAAAATCATATTGAGAAGCAGCGTAATAAACTGGTTTTTGCAGATTTTCGCAATGATATAATGAAATTCCAAAGAAACCTGCAAAATCTCGTGCTCCGTGGCGCCGGCGCGGCTGAGGGCTTTATAGCGCCGTGTGTTTTCCCGCAGCTCCGCGAGCTCCTCCGCCGTGGCGCTGGCCGCCGCCAGGCGGGCGGCTTCCGTCTCCAGACCCCGCCGGGCCTGGTAAATATTGACCAGCTGGAGATAGTGCTTCACCGACACAGTTTCAATGATATCCTGTGTCAGGCGGCTCTTCCGCAGAATGTAATTCACATGCTGCAGATAGTCCTCGCCCTTTTTCGTTAAAATCCGCCCAAGGTTGCTCCGCTGTACCACATACCCTTGGGCTTCCAGCTCCTTCAGCCGCCGGCCGATGGTCGTCGTACTGACCTGTACGCCGTTGGCGGCCAGGCGCTCCTTCATCACCCAGGCCCCCAGCGGAGAGGCGGCGCCGCTGATGCAGTCCAGCATCTGAAAATCCAGATAATTCAGCCCGTCATAGAAAAACTTCTCGGTAAAAATCCGCGCCTGATTTTCCTGCAAAGAATCGCCCCCTTTCTGTATTGGCTCACAGTGTTTTGCGCGTCACTCCAGTTCCACCACAGCCTCAATCTCCACCGGGAAATCCAGAGGCAGCGCGGCCACGCCGACCGCCGAACGGGTCGCCTTTCCCACCGCTTCCCCAAAGACCTCCAGCAGCAGGCCGGAGGCTCCGTGGGCCACCAGATGCTGCTCGGAAAAGCCCGGATCGCTGGAGACATACACCAGCAGCTTGACGATGGATTTCACCCGGTTCAGATCGCCGGTATACGCCTCAAGGGCGGATATGATGTTCAGCGCACACCTGCGGGCGCAGAGCCGCCCCTCTTCCACGGAAACATGGCTGGGAAGAGTTCCGGAAAAGTGTGCCTCCCCTTCGATCACAGGGCCGCAGCCGGAGACATAGAGAAGGCTTCCGCCGAAGGGCCGGGTAATGGAAAAATAGGGACTGTCCGCCGGCGATGGCGGAAGGGTGACGCCCAGGGCCTGAAGCGTTTGATACACGTCGTTTGTTCTGTTCATAGTTTCCTCCTTTTTATCCGCCCAGAATACTAAATAGGAACCGATTTTATCAGACTCGCAGGCAATAGGATTTTGTTCCTGCGCATGTACGCAGCGTATCGCCCGCACTGCTCATCGAAAGTGAGTAGCGCAAATGTGAAAAAGAGGCGGCAGCTCTGAACACGCATCACACCCCATACCGCTGCCGCTCCAGTCTTTTTTGTATAAATCAATATATAGCACAGAAAAAACGAAAAGGATATTGGCGAAATAGATAAAAATATGCAAAAAATGTTGGAGATACTGTGCGTTGACAAGGCGGTGCGATGAATGTAAACTGAAATAAATCAATTTTCCTACTCACTGTTGGTGAGTTGTCAAAATTGAACGCTCTGGAAAAAACAGTGTCTCCCTCAAAAAATGAGGAATATTCATGTCCCCGACGCTACCCGCCACTGGAGAGTAATACCCTTAGTGCGAACGGGAAACCTAAGCTGGGAAGCTGCACCTGCATATGTATGCGCGTTGGAAAGGAGGGGTCCAATTGTGACCTATATGGTTGAAATGAAGGGCATCACCAAGCGCTTTCCCGGCGTCACCGCCAATCAGGATGTTTCGATCCAAGTCAAAAAGGGAGAAATTTACGGCCTGATTGGAGAAAACGGAGCCGGAAAAACAACGCTGATGAAAATCCTCTACGGCATGTACCGCCCGGACGAGGGGGAGATTTTCATCAACGGCCAGAAGGTGGTGATGCACAGCCCCAAGGACGCAATCAGCCACGGGATCGGTATGGTGCACCAGCATTTTACGCTGGTCCCTTCGTTTACAGTCACTCAGAATATCATGCTGGGCCGGCCCATCACCAAACATGGGCTGCTGGATTTCAAACGGGCGGAGCGTGAAATCCGCCGGCTGGGGGAAACCTACCGCCTGGAGGCAGACCCCCACATGCAGGTGAAGGACCTTCCCGTCGCCATGCAGCAGCGTGTCGAAATCCTGAAGGCGCTGTACCTCGGCGCGGACATCCTGATCATGGACGAGCCCACCGCCGTTCTGACGCCCCAGGAAATCACACAGCTTCTGGAAACCTTCCACTCCTTGAAGGAGCAGGGAAAGAGCATCATCCTGATCACCCACAAGCTGAAAGAACTGATGGGCGTTACAGACACAATCACCGTCCTGCGGAACGGCAAAGTGACCGGTGTTCTGGATACCGCCCGAACCAGCGAGAAGGAAATCGCCTCCCTGATGGTGGGAAAGGAGATTGACTTCTTTGTCCAAAAGACGCCCAGCAAGCCGAAGGAGGAGGTCCTGCGCTGCGAGGGTCTGAACTATTGGAACCGGTTCGGGGTGAAAATGCTGGACGACGTGAGCTTCAGCATCCGGAGAGGCGAGATTGTGGGAATCGCGGGCGTACAGGGAAACGGCCAGACAGAGCTGATCGAGGCCCTCGCCGGCATCGTGAACGACTACACAGGGAAAATTTTCATCGGAGACGCCGAAATTGCCCCGGAAAGCACGCCGGGAGAGCGAAGGTCCTCCGGCCTGAGCCACATTCCCGAGGACCGGCAGACCACCGGCGCGGCGCTGACCGCACCATTGGTGGATAATTTCATCATGGGCGGGACCAGGGACCCGGCCTACGCGGGAAAATACCTGATTAACTATAAGAAAGCGGCAGCAGCCGCCCAGGAGCAGTACGCGCTGTTCGACGTCAAGCTCGCCGGAGTGGACCAGCCGGCCTACGCGCTGTCCGGCGGCAACCTGCAAAAGGCGATTGTCGCCCGGGAGATGTACCGGAACCCGGAGGTCCTGATCGCCGCCCAGCCAAGCCGCGGCGTGGACATCGGCGCGACCTTGTTCATCCACGAAAAGCTGGTGGAGCTGCGGGACAGCGGGAAAGCGGTGCTGCTGGTTTCCGGCGAGCTGTCTGAAATCATGTCGCTGAGCGACCGGATTCTGGTGATGTACAAGGGCGGCATCATCGGAGAGACAACGCCGGAGGAAAGCACGGAAGAGGATATCGGCTTGATGATGCTTGGAATTAAGGAGGGCGGAACTGCGTGAATTTTGAGTTTCGACAAAAGCCTCTCCAGCTGAGGTCTATTTTGATCGCCGTTTTGACCGGCATTTTAATCGGCGCAGTCATCGTGCTGTGCTGCGGCTACGACCCGTTTGAAATCTTCGGCGCGCTTCTGAGCGGCGCGGCGGGCTCCGCGCGGAACCTCTCTACAAGCCTGCGCTGGACAACGCCCCTGCTGTTCACCGGCGTCGCGGCGGCTCTGAGCTTCCGCGGCGGCATGTTCAACTTCGGCATTGAGGGCCAGCTGTGCATGGGCGGTCTGGCCTCCACGCTGGTGGGCGTATACGGCGCCGCGCTTCCCGGACCCCTTTTGATTTTATTGATGATGGCAGCTGGCATGGCCGCGGGAGCCCTGTGGGCCGTCATTCCGGCAATCGTCCGGGTCCGGCTCAACGGAAGCGAGATTGTGCCGGCCCTGATGCTGAACTATACGGCGGCAAACCTGACGGAATACCTGGTCCACTGGTACTTCCTCGCCAGCGGCTCCCATGGGGACACCTTGAAGACAGAGGAGATAGCCGAGCAGGCAAAGCTGGCAAAAATCATCCCGGGCTATCAAATTACCTATGGCTTTATCATCGGACTTCTGGTAGTGGCGCTGTTCTGGTTCCTGATGAAAAAAAGCCGGCTGGGCTATGATATCTCCATGAGCGGCTTCAATCCGGAATTTGCCCATTACGGCGGCGTGAACGTGGACAAAATGCGGATTACCGTCATGTTGCTGAGCGGCGCAATCGCCGGCCTTGGGGGCGCGGTGGAGGTCATGGCTGTCCGCTGGCGGTATGAGACGGAGTTCTCCCCGGCCTATGGCGACGACGGCATCCTGGCGGCGCTGCTGGGCAGCAGCACGCCTCTGGGAACCATGCTGGGGGCCTTTTTCATGGGCTTCCTGAAGGCGGGCTCCCTGGCTGTGGAGCGCTACACGGAGGTCTCCCGCGCCTTTGCGACGGTGATCAAAGGAACGGTTATCTGCCTGGTTTCCGCGCGGATGCTGTCCCAGTATCTGGGCGTGGACGCGCTGGCGGACAAGGTGGCGGGCCGGCTTCCGGCAAGATTCCGGAAGGACCGTGTAAATCGTGAGGAGGGGACAACATGATCTCGATTGTCATCCTTGCGGTGGTCGTGCGGGTGACGACGCCGATTCTGCTCTCCGGAATGGGGACCCTTTACAACGACCGCGCAGGCGTAACGAACATCACCGTAGAGGGCTCCATGCTTCTGGGGGCTTTCGCCTCGGTGGCGTGCAGCTATTTTACACACAACTGGGTGCTGTCCGTTATAACCGCGGTCTGCTGCGGAATCCTCGTCTCCCTGCTGTTCTCCCTGCTGACGACGGTGCTCAGCGGCGTGGAAATCATCGTCGGCCTGGCGATGAACGTATTCCTGGACGGCCTTACCGTGTTTCTCCTCCGGCAGGTATTCAAGCAGTCCGGCTCTCTGTACTCTCCAGAAATTGTGGGAATTCCCACCTTCCATTTCAAAGCGCTGGAGGGCATTCCCATTCTGAACGAGTGCCTGAACAACCAGACATGGATCGCATACTTTGCCTTTCTGAGCGTAATCCTCTCCCAGGTTGTGCTGTTCCACACCCCCTTCGGAATGCGTGTGCGGGCCTGCGGAGAAAACCCCAACGCGGCTCTGACAGTAGGCGTGAACGTGCTGCGGGTCCGTCTGGCCTGCAATCTGATCGCGGGGAGCTTCTGCGGCCTGGCAGGCGCGCAGCTGTCCCTGGGATTCCTGAGCCTGTTTTCCGAGGGGATGACCGTGGGCAAAGGCTATATCGCCCTGGCGGCGGTTATCTTCTCGAAGGGAAAACCGGCGCGGGTTCTGATTCTGTCGGTGCTGTTCGGCTTTGCGGAGGCGCTGTCCAACACACTGCAGCTGACGGCGATTCCTCCGGAGCTGGCGCTGATGCTCCCTTACGTGATGGTCATTCTGCTGACGCTGCTGGAGTTCAAAAAGAAGCCGGCCATGCACAAGGCGGAGAACTGACTGGGATTATCGGGAAACCTTCCCCTTTAATCAGCTCCGGTTTCATTTCCTGTTTCCAGACAGGGCAATACACCATAGCCGGCGGGAGTACGGGCATGAACAGGAGCTTGACTCACTATTCAAAGAAAGGATGAAAAAAATGAAGACTGGCATGAAGAAGATGGGCGCGCTGCTGCTGTGCCTGGCAATGCTGCTTGCCCTGCTGGCAGGCTGCGGCGGCAAGGAGACGGGGCAGCAGGACACGGGATCGGGCTCCTCCGCTCCTCCCGAGGCCGAGGCAAAAAAGGTGGTTCTGGTCACGCCCCAGAAGCTGGGCGACAAGGCGTGCGTGGATCTGAGCTGGGCCGGCGTGCAGGCGGGCTGCGAGCAGTACGGCTGGGAAGCAAAGGTCATCGAGGCCGAGGAGGGCGAGTATGAGGACGCCATGCGCTCCATGGCGGAGGAGGGCTACGACCTGATCATCGGCCTGTTCTCCGCCACCCAGGACGCCGTTATCCGCACGGCGCCGGACTACCCGGATACCAAGTTCTTCCTCATCAACGGCGAGGCGGAGGGCGACAACATCCAGTGCGCCCAGTTCTGGTGCAATGAATCCTCCTTCCTCTGCGGCGTGGCCGCGGCCATGAAAACCCAGACCGGGAAAATTGCCGCGATCCGCGGCGCAGATGTGGGCGACAACATCCGCTTCACTGCCGGATTCTTCCACGGCGCGAGAACTGTAAATCCGGACATTGAGTGCGTACCGATGATTGCCGGTTCCTTCGAGGACCCCACAAAGGGCAAGGAGCTTGCCATGCTGGCCATGGAGCAGGGCTGCGACATCATCATGCAGATCTGCGCCAAGACCTCCATGGGCATCCGGGAGGCCCTGACAGAAGCGGGCAAGGACAAGCTGTATGTCGGCATTGACACGGACGAGTCGGACAACGTTCCCGGCCAGGTCCTGGGCACCTCCGCCACCGGCTACGACACCGCTATCATCAACGCCATCGGCGAAGTGGACAGCGGAAACTTCCAGACCGGCATCATTTGGCACGGCCTGGCCGACGGCGGCGTCTACATGATTGAAACCGACCTCTGCACTCCCGAAATCATGGAAGCGGTCCACGGATATGAGGAGAAAATTATCAACGGCGAAATTCAGGTTGACGCAACTACAAACTGGTAACACTCCTGCAATTCAATTCCTCAGCAAAAAAGGCTCCAGTCCGATTCAAGAGTCGGGCTGGAGTCTTTTTGTGATAACATCTTCTGCCAAACCATCAGTCTTTATCCACATCAGGCTGGCCAGTTGCCTTGTTCACCAGCATCCGCAGGCGGCTCTTCGGAGAAACCAGACGGCCCTGAAGAATATCCTCCTCCGTAATGCGCGCCATCAGGATTTCCCGCTGCGTGACACGCTCCCAGTCGTAGGTGATGTAAAGATACCCGTCCTCTCCCTCGGCGGCGTCCGGATAGCTGGCCTCGTTCCGTTCGTCCAGCAGCAGGGAATAGGGCCACGTCTTCCCGTCGTCCTCACTCAGCAGCGCCGTCAGATTGTTCCGCCCCTGCCAGCGCTTTACGTCGCTCTGCTGCATGATGTCCTCCAGGTCAATCCGGCCCTCGAACTGGTAATGGTTCACCAGCAGCAGCCGTCCGGATTTCAGGCGGGAGATATGGAAGCGGGAGCAGGGGCCTTCAATGCTGCTCCTGCGCCCCGGCGTCCAGGTATAGCCGCCGTCGGAGGAAAAGCTCTCGCTGATGCCGTGGAAGGCGCGGGAGAGCATCCATAGGGTGCCGTCCTGCTTTTCCACAATCACGCTCTCGTCATAGCTGCGGTTGGGCATATCGGCGTGGCCCCGCAGGGTGATGGTCTTCCCTTCGTCCATAGACGCATAGGCGTTTACAAACTGTTCCGCCTCCAGGCCATGGCGCTCCGTGGGCGTGCTGCCGGACTTGTCGCACCAGAGGGAGCAGGGGAAAAACCAGCCCTGATCCCTGGTCGCGATAGGTTTGTTCATCATAATGCCGTTGGCGATGCGCCGGGGTTCCGACCAGGCGAGCTCTTTGGCATCCGGGTCCTGGGTAAGCACCGTCCAGACGCCGAAGCGGGCGTCGTTGAAATTCCGGACCTGGGTCCAGAAGACCCAAAGCCGTCCCAGCGGGTCAATCCACAGCGCCGGATCGCTGATCCGGCAGGTGGGATCGGGATGCTCCACCACCAGCTCACAGGAGCGGAAGTGCTCTCCCTGGTCGTCGCTCACACACAGCACCATAACGTTGCCGCCGACCTCCGCCCCCTGTCCTCCGTAGAAGTTCACAAACACACGCCCGTTTTTGCTGACCTCGATGGACGGAATCCCCTGCCAGCGTCTGTAGTGGTCCTGGAAGCGTTCCTCCGCCGGTTTGCAGAAAACCTTTGCCGGGCACATTGCCGGATCGTTCGCCTTTTTCATTAAAATCCCCCTTTTCTTTCACTCGCAGCTCTTTTCCGCATTTCCATCTTTGCAGGGGAGAAAATCACCGAAGAATTTCCATCCAAAGGATTGCGGAGCAGAACCGCTCGTCTTTTTGTAGCTCATTAATGAGCAACTACAGAATATCATATTTACAATATATTTGTCAATATACTTAAAATAAACTTTTTATAATTCAGTAAATGTAGTTAAAACGCTGTTATTTATACATCGCTTATGATGAGTATAACAAAAGTCAGGAACGGGTCAGCTTTTTGGCAAAAGGCCTTGCAATTTATTCCGGCTTCATGTATAAATACATATATAATAGCGGCCCGCAATTGCCGGAAAGCAGAAATATGAATAGAAAGGAAGACTTTGTATGCTCTATGATGCTCCTGAAAGCACCTTGCGCACCGGCAGCATTTTCAAAAACGACTCAGAGTACATTTCCTACCTCCTTATGAAGTACATCCAGGAGGACGGCGCGCCGGTGGGAGCGTGGACCCTCCGCGAAAAGCTCCTGGCCCACGGCATTGACCGCGGCACCGCAACCATCGGACGTTACCTGAAAAGCCTCGACAGCCAGGACTATACCATCACCCAGGGAAACCAGGGCCGTCTCCTGACGCCCCGGGGCGTAACGCGCCTTCACCAGATCGAAAAGGCCCTGCAGGAGGTAGAGGTCCAGAATTTCCTCACCGCAACCACTCAGATCCATGAATATCAGGACCTGATCGACCTTCTCTACGTCCGGCGCCTGCTGGAAACGGAAACGGCGGCCCTGGCGGCGGAATACGCAACCGAAGGGGAGCTGAAGCAGCTTCAAAGCGCACTTGAGGCTCATGAGCGATGCGTCGCCTTGAACAGCGACCCGACAGAAACCGCTCTCATTTTTCACCAGACCATTGCGGATATCTGCCACAACAAGTTTTTGCAGGCCCTCATGCAGTTCCTGATTTACAAGGAGACGGAAATCGAATGCACCATCGAATCCCTTGTCTCCCGGGAACTCGGACCGGCTTACGTTGTGGAGCATGAGGCGATTACGAAGGCGATTTGCAGCCATGACGCGAAAAAGGCCGGCCAGCTGATGTCCCAGCATGTCTATACAATATACAGCGATGTTGACCAGTCCGTCCGGATATAAAGCGGGAACGCGTACAGGCATCGTAAGAAAAAACCGCCCCCGCCGTAAGAGCCTCCCTTATCCCCCAGCCCAATAAATTCGGCCAGCAGTCTTTTCTCTGCTGGCCGAAAAATTTTGTATGTTCATTTTTCCTATCTGAAGCTGGTTCAGGGCACTTTCTTCACATAGGCTGCACCTCCTCAGCTCAGCCCCGCCACCGCCACAAACACCCCCGAAATCTCATACCAGGTCCCGAAGTCCACGCTCCCCGTCTGAGGCAGGTGGAAAATCCTCTGGAACGCCTCTACCGCCTCCCGGGTCGCCGGTCCGTAAATCCCGTCCGCGGCCACCTTGGGAATCGCCGGGAAATTCCCCGCGATGCGGTTCAGCTGCTCCTGGACCGTCCGCACCGCCTCCCCTTCGCTGCCCTCCGTCAGCACTTCGCCGCCGTAGGACAGGGGCACCCCCTCCACCTTCTCCGCGCTCTTGAGGTAAATCTCCGAGCCGTAGTACTTCCGCAGGATGCTCATGGCGTCCCAGCCCTGCTCCGCCAGGGCCTGGGAGCCCCACTGGCTCAGCCCGCCGCACTGGGTCCGCCGCCCGTCGCAGTATTGGGTGAAGAGGGGTTGGGCGATGCCCTCCTTCGTGATGTAGGTGGTGAAGAGGTCGTCGACCGCCACGCCGATCTCCTCGAAAATGGTCCGGCCGTGGGAGTAGGACTGGTCGAAGGCCGTGGAGCCGGTGATGGTGAAATCGTAGCCCTTGCTTCTATACCACTCCGTATAGACCCGGTTCAGGGTGAAGGAGAGGATGGCCAGGACGTTGGCCTTGATGGCCTCCGTCCGCCAGGTGGAGTAGATTTCGCTGCACGCCACGTTCTTGATGTAGTCCTTGAAGGGCACCCAGTAATTGGGTGCGGAGGCGTCGTCGGGCCGTCCGGCGTGGACCACGATGAACTCCGGAATCACCGGCTCCGGCAGCACCACCAGGCCCCCCGGCTCCGGCAGGGGCTTCACCTCGTCCTCCTGGGGCCGCTGTGATGGCTCGCCCCAGAGGGCGTGGGGGGGCAGCAGGACGTTCCGGACGTTGAAGCCCTTCGGCGTGGCCGCCGGGAGCGCCGCCCGCTGCACCGCCCGCCCCGCGGGCAGCACCTCCGCCCCGCCGATGTGCAGCGTCTGATAGCCCTCCGCCGAGACGGTCACGTTGTACACGGCGTAGGGCCGCTGCTCCGCCGTGTTCTCCACCACGGACAGCTCCATGGGCGGCGCGGGGAGCTCCACAAAGGGCGTCTGCCCCGAGGCGTCCGTGGACATCTCCTCCAGGACCCGCCCGTCGGCGGGGTCGCTGATCCGCACCCGGGCCCCGGGCACGGGCCGGGGCGTCTCCCCGGCGGTGACAAAAATTTGCAGATTGCCTTTTTCGTAGTAGCTTGGATTCATATCGGCAGTCCTCCTTTCCGTATACTATTCTATGCGGACGGCGCCGCCGCGCGCCGCCGGAGACAGGAGGGCTGTATGGAGTACATCATCAAATACACGGGGGACATTCTCTCCCTGGGCTACCCCACCGAACTGCTGGATGCCCAGTTCGCCATTATGGAGCTGGAAAACGAAGACCCGGAACGGCTGCTGGAGCACCGGCAGGTGACCAGCTTCGAGCCCGCCCGCCGCCTCAGCGGCCTCATGGCCCAAGGCGGGCCCGCGGACCCCAGGAGCATGGAGGCGGCGTGCATTCCGCCGGTCCGGCGGGAGCACGGCCTCACGGGCCAGGGGGTCCTGATCGGCTTCGTGGACTCCGGCATCGACCTGAACCACCCGGAATTTCTGGGCCCGGACGGCGCCAGCCGCGTCACGGCCCTCTGGGACATGACGGCTACAGAGGGCACGCCCCCCAGGGGCTTCCGCCATGGCGCGGCCTGGTCCCGGGCGGAAATCGCCGCGGGCCGTGCGGAGTCCCCCGACCAGAGCGGCCACGGCACCGCCGTCGCGGCCATCGCCGCCGGGCGCAGCGGCGCGGCCCCGGGGGCCTCCATCGCCGCCGTGAAGCTCCCCAGCGCCCGGACCACGGACATCATGCGGGCCATGAAGTTCCTCCTGGACCAGGCGGAGGAGCGGGGGATGCCCTGCGTCATCAACCTGAGCTACGGCACCAACTGCGGCTCCCACTGGGGCCAGACCCTGTTTGAGTCCTACATCGACCAGTCGGCCCAGCGGGGGCGCAGCGCCGTGGTCTGCGCCGCGGGGAACGAGGGCTCCGGGGCCCACCACTTCCTGGGCCGTCTGACGGAAAACGGCGTCCTGGACGCGGAGTTCACCGTCTCCACCCGCCGGGAGCAGGTATACCTCTCCCTCTGGAAGAGCTTCGCCGACGAGGCGGCCTTCGAGCTGGTACTGCCCAACGGGCAGTCCACCGGCCCCCTGGCGGAGGGGACCCACCTCCTGCGCTTCGGCTCCATCCGGGTGTCGGTGTTCTACGGCGTCCCCACCCACTACAGCGTTTCCCAGGAGGTCCTCTTCCTCCTGGACGCCCCGCCGGGGGCCCTGGACGGCCTCTGGCGGCTCCGCTGCTACGGGAAGAAAATCGCCGACGGACGCTTCAACGTCTGGCTCCCCACGGTGGAGGAGGTCAGCGACCGCACCGCCTTCCTCCAGCCCCAGCCGGACCTCACCATCACCCTCCCCGCCACGGCCCTGTACCCCATCTCGGTAGGGGGCTTCCGCCCCGAGACGGAGACGGTCAGCCCCTTCTCCGGGCGGGGCATCCAGGACTGCTCCGGGCGGACCCTCCTGGACCTGACGGCTCCGGCGGAGGGGGTGCGCTCCGCGAAAGCGGGCGGGGGCTACGACACGTTTACCGGCACCAGCATGGCCGCACCCTTCGTCTCCGGCGCGGCGGCGCTGATGATGGAGTGGGGGGTGGTCCGGGGGAACGACCTGTTCCTCTACAACCAGCGGGTGAAGGCGTTCCTCTGCAAGGGGGCCATGCGCAGCCCGTTCCTGAGCTACCCCAACCCCCAGTGGGGCTACGGGCGGCTGAACCTCTGCGCCACGATGGATGCTTTAGTCAGCCATCTGGAAAGGGGGGTGTGACCATGCGCCTGTCACCGGAAACCCTGGCGTTCATCCACGCGCCGGACACCGTGGACTTCGTCACCCGCGCCACGGACACCTTCTTCGACTACGCCCACAGCTCCGATGAAATCGTGGTGGGCCAAATGCTCTCCGGGCGCTACGTCTTAGGCTACGTCAAGGCGGAGAATTTTCACAAGCTGGAGGAAGCCCTGGGGGCGGCCTTCGTCAGCTCCGTGCCGGTGGTCCTGGGCCTCCTGGACCGCCCCGCCCTGGAGGCGGCGGGGGTCTCCCAGGTCCACAGCCAGCCCTACCTGAACCTGAAGGGCCGGGGCGTCCTGGTCGGCTTCCTGGACACCGGCATCGACTACACCCAGGAGGTCTTTCGCTACGCGGACGGCACCAGCAAAATCCAGTACATCTACGACCAGACCGCCGGGGGCGAGCCCCCCTCCGGCTTCCTCCTGGGCCACGAGTACAGCAAGGCGGAGATTGACGCCGCCCTGGCCTCCCAGGACCCCTACGCCCTGGTCCCCCAGCGGGACGAGGACGGCCACGGCACCTTCCTGGCCTCCGTGGCGGCGGGCCGGCAGCTGGAGGACTTTACCGGGGCCGCGCCGGACGCGGAAATCATCGCCGTGAAGCTGAAAAAGGCCCGCCCCTTCTACCGTGAGAAATACTGCATCCCGGCGGAGCAGGCCCACGCCTACGAGTCCAGCGCGGTGATGCTGGGGGTGGAGTACATATTGAAAAAAGCCCGGGAGCTGGGGCGTCCCGTGGCCATCTGCATCGGCCTGGGGACCAACGCCGGGAGCCACGACGGCGCCAGCGTCTTCGAGGAATACCTGGGCAGCGTGTCCATCCAGAAGGGGGTATGCCTCTGCGCGGCGGCGGGGAACGAGGCGGAGGCCCGGCACCACACCGGGGGCATTCTCCAGCCGGGTCAGAAGCCGGGGCAGATTGACCTGAAAGTGGGGGACAACGCCGGGGACATCTACCTCTCCGTCTGGAACACGGTGGCGGACCGGCTGTCCATCTCGGTCCGCTCCCCCTCGGGGGAACTGGTGGGGCGGGTGCCCGCCCGGCCCGGCGCGGCCCCCGCCGCGGACGTGAAGCTGGTCCTGGAGGCGGCGCGGGTCCAGATTGAGTACCACTTCCCGGTGGAGGGCAGCGGGGGCCAGCTGTCCATCATCCGGATTCTGGGGGCCACGCCGGGGGTGTGGACCATCCAGCTCCACGGGGACGTGCTGCTCAGCGGGCAGTACCAGGTGTGGCTCCCCATCTCGGGCTTTGTATCCCCCACGGTGGAGTTCCTCTCCGCGTCTCCGGACTACACCGTCACCAGTCCCGGCACCGCCATCGGGGTCATCTGCTGCGGGGCCTACGACAGCGCGGGGAAGAGCCTGTACGCCAAGAGCTCCCGTGGCCCCGCCTGGGGCGGGCGGGTGATGCCGGACCTGGTGGCCCCCGGGGTGGGGGTGGGGGGGATTTATCCCTACGGCCCCGGCCTCATGAGCGGAACCAGCGCGGCGGCGGCGGTTCTGGCGGGCATCTGCGCCCTGCTGCTCCAGTGGGGCATCCGGGAGGGGAACGACCCGGCCATGGGGACGTACCAGATCCGCGCGTACCTGATCCGGGGCTGCCTCCGGCGGCCCGACATGGAGTATCCCAACAACCAGTGGGGCTACGGCTCCGTGCAGCTGATGCAGAGCTTTCATCTGATGCGGGAGCTGTGAGGCGCGGCCCCTCCCCCGCGCCCTGGGCACCCGTAGGAAACGTATCCGTAGGGGCCGCCCCCCTGGGCGGCCCCTCCCCCGCGTCCCGGGCACCTGCGGGGAACGGGACGCCGAGGGCGGCGTCCCCTACGGGCGGACCTGCCTGGGGCGCAAAAACGGCTGGGGATTGCGGAATTTCCGTAATCCCCAGCCGAAATATTACCTTACGTATTCGCTCCCGCCGCCTACTGAATCCGGAAGCGGCTGATCAGGCTGCTCAGAATCCGCGACTGCCGGGACAGCTCCATGGACACCTCTGCGCTCTTCTCCGCCGCGGCGGAGTTGTTCAGGACCACCGCGGAAATCTCCTTGATGCCCGTCTCCACCAGGGCGATCATCTCCGCCTGCTGGACGCTGGCGGAGGCAATCTCGTCCATCAGGGCCTTGATGGACTGGATGCAGCCGTCGATGTCCTTCATGGCGGAGACGGCCAGATCCGTGGACTCCGTACCGCTCCGGGCGCTCCGGACGGAACGGCTGATGAGCTCGTTGGTGTTCTGGGCCGCCTCGGAGGACTTTGCCGCCAGGCTCCGCACCTCCTCCGCCACCACGGAGAAGCCCTTCCCCGCGTTCCCCGCCCGGGCCGCCTCCACGGAGGCGTTCAGGGCCAGGATGTTGGTCTGGAAAGCGATGTCCTCGATGGTCTTGATGATGGTGCCGATCTGGGCGGAGGACTGGTTGATGTTCTGGGTGGCGGCGGTGAGCTGCTCCATCTTCGCGTCGGCCTCGGCGGCATAGCCCGTGGCCTGGTCCACCAGCCGGCTAGCGCTGTCACAGCGGACGGTGCTGGTCTGGATCTGCTCCGTGATATCGCTGACGTTGGTCATGAGGCCCTCCACGGACGCGGCCTGCTCCGTAGTGCCCTGGGCCAGGGCCTGGGCCCCGGAGGACACCCGCTCCGCGCTGCCGTCCACCTGCCCCGCCACCTGGGAGATGTTGCGGATCACGTTCACCAGGTTGGCGTGGATGGTCTGGAGGCTGACGGAGAGGGCCTTGAAGTCCCCGATGTAGCAGGACTCGTTCTCCGTCACGTCGATGGCGAAGTTCCCCCCGGCCATTTCCCCCAGGATACGCCCCACGTCGTCGATGGTTTTCCGGAGGCAGCCGCAGACCCGGTGGGTGGTCTGGGCGATCATGCCGATCTCGTCGGAGCGCTCATAGAAGGGCTCCAGCTCCTGGTCGGCGGAGAGGTTCAGGTCCCCCAGGCGTCCGATGGCCCGCTCCACCACCATGAGCTCCCGGCCCTCCCGGCGCAGGAGCAGGAGGGTGAGCAGGATGATGGCCGCGGCCATGACGGCGCAGAGGACCCCCACCAGGACCCGCACGGTGGTGACGGAGCCGTAGACCTCCGCGGCGCTGTCCCGGACCATGAAGACCCAGCCCCGGTCCCGGAGGTACTTGTAGACCACGAACTGGCGCACGCCGTCCTCGTCCCGGTAGGAATATGTATTGGCCTGGGTGCCCCCGCCGGCCCGGATGCGCCGGATAATCTCCTGATAGCCGGGGTCCGTGGTTTCGGTGTTGAGAAGCTCGCTGTCCTCGTGGTACAGGTAGACCCCCGTGTCCACGTTCAAAAAGACGTACTCGCTGCCGGGCAGGCCCTTGATGTCCAGGTCCAGGAGGGAGTCAGTGAGGCGATCGGCGTAGACCCCCGCGCCCACGTAGCCCAGGCAGCGTCCGTTCTGGAAGATGGGGCAGTACATGGAGAGAATCATGCTGCCGGTGCCGGGGGACTTCATGATGCCCAGGTTGGTCAGCTTTTCCTGGGCGAGGATGGTGTCCTGGAAGGATTTTAAGGAGTCCCCGGAGCGGGTGGTCATGCCGATGGCGCCGGGGGAGGTGTGGGTGAGGACGTGGGTGGCGGGGGTCGCGATGTACAGGCCCTCGAAGATGCCCTTGACGGCGGCGAAGTCCTCCGTGTACGCCTGGGCGCGGGCCAGAAGCTCCGGGTTCTCCGGGTCCCGAAGCAGGTCCCGGACCTCGCTGCCCAGGGCGAAGGCGGTCATATATTCCTCCGCGGAGAGCACGTACTCGTCAATAATGGCGGCCCGGGACTCCACGGCGTCGGTCATCTGGTTGGTGATGTCGCTTCTGACCATGGACGCGGCGTTGGTGGAAACCACCAGCCAGAGCAGGGCCATGCCCGCCAGGGTGATGGCGGTGGTGATGATTCCGATCCGCGCGGCCAGCTTCTTGTTCTCTATGAATCGCATAAGGACTCCCCTCCATAGGAATAGGTTTCAGGGGACGGCGGACCCCCGCCCGGCGGCTCCGCCCGATACCCCAGCTGTAGTATAGCCTATTTTTTCCCATGTATCAAGAGCTTCCTTGCGGATGTTTGAAAACTTCCCGGCACGGGGCGGCGGTTATGGTGCGGAGCGGCGGGCTTGCTTTTGGGCGGGTGATATGGTAGAATGGGGCCCGAGGTGATAAAACATGGACAAAAGCAGAAAAAAAGAACTTTTAGGGGCCTATAAGGAGCGGCGTCCGGAGATGGGGGTCCTCTCCTTCCGGTGCAGCGCCGCGGGGGAGGAATTTCTGATGCCCGCGGCGGACCTCCCGGCGAAGCTGAACCGCATCCGCTTCCAGCTGAACGCGGGGAGCTGCCCCAACAAGCGGCTCCAAGCCCTGTGGACGGAGCACGGGGAGGCGGGCTTCGTGGTGGAGGTGGTGAAGACGCTGGAGTACGAGGACCCGGCGGAGGACCACACGGAAGAGCTGGAAACGCTGTGCGAGCTGTGCCTCCTGGAGCGGCCGGGGGCGGAGCGGATCTGGGGATGAGGAACGCCCCATGCAGGACGAGCTGATTTACGAAATCCTCTCCGCCGTCTCAGAAATCCCCAAGGGCCGCGTGGCCACCTATGGCCAGATTGCCCGCCTCATTGGCAGGGAGAAGAACGCCCGCCTGGTGGGAAAGGTGCTGAGCATGGCCCAGTTCTACGGCCGGTACCCCTGCCACCGGGTGGTGAACCACGCGGGCCGTCTGGCCCCCGGCTGGCCGGAGCAGGCCCTTTTGCTGAAAGCGGAGGGCGTCGCCCTGAAGGACGGCGCCCACGTGGATTTGAAGCGGTATCAATGGGACTGCTAGGCTTGCTCCGCCCCTCCCATGTCTGCCTCATCCTCCCTCTCCGCGGCAGTGGTCCGCCGTTTTTTCCAAGGACTCAGACAGAACGCCCTCCGCCGCCCCCAGACGGGAGCGGCGGGAATTGACAAGAAGCGGCGTTTTTGGTATCATAGGGCCAGAAGGACGCTGTTACATACAAATAGGCGGTCGGCTCACCGTTTGGACCCCTGCGCGCATTTTTTCTACGGGGGGAGGTGATGCGGATGTGGAAGAGACGGCTTTTTGCCGTGCTGCGCTTCCTGGCGCTCTGCGCCGTGTGGGCGTGGATTCTGACCACAGAAGTTTGTTGACCGTCCGGCTGTCCCCGAACGGTCAACATTTTTGTTGGACTAACATGGAGGGCTGACCGTCTTGTAACAGCGTCCTTCTATGTCCATTATACCGATTCACGCCGTTTTGTCAAGAGACAGGGCGGCCTTTTTGCACGTTTGCGCGTCAAAATAGGGGCTTCCCGTTCAGAGCACGGTCTGCCGCATTTTTGGGGGCCTCACTTCACTGCAATGGCCTCCACTTCCACCAGGGCCCCCTTGGGCAGGGCCGCGACCTGCACACAGGAGCGTGCGGGCGCGCCGCTGGGGAAATACTTGGCGTAGATCGCGTTGACGGCGGCGAAATCGTTGATATCCGCCAGGAACACGGTGGTCTTCACCACGTCGGCGCAGGACATCCCCGCGGCGGCGAGGACGGCTTTCAGGTTTTCCATAGCCTGGACCGCCTGGGCCTCCAGGCCCTGGGCCAGCTCGCCGGTGGCGGGGATGAGGCCGATCTGGCCAGAGGCGTAGAGGGTATTCCCGGCCAACTTCGCATGGCTGTAGGGCCCGACGGCGGCGGGGGCATTAGCGGCGCTGATTGTCTGATTCATAGGGATGGTTCTCCTTTCGGTATGGTATAATTCACCATTATACAGGAAAGCCATGAAAAAGCAAGCACAGTGATACCAGCGAAAAAACCGTGGGACCTTCCATGGCATGGAAGGTCCCACACGCACAAACCGCGTTACCGTGTGACAGGCTATAACGCCCACCAGAGCATAGAGCGGATCTAAAGCTCTTTTCGCTTCCTTTTCTCTCGAGAAAAGGAAGCCGCCGGAGGCACAAAAAACTTTTGCAAAATCTCTTGACACAAGCCCAAAACCAGGCTATAATACCATTTGCGTTCCAAAGACAGCAGGTGGGCGGAAGCCCGTAAGTCCTGCCGAGGATGGCAAATCGTTCTTGTTTACGATGGGTCCTCGTGCGTTCTTTGCACGGGGGCACTTTTCTTTTGGACGCGCAGCATTCTGCTCCGGCGTTCCGCCGGGCAATTCCTGGAGGTGAAACATCCTATGCCCAACGCGAAAGTCTTATCCGAAAAGCAGGCCATTGTCGCCGAGCTGACTGAGAAGATTCAGAAGGCCACCGCAGGCGTCCTCGTCGACTACAAGGGAATCACCGTCGAAGAAGACACCGCCCTGCGCCGTGAGTGCCGGGAGAATAACGTCGATTACTCCGTTATCAAGAACACCCTCCTGCGCTTCGCCTTCAACAACTGCGGCCTCAGCGACCTGGACGAGCTCCTCAACGGCACCACGTCCCTCGCCCTGTGCGACGACCCCGTGGCTCCCGCACGCGTCATGAACGACTACGCCAAGAAGCTCAACGACAAGTTCGAGATCAAGGGCGGCTTCATGGACGGCAAGCCCGTGGACGTCGACACCATCAAGTCCCTGGCCTCTATCCCCGCTCTGCCCGTGCTCCAGGCCCAGGTCCTGGGTACCATGCTGGCCCCCATCACCGGGCTCGCCGTCGTGCTCAAGCAGATCGCGGAAAAGCTGGGCGCGCCCGCTGAGGACGCTGCTCCTGCCGCCGAAGAGGCTCCCGCCGCTGAGTAATCCGCGGCACACAACCTATCTTTTACAACTTATACAATTAGGAGGTTCCATACAATGTCTGAGAAAGTGACCGCCATGATCGAGGAGATCAAGGCTCTGACCGTTCTGGAGCTCAGCGAGCTCGTTCACGCCCTCGAGGAGGAGTTCGGCGTCTCCGCCGCCGCTATGGCCGCTCCCGTCACCGGCCCTGCTGGCGATGCCCCCGCTGAGAAGACCGACTTCGACGTCGTGCTCACCGGGTTCGATGCTTCCGCTAAGATTAAGGTCATCAAGGTCGTCCGTGAGATTACCGGTCAGGGTCTGGCTGAGGCGAAGGCTACCGTCGAGGGCGCGCCCGCTACCTTGAAGGAGGGTATCTCTAAGGAGGACGCTGAGGCGCTTAAGAAGCAGATTGAGGATGTCGGCGGTAAGGTCGAGCTGAAGTAAGGCTGTGCGTTTTTTAAAAAATCACCATGCGGAGAACGCATGGTGATTTTTTTGCCTCCGGCGGCCAGCCCTTTGAAAAGGGCTGGACCCTAAACTTTTATCTTGCCATACCTTTGACCTGTGTGGTATATTTGTAGGCGAATGCGGTACGATAGGAGGTCCCTTTACATGATTACTTTACATGACTCCGGTGTGTTTCTGAAAGATGGTGCGATTTCCGCCACAGCGCCCCTCTCCCCCGCCGAGGGGCGGCAGAGGACGATGGCCTGGAGCATCCTCCAGGCCCACAGCGTCTCCCAGGACCCGGAGCAGCTCAAAATCCGCTTTGACGCACTCGTCAGCCACGATATCACCTACGTTGGTATTATCCAGCAGGCCCGCGCCTCCGGGATGCGGGAGTTTCCCCTTCCCTACGCGCTGACCAACTGCCACAACTCCCTCTGCGCCGTGGGCGGCACCATCAACGAGGACGACCACGTCTTCGGGCTCTCCGCCGCGAAGAAGTACGGCGGCATCTACGTCCCCGCCAATCAGTCCGTTATTCACTCCTACGCCCGGGAACAGCTGGCGGGCTGCGGGAGCATGATTCTCGGCTCCGACTCCCATACCCGCTACGGCGCTCTGGGCACCATGGCCGTGGGCGAGGGGGGGCCGGAGCTGGCGAAGCAGCTTCTGAAAAATACCTGGGACGTGCCCTATCCCAAGGTGGTGCTGGTCTATCTGACCGGCGCGCCCAGGCGGGGCGTGGGGCCCCATGACGTGGCGATTGCGCTGGTGAAGGCCACGTTCGCTTCCGGGTTTGTGAATAACTGCGTGCTGGAGTTCGCCGGTCCCGGCATCGCGGGGCTGCCGATCGACTTTCGCAACGGCGTCGATGTTATGACCACGGAGACCACCTGTCTCTCCTCCATCTGGGAGACCGACGGCGAGACGGAGGGCTTTTATCGGGCCCACCGGCGTCCTGAACGCTTCTCCGCCCTCCATCCCGGCGAGTACGCCTGGTACGACAAGTACATCGAAATCGACCTCTCCCGGGTGGAGCCCATGATCGCCCTCCCCTTCCACCCCTCCAACGCCTGGACCATCCGGGAGTTCCTGGACAACGCGCCGGAGCTTCTCGCCCAGGTGGAGGCCGACGCCCGGAAGCGCTTCCCCAAGGCCAATATCAGGCTGAGGGACAAGATCCATGACGGCGGCGTGTGGGCGGATCAGGGGGTGATTGCGGGCTGTGCCGGAGGGCTGTTCGACAACATCACCGAGGCTGCGGGCATCCTTCGGGGGCAGAGCTGCGGCGACGGGTACTTCTCCCTAGACGTGTACCCCACCAGCGTTCCCGTCAGCCTGGAGCTGACGAACATCGGGGCCGCGGCGGACCTGCTGCAAAGCGGCGCCATTATGAAGCCCAGCTTCTGCGGGCCCTGTTTCGGCGCGGGGGACGTACCCGCCAACAACGGGCTCTCCCTGCGCCACACCACGCGGAATTTCCCCAACCGGGAAGGGTCCAAGCCCGGCGAGGGGCAGTTCGCGGGGGTCTGCCTGATGGACGCCCGCTCCATCGCCGCCACGGCCCGGAACGGAGGGAAAATCACCCCCGCTACGGAAATTGACTACACCCCTGTCCGCCACCCCTACCACTTCGACGCGGGCATTTATGAAAAGCGGGTCTACAACGGCTGGAAGCGTCCCCAGCCGGACGTGGAGCTGATTCTGGGGCCCAACATCACCGACTGGCCGAGGATGCAGCCCCTGGCGCAGAATCTGCTGGTGGAGCTGGCGGCGGTCCTCCGGGACCCTGTGACCACCACCGACGAGCTGATTCCCTCCGGGGAGACGTCCTCCTACCGCTCCAACCCCCTGCGGCTGGCGGAGTTCACCCTCTCCCGCCGGGAACCGGCCTACGTGGGCCGGGCCAAGGCGGCGGCGGAGCTGGAGGCCAAGCGGCTGGCGGGGGAGGTCCCGGAGAAGCTGCAAAAGCTGCTGGACCGCGCCGGGGAATTTTTCAGCGAGGCCCAGAGGGCGGAGGCCGCCAAAGCCAGGGAGCGTGAACTGCATCTGCCGGAGGGAACCATAGACAGGGTGGACTGGACCGGCGTCTCTCCGGACCTGATCGCCGCTCTGGGCGGGCGGGCGGTCACGGCGAAGAACACCCAGTTCGGCTCCTGCGTCTTCGCCAACAAGCCCGGCGACGGCTCCGCCCGTGAACAGGCGGCGAGCTGCCAGAAGGTCCTGGGGGGCTTTGCCAACATCTGCTACAGCTACGCCACCAAGCGCTACCGCTCCAACTGCATCAACTGGGGCATCCTCCCCTTCACCATCGACGAGGGCACGGACTTCCCCTACGAGGCGGGAGACTGCATCTTCGTCCCGGACATCCGGACCATGGTCCGCACCGGCCAGAAGAACGTTCCCGCCAAGGTGCTGAAAGCCGGCGGCGGCGCGGAGGACATCACCCTCCACATTCCGGACCTCACCAGCGCCGAGCGGGAAATCCTTCTGGACGGCTGTCTCATGAACTACTACGCCAAGAAGGCGGACCCCCGCCTCCGGACCCTGCCCGCCAACGCGGGCCGCGAGGCCATCATCGGCCTCCTGGAGGACTGGACGGAGCTGCTGGCCCAGGAGAAGTACGAGGACGCCCTGTCCATGTTCCTGCCGGACTACAGCTCGGCGGACTGGAACCCGACGCTGCTGGAATCCGCCGTCTACGGCTATGGCTGCTTCGGCTACACCCGGGAGGAGGCCGCAAAGGAGTTCGACTCCGCCGACTACAAGGTCACTTCCCTGAAAAACAGCCCGTACCGGGAGGAGATCCACAAGGCCATCGACATTTCCTCCGACTACGCCTGGATGGGTCCCGACGACATCGCCGTGATTCACTACGACAAGTTCCCCCTGAACGGGAAGCCCAGCGACCTGACGGCCCGCTTCTTCGTCCGCAAGCTGGACGACCAGACCGTCACCCTGGCCTTTATAGACCTGCACGTCATGTAAGGAGGCTGCTATGGAAAAAATCAAAATGACCACCCCCCTGGTGGAGATGGACGGGGACGAGATGACCCGCATCCTCTGGGGGATGATTAAAGACAAGCTGATTCTGCCCTTCGTGGACCTGAAAACGGAATACTACGACCTGGGGCTTCTGCACCGGAACGCCACGAGGGACCAGGTGACCGTGGACGCCGCCAACGCCACAAAGCGCCTGGGCGTAGCGGTGAAGTGCGCCACCATCACGCCGAACCGCCAGCGGATGGAGGAATACCCGGAGCTGACGGAGATGTGGAAGTCCCCCAACGGCACCATCCGCGCCATCCTGGACGGCACCGCGTTCCGCGCCCCCATCGTCCTGCCCTGTATCAAGCCCGTGGTGAAGAACTGGGAGGCCCCCATCACCATCGCCCGCCACGCCTACGGCGACATGTACAAGGCCGTGGACCTGGAAACCGATGAACCCGGCACCGCTGTCCTCACCTTCCGGGGCGAGAGCGGCGCGGAGAAGACGCTGAACGTCCAGACCGTAGACGGCCCCGCCGTCTTCTCGGCGCAGCACAACAAAGAGGCCAGCATCCGCGCCTTTGCCCGCTCCTGCTTCCAGTACGCCATCAGCCAGAAGCAGGACCTCTGGTTCTCCACCAAGGACACCATCGCCAAGGTCTACGACGGCGCGTTCAAGCATATTTTTGAGGAGGAGTACGAGCACACTTACAAGGCGGAGTTTGAAAAGCTGGGCATCACCTACTTCTACACCCTCATTGACGACGCGGTAGCCCGTGTGATCCGCTCCAAGGGCGGCTTCATCTGGGCGCTGAAGAACTACGACGGCGACGTGATGAGCGACATGATTGCCGCCGCCTTCGGCTCCCTGGCCATGATGACCAGCGTTCTGGTATCTCCGGACGGCACGATGGAGTTTGAAGCCTCCCACGGCACCGTGACCCGCCACTATTACAGGTATCTCAAGGGCGAGAAGACCTCCACCAACCCCATGGCGACCATTTTTGCCTGGTCCGGCGCATTGAAGCGCCGCGGCGAGCTGGACGGCCTCAAGGACCTGACCGCCTTTGGCGAAGCTCTGGAATCCGCGTCCCTGCAAACCCTGGAAGAGGGCGTGATGACCAAGGACCTCCTGTCCCTGGCAGACCCCAGCTTCCAGGCCCGCGGCGTAAACAGCGAAGAATTCCTGGACGAGATCGCCAAACGCCTCTGCAAAAAGCTCGCATAATCCCGGGCACCACGATCCCGGCAGAGCAGCCCCAAAAAAGACTGATCTGCCAGGGTCCAGGGAGGCGCACGCCTCCCTGGTGGGAGTCCAGAGGGCAAAGCCCTCTGGCCGCTGGAGGCCCCCCGTCCCCCCGCAGGGAACACGCACGCATTTTTCATGCAATCGCAGGTTTTCACTCTTGCTTTTTCCGGTGTTTCGATATAGAATAATGGGCGGGCTGTATCGTTTGTATTTTCCAGTCAAAGCGTTATATAGCAACAAGGAGGAATTTTTATGTCTACGAAAGCCTATTTCCCCAGAACTGAAATCGGGCCCGGCAAGGTTGGGTTCTCCAAGACCCGGTCTATTATCGAGGCCCCCTTCTACGGCAACAACGTCGTGAAGGTCAACTCCCTCCGGGAAGCCTATGACCTGGCGAAGAACTCTCCCGGCACCATCGTCACCGATATGCCCGTCTACCGCGGCGAGGAGTTCGGCCTGGAGCCCGACGCCAAGGTCCTTCTGTTCAACGACGGGTCCATCACCGGCCGTTACGCCCCCGCCCGCCGGATCACCGGCAAGCCCGGCGTGGACACCACCGCCCTGGACAAGATCGTCATGGACGCCGTGTACGACACCCGCTGGAAGACCATGTACCACGCCGAGGTCTTCATCGGCCTCGATCCCGAGTTCATGGTCAAGGCCCACCTCCTGATCCCCGAGGGCGAGGAAAACCTGCTCTATAACTGGATGCTCAACTTCCAGTATCAGTCCGACGAGTACGTCAAAATGTACAAGAAATCCAAGCCCGTGGGCGACGGCAGGGAGGCCGATATCTTCATCTTCTCCGATCCCCAGTGGACCGGCGCCCCCGGCCAGGAGAACGTGTGCGACCCCAAGTGCCTGTGCTACTTCAACACCGACACCAACTGCGCCGCCATCCTCGGCATGCGCTACTTCGGCGAGCACAAGAAGGGCACCCTGACCCTGGCCTGGGCCATCGCCAACCGGAACGGCTACGCCTCCTGCCACGGCGGACAGAAGGAGTACACCCTGGAGGACGGCAGCAAGTACGTGGCGGCTGTCTTCGGCCTGTCCGGCTCCGGCAAGTCCACCCTCACCCACGCCAAGCACAGCGGCAAGTACCCCGCCATCAAGGTCCTCCACGACGACGCCTTCATCATCAACTCCGATACCTGCGCCTCCATCGCCCTGGAGCCCACC
>JAAVZX010000035.1 GCA_022791875.1 Oscillibacter sp.
CCACTGTGCTCCTTTCATTTCCCGACTCCCTTCCTGGGCGCTTTTTCCGCCCTCTTGGGAGTCTATCTTTTTTCACCTCCTCCGCCACATAATTACATTTTTTCCTCGGCGTTTTCTTTCATTTTATCACTGGCGCTGACATGCTCCTCCATATAAGAAAGCAGCGTATTCAGATGAGTTTGCAAATTTGTTAAATCTAATGTCCCAATGCTTGGCTCAACAAACCGAAGCTGGGGCTGTATGCCGGCATAAAGTGGGAATACCCCATGATCCCGCCAATACTCAAACTTATTCAATACAGAAAACACGGCGTACAGGTATTTCTCACTGAGTCCCTGATTGCGGTACCAATCTTTGATTTCCTGGAAAGAATTCCATTCAATAGTTCTTGAAAGCACAATAACACGTTGAACAATACGGCGGACACTTGTAATGAACGAAGCGCTATAGTCCTCATCATGATAACAGGAAATAAACGTATCAAGCCGTTCATAGGAGGGTAAAAAATCCAGTTTTCCTTTATTGTGATCTGATTCTGAAAAGTGACCCTTACAAATCCTATGTACGGGTAATTCCCAATTTAAGTGATAGCCCCGCAATTTATTGATAATAATAGAGATATAGGAATAGCAGCTGCCTTTAGCTAAATCAGTCCCTTCACTGTAATAATTACTGGCATCATCATAAGATTGCCATGTGCCGTCTGGACCTTGGGCCATAAGCCTTTCAATCATTGCCTTGTATCTGCCGATTTCCTGAGAAGGAAAATCTCGACTGCCCGGCAGATTTAGGAACACTTCAAGATGCCCCTGCCATAATTCAAAAATCACATCGCTACCTCCTGTATTGAATTAGATACAGTATGATAGTCGGCAGAAAAAATAAAATCAGCACCTTTCTGTAAAGAAAATGCTGAACTATTACAATATCTCTGTTAAGGTGCTAATTTATAGAAGGAGCTGATATGAGGACAAATCAGAAGGTTCCGATTTGTCCTCCGAGATCTGGAACGCCATCGTCCGAGTGTTGTTAGTTGCCATAGTCACTCTACCTCCGTTTTCTTTCATTTCGTAGTACTCGGTCAAGAGCTGGGTGATGTACTGCGCAGTGGTCAGTCCCGACTGCTCTCTGGTCTCGCAGACCTGAGCGTGAAGGGCTAGGGGGATCTGAGCGCATAAGTTTCGAGTCTCCGGCATGGTGATCTTCTCCTTTCCGCTGATTGCAACGCAAGTATAGCCGAAAGGCATTGACAAAGCTATCACCAACACCAAAAAAGAACCGGAGACAAACGAAGCAAATGTAACAGTGGTGGGAAAAGCGCATCCCCCCGGTGAGGCCAAACTCCACTGGTCTCTCCAAGGGATTGGTGGATAGTGATTTTACTCCATCCGCAAAAGGCGGTTTTTGCATCTCTGATGCGTAAATTTTTTGAAACGGAGGGCTGTTTTGAAAACCCAACTTTTCCTTGTTTCTATTTTCCGAATTGGTCTGTTTCATGCGGTATTTCGTTATTTTTTCTTTCTGATTTTGGGCTGTATCTTTTTATCCACACAAGGTTGCAGAACTGCTCAAACTGCTCCACGTCCTTCAGCGCCTTAGCCCCCTTCAGCACCATAGCCGCATCCTCCTTCCGCCCCCGGAACATCATCGCCCAACTCCCACGCAACATAAATTTCCACCCCCATTATCAATTATCCATTCTCAATTATCAATTAAAATTATATTCCACATTTCCGGGATTTGCAAACGGAAAAAAGTGTGCTACAATAGGGGAAACGACTGCCGGTCCAGTAGGACCAGCGGAGAAGAGGGAGGAACCCAATATGCAGAAAGTCAGACTCGGGCGCACGGAGCTGATGGTCACGAAGACCGCCTTCGGCGCGCTGCCCATCCAGCGCATTTCCAAGGAGGACGCGGCCCGCCTGGTCCGCCGCGCCTACGACGCCGGAATCAACTACTTCGACACCGCCAACGCCTACACCGACAGCGAGGAAAAGCTGGGCATGGCCTTTGAGGGCATCCGCCAGAACGTGATCATCTCCACCAAGAGCGGCGGCGCAGACAAAAAGACGGTCCTCTCCCACATTGAGGACAGCCTCCGCCGGATGCGCACGGACTACATCGACCTCCTCCAGTTCCACAACCCCGCCCAAATGCCCGACCCCAACGACCCCGACGGCCCCTTTGCCGCCGCCTTGGAGATGCAGAAGAAGGGCTACGTTCGCCATATCGGCATCACGAACCACCGGATCGCCGTGGCCCAACAGGCCATTGACTCCGGACTCTTCGAGACGCTCCAGTTCCCCTTCTGCTACCTGTCCACGGGGAAGGATCTGGATCTCGCGGAAGCCTGCAAGGCGGCGGACATGGGCTTCATCGCCATGAAGGGCCTCTCCGGCGGACTGCTCACCAATGCCGCCGCCTGCTACGCCTTCATGCAGCAGTATGACAATGTGGTCCCCATCTGGGGCATTCAGCGGGAGGAAGAGCTGGACCAATGGCTGGAGCTGACGGAGAAGGGCGTGGAAATGACGCCGGAGCTCCAGGCGGTCATTGACGCGGACCGCAAGGAACTGGCCGGGAGCTTCTGCCGCTCCTGCGGCTACTGCCTGCCCTGCTCGGCGGATATCGACATCCCCCAGTCGGCCCGGATGTACGCCCTTCTGCGCCGGATGCCCTACCAGCAGTTCATGACGGACGAGTGGTACGAGAAGATGCACCGGATTGAGAACTGCATCCACTGCAACGCCTGCGTCAGCCGCTGCCCCTACGGCCTGGACACGCCGTCCCTTCTGGCGGAAATGCTGAAGGACTACGACCAGTTCTACGCCGCCCACCACAAGGAGGTCTGACGATGCTCTTTCAAAGCGGGGAGGCCAGCCTGCGGCTGGACGTAGCCTCCTACGAATTCCCGGCGGGGGCGGTCCCGTCGGACAATGACGATCAGAACTGGCTTGTGATCCGCTGCACCTGGAGGGACGAGGACGGCGAGCTCCGCAAGGACTCCAACAGCTGCCTCATGACCTACGAGCTGAGGGAGATGACCGCAGGTCTGAAAGTGGTAAACGCGGGCATCAGGGACCGCTACGACAGCGACTTCACGGAACCTTGGTTCAAGCTGTCCGCGCAAGCGGAGGGAGGCGCCTTCCAGGTAGAGGTATCTTTCTTCCTCCCCAACACCATGGACGGCGACGATACCGCCGAGCTTAGCTGCTCCCTGAGCAGGGATGAAATGAAAGCCTTGGTCGACGAGCTGGACAAGCTTTGCGAAAAATTCCCCGACAGGCTGTAACACGGCAAAAAATCCCCTGGAAGCCATATTCCAGGGGATTTTCACTATTTACGGGACCACTTCAAGCCCCAGAATCCTGGCCACGACAGCCGCCTGCGAACTGTGAATCCGCGCCCCCCGCAGTTCCTTGCAGGAGGCCGACAGGGAAATCCCGTCCAGCGTACAGCTCGAGAGGTCCGCCTTTTCCAGCTCCGCCCGAAACAGCTCCGCCTTCGTGAAATCCACCTTCCGGAACGTGCTCCTGGGAAAGCGGCACCCTTGCAGAAAAGCCTCCGTGAAATCGCACTCCGCCAGCGCGGTCCGCTCAAACGCGCACTCCGCGAAATTTCCGTACCGCAGGAGCAGCCCGGAAAGCGCGCAGTCCTTGAAGCGGCTCTTCCGGAAATCGGAACCATCCGCCTTGCACCCCTCCAGCTTGCAGTCTTTCCAATAGCCCTCCGGAAACCGGCAGGCCGAAAAAGCGCACTCCGAAAAGGTGCAGTCGTAAAACGAAGCCCCGCTGAAATCGCAGCCGGTAAAGCGGCACTGGCGGAACTCCGTCCGGCGGTATGTAATCTCCGAAAAATCCAGCTCCGCCGCCGTCTCGCGGACGAACTGCCCAAAAGCCAGCTCTTCCTCGTCCCGCGCCGCCAGAAGCGCCTCTTCCAGACTGCTCACGCCTTGAACTCGGCCGCCATATTACGGTAAACCTCCGCCAGCGTCAGGGAGTCGGAGCCAATTGTAACGCTGTCATACCCCTGCGCTACGCGCTTTTTGGCGTCTTGCGCGCTTCCGCAGAAAATGAAGGACATCTTGTGATTGGCCTTGCAGGCGTCCAGAACCCGCTTCATAGCGTTCTGCATGACCTCGCTGTCAAAGGCCATCGGGCATCCCAGCGCAATCGACAGGTCAAACGGCCCCACAAAGATGCCGTCCACGCCCTCCATCGCCATGATTTCCTCGATATGCTCCAGACACCCCACCGTCTCGCACTGGGGAATCAGCAGCGTCTCCCGGTTGCAGCGGGCAAAATACGCGTCCACGCCTTGTAGGGACTCCGCGTCATACCCCCAGCCGCCGTCCCGGGACGGGCAGAAGCCCCGGTGTCCCACTGGCTGGAACTTCGCGTAGCGCACCAGCTGGCGCACCTCCTCCACCGTCTCCACCGCCGGGACAATCAGGCCCTGCGCGCCGTAGTCCAGAGGGTGCAGCACCGTCACCCGGTCGATCTGGTTGATCCGCACCAGGGGCACCAGCCCCGCCGCGTCCGCGGCGGTGATGGCGGAGGCGATGCTGTCTTCGCTGGGCATACTGTGCTCCGTATCGATCAGCACGTAGTCCAAACCGCTGGGGCCCAGGCATTCCACCGCCATGGGGCTGTTGAGCTGGGCGAAGGTGCCCGCGCTGGGCTCCCCCTTCTTGAATTTCTCCACAAGTCGATTCATAATTCCGCTCTCCTTATTTACTTGGATTTCTTTTTATCCTCCGGCAGCCAGAGCAATTCCTCAAAGCTACGGATATAAACGTCGCAAAAAGCACGCATGGCCTTCTCGTCCTGCTCGAAGTAGCGGTCGTACACCCCCACCACTCGCATCCGCGCCCCCCGCGCCCCCTTGCAGGCGCTGAGGCTGTCGTCGAAGACGGTGCAGTCCTCCGGCTCCGCGCCCACGGCCTTCGCCGCGGCCCGCCACAGGTCCGGGTCCTTCTTTTCGATTCCCAGATCGTGGGCGAACACGATCTGCTCGAAATACTTCTCCAGATCCAGCTGTTCCATAGCCGTGTGGCAGTGCTCCGGCACGCTGGACGTGACCACGGCCATCCGCCGCCCCTCCCGCTGGCACTGCTTCAGGTACGCCCGCACCCCCGGCTTCACCGCCACATGGGCGTAGGCGTCCTTCGCCAGCTCCATCCACTCCGCCATGATTTCCTCGCAGGACTCCTTCAAATGGCAGAACTCCTTCGTGAACTTCGCCGCCAGAGGCAAAATCGTGTGGGCTACGCCCTCGTAGTAGGCGTGGGTATACGCCAAGCCCCGGCGGTCCAGGAATTCACGGTCCACCTTTTTCCACACGCCGTTGGAGTCCATCAGCGTCCCATCCATATCAAAGAGATACACGTCCCGCATCCTCCCTTTCCAGCCAGAAGCGCCAGGGAAACTCCCTGGCCTCCTCCGCGTAGTCCACGCCAATCCGCGGCCCCGATTTCACAGTCTCCGGCCCAGACGGCTCCAGCGGCGGCAGGCCGATGTCCTCCGGCCCCTCGCACACAAAGAGGGTGTCCCCGGTCAGATCCAGCCCGTTTTCCCCGCGGCTGAGCCCCAGCCCCTGGCACACCTTCCCAGGCCCGTCCAGAAAATGCTTCCGGCGGTACGCGGTCAGCGTCTTTTCCCCAAAGCGCAGGCGGCTCATAACCGCCTCCCCCGCCACCGGCTCCACTCCCCGGATCAGCACCGCCGCAGGCTCCCCCTCCGGCTCCGTCACGAAGTTCAGGCAGTGGTACATCCCATAAATAAGGTACACGTAAGCGTGTCCGGGCGCCATAAACAGCGTCTCCGTCCGCGGCGTCCGCCGGTAGTTGTAAGCATGGCACGCCTTGTCACAGCGCCCCACATACGCCTCCGTCTCCGTAATCCGCCCCGCCAGCGTCACCCCGTCCAAACGGCGCACCAGCACCTTCCCCAAAAGCGCCTGGGCAGCAGCTACGGTATCCTGATTGTAGAATTCACGGGAAAGCCTTGCCATTTTGTCACCTCAGTGGTAGAATACCATTTTGTCCGGCGCCATGCCACAGTATACCATGAACCCCCGCCGCCTGCAAGTACGAAAATGCCTGCATACGGGGGACGGGGGGCTGCCAGCGGGGCTTCCCGCCTCCGGCGGCCAGAGGGCTTTGCCCTCTGGACTCCCACCAGGGAGGCGTGCGCCTCCCTGGATCCTGGCAGATCAGGGTATTTATTTTGGTCTTTTCTTCTTCTGGAAGATGGATGTTGATAAGAAGGTTGATGCGATGAAAGTGAACAGAGTTCGGCAAAATGTTCTGCCCCTCCTGACGGCGCTGATTTGGGGCACCGCCTTTGTGGCCCAGAGCGTCGGCGCGCGCTACATGGGGCCTTTTACCTTTAATGCCCTTCGTGCGGTGATCGCGTTCGTGTTTCTGCTCTGCCTCTGCGCCGTCCGGCGCGTGGCACAAAGAAATATCCCCTATGCCTCCGCCTCATGGAAGGACCTGGCCGTCGGCGGCTTCTTCTGCGGCACGGCCCTGGCTGTCGCCAGTGCCTTCCAGCAGATCGGACTCGAAACCGTTTCCTCCGGCAAAGCCGGCTTCCTCACTGCCCTGTACATCGTCTTAGTCCCCGTCCTCGGCCTCTTCCTGAGACGCCGTGCCCCCAAAGCGGTCTGGTTCAGCGTAGCTCTCGCAGTCGCCGGGCTCTACTTCCTCTGCGTCACGGAGCAGTTCAGCGTCACCAAAGGCGACCTATACCTGCTTCTCTGCGCCCTCTGCTTCGCTGTCCAGATCCTGGTGGTGGACCACTACTCCCAGAGAATCGACGGTGTCTCCCTCTCCTGCGCCCAATTCCTGGTCATGACCCTCCTGTGCGCCCCGGGCATCCTCGCCGAACCCCTCCCGCCCCCGGAACTCCTGATGAACTGCCTCTGGCCCGTCCTCTACGTCGGCGTTTTCTCCAGCGGCGTCGCCTACACCCTCCAGATTCTGGCCCAGAAGGACTCCGACCCCGCCGTCGTCTCCCTCCTCCTCAGCATGGAGGCCGTCTTCGCCACCCTCTCCGGAGCCATCATCCTCCACGACCGCATGACCCTCCGGGAATACCTCGGCTGCGCCCTCATGCTCGCTGCCGTCATCCTCGCACAGCGCCCCGACAAGCGCGGGAACTGAGGCTTCCCGCCAGATCGCCCATTTTTATAGACAAATCTTCCCTTTGGTGCTATAATGGCCCCATACTCTGTTTTCCATCCAAAAGGAGACATCTTATGCAAGACAATTCCGCCCGTATCGACGTCCTGGGCATCGGCTTCGACAGCCTCACCATGCAGGAGGCCGTAGACCGCGCCCTGGCCCTTCTCGACGAACCCGGCGCGCACCGCGTCGTGACTCCCAATCCCGAAATTGTCGAGGTCTGCCGCGAAAACCTGGCCGCACGCCACGCGGTCAAATCCGCCGGCCTCGTCCTCCCCGACGGCATCGGCGTCATCAAGGGCGCGGCCATGCTGGGCACACCCCTGAAAGAAAAAGTGCCCGGCATTGAATTCGCCGCCCAGCTCATGGGAAAAATGGCAGAGTCCGGACGCTCCCTCTACCTCCTGGGCAGCAAGCCCGGCGTTGCCCGGACCGCCGGAAACCGCCTCTCCGCCCAGTACCCCGGCCTCCGCATCGCCGGAACCCACGACGGCTACTTCCAGGACGACGCCCCCGTCGTCGAGGAAATCCGCCAAAGTGGGGCCGACGTGGTCTTCGTCTGCCTGGGCGCACCCAAGCAGGAGCTGTGGATGGCCAAACACGGCGAGGCCACCGGCGCGAAGCTGCTCTGCGGCCTGGGCGGAAGCCTGGACGTCTTTGCCGGGACCGTGGAGCGGGCGCCAAAGTTCTGGCGGGAGCATAATCTGGAATGGTTCTACCGCCTCTGCAAGGAGCCCCGGCGGGCGGGCCGCATGATGAAGCTGCCCCTGTTTCTGGTGCATGTCCAACAGGAGAAAAGACGGAAATGCAGGGAAAATTGATTGTAATCGAGGGCACGGACGGCTCCGGCAAGGCCACCCAGGCCAAGATGCTCCTCCACGCCCTGGAGGCCAGGGGCCTGTCCTGCCGTGAGATAGACTTCCCCCGCTACGGGAACCCCTTCGCCGAGCCCGCGAACCTCTACCTCCACGGCGCGCTGGGCAGCAGACCCGGCGACGTAAACGCCTACGCCGCCTCCACCCTCTTTGCGGTGGACCGCTTCGCCTCCTACAAGGAGGACTGGGGCGCGTTCTACGAGTCCGGCGGCATCATCGTCGCGAACCGCTACACCACCTCCAACGCCGTCCACCAGTCCTCGAAGCTCCCGGCGGCGGAACGCCCGGAGTACGTGGAATGGCTCTTTTCCTTCGAGTACGGCCGCTTAGGGCTTCCAAAACCGGACCTGGTGGTCTACTTGGACATGCCCACAGAGGTATCCCGCCAGATGCGCCGCCTCCGGGAGGAAGTCACCGGCTCCCAGGCCGACATTCACGAGCAGGACGACAGCTATCAGCGCCAATGCCGCGAAGCCGCCGCCGAGATTGCCAGACGCTACAACTGGCAGGTCATCGCCTGCGCCTCCGACACAACCGTCCGCACTCCCGAGGACATTCACGCGCAGGTCCTATCGATTGTTGCTGACATTCTAGCTTAGGCCGATCTGGCGGGGTCCAGGGGAAAACGTTTCCCCTGGCAGGGTCCAGGGGCAGCGCCCCTGGCGGGTCCAGGGCAGAGCCCTGGCCGCCGGAGGCCGCCTGCGATTTCAGCAGCACCCGCAATCGTTGTTGCAGCCGCAGTTGCAGTTGTTCCCGCCGCCGCAGTTGTTTCCGCCGCAGTTGCAGCAGCAGCAACAGCAGCCGTTGGAGCTGCCGCCCCAGCTGCCGCCGCAGCAGCAGAAGAGCAGGATCAGGATGATGATCAGCCACAGGCAGGAACCCTCGCCGTTTCCGTTGTTAAAGCACATATGTCAGTTCTCCTCTCGTTGGTTTGATTTATTCTATGCGCTTCGCTTTCTTCTGGAGCCTGGCCTTTTTTCAAATTCGCTTCGCTCTTTGCAATACAAGGAGGTTTTTTCTCATGGCCGACCATAAACACGGCGACACCACGGGCTGGGACGCGTCCCAGGTCCGCAGGGCTCAGCCACCTCAACAGCAGCGGAGACGGCGGCGCAGGCGCGCCAGTCCCCTCGCCGTCATTCTCAAACTCATTCTCCACATCCTCTTCGTCCTCCTCGTCTCCGCCCTTCTCTCCGGCATCGGCTGGCTCCTCTTCTCCGACTTCTGCGCCTTCAACCGCCCCGACACCGAAGTCACCATCGAAGTCGACGCCGAAGACACCGTGCAGACCATCTCCGAAAAGCTCAAAGAGGCGGGCCTCATCGACTACCCCTGGTTCTTCCGCCTCTACGCGGGCTTCTCCCACGCCGAGGACAAAATCGGCCTGGGGTCCTATACCCTCACCAGCGACATGGACTACCACGCCCTCATCTCCGGAATGCGCAGCACCGCGGGCAACATGAACACCGACACCGTCCGCGTCACCATCCCCGAGGGCTACACCGTCTCCCAGACCATCGCCCTGCTGGCCAAAAACAAGGTCAACACCCAGTCCGCCCTCATGGAAGCCGCCAAAACCGCCGACTTCGACTTCTCCTTCATCGACAACGAATCCGAGGACGCCAGCCGCCTGGAGGGCTACCTCTTCCCCGACACCTACGAGTTCTACGTCAACGAGAACCCCGCCAGCGCCCTCAAGCGCCTCATCACCAACTTCAACAGCAAGCTGGACGATGAGCTTCTCGCCCAGGCCGAGGAGCGGGGCTACGGACTCCACGACATCATCACCATCGCCTCCCTCATCGAAAAGGAAACCGACGGCACCGATCAGGCCCGCATCGCCTCCGTCATCTACAACCGCCTGGAGGGCCCCGGCGACAAGGCGGGCACCTACGGGATGCTTCAGGTGGACGCCTCCCTGCTCTACGCCCTCCCGGAGCACCAGGGTCCCATCACCCAGGCCGACATGCAGACCGACTCCCCCTACAACCTCTATAAAAACGCCGGCCTGCCCCCCACCCCCATCGCCAACCCCGGCATGGCCGCCATCAACGCCGCCCTGGAGCCGGAAATCACCGACTACTACTATTACGCCCTGGGCAAGGAGATGCAGCACCACTTCTTCACCAACTACCAGGACCACCTGAACTTCATCAACAGCGCCGACTACTACGCCAACTGAGGGCGGACGCATCCGTCCGCGCCTCTGAAAGGAGGACGTTCATCCCATGCCCGAGAAACGGAAAAAGCCGGAGCTCCTGGCCCCCGCCGGAGATCCGGAGCGCCTGCGGATGGCGGTGCTCTACGGCGCGGACGCGGTGTATCTGGCGGGGGACGCCTTCGGAATGCGGGCCTTCGTGGGCAACTTCTCCCCGGAGGCCCTTCGGGAGGCCGTGGCCTTCGCCCACGCCCACGGCGTCCGGGTCCACTGCACCGTGAACACCATGCCCCGCAACGGCGAGGCGGAGCGCCTTCCCGCCCATCTGGAGCTGCTGGAGGACGCGGGGGTGGACGCGGTGATTGTGGCCGACCTGGGGGCCTTCGCCCTGGCGGGGCGGCACGCGCCCCACGTGGAGCGCCACGTGTCCACCCAGGCGGGGGTCACGAACTACGAGGCCGCACGGGCCTGGCATGACCTGGGGGCGAAGCGGGTCATTCTGGCCCGGGAGCTGAGCCTGGAGGAAATCCGCACCATCCGGGACAGGACCCCCGCCTCCCTGGAATTGGAGGTCTTCGTCCACGGGGCCATGTGCGTCAGCTACTCCGGGCGCTGCCTCCTGAGCAACTACATGACGGGGCGGGACTCCAGCCGCGGAGCCTGCGCCCAGCCCTGCCGCTACAAGTACGCCCTCATGGAGGAAAAGCGCCCCGGCGAATACTTCCCTATCGACGAGGACGAAAACGGAAGCTACATCATGAATTCCCGGGACATGTGCATGATCGACCACCTGGGGGACCTGCTGGACCTGGACAGCCTGAAAATCGAGGGCCGCGCCAAGTCCGCCTACTACGCCGCCATTGTGACCGGGGCCTACCGCCACTGCCTGGACGCCGCGGCGGCGGGTCTCCCCGCCGATCCCGTCTGGCGGGACGAGGTGGAGCACGTGAGCCACCGGCCCTACTCCACCGGCTTTTTCTACGGACCGCCAGGACAGTATTACGAGGATTCCCGCTACCTGCGGGAGTGGCAGGTCGCCGCCGTGGTGACGGACTGCGGGGCGGACGGTCTGGCCCTGTGCTCCCTGCGGAACAAGTTCCGCGCCGGGGACACGGTAGAGCTGGTGGGGCCGGGACTGCGGCCCTTTGCGGTCACGGCGCCGGAGATGCGGGACGCGGACGGGCTTCCCCTGCTGGAGCCGCGGACGCCGCAGTCGGTGTTTTATATGCCCCTTCCCTGCCGGGTGCCGCCCTGGACGCTGGTGCGGCGGGCGGTGGATTTGTCGGCGAAATGAAAAGTGCCTGCCATGATGATGTTCATGGCAGGCTTTTTTCTGTTTTACGGGGGGATTGCGTAATCGCTGGGGCTTTGCCCCAGACCCCACCGCCCTTTGAAAAGGGCGGCCCTAAACTTTTATCTTTTTTCTGAGGGGGGTTATTCGGGATGTTGGGAAAAATGTATGGCTATGTCCGTGTGTCCACCAGGAGCCAGAAGGAGGATCGACAGTTGGCCGCTATGCGGGAGTTCGGCGTGCCGGAGGAGCATATCGTCGTGGAGAAGCAGTCCGGGAAGGACTTCCTGCGGCCCCAGTACCTGCGGCTGGTCCGCTCCCTGCGCCGGGGGGACGTGCTGGTGGTCAAGAGCATCGACCGCCTGGGCCGCAGCTACACGGAAATTCTGGAGCAGTGGGCCAGCCTCACCAAGGACCGGGCCGTGGCCATCGTCGTCCTGGACATGCCCCTCCTGGACACCCGCACCGACCGGGACCTCACCGGCCTCCTGATTGCCGACATCGTCCTCCAGCTCCTGAGCTACGTGGCCCAGACGGAGCGGGAGTTCATCCGGCAGCGGCAGGCCGAGGGCATTGCCGCGGCCAAGGAGCGGGGCGTGCAGTTCGGGCGGACCCGCATCCCCATGCCGGAGCGCTTTCAGGAGCTGGCGGAGGACTGGCGGCTGGGGCGCGTCACCGCCGTCCAGGCGGGGAAGGAGCTGGGCATCTCCCGCACCACCTTCCGGACCCGGGCCATGGAGTGGTGCCGGGAGGCGGGCATGGAGGACGCGGGCGGGGCCGCGATAGGGCTGGGGGGATAAAATGAGCAGAGGCCACAAGGGGGATGTGGCCTCTGCTTGGGGGGACTTAATTATGGATCACAGGCGGATGCCGCCCACGAAGTAGCGGGAATAGTAGCCGCTGTACAGGTCGCTGTAGATGACGCCGCCGCTCCTGGGGGAGGAGGAGTGGATCATCTGGCCGCCGCCCACGTAGATGCCTGCGTGGGAGCAGGCTTTGCCGCGGCTGATGCTGGGGTCGCAGAAGAACACCAGGTCGCCGGGCTGGAGCTCGCTTACGCTGTAGAGCCGAGTGCCCAGGCCGCTCTGCCACTGGCTGGTGGCGGAGTGGGGCAGGGAGTAGCCGACCTTGCTGAAAATGTACATGGTAAAGCCGGAGCAGTCAAAGCCGCTGGGGGACGCGCCGCCGTAGGCGTAGCGGGTGCCCAGGTACTGCTTGGCCAGTTCCACCACGCTGCCCACGGTGGAGTCGCCGGCGGGGGCGGAATTGGTCAGGTTCACGTAGTCGCTGCGTATGTAGCCCTCGAAGGTGTCGTCCACGGAGACGGTGTACCAGCCCGCCTCCAGGCCCGTGACGGTGACGCCCGCCCCCTCCTCCAGGGAGGTTACGACGCCGCCCTCGGTGGATGCGGAATCCCGGACGTTCACGCCGCCGCCGCTGATCCGGCCGTACGTCTCGAAGGGGCCCTCCACCAGGGAGAGGTAGTCGGCGGAGACGTAGCCGCTCTTTCCGGCGTAGGCCACCTGGTACCAGCCCTCAATGGAGCTGTCCAGGACGGCCACGATCACGTCCTTGTTGAGCTGGGTGACGACGGAGCTCTCGGTTGAGGGCTCCGTCCGCATTCTCAGGGCGGCGCCGGTGGTGATGCCGGCGGCCTGGGCCAGGCCCTCCTCCGCGGCGAAGGCGGAGACGGTGAGCAGCAACGCGGTGAGCAGGGAAAGGGTCAGAACCTTGGCGGCTTTGCCTGCAAAATATATCATGGGGAAAACATCCTTTCAGTATCTTTTGTAAAAAGGCTTGGAAAGGGTGTGCTATTTCTCCTTGCCTGACAGCGCGCGGTTCAGCCAGACCTCCGCCAGATCCATGGCGGCGTAGAGGCTGTCCTTCTCGCTCTTCCTCACGACCCGGTCCCGGGACTTCAAATCCGGGTCCGTCAGCTGCAATTGGATGGAGACCTTGGTGGCCAGGTCCAGATCCTGTACCTTTTTGGTGTCCAGCACCTGCATCATGATGATATATTTTTCTGCCATCGTTCCGTAATAGATCAGGTTGCCGGCTCTGCGGAGCGGATGGCCCTTGTACATAAGGCCCTCGGTTTTACTGTTTTTGTTACCAGCCATGAAACCCCTCCTCTGAATTTGTAACCAAATTGTAACACTTCTTTTCCGCTTTGTCAACATCCTGACACCATTTTTTTTACAAAAATACAAACTTCTTTCCCATGCGCCCGTAAAAAACGGCAAAAAATCCCGGAGCCCAGCTCCGCCGCGCCCTTCGCGCCGCAGGCCCGCCTCCGGGATTTTGTTATAAAGTTGTAACTCTTTTGTTACTGCCCCAGATACTTCCGCACCAACACCTGGAGCAGCTCGTCACGGTCGATCTTCCGGATCAGCGTCCGGGCGTTGTTGTGGTTCGTGATATAAGTGGGGTCCTCGGACAGGATATAGCCCACGATCTGATTGATGGGATTGTATCCCTTTTCCTCCAGCGCCTGGTAAACCGCCGTAAGAATCTGATGAATCTCCGCGTCCTTCTCCATCGCTAGACTGAACTTCCTTGTGAAATCGTCCATCAGGACACCCCCTTTCTGAATACCGCACCCGCTGCTGCCTGCCAGGCCCCAGGGGCTTTGCTCCTGGACCCCACCAGAGGCTCTGCCTCTGGACTCCGCCAGGGGAAACGGTTTCCCTGCCAGCCGGGCTTCCGGCCTGGACCCCGCCAGATCGGACGGTTAATTGGGCCTGGCTGCTCTTCTGTGAGTCTGACTTCTTATTAGTATACTCGCTTTTGGGGCGGCTGTAAAGAGGTTACAGAGGAAAAGTGTGAAAGATTTTTACTTATGCTCAGCGCAGAACCGCGTTCAGCTCCGTTTTCAGCTGTTCCAGAATGCTCTTCATGTCCTCGTCCGCCTCCTGGGCCGTCAGGCTCCGGTCGTCCGCGCGCAGCTCCAGATTGAACGCTACGCTCTTCTTTCCCTCCGGTATCCCCTTGCCCATATACACGTCGAACAGGTTCACCGTCTTCAGCAGGCCCTTCGCGCCCCGGCGAATGCAGTCCTCCAGACGGCCCACCGTCACGCTCCTGTCGCAGACCACCGCGATATCCCGCGTCACGGCGGGGAAGCGGGGCAGGGGCTGGTAAACGGGCGTCCCGCCCATGCTCTCATACAGGGCGTCAAAGCGCAGTTCGGCGGCGTAAAGCTCACAGTCCACGTCGTAATTCGCCGCCACGGCGGGGTGGATCTGCCCCAGGACGCCCAGGAGGCGATCGCCGCTGTAGACTTTCGCACAGCGCCCCGGGTGGTACGACGGGTTCTCCTTCTCCGCCTCAAAGCGGACGGCGGGAATCCGCAGGCCCTCCAGAACGGCCTCCGCCGCGCCCTTGAGGGCGAAGAAGTCCGCGTCGGGGCCGTAGAGGCCCAGGGTCAGGACCTTCGGCTCGTCGGCCATGCCGGAGCCGTCGTTCTTGGCGAAGTAGATCCGGCCCAGCTCGTAGAGCCTGGCGGCGGGGTTGCGGAAATGGCAGTTCCGGGCCAGGATTTCCAGCATGGAGGGCAGGGTGGTGGTGCGCATGATAGATGTGTCCTCCCCCAGGGGGTTCAGAATCCGCAGGGAGTTCCGCAGGGGGGAGTCCGCGGGGAGGGCGATTTTGTCGTAGTAGGTGGGGCTGATGAAGGAATAGGTGATGATCTCGTGGAAGCCCATGCCGCGGCAGAGGGTGCCCACGGCGTTCTCCGCCTTCTGCACCTCCGTCCAGCCGCCCCGGACGGTGTCGCCCCGCATGAGGGTATCGGGAATCCGGTTGTAGCCGTAGAAGCGGGCCACTTCCTCCGCCAGGTCCGCCATGCCCTCCACGTCGCTCCGCCAGGAGGGCACCTTGATCATGCCCCGCTCCTTGACCGTCTCGAAGCCCAGCTTCTGGAGGGTGGTGTACATCACGTTTTCGGCCACGTCAATGCCCAGGAGGGCGTTGATTTTCTTTGGCTCCACGGGGAGGACCCGGGGCTCGGGAACGTAGTTGAGGACGTCGATCACGCCGTCCACCACCTCGCCCGCGTCCAGCAGCTCCACCAGCTCGCAGGCGCGGTTCACCGCCGGGAGGGTGTTCAGGATGTCCAGGCCCTTCTCGAACTTGGCGGAGGCTTCGGTGCGCTTGCCCAGGGCCAGGGCGGTTTTGCGGATGCAGGCCCCGTCGAAGTTGGCGGACTCGAAGACCACGTCGGCGGTGTCTTCCACGATCTCGCTGTTCAGACCGCCCATGATGCCCGCCAGGCCCACGGCGCGGGTCTCGTCGGCGATGACCAGCATGTCCCGGTTCAGCTTGTAGACATTGCCGTCCAGGGTGGTCAGTTCTTCGCCGTCCCGGGCGCGGCGGACCACGATCTTGCCGCCCTTCACATAGCGGTAGTCAAAGGCGTGCATGGGCTGGCCGTACTCCAGCATGACGTAGTTGGTGATATCGACGATGTTGTTGATAGGCCGGACGCCCATGGCCCGCAGGCGCTCCCGCATCCACTTGGGGGAGGGTCCGATCTTCACGTTCCGCACCATCCGGGCAGTGTACCGGGGGCACAGCTCCGGGTCGGGGGTGTCTACGTCCAGGAGGTCGATCAGCTTCCGGGCGTCGGGGTTTTCCGCGTCCGGGCACTTGACCTCCGGCGTGTGGAGGTACAGGGGCTTGTCGAAGGTGGCCGCGGCCTCCCGGGCCAGACCGCTGTAGCTGAGGCAGTCCGGGCGGTTGGGGGTGATCTCGAACTCGACCACGTGGTCGTCCAACCCCACCACGGGGCGGATATCATCGCCGGGCTTGCAGTTCTCGTACATGACGAAGATGCCGTCGGGGATGCAGTGGGGGAACTCCCGCTGCTCCGCCCGGAGGTCCGCCAGGGTGCAGATGGTCCCGGCCTTGGTGTTGTAGGCCAGCAGGTCCCCCTTGTGGATGTTCTGGAGGCGGATGCGATGGACGTTTCCGCTGCCCTCGCCCCAGTCCAGGGCGATGGTCCAGTACCCGCCGCCGTCGTTCATGACCAGCTCCGCCCGGGCGCAGACCACGGGGCCGAAGACCTTGTCTCCCGGCTGGATGTCCGCCGGGATGGAGGGCTTGGCCGGGTCCAGGGGCTTGTAGTCCCCCAGGATGGCGGCGGCTTCGATGACGCCGTAGGGGAAATCCCGCTCGTCCAGGCCCAGCTCTTTCAAAGAGCACATCATGCCGTCGGAGAGCACGCCCCGCAGCTTGCCGCTGTGAATCTCCTTGCCGCCGGGGAGGCGGGCGCCGTCCCGGGCCACGGGGACCAGGTCCCCCTCGTGGATGTTCCAGGCCCCCGTCACGATCTGCACCGGCGCGGCTTCGCCCACGTCCACCTGGCAGATCCACATGTGGTCGCTGTCCAGGTGGCGCTCCATCTTCTTGATGCGGCCCGCGACGACCTTCTCAATCTCCGCGCCCAGGTCCTCCGTGACCTCCACCTTGGAGCCGGAAATCGTCATGGCCTCGGCGAAGTCCCGATCGCCTACGGGGCCGATATCTGTGAATTCCTGTAACCATTTACGGGAAAGTTTCATATCTCAAAACTCCTCTTTCCTAACGAATGTCCGTTCATTCCCACTCAATTGCGCCGCCCTCTTCCCGGACGATGCGGCAGAGTTCTTCCCCATCCTCCACCAGGGAGCGGATCAGCGCCGCAAAGCGCGCGGCCCGCGCCTCGTTCTCCGGGGACAGGGGCCAGCTGGCCGTCCACGCGGTCATGTCCAAGACCGTCTTCATGCCGGAGAGAATATCCGGGTCCTTCTTTTTGAGGCAGTAAGTCCAAAGGGACTCCCAGTCATGGCTGTTCATGAGAATGCCCGGCCTGACGTCCATCAGCTTTTCCATCAGGGCCATGACCTTATCGTTGGTCATGGCAAAGCATACCTCGGCGGAATGCTCTGTTTTCTGAATTTCCACGTACTCTGCCATCTCTTATATCCTCCTTTATATTTAAGCGCAGAAAATCAGTCCCACTCGATTTCGCCGCCCTCTTCCCGGACGATGCGGCAGAGTTCCTCTTCGTTCTCCACCATGGAGCAGATCAGGGCCTCAAAGCGTCCGGCCCGCGCCTCGTTCTCCGGAGACAGGGGCCAGTAGGCCACATACATGCCCGCCTCCGGGTCCGTCTTCATGCCGGAGAGGATGTCCGGGTCCTGCTTTTTCAGATAGTAGGCCCAGAACGCCTCCCAGTTGTAGCCGTTCATGTAGGCGTCCGGGTTGGCGGACTGCATTTTTTCCGACAGGGCCAGAAGCCGCTCACTGTCGGCGTAGAGGCACACCTCCACGTATTTTTCCGTACTGAAAACTTTCACGTAATCTGCCATTTTGAACCCCCTCAGAACTGCTCCAGGAAGCGCACGTCGTTCTCGAAAATCAGGCGCATATCGCTGATTTTGAACTGGCCCAGGGCCAGGCGTTCCAGGCCCATGCCGAAGGCGAAGCCGGGGTATTCCTCCGGGTCGATGCCGCAGTTGCGCAGCACCTTCGGGTGTACCATGCCCGCGCCCAGGATCTCGATCCAGCCCTCGCCCTTGCAGGTGGGACAGCCTTTGCCGCCGCACTTGTGGCACTGGATGTCCATCTCACAGCTGGGCTCCGTGAAGGGGAAGTGGTGGGGGCGGAAGCGGGTCTGGGTATTGGGGCCGTAGATCTCGCGGATGATGGTGTTCAGGGTGCCTTTCAGGTCCGCCATGGTGATGCCCTTGTCCACCACAAGGCCCTCGATCTGATGGAACATGGGGGAGTGGGTGGCGTCCACCTCGTCCTTGCGGTAGACCCGCCCGGCGGAGATCATGCGGATGGGGACGCCGTGGGTTTCCATGGCGCGGATCTGCATGGGGGAGGTCTGGGAGCGGAGGAGGATGGACGAGTCCTCCGTCAGGTAGAAGGTGTCGGTCCAGTCCCGGGAGGGATGGTCCTCGGGGGCGTTGAGCTTCGTGAAGTTGTACTCCGCCTGCTCCACCTCGGGGCCGTCGAAAATCTCGAAGCCCATGCCGATGAAGATTTCCTTCATGTCGTCCAGAACGGCGTACATGGGGTGCTTGTGGCCCAGGGGGAACTTTTTCCCGGGGATGGTCACGTCCACGGCCTCCGCCTCCAGGCGGGCTCTCAGGGCCCGTTCGGAGACAACGGCAGACTGGGCCTCGATGGCCTTCTCCACGCTGGCGCGGACCTCGTTGGCCAGCTGCCCGATCACCGGACGCAGCTCAGCCGACAGGCCCCCCATCTGCTTGAGCACGGCGGTCAGCTCGCCCTTCTTGCCCAGGTACTTCACCCGCAGGCTTTCCAGGCCCGCGGTGTCCTGGGCGCCGCCGATGGCCTCCAGCGCCCCTTTCCGTATGGCTTCCAGTTGTTCTTTCATATGCGCTTAACTCCTTTTCTTGGGTATTTCAATTCTATCTTCAACCCGCTTTTTTCAGCAGGCGGCTCAAGCTCTCGTCCATGGAGACGGTGATGCGGGGCAGGGCGTACAGCCCGCCGGAGAGGTCCGCCGAAACGGGTTTCAGGCTGGTGACCACGGTGACGGGAAACAGCGTCTGGATCAGCGCGTCGGCGTCCGGGTCCGTGCGTCCGAAGGGGTAGGCGAAGAATGTGGGCGCGGCCACTTCCTCGGTGATGCGGTCATAGCTCTTCTGGATGTCGTCCAGGACGCGGGTCTGGAAGTCCGCGTCGGACTCGCCGGGCTTGCGCTCCACGCCGTTGGCTCTGTCGGGGGTAAAGCAGCCGTAACGCTCGTCCATGTTGTGGCACTGGAAGGTGTGGGACCCGATTTCCACCAGGCCCGACGCCGCCATTTCCCGGCACATGTCCCAGCTCAGACTCGATTCGGCCCAGCAGTCGGGGAGGTAGACGATGACGGAGATGACGGCCTTGGCCTGGTACTTCTGGAAGAGGGGGTAGGCCAGCTCGTAGTTGCTGCGGTAGCCGTCGTCGAAGGTGATCATGACGGGGTTGGCGGGCAGAGGGATTCCGGCGGCTAATTCGCTGGGGAGGACGGTGTGGTAGCCGTGTTCGGAGAGCCATTGCAGGTCGGTTTCCAGGCGGCTGGCGGAAACGGTCATATCGTTGCAGTCCTCGCCGTCGGGGACGACGTGGTGGTACATCAGAATGGGCAGACGCGACCCACCGGCAGGCGCCGGCGCAGGGTCCCCACAGAGTTCCCCGTAGACGAGGACCCCGCTGACCGCAAGCAAAGCAGCAAAGATAAGAATGAAAAATTTAACGTGACGTCTCATAGAATCTCCTTCAAAAAAGCAAATCCGAAACAGGCGCAAAGGCCAACAAAAACGGAGTGATCTGCCAGTGTCCAGGGAGGCGGGAAGCCCCGCTGGCAGCGCGTGCCTCCCTGGTGGGAGTCCAGAGGGCAAAGCCCTCTGGCCGCCGGAGGCCCCCCCGCCCGCCGGAGGCACAAAAAACAAAACCCCCCGCCCCACCATATGGGACGAAAGGCATCAACGCTCCCTCCGCGGTACCACCCAAATTCGCGCCGTACAGCACGCACTCGCTGCCCCGGTAACGGTGGGCTTCCGTCCGCGTCTCCGCGGCGGCTCCCGGGCGAACTAAACGACACGCCGCGGACGGACTTCCAGCCTTTGATCCGTCTTCTCTGGGGGGCGTTTACTCGTTATTTTCCCGTTCATCGCAGATTACTCCTATTTATAACACAGTGCTCTGGGAATTGCAAGCCTTTTTTTCCTGCGGGGGACGGGGGCTGCCGCCTCCGGCGGCCAGAGGGCTTTGCCCTCTGGACTCCCACTAGGGAGGCGCGCGCCTCCCTGGACCCTGGCAGATCAGGCTTTACTTTTTCTGCCTGCTTCTTTTGATGTTTTTCCCGGAATCGTGATTCTTGCCACTTGTAATTTTTGTATAAGATGCTACAATACCTTTATATCCCTTTTTATTTCTGTTCGCAGAAAAATCTTCTTTCAGAGAGGGTGACTTCTTCTCCATGGAATGGACTATGACTGCCAACGCTCCCGGACAGGTCTGCCTGATGCAGGGCAATGAGGCCATCGTCCGCGGGGCCGTCGAGGCCGGTATCAATTTCGCCGCCTCTTACCCCGGCTCCCCTTCCTCCCAAATCCTCGGGATGCTCGGCAAAATCGCCGATGAACGCAATTTCTACGCCGAGTGGTCCGCCAACGAGGTCTGCGCGCTCCAAGCCTGCTTCGGCGCCACCTTCGCCAACGGACGCGCCCTCTGCATCGTCAAACAGAACGGCCTCCTCTGCACCGCCGACGCCCTCCACTGCGGAGGCCAGCACGGCGTCAAGGGCGGACTCGTGATCGTCACCTCCGACGACCCCAGCGCCCACTCCAGCACCAACGAATTCGACTCCCGCTGGCAGGCGATTTCCGCCGCCGTCCCCCTCCTGGAGCCCACCAACATGCAGGAGGCCAAGGACATGGTGCCCTACGCCTTTGAGCTGTCCGAGCGGGTGGGGCAGGTCGTCATTATCCGGCTCACTACCCGCGTCTGCCACGGGCGGGGCAATGTGGTCCTCGGGCCCCTGCCGGAAAAGCCCCACGCCCTGGAGCGGGTTCACGAGTGGGACCGGATGGTCTGCGTGTGCTATACCCACGCCGACGCCCTGGAAAAGCTGGAGGCCGCCCGCCGGGACTTCGAGGCCGCGCCCTGGAACCACTACCAGGGTCCCGAACAGCCCAAAGAGCTGATCGTCGCCGGAGGCACCGGGTGCCTCTACGCCCAGGAGGCCGTGGACCGGCTGGGCGTAGCGGAGCGGACGGGCCTCCTGAGCCTAGGGACCCTCTGGCCCCTGCCGGAGGACCTGCTTCTCAAGTACATATCCCACGCGGAAAAGGTGCTGATTCTGGAGGAGGTAGACCCCTTCCTGGAGCAGGGATTGAAGGCCCTGGCGGGGAAGCACCGCCTCTCCGTGGAGTTCCTCAACCGCGCCGGAGGGCGCACGCCTACCGGAGAGCTGGACCCCGACAGCGTCACCGCCGCCGTCTCCGCCCTCACGGGCGCGTCCCTGCCTGAGCGGCCCCGCCCCGTCTTCGACACGGAGCTTCCCGAGCGGGAGATGACGTTCTGCGCGGGCTGTCCCCACCGGGCCACCTTCTTCCTGCTCAAGCGCGCCCTGCGCCAGGAGAAGAACCCCGGCGTCGTCGTGGGCGACATCGGGTGCTACTTCATGGCGGGGCAGTCCGCGGGGCAGTACGGCTTCCAGGTGTGCAACTGCATGGGCTCCGGCGTCAACGTGGCCGAGGGCCTGGGGCAGCTCACCAACTACGGGCTGGACCAGAAGGTCGTCACCATGTGCGGCGACTCCACCTTCTTCCACACCATCCTCCCCGGCCTGGTGAACGCCACGTACCACAGCGCCAACATGCTCCTGATCGTCCTAGACAACTCCGCCACGGCCATGACGGGCTTCCAGCCCCATCCGGGCACCGGGCTGACCGCCATGGGGCGGCACGCGAAGCCCATGGACATCCCGAAAATCCTGGAGGCCGTGGGCTGCGCCGTGGAGATCGCGGACCCCTTCGACGTGGAAAACGCGGAGAAGACCCTGCGGCGGATGCTCCAGCAGCCGGGCATGAATGTGCTGATTATGCGCCAGCCCTGCGCCACGCTGAAAGCCAAGGAGAAGAAGCGGCCCGTGCGGGTGTACGTGGACCAGTCCAAGTGCATCGGCGACGGATGCGGGTGCGATAAATATTGCAGCCGGGTCTGGGGCTGTCCGGGAAACACCTGGGATTACAAGAACAACAAGGCCATGATCGACCCCGTGACCTGCGTGGGGTGCGGCGTGTGCGCGAAGCTCTGCCCCGGCGGGGCCATCCAAGTGGAAGGCGGTGAGGACGCGTGAGCGCGGTAAAAAAGCTGAGCTATGATCCTTTGAATATTGTCGTCTGCGGCATCGGCGGGCAGGGAAACGTACTGGCCGCGGAGGTTCTAGGCAGCGCCATGACGGAACGGGGCTACCACGTGGCCGTGGGGGAGACCTACGGTGCCTCTCAGCGGGGCGGGTCCGTGATGAGCCACGTCCGGGTGTCGGCGGAAAAGGCCCTGAGCGTGCTGATCCCCTCCGGAGAGGCCCACATGATCGTGGGCTTTGAGCCGCTGGAGACGCTGCGGATCGCCCGCAAGTACGCGGGGCCCAACACCACCATCGTCTACGACCCCCGGCCCGTATACCCCCTGGGCGTCCTCCAGGGCAGCCTGACCTACCCCGGCATGGACGCCATCACGGCGGAGCTGGAGGCCCTCTCCGCCATGGCCTGGGCCATTCCCGCCGCCGATATCGCCATGGAGGCGGGGGACTCCAAAGCCGCCAATATCGCCCTGCTGGGCGCGTTCAGCCAGCTCCCCGGCGCGCCTCTGAGCCGGGACGACCTGGCCCGGATTCTCACACAGCGCTTCAAGGGCGCGGTGCTGGAGCTGAACCAGAAGGCGTTCGCCATGGGCTGCGAGGCCGCGGGAAAGGGGGCGCGGGTATGAGCGACATGATTCAGGTGCGCTTCCGCCTCCCCGGCAAGCCGGAAAGCCTCACCCTCTCCCTGCCCCGGGACACCCGCTTCTCCGCCCTGACGGCCCTGCTGTATCAGGAGCAATTCATCGAGCCCCAGAAGCCCGGCTACCGCTACCTCTACCAGGAGCACTTGTGCGGCATGAAGCACAGCCTGGGGGACTACATTCCGGCGAATGCCTCTGAGATGGACCTGCAAATCTTCCGCTATCCGGCGGTTCTGGTGTAAGGAGGGTGTGAACATGCTTAGTACCATTGCCCTGGATACCCAGGTGATCCGTCCCGGGCTCTGCACCGGCTGCGGCGCGTGCCAGGGGCTGTGCCCCTACTGGGGCAGCGCCAACGGGCGGACGGTCTGCTTCTTCGACTGCGAGCGCCTGGACGGCCGCTGCCAGCAGTTCTGCCCCCGGATGCCCACGGATCTGGACGCCCTGCGCCGCCGCTTCTTCGACCCTGACACCATCCTGCCGGAGCTCGGCCCCTTCCGGGGCCTGTACCTCACCCGCGCCGCCGATCCCGCCGTCCGCGGGCGGGCCCAGCACGGCGGCACCATGACCGCCCTGACGGAGCTGGCCCTCCGGGAGGGGCTCATCGACGCCGCCGTCCTCACCCGCTCCCAGGGCGGGCTGAACCCCGAGGGCGTTCTGGCCGTCACGCCGGAGGAAGTGCGCGCCTGCTCCGGGAGCAGCTTCCAGGTGCCCCCCACCCTGGCGGTGCTGAACCGCGCCCTCCAGGAAAACCGGTATCACAGCATCGGCGTGGTGGGCACGCCCTGTAAGACGCTGGCGGTCTACAAGATGATGGCCAAGCCCCTGGCGGAGAACGACAACCATGTAGACAACATCGGCCTTGTAATGGGCCTCTTCTGCGGCTGGGGCCTGGACTGGGACGGCCTGAACGATCTCGCCGCACGGCACACCAAAGACCCCGCCCGCATCGCCCACATGGACATTCCCCCCAGCAAGTACCACTCCCTGGATCTGAGTGAAGATGGCAAAACCACCTCCGTGAATCTGGACGAGGTGACGCCTCTGGTCCGCTCCGGCTGCTGGTACTGCACCGACATGACCGCCGAGTTCGCGGACCTCTCCGTGGGCGGGGCCAGAAGCGCCGACGGCTGGGACGTGGACAAGGGCTGGAACCAGGTGATCGTCCGCTCCGAGAAGGGCCAGCGGCTGCTGGACCTGGCGCGGGAAAAGGGCGTCCTGGAGTTCAAAGAGACCCCCGCCGGGGGCCTGGACAAGCTGAAAGGCGCGTCCATGGGCAAGAAGCGCACGGGTGTAAAAAACCTCCGCGCCCTCACAGGCGGACTGGGATACCTGGAACCCAGCGCGGCCCTTTTCCGGGACCTGTGAGCCTGACCATACGGAAGCCTGATCGGGGCGGACCTGCGGGTCCGTCCCGTTTTTTCGCGTCTGGGAGGGCGGTAAAGTTTTCCCACTGGAATATTTGACTTTTCCCGCTGGAGAATATATATTAAATGCTTGGAGAAAAAATCTTCCGCCCCGGCGGAAAGTCCATACATGGAAAGTGAGGCCCCGTCATGACCCAGAAATTCACCGGAAGCGACCAATACGTGGCGTCCAGCGAGCTCATGTCCACCGTGAACATCGCCGTCACCCTGCAAAAGCCCCTCCTGATCAAAGGCGAGCCCGGCACCGGCAAGACCATGCTGGCCCAGGCCGTGGCCGACGCCCTCCAGAAGCGCCTGATCATCTGGAACGTGAAGTCCACCACCAAGGCCCAGGACGGGCTGTACGTCTACGACGTGGTTCAGCGCCTTTACGACAGCCAGTTCGGCGGGCACGGCGTGGACGATATCGCCAGCTACATCAAGCTGGGAAAGCTGGGGGAGGCTTTTCAGTCCCCGGAGCAGGTGGTGCTGCTCATCGACGAGATCGACAAGGCCGACCTGGAATTCCCCAACGACCTGCTCTGGGAGCTGGATCAGATGGAGTTCTACATCCCCGAGACCCGGGAGACCATCAAAGCCCAACAGCGCCCCATTGTGATCATCACCTCCAACGCCGAGAAGGAGCTCCCCGACGCCTTCCTCCGCCGCTGCGTCTTCCACTACATCGAGTTCCCCGATCAGCCCCAGATGGAGCAAATTCTCCGCGTCCACTTTGGGGACCTGGAGCGGAACCTGGTCCGCCAGACCTTAGCGGCCTTCTACTGGGTCCGCCAGCTCCGGGACATCGAGAAGAAGCCAAGCACCTCCGAGCTGGTGGACTGGCTGCGGGCCCTCATCGCCGGAGGCGTGGACCCGGACTGCATCACGCGGGACATCCCCTTCGCGGGGGTGCTGCTGAAAAAGGACAAGGACCTCCGCACCCTGGCGCGGAACAGGCGGTGAGGCGGGGGCCATGTTTGCAGCGTTTTTTTACCTCTTGCGGAGCCGGGGGCTGGATGTCTCCCTGAACGAGTGGATCACCCTCCTGGAGGGCATGGCGAAGGGCCTCCACCGCTCCAGCCTCACGGGCTTTTACCACCTCTGCCGCTGCCTCGTCGTCAAGAACGAGACGGAATACGACCGCTTTGACCAGGTCTTTCTGGAATTTTTTCAGGGCGTCCCCTGGAAGGGGGAGCTTCCGGACGAACTTTTGGACTGGCTGAACCACCCGGCGGAGGACCTTGCCCGCACCATTGAGCAGTTACGCACCCAGGGCTTCCCCGATGAAACTCTGGAAGAGCTCTTGAAAATGCTCCAGGAACGCCTGGAAGAGCAGACCGAGGAACACAACGGCGGCAGCTACTGGGTGGGCACCCAGGGCCGCTCCCCCTTCGGCAACAACGGCTGGCACCCCAACGGCATCCGCGTCGGAGGCCGCAGCCAGCACCGCTCCGCCATGCTGGTGGCGGGCGAGCGGAAATTCCGGGACTTCCGCAAGGACAACACCCTGGACACCCGCCAGTTCCAGATCGCCTTCCGCACCCTCCGCCAGCTCTCCGTCCAGGCCGACAGCACCGACAAGGAGCTGGACGTGGACGGCACCGTCCGCGACACCTGCGACAACGCCGGAACCCTCCGCGTCCGCTACAAAAACCCCCGCCGCAACACGGTCAAGGTCCTGCTCCTCATGGACTCCGGCGGCTCCATGGAGTATTACGCCGGACTGTGTAGCCAGCTCTTCCAGGCCGCCACGAAATCCAACCATTTCAAGGAGCTTCACACCTACTATTTCCACAACTGCGTCTATGATCAGCTCTACGAGTCCCCCCGTCTCTGGGGCGACTCCGTCCCCACCGAATGGCTCCTGCAAAACTACGACAGCAGCTACAAGGTCATCCTCGTCGGCGACGCCGCCATGAACCCCTACGAGCTCCAGGAACCCCACTACGACTGGTCCCGCGGCACCTATGGCCCCTCCGGCCTCCAACAGCTCCAACTCCTGCAAAACCACTACCCCTACCTCATTTGGCTCAACCCCGAACCCACCCCCACCCGCCCCACCTACTGGACCCAGACCCACTACGAACTCGCCCAGCTCTTCCCCATGTACACGCTTTCCGCCGACGGCCTCGAAGCCGGGATGAAACGTTTGATGGCGCGGAGGTAATCGCTTGGGGCTTTGCCCCAAACCCCACGAGAGGCTCTGCCTCTGGACTCCTGCCAGGGGAAACGGTTTCCCTGCCAGCCGGGCTTCCGGCCTGGACCCCGCCAGATCAGCGTTCTCTTATTGCTCTGGTGGGGAACTTTGGCGGTTTCTTCTCTTGACATTCTCTGCCCGTTGTTGTAATATGCGAATGATTATCATTCTCAGTTCCTGCCTGAAAGGAGGCTGCATCTATGGCTTACAGTACAAAACAGCAGCTTGCGATTTTGCAGCGCCTGAAAGAGCGCGGGTCCTCCCCTGTCACCGCCCAGGAGCTGTCCGACGAGCTGCACCACGACGGCTTTCCCGTCAGCCTCGCCACCGTCTACCGCCAATTGGACCGGCTGGCCGAGGCCGGGCGCATTCACAAGGTCTCCACCGAATCCGGGGCCCTCTACCAGACCTGCACCCACCAATCCGGTCAGGGCTGCCTCCTTCTCCGCTGCGAGAACTGCGGACGCATGGAACACCTCGATTCCCCCCAGTTCCAGGACCTTTGCCGCCGCCTCGGCTCCGAACAGGGCTTCCGCGTCGACGAACGCCAGACCGTCCTCACAGGCCGCTGCCGCCTCTGCGGAAAAAAGGAGGACCCCGCCCATGAACCTGCATGAACTCATCGTCTGCCGTGACGTCTCCCTGGGCTACGAGGGCCAGAGCGTCCTCACCCACCTGGACCTCACCATCCAGGAGGGCGACTACCTCTGCATCGTCGGCGACAACGGCTCCGGAAAGTCCACCCTTCTCCGGGGCCTCCTGGGGCTTCTACGGCCCCAGTCCGGGGAGATCCGCCGTGCGCCGGAGCTGGAGTGCGGCGCGATTGGCTACCTCCCCCAGCAGACCCGGGCCCAGAAGGACTTCCCCGCCACCGTCCTGGAGGTCGTTCTCTCCGGGTGCCTGAACCGCAAGGGCTTCCGCTTTTTCTACTCCTCCTCCCAGAAGTCCGAGGCCCTGATGAACCTGGGAAAGCTGGGCGTTCTGGAGCTGAAGGACCAGAGCTACCGGGACCTCTCCGGCGGGCAGCAGCAGCGGGTTCTTCTGGCCCGGGCCCTCTGCGCCGCAAGGCGGCTGCTGATTCTGGACGAACCCATCACGGGCCTGGACCCCGCCGCCGCCCAGGACCTGTACAAGACCCTCCGCTATCTGAACCGCAGGGAGGGCATGGCCGTCGTCATGGTCACACACGACCTCCGCCCCGCCCTCCAGGGCGCGGGAAAGGTCCTGCACATTGGCCGGACCCGGCACTTTCTGGGTACTCCGGCGGAATATCTCGCCTCCCCTCTGGGGCGGCGTTTTCAGGAGGCGGCGGAATGAGCCTGCTCGAGATGTTCTCCTTTCCCTTCATCCAGCGGGCCCTGGCGGCGGGGGTCCTGGTCAGCCTCTGCGCGGCCCTGCTGGGGGTGCCCCTGGTCCTGAAACGCTACTCCATGATCGGCGACGGCCTCTCCCACGTCTCCTTCGGGGCCTTAGCGGTAGCAGTTGCCTTGGGTGTGACGCCGCTGTACTTCTCCATTCCTGTGGTCATCCTGGCGGCGTTCCTGCTGCTCCGGGTGGCGGACAATCCCCGCTGGAACAGCGACGCCGCCATTGCTGCGGCCAGCGCCTCGGCGTTGGCCCTGGGGGTCCTGGTGATTTCCCGCACCTCCGGCATGACCACGGACGTGGACAACTACATGTTTGGCAGCGTCCTGGCGATGTCGAAGGCGGACGTGGGCCTGTCGGTGGCGCTCTGCGTCTCGGTCCTGGCCCTCTTCATTCTCTACTACCACAAGCTCTTCGCTGTCACCTTTGACGAGAACTTCTCCCGCGCCACGGGCCTCCACGCCGACTGGTACAACGGCCTCCTGGCCATCCTGACGGCCCTGACCATCGTCCTGGGGATGCGCATGATGGGCGCGATGCTGATTTCCTCCCTGGTCATTTTCCCCGCCCTGACGGCCATGCGCCTGTTCAGGAGCTTCCGCGGCGTGGTCCTCTGCGCGGGGGTCACGTCGGTCCTGTGCTTCTGCGCGGGGCTGACGGTTTCCTTCGCCTGCTCCACCCCCGTGGGGGCCACGGTGGTAGCGGCCAATCTGGCCCTGTTCCTCCTGTCCTGCCTCACCGCCGCCCTCCGCCGCAAGCCCCGCTGACCCACCCCTGTACATTATCCATTATCAATTATCCATTATCAATTCAACACGATTTCAGGAGGTCCCATGAAGATTCTGGTTGTATCCGACTCCCACGGCAGCGTAGGCCCGATGGTGGAGGCCGTGGAGAAGGAATCTCCCGATATAATCATGCACCTGGGCGACGGCTGGCGCGACGCCATGCGCCTCCAGGACCGCTATCCGGACATTCCCCTCTTCCAGGTCCCCGGCAACTGCGATTACAGCGTGTCGGAACCCAAGGAATTATTACTCACCGTACAGGAAAAGCGCATCCTCCTGTGCCACGGCCACACCTACGGCGTCAAGCAGTCCCTGCTCAAAGCGGCTCTGACGGCGGAGGAACAGGACCTGGACCTCTTCCTCTTCGGCCACACCCACAAGCCCCTCGTGGATATGCACGGCAAAACCCTGTTCCTCAACCCCGGCAGCATCAGTTCCTTCCACCCTACCTACGGCGTCGCCGGCATCAAGGATGGGAAGCTGAGTGCGCGCACGGCGTTCCTTTGATCGCAGCCCCGCGCTCCGCCTCTCTCGGTTGAATTCATACCCCACAGCTTCCCGCAATGTGCCCGCTTTTCCCTTTTTTCCGTACAGATTCCTTCCATTTGTTCCGTTACATGGATTGATTCTTCAATTCCTTTGTGCTATAATTACAGTGCATAAAACTTGAAACCGCCGCACGGCCATTTTCCCGGCGGCCCGTCTGGAGGAAGAACTTTGGAGATCAAGGATTTTCAAACCATTCTCGACGCCATGCCCGACGCCGGCGTCTACGTCATCCAGGAAACCGACCGCGCCCTTCTCTACGTCAACAAGCACGCCCGGGACGTCTCCCCCCAGGCGTCCCCCGGCATCCCCTGCCACCAGGTCTGGTCCGGCTCCTGCGACTGCTGCCCCCTCACCGCCATCGGGAGCCGCCCTCAGAACCGCACCGTCAGCTACAACGCCGCCTACGGCGGCATCGTCGACCTCACAGCCTCCCGTATCACCTGGGACGGCGGCATCCCCGCTTTCGTCGTCACCGTCATCCCCCGCCGGGAGAGCACCGGCTATGCCTACCGCAAAATCCTCTACGCCGACCTCAGCCGCGACCGCTGCAAGGTCCTCAAATCCGACCCTGAGGGCTGGCAGCCCGGACGCGGCTCCCTCTCCCGGCAGCTGGCCGCCTTCGCCGCCAGCGGCGCCATCCACCCCGAGGACGCCGGCCGCTTCACCGCCTTCACCAGCCTGGAGCACATGCGCACCCCGCCCCCGCCGGGTCAGGAGGCCCTCACCATCACCTACCGCCGCATGACCGGCGAGAAGTACCGCTGGAACCTGATGGAGCTCTTTCCCGACACCACCAACGGCGGCAAATCCGCCATCCTCTGCGTCAAGGACGTCCATGACGTTCTCCGGGAGGGTCTGGAGCGGGAAGGGCTTACCATCCGCGCCCAGGAGCTGATCCGCAGCCTCGGCGAGCCCAACGCCTATATCTACACCATCGACCTCCAGTCCGGCGCCGCCGACCCGATCCGCATTGACGGCCAGATGCAGGAGGGACGGGACCCCGAGCCCTGGGACGCCCTCATGTCCGCCCAAATCGAGCACCGGCTCCACGAGGCTTACCTGGACGAATTCCAGTGCCGCTTCTCTCTGGAGGGCCTGCGCCGCCTCCAGGACGAGGGACAGCAGAAAACGGAGCTCCTCTGCCAGTGGAGCAGCGGCGGGGACTACCGCTACATATCCGTCACCGCCTACCTCAACCGCGGCTCCGACGGCTCCAAGCATTACACGATCCTCGCCCTCCAGGATGTGGACGATCGGATGCGCCAGGAGCTGGCCCGCAGCAAGCGGGATATGCAGATGTCCACCATCCTCCGTACCCGCTTCAAGATCCTGAACACCGTGGATCTGGAATCCGGCGCCTGCGAGCGCATCGACCTCAGCAAGCCCTTCGGTCCCGAAAACACTCTCACCGGCGACTACAACGCCTTTATCCAAAACGCTCTGGGCCGCTTCGTCTGCCCCGAGGATGCGGACCATTACTGGTCCCTCCTCTCCCTCAGCCACCTGCGGGAAACCGCCGCCTCTATTACCGACGAATACTATGAGGAAGTCTGCCAGTACCGCCTCCGGGGGGAGCGGCCGTGCTGGATCGAGCTCCGCATCATCTACTCGCCCCGCCGCGGCCAGTCCATGGTCTACATCCTGGGCCAGGACATCACCCGTGAGAAAAAGCAGGAGCAGACCAGCCTCCAGGCCCTGGAGGACCGCTCCCACATCATCAGCAGCCTCAGCAGCCTCTTCTTCTCCACCTACTACATGGACCTGGAACACGACACCTTCCGCGCCGTCACCCAGCTCCGCCGCATCTCCGATCTCCTGGGCGAGGAGGTCAACTGCACCTCCGCCCTCCAAATCTACGCCAATCACTTCATCCACCCCGACGACCGGGCCGAATACCTGAAAGTCATGAATGTCGAAAACCTCCGCCAGGCCCTCCGCTGGTGGACCCCCTGCGTGGCCGTGGAATACCGGAAACTGCCGGACCCCCTCCTGGGCGAATCCGGCGAAACCTCCTGGGTCCGCGCCACCGCTATCCTTGCCCGTACCGGACCCGACGATATGCCTAAAACCGCCGTCTACGTCGCGCAGGATATCAGCGGGAGCCGGAGACGGGGGTGACGCCCCGCGGGGGACTGGGGGCCTCCGGCGTCCAGGGGCTTTGCCCCTGGACCCTAAACTTTATCTGCGGGAAAACGTTGTTTCCCCGCGGGAATTGTTGGGGGGGGCGTCTATGTTAACCGCCAGTCCTGATGGGGTGCTTTTACAACATGGCAAATCCTCCCCGCCACACATCCCCGTAGGGGCGGGCCTCTGCGCCCGCCCTTGGCAGGCACCACAATCCCCCGGCAGGCCCCCCAATCGGCACCCATTTCAGACCGTTTCATGGCTTAACTACTGCTTATTAAAGGAAAAGGGAAATTATGGATAAGATATTAGTGATTGACGACAGTGCCGTTCAGGGGGAGTTTCTCTGCTCCATCCTCCGGGACGACTACGACGTCACCACCTGCCAGACGGCCACCGACGGCCTGCGGCTGGCAAAGGAGGGGAACTTCTCCCTCATTCTCCTGGATGTCATCATGCCCAACATGGACGGCTTCACCCTCATGCGGGAGCTGAAAAACACCGACCAGACCGCCCACATCCCCGTCATCCTTCTCACCAGCCTGGCCGACATCCAGTACGAGGAGCGGGGCCTCCTCCTGGGCGCCGTGGACTATGTGGCGAAGCCCTTCAGCCCCGTGATCATCAAGGCCCGTGTCAATACCCACATCCAGCTCTACCACTACCAGACCCAGTTCAGAAAACAGGCTATGATCGACGAGCTCACAGGCGTCGCCAACCGCCGCCGCTACGACGAGGAGAGCAGCGCCAAATGGCAGGAGGCGGTCCGCTTCGGACTCCCCTTCTCCATCTGCATGTTTGATATCGACAAGTTCAAGCTCTACAACGACACCTTCGGACACCCCGCCGGAGACAAGGTGATTTCCGCCGTGGCCAAAACGGCCGCCTCCCACTTCCGCCGCGCCACGGACCTCTTCGCCCGCTACGGCGGCGAGGAATTCGTCGCCATCTTCATGGGCAGCGACGGCCGCTCCGCCTACGAGTTCATGAAGACCATCCGCCAGGCGGTGGAGGACCTGCACATCCAGCACAACTCCCCCGTCAGCCCCTGGGTCACCATCAGCATCGGCGGCGTCACCCTGATCCCCAAGGTCACGGACCGCTACGACACCTACCTGAAAATTGCCGACGCCATGCTCTACGACGCCAAGCGCACAGGCCGCAACCGGGTCGTCTGGTCCAGCGAGAATCAGGAGCAGTGGAGCGAGAAATAACCCCCCTGTTTTCAGAGGGGTGTTCTCGGATTTCCCGAATTCGCCGTCAGGCACAGTCTTCTCTGAAGATCCGAAAAAACGCCGTTTCAGGCACTAAAATCCCATCAACTTCCAATAATATGGAAATGAACAGAGGACAAAACGAGGTAAAAAGTGAGGAAAGTCCGTTTGGGACTTCCCTCGCTTTTTTCGCATAATTTACCAAAATTTAGGGGGATTTCGCAGACTGTTCCCTCCTGCGTCACATCCCTATGTGGGGCTTGAGCGTGTTGCCGGATTGGAGGAAATTGGGATTATACCAGCGGAATGCCAGGTCGATCAGGCCCTTCGTATGGGGGCCGATCCGGTGCCGGGAGGGCGTGACCATAAAGGCGTCCAGGGACGGCTCCTGCCGCATATGGGGGAGCTGGATCAGCGTCCCCTCCTCCAGATCCCGGGCTACGAACATCTTCGGAAGCATCGCCACGCCCCGGTTGAAGTACAGCAGCTGCCGGATGGTATCCAGATCGCCGATGTTGGACAGGGCGGAGAAGCAGGCGTCAAATTCCAGCCCAACGGAGTCCATCATCTGCACGGCCACAGGCATTTTCATCGTGCCCAGGAGGGTGGGGCGGAAGGAAGCGCCCTGGTCCTGCAAGGTTTTCAGGTATGCCGGGGAGGTGACGAACACCAAGGGCAGGGTGCCCAGGTAGCGGGCGTACAGGTCCTCGGGGGAGAAGTTGAATTCACAGATGACCGCCACGTCGCAGGTCCCGGCAATGAGCTTGGACACGGAGACGTCGGTGGTCATTTTCACGTACTCGATCTCCACGGTGGGAGCGGTTTCCAGGTAGCCCCGGAGGATCTCGTGCATGAAGCACACGTCCCCGGACTCGCTGGCCCCCACCCGGAGGATGGTCTGCTTGATCTCCGAGAGGGCGGTGCAGGACTCGTCGTAGAGTTCGACGAATTTTTTTGCGTACTCCAGGAGGATTCTGCCCTTTGGGGTGAGCTCGATGCCGTGGGAGGTACGGTAGTAAAGTTTGGTATTATATTCCTTTTCCAGGGCTTCCAAATGGCCGAAAATAGTGGAATGGGAGTAATTGAGCGCCAGAGCTGTCTGGGCCATGTTCTTGTTCCGGGCTACTGTTACGAAGGAAATCAGCTGTTTAATGTGCATATAAACAAACCTTTTCAATTTAATTGACAATATGCTA
>JAAVZX010000036.1 GCA_022791875.1 Oscillibacter sp.
ATGGCAGCCTTGGGATGAGGGCTGTTATTTTTTAGTCCGCGAGGGCGTAGCTCCGGCAGCAATGCCGGATATTTTTTGCGTGAGCATAAAAGTCGGGGGTTGGGGGCTCCCCAGACTGTTGTCTTTTGACACAGTCTGGGGCTGATCCCCTGCTGCGTCACCTCTGTCAGATCCTGCTCACAGGCGTTGATGGAACCGGACTGGAGGCTCAGGGAGAGGCTTCCGCCGTTGGTGACGACCAGAGTGTCCGTCAGGTTCTGAAAGCCGCTTTGCAGCATCCGAACATCCGGAATCCCCAGGCGCAGGGCGCTGAAATCCTCTGCGCTGGAAACCGGCTCCGTGGTCCACAGCCAGCGGAAGCCGTTCCAGAAGCTGCCCAGGCGCAGGATGCCCATATCCTCCATTTGGCGGTACAGCTCCTGCGCCTCCCCGCCCTCAAGAAGCGCCATCGCCTCCTCACGGGAGGAACAGCGGAACATGGTGAACAACGGTGCGGCCTCCGGCAGAAGCTGGGGAAGGCAGTCGCAGGATACCGCGCACATCTCCAGAGTGCCGCTCTCCAGGGCCTGGAGGTTGTTCCGCTCCTCCCGGAAGGCCCCTCCCTCATAAAGCTGGACGGCCAAGGCGTTGTCCGACATGCTGTACACACTGTCGCAGAATACTTTCAGCACGTGGGAGGGAAAAGAGCCGGAGGAATAGGGCGAGAACAGCTTCAGCACTGTAGGCGGATCATCCGCCTCAGACTCCGCCAGCGGGGCGGCCTGGACCGCCGGCACGGGCCGTTCCCTCATGCTCCAAAGCAACACCGCCCCCATCAGAAGCACCAGAACGGCGATCATCCCCAGTAGCGTATAGCGCTTGCCCATTCCTCACATCCCCTTTCCGCAGGCACGCTGGTACTGCCCCGGCGTCATGCCGGTGTAACGCTTGAAGACCCGGTTGAAGCTCTGGGCAGAGCTGAACCCCACCTTGAACCCTACCTCCTTCACCAGCGTGTCCGTACACTCCAGCAGATCCTTCGCCTTCTTCACCCGGTAGTCGTTGAGGTAATCGAGGAAGCCCTCGCCCCGCTCCCGGGTGAAGAGGGCGCTGAGGTAGGACTGGTTCATATTCAAACGGTCCGCCACCCAGCCCAGGGACAGTGTACTGTCTGTGTAGCACTCCTGAACCAGCTCCTGCATCCGGAGTACGGCGGCGTGGAGCTTCTGTGTGGCCAGAGGCTCCGTCAAGGTCCGCAGGCCCTCCAGGAATGGGCCGCAGTCCTCCAGGGACGCCGCCCCGGACAGGGGGCGCTGCCGCAGGGAACCCACGTCCACGTCCCGGGTGATGAGGAACGCCATCAGCTCACTGTGCAGCGCGGCCAGGCTCTGCCGCCGGGCGGAGGACGGAAGCCCGAACAGCTCCCCCAGGCCCCCCTCCACCGCTTCCACCGCCGCCTCCGCCTCTAGGGCATCCACGCGGCTGCGGTATTCCCGGACGACGGCCTCCACTGCGCCGGAAACCGGCGTTTCCCCCGTTTCCGCCTCCGGGGCTGATCGGCCTCCGTCGGGGCGCAGGTAGTAGATTTGGCGTTCAAGCTGCCGGGACGCCTCCTGGAACACCGTCCGAAGGTCTTGAAGCCGCGGGAGAGGGAAGAGGCTGCTGCATTCCAGGCGCAGGCCGTTCTTCTCCGCAATCTCCTCCAGGAGCGCCTGGACTCCGCCGGGAAGCTCCGACGGCCCGCCCTCCCAGGCGCCCAGAAGGGCAAAGCGGTCCAGCCAGGGCAGGATCAGGGGCAGAAGCTCTTCACCGTTCCGAAGCCGTTCCACCCCCTCCTGCACAAGCAGGAGAATCAGCTCGCTCTCAATGGTTCCCAGAGGCTGTCCGTCCGGCCGTAGGAAGGCAAACGCCGTCAGGCTCCCCCGTTCCCGAAGGGCGCTTCCCGGCCAATCCAGCGCCAGAGCGGCCTGGAGCTTACTGGCTTCCACATCCCGGCCCTCCAGCAGGCGCTGGCACACGCTCTCCAGAATGTGGGGCAGGCAGTCCCGCATGGCGGCGGAGAGGGCCTGCTCCCGGTCCCGGCTGTCCTCCAGAACGCGGGTTACAAACTGGTATGCGTCCCCGCTGTCCAGGTCCTCCCTGGGCAGGGACCACTTCTCCTGGATGGTGTGTACCAGCTTCCCCATAGGCGCGTAGAGCGCGTGGGCCACATCAAAGGCCAGCAGCATATCGAAAGCCGCCAGCAGCAGCCAAAGGGGCAGAACGAACCGCACGGCCCGGGTGACAGCAGCCAGGATGGCAGGCGTCTCGGTATAGTAGTCCAGCCGGTAGCCGAACTGTCCGGACTGGCGGGAAACCGCCGTCAGCCCGCTGGAATCTTCCGAGCCGCTGCGGAAAAAACGATCTTCACCGGAGAGCAGCAGTTCGCAATAGTACCCCTCTGCCAGCCCGGCGGAGGAACAGGAAAACGTGTCCTGGACCAGCTCTGCCGCCAGAATGCCGGCGGGCCGGTCCAGAGAGTAGAGGAAGGCGCAGAGCAGGTACACCTTTCCCTCCGCCCGCTCCAGGGAAATCCATGTCAGCTCTCCTTTATGGTAGGGCGTGGGCTGGGCCGCACGGCGCTCCAGGATTTTCTGTGCGCCGGAAAGAGGCAGTTCGACAGCCCCGGACCTGGCGGAGAAGACTGTTCCAAACCTGGGGACATAGAGATAGATATCCCGGATATAAGGGCAGTCCGAGAGGTATCCGTTGAGAGCGGCGGCGCAGTTGTAGTCCGCGGTTTGGTTTGCGCTGCCGGGAACCAGGGTGGAATAGATGATGATGCTGTTCCCGCTGAGGCGGACGAGAGCGTCCCGCACCTCCAGGAGGCGGTTATCAATCTGACTCACAGCCTGATCCGCCTCCAGCAGGCGGTTCTCCTGAAATTCCCGCGTGCTCTGCTCCACCAGAATGAACAGCACCAGCAATCCGCACAGCACCGTAACCAGAATCAGCATAGCAAAGAGGCTCCACGTGAGCTGCGTGAACGTGGCGCTGCGTTTTTTCATATCTGTGAGGGATCGAATGCGTTTCATAAAGTGCCCCCTGGCCAAATGGATTTCGGCATTATACACAGATTTTCGTTCGTTTTCTCTCCACCAGTCTACCACAAACCCCAAAAGATTACAAGACTGAAAGCGGAAGGCGCGCCATTCGCTCCTTCGGACGGCTCTTTTCGCATAACAGAGATGAATGATTTTTTGGATGAATAGTCCCTATTTTGGTTTTGCCAAAAAAGGGACTATTTTCTAATTTTTTAGAAATTTACACGCCGCCTTTTTTGTGCCAAAATGCAGACAGTGAAGCCGCGCAGTACAGAAATCGCGATTCTCTGCGCCAAAATCCCGATATCGCCGAAAGGATGTGAGCCTTTGCAGTACATTGTCGACGCATCTACCTTCGCCCCGGCCTTCCGGGACCTCTCCGGGCTCCGGAAGCATCCCTTCCCCCTTACGGACCGCATTACATATGTGGGCAATTCCCTGGTCAGCTCCCACATCATCGACACCGGAAGCGGCCTGATCCTTCTGGACACCGGCTTCCCCCAGACCCGTTCCCTGCTGATCCAGTCCATCTGGGATGCGGGCTTCCGTCCGGAGGATATCTGTTACATTGTCCACTCCCATGGGCACGTAGACCACATCGGCGGGACAAATCTGGTAAAGAGCTTTTCCGGCGCGAAGACCGTCCTTCACGAGGCCGACGCCGCCATGTTCCGGGACCACCCGGTCCTCAGCTTCGACGCCGACCAGGAGTTTCCTTACAGCTCCCTCTTTGAGCCTGACATAGCCGTCAGGGATGGGGATACCCTCACGCTGGGAGACACGACATTGGAGTTTGTTCTGACCCCCGGCCACAGCCCCGGTGTGCTGAGCATCTTCTTCCATACGGAGCATCAGGGAAAGACCTATACCGCCGCTATGCACGGAGGCGCGGGCCTGAACACTCTCTGCCGCGAGCACTTCCGGCGCTATGCCGCCGAGGGGGAAGACATGGAGAAGAGCCGCGCCGCCTTTGAGGCGGGCCTGCTGAAGGTGCTGGACCGCCCGGTAGATATCGTTCTGGGCAACCACCCCAACCAGAACCACACCTTTGAAAAACGCCAAAAGCAGCTTGAAAACCCCAACGGCCCCAACCCCTTCCTCGACTCCGCGGAGTGGAAAGCCTACATCCAGAGCATTCTGGACAGCTTCCACAAAATGATCGCCGACGGCGACTGAGCACGCAGCGAACCCACGGCGCGTGGTTCCTGATAGAGAAGAAACAAACATGAAAAGGAGTAATGAATTATGAAGAAAAGACTGTCTGCCCTGATTCTGGCTCTTGCGCTGATCCTGTCCCTGGCCGCCTGCGGCGGCGGGTCCGGCTCCTCTGGCTCCTCCAGCGGCAGCTCCGGCGCTTCCTCCGGCTCCAGCGATTCCGGCGCCTCCGGCGGCGCGGACATCGACGGCGCCCCCATCACCCTGACCCTTGCCACATGCGCGGCGGACGACGCCATCGACAGCATCGTGGCCTACAAGCTGGCCGACAAGCTCAGCGAGCTCTCCGACGGCAATATCACCGCCGACGTCTACACCAACGCCCAACTGGGCGGACTCTCCGACACCATCCAGGCCGTCAAGGCGGGGTCCATTGATATGGTCTTCACCACCATCGGCGCCTTGGAGAGTTCCGCGCCCTCTCTCTGCACCATCTCCTGGCTCTACAGCTACGAGAGCGAGGACCACTGCTACGCGGTGTGGAACAGCGAACTGGGCCAGTCCGTCAAGCAGGATATCATTGACCAGGCCAACCTCCGCTGCCCTGATATGTACTACGCCTCCTGGCGCGCCCTGTTCTCCACCACGGAGATGAAGAGCATCGACGACCTGGCGGGCAAGAAGCTCCGCATTGCCGAAGTGCCCCTGTTCGTCAACTCCTTCACCGCCCTGGGCGCGAACCCCGTCTACATTGACATGAGCGAGATCTACTCCGCCCTTTCCACCGGCGTCTGCGACGTGGTGGAGCAGCAGCTGGACGTGTACGCTACGAACAAGCTCTATGAGCAGGCCCCCTATGTCTTCATGGACAACCACGCCTTTTCCTTCGCCGCCCCCGTCATCAACGAGGCCCGCTACCAATCCATGACCGACGCCCAGAAGGCTGTCTTTGACCAGGCGTGCCAGGAAGCCTGCGCTGAGGCCCGTGAGGAGTATTACGATATCATGGAGGGCATCATGACCACCTTGGAAGAGGGCGTCTGCACCTTCTATCATGTCACCGCCGAGGAGCGCGCAGCCATCCGTGAGAAGCTCCACGACGTGACACTGGACTACATCTCTGAGTACGGCGGCCAGAGCACCCTGGACCTGATTGAGTCCCTGGCCTGAGCGCCAAGCGAAGAGGGCGCGTGCCGCGCCCTCTTTCTCTACTCTCTATGAAACAAGGAGGACCCGTTTCTATGAAGACTTTCTTCAAATGGTACGACCTGGCGCTCAAGGCACTGGTTTCCGTGCTCTTCTGCGCGTTCACCCTGCTGTGCTTCACGGATGTCCTGGACCGTTACATTTTCAAGAGCTCCCTGCCCTGGGCCTCGGAGCTGTGCCGCATTTTCTTCATGGTCTGCTGCTTCCTGGCCTCCGCCGTGTGCATCATGAGCCGCCGTCATGTCTCCATCGACATCCTCACCCAAAACCTGCCCAAGTCCGTGGTGCGCCTGCTCAGCGCCTTTTCCTACCTGGTGTGCATCTTTTTCTGCGTTTGCCTGGCTTACGGCGGCGTGCTCTACTCCCAGGCCAACGCTACCCAGCTCTCCCCCGCCCTCCAGCTTCCCATGAGCAAAATCTACCTGCTGATTCCCGTCAGCGCGGTTCTGATGATTATCAACTTCATCCGCATGATGGTCCTGGACTTCACCGTGACCTACGCGCCGGACAAAAAGGAGGGTTGAGCAATGGTTGCAGTCATGATTTTGCTCTTTCTGGGTCTGCTGATTCTGGGCGTTCCAATCGCCTTTGGCACCGGAGTGGGCACGATTGCCTATCTGCTGGGCAGCGACAACCTCTCCCTCCTGGTCCTGGCCCAGAAGATGTGGACCACCATGGACAGCTTCACCACCCTGGCGATCCCCCTCTTCATGCTGGCGGGCTCCCTGATGAACGGCGGCGGCATCACGAAGCGGATTGTGGAGCTGAGCAGCAAGCTGGTGGGCCACATCACCGGCAGTCTGGGCCACGTGACCATCCTGGCCAGCATGCTCTTTGCCAGTATGTCCGGGTCCTCCGCCGCCTCCTGCGCCGCCATCGGCGGAATGCTGATCCCCGCCATGAAGAAGAAGGGCTACGACGCGGACTACGCCGTGGGCGTCACCTCCGTGGCCTCCATCATGGGGCCCATCATCCCCCCAGCATCGCCTTTATCATCTATTCTTCCATCTCCGGCGACTCTGTAGGCCGCCTCTTCATGGGCGGCGTAATTCCCGGAATCCTGCTGGGGCTTTCCATGATGATTTTCGCCTATGCCATCGCTAAAAAGCGGGGCTTCCCCGTGGAGCCGAAGGCTTCCTGGAATGAGCGGGGCCGCTCCTTCCTGTACTCCATTCCCGCGCTGCTGATGCCCGTCATCATCCTGGGCGGCATCTGCACCGCCACAGAGGCCGGTGCCGTGGCCTGTGTCTATGGCTTCATCGTGGGCGTTGTGACTGGGGAGCTGAAGCTGAGCAAGCTCCCGGACATCCTCTGCGATGCCGCCCAGACCACCGCCATGGTCATGATGATCATGGGTGCCTCCCAGATTTTCGGCTGGCTGCTGACTCTTGAAAAGATTCCGAGTATGCTGGCCTCCGCCGTCCAGAGTGTAACCAGCAGTCCCACGGGCGTTTTCTTCTTGCTGATGCTGGTGATTCTCTTCCTGGGCTGCTTTATGACCGACGCCGCCGTGATGCTGATCATGACGCCTCTGATGTTGCCGCTGGTAAAGTCCGTGGGGATTGACACGGTCCATTTCGGCGTGGTGATCAATATGATGGCGGTGGCCGGCGGACTTACCCCGCCCGTAGGCAATCTGCTGTATATTGCGTCCAATATCGCGGAGATTCCGGTGCTGAAAGCGATTAAGGGGCTGGTTCCCTTCCTGATCGCAATCTTTGCGGTGATGGCCTTGTGTATTTTCGTTCCGCCTCTGGTTACGTTCCTGCCCAACCTGCTGGCATGACCGCAGATAATGAAAAGGTCCTGAACAGCGCACAGCGCCGTTCGGGACCTTTTTCGCGGCTATGCGGCCAATTGAACCCGGTGCCGGAAACAATTCCGGTATCGGGAATCTGCTATGGGCATACTCTCAAAAATAATGAAAGACTCTTTACCTTTTCCGGAATTTCCAATTCGCTTTCGTGTTCCTATAACCTATAGATCCATTGGAGCGCAACGCTTGAACCCTAGCAGGAACACAAGAGTGAATTGGGGGGAACCACATTGTTCTACATCAGTTATAGACTAAAAATGTTCAGAATATTGATCGAACTCCTCACAGACATTTTAAAATTTGAAGCCAATCACTGCCAATCTATTTGGTATATATTTCCGGTCTGTTCACAAATGCACGATTGATTGAGAATACGTCCATTCTTAAGGATATCATTTTCTTTCTTAAAAATAGTAAACTATAATCATTTATAATAATGCAATAACTTTTAACTCTTTTCTTCAATTACAGATAAATTTACCCTTGACAAAAGCTCTATGAGGAAAAAGACTACACAAGAATGATTAAGGGTTGTTCACGTACTTATCAAAAATTTCTTATATATTATATATTATATCTCTATTCAATAGTATAACACAAAAATTTTTTTAGTGCAATTAGAGCGATTAAGTGAGGTAAAAGACTACACAAGAGCAATTAGAGCAATTCTCAAAATAAACAATAACCAGCGTAGCGAAACCAGGCAAGACAATCATGTGGGGAGACGCAGCGAAAGGCAAATTGAATAGCAGAATCAAGCGCATCGGGAGAACGGACCCGAAGCTTTCTTAAAGTGG
>JAAVZX010000037.1 GCA_022791875.1 Oscillibacter sp.
ACGCAACTGCTTTTGCGTCGTGCGTTTTCTCATACGCTTCTACCAGCAAATTCCTTGCTTCGTTATGCAGCATCTTCCTCACCCCGCTGCCATCTTACCATATCTCTTCTCTTATTGCTATTTCAGAGAACTGCTCTAAGGTGCGCCTCATGCCTCCGGCGGCCAGGGGCTTTGCCCCTGGACCCCACCAGAGGGGCAAGCGCCCCTCTGGACTCCGGCAAATCAGTCTTTTCTTGTGAGTGCCAGGAATGCGGAGGTGCGTACAAGTCCGCTGCTTGGGTGCAGAAAATTTCGACAGGATAATATTTTCAACTATTCAGAAAGGAACGTTGCGATATGAAAGTCATTTTACAGCAGGACGTAAAGGGCCACGGGAAGAAGGGCCAGATGGTGGAGGTGTCGGAGGGCTATGCCCGGAACTACCTCCTGCCCCGAAAGATCGCCATCCCCGCCACGGCGGACGCCATCAACACGATGAACCTGAAAGAGAAGGCCCGGAAGGCCGAGGAGGAGCGCCAGAAGGCCCTGGCCCAGGAGACGGCGGAAAAGCTGAAAGAGTGCCAGGTAAAGCTGACGGCGAAGGCCGGCACCGGCGGACGCCTCTTCGGCGCCGTGACAACAAAGGAAATCTCCGAGGGCCTCCAGAAGCAGTACGGCATCGAGGTCCCCAAACAAAAGCTGGTTCTAGAGGACCCCATCAAGTCCTTCGGCAGCTACCAGGTCAAAGCTCGCCTGGGCTACGAGATCACCGCCACCGTCTACGTATCCGTCTACGAGGAAAAGTAAGGGGAATCTTATGGCGAACGAGGATTTGCTGATGCGCCAGATGCCCCACAGTCTGGACGGGGAGCGGGCGGTGCTGGGGTCGATGATGGTCGACCCGAAGTGCATCAAGGAAGTGATGGACAAGCTGCGGGCGGAGGATTTTTATCTGAAGCCCAACCGGGACATCTTTGAAACCATTCAGGCCATGTTCAGCTTCGCGAAGCCCATCGACGGGATCATGGTGTACAATGAGATGGAGAAAGCGGGGCTGTGCGACGAGAACACCCGGTCCTACCTGGCCCAGATCATCGACCTGACGCTGACCACCACCAACGCGGCGGGCTACGCCGAGATCGTGCGGGACAAGGCGCTGCTGCGGACCCTGGCCCAGGCGGCGTCGGAGGTGCTCAACATGGTCATGGAGGGCATCGGGGAGGCGTCGGAAATCCTGACGGCGGCGGAGCAGAAAATCTTCGCCGTGCGCCGGGGGCAAAGCGCCCAGGAGATGGTCCACATCCGGACCGTCCTCCCCGACGTCCTGGACCGCCTCAGTGAAATGAGCGAGCGGGAGAACCACATGCCGGGCCTCTCCACGGGCCTGGCCTTCCTGGACAAGAAAATCACCGGTTTGAACAAATCCGACCTCATTCTCCTGGCGGCCCGTCCCGGCATGGGCAAGACGTCCATGGCCCTGAACATGGCGATGAATGTGGCGAAGACGGAGCAGAAAACCGTGGCCATCTTCTCCCTGGAGATGTCCCGGGAACAGCTGGTGACCCGCATCCTGTCCACGGAGGCCCGTGTGGAGAGCGGGCGGCTGCGGACAGGCTACCTCCGGGAGTCGGACTGGGATAAAATCGCCGAAGCCGCTGATGTCCTCAACCGCATGGAGATCCGCATCGACGACAACCCCCTCCTGTCCGTGGAGGACATGAACGCCAAATGCCGCCGGCTGGAAAACCTCTGCCTGGTGGTGGTGGACTACCTCCAGCTGATGAACTCCGCCGGAAAGGGCGGCGGGCGCATGGAGAACCGCCAGCAGGTGGTGTCCGACATGTCCCGGATGCTGAAAATCATGGCGAAGGAGCTGAATGTGCCAGTGGTGTGCCTGAGCCAGCTCAGCCGCGCCAACGAGAAGCGGGACGACAAGCGCCCCCTCCTCTCCGACCTCCGGGACTCCGGCGCCATCGAGCAGGACGCCGATATTGTTCTGTTTTTGTACCGGGACGATTATTATAATGAGGAGTCCGAGGACCGGAACATCGCCGAGTGCATCGTGGCGAAGAACCGCCACGGGGAGACGGGCACCGTGAAGCTGCAATGGATGCCGGAATTCACCCAGTTTGCCACGTTGGACACGCGCTATGACGAGGATTGACCTGCCGGAGGCCCGCCGCTTCATGCAGAGCCTGACCGCCGGATGCAGCGTCAAGCCCCATTTCCTGGCCGCTGTCTCCGGGGGCCTGGACTCCATGTGCCTGCTCCGCTTCCTCCTGGACTGGACGGTGGAACAGGGCGGGCGCGTCACCGCCGCCCACTTCAACCACCGCCTCCGGGGCCCCGACGCGGACCGGGACGAAGCCTTTGTGCGGACGTGGTGCGAGGAAAACGGCGTGCCCTTCGTCCGCGGCGCGGGAGACGTCCGCGCCCACGCGAAGCGGGCGGGCCTGAGCATCGAGGAAGCGGCGCGGCAAATGCGCTACGCCTTCCTGGAGCAGATGGCGGAGGCGGAACAGTGCCGCTGGATCGCCGCCGCCCACCATGCCGACGACAGCGCGGAGACGATGCTGCTGAACCTGATCCGGGGAACCGGCATCCGGGGCCTGTGCGGCATTCCGGCTGTCCGGGGGCGCATCGTGCGGCCCTTCATAGGCGTGACGCGGGCGGAGCTGGAGGCGTATGCCGCGGCGCTGGGCCTGGACCACGTGGAGGACGCCACCAACGGCGACCCGGAGGCCGCGTCTCGGAACCTGCTGCGTCAGAAGGTTTTCCCGCTCCTGCAGGAAATCAACCCCCGCGCCGCTCAGAGTATGGAGCAGACCTCCCGCCAGCTGAGGGTGATTGATGCTTCCTTAGAGCGGGACGCCAGGGAGCGGATCGCCCATGTGGAGTGCCGGGAGGGCCGCGTCACGCTGTCCGTCGACGCCCTTTTCAGCGCCCCCGTGGCCGTGCGCCCCAGGATGCTCCTGCTGCTCTTTGACCTCCTGGGTGTGGGCCGGAAAGACGTGGGGGCCGTCCACATCAACGCCATTTTATCCATGGCCCAGAAGACCGATCAGGCAAACGAAACCCGCATCAGCCTCCCCCACAATGTCACGGCCCGCTACTGCCGCCGCTGGCTGATTCTGGAGACGAGGCCCCAGCCCCTGACGGAGATCCAGCTCCTGCCGGACCACCCCGTCCAGTGGGGCGATTACACCCTGACCCTCCTGGACCGCCGGGACGGCGAGGGCATTACGCTCAGGGACAGAACAACATATGAAAACTGGGGCGTCAAGGTTGGCCCCTGTGTTCCGGGGGACCGCCTGACCCTCCCGGGGGCCAAAGGCGCGAGGAGCGTCAAGCGCCTGTGTCTGGACCGCCGCGTTTCTCTGGCGGAGCGGGACCGCCTGCCGGCGATCTATCTGGAGGGCCGCTTAGCGGCGGTCTGGCGTCTGGGAACGGATACAGCGTTCGCGCCGGAGGGGCCGGAGGCCCCCATAAGGTTTATAAAAATTGAAAGAGAATGAGGTGGGCAGACATGAGAAGAAGTGAAATGGAGCAAGATATCCTGAAGGTACTGGTGACGGAGGAGGATCTGCGAAGCCGGGTCGCCGAGCTGGGCGAGGCGCTCTACGAGCGCCTGGAGGGCAAGGACCCGTTATTTCTGGGCGTCCTAAAGGGCTGCTTCATGTTCATGGCGGACCTTGTAAGGGCCTGCCAACTGGAATGCGAAGTAGAGTTCATGTCTCTCAGCTCCTACCGCAGCTCCACCGTCTCGTCCGGCAAAGTGGAAATCACCCAGAACCTGACCAAAGACATAGCCAACCGCCACATAGTAATCGTAGAAGACATCTTAGACTCCGGCACCACCTTAGCATTCCTGAAACAATATCTCGAAAAAAAAGGCGCCGCCTCCATCACCATCGTAACCCTCTTAGACAAACCCTCCCGCCGCACCAAAGCCGTCACCGCCGACCTCTCCGGCTTCCAGGTCCCCGACGAATTCGTAGTCGGCTACGGCCTCGACTACGCCCAGCGCTACCGCAACATCCCCTACATCGGCGTACTGAAACCCGAGGTATACGCGGGGTGAGGGTGCCTGCCTACGGGGGGCCTCCGGCGGGTTCCTTTTCTCGAGAGAAAAGGAACCGAAAAGAGCTTTAATACCGCTCTATGCTCTGGAGGTTGTTAAGGCTTGTCACACGGTAACGTAACAATTGCGCGTGGGTCCTTCCATGTGCATGAAAGGACCCACGGGATTTTCTTTTACGACAATATAAAAATTACTCCTGTGGCAAATTGGTTCAATTTGCCACAGATAAAGTTTGGGGTCCAGCCCTTTTCAAAGGGCTGGTGGGGTCCAGGGGCAAAGCCCCTGGCCGCCGGAGGCGGGAAGCCCCGCTGGCGGCCCCCCGTATGGAGGGATGTCTGCATGAGCCGACAAAACCGTATGTCGAATTTGAACTTTCTGCTTTTGGGGCTTGTGATTCTGCTGTGTGTGAGCTGCCTTTGGCAGATGAATACGCAGGCTCCGGCGCTGACTTTTTCGCAGGTGGAGCAGCTTTTCCGGCAGGAGAAGGTGGAGAGCTTTGTTGTGGAGAATCACTCGTTGGTGATGTCGCTGCGGGAGGAGGTGGAGGGGGTTAAGTCGCTGCGGTATGAGCTGTACGACTTCGACCTCTTCTATGACAGCCTGGGGGACCTCGTGGAGGAGCAGGCGGCGAAGGGCGTCATTACCTCCTATGACTACCATCAGGACCACTCTACCAACTGGGTGGAAATTCTGCTGCCCTGGGTGCTGACGGCGGTGCTTCTGGGTGTGATGTGGTACTTCTTTATCCTGCGTGGGCAGGGCGGCATGGGCGGCGGGGCGGACCGGATGGCGAAATTCGGGTCCGCTCGGACGCGGACGCTGTCGGAGAAGGATAAGAAAGTCACCTTCCGGGACGTGGCCGGGGCCGATGAGGAAAAGGAGGAACTTCAGGAAATTGTCGGGTTCCTCCGTGACCCGCGGCGCTACCTCTCCCTGGGGGCGCGGATTCCCAAGGGTGTGCTGCTTGTGGGGCCTCCGGGAACCGGTAAGACCTTGCTGGCGAAAGCCGTAGCCGGGGAGGCCGGGGTGGGCTTCCTGTCTATTTCCGGTTCCGATTTCGTGGAGCTGTACGTGGGCGTAGGCGCGAGCCGTGTCCGGGACCTGTTTGAACAGGCGAAGCGCAGTTCGCCCGCGATTGTGTTCATCGACGAGATCGACGCCGTAGGCCGTCAGCGCGGCACCGGCGTCGGCGGCGGGCACGACGAGCGGGAGCAGACCCTGAACCAGCTCCTGGTGGAGATGGACGGCTTTGCGGCCAACGAGGGCGTAGTGGTTCTGGCGGCTACGAACCGCGCGGACGTGCTGGACCCGGCGCTTCTGCGTCCGGGGCGCTTTGACCGTCAGATTTACGTCGGCCTGCCGGACATCAAGGGCCGGGAGGAAATTTTGAAGGTCCACGCGAAGGGGAAGCCCCTGTCTGAGGACGTGGATCTGCGGAAACTGGCCCGCGGCACGGCTGGCTTTACGGGTGCGGATCTGGAAAATCTGGTGAACGAGGGCGCGCTTCTTGCGGCCCGGAACGACCGGGAGGTCATCACCATGCAGGACCTGCACGATGCGGAAATCAAGGTGATAGCGGGCCCCGAGAAGCGAAGCCGCGTGATCCCCCAGCACGAGCGTGAACTGACCGCCTGGCACGAGGCGGGCCACGCCGTCGTGATGCACGCCCTCCCCAGCCATGACCCGGTAAATCAGATTACCATCGTCCCCCGCGGCCAGGCCGGCGGCATGACTATCGCCCTCCCGGAGGAAGATCGCTCCTACTTGTCCAAGCAGTATATGGAGGACCAGATTGTAGCCCTCCTGGGAGGCCGCGTAGCGGAAAAGCTGTGCCTGGGCGACGTATCCACCGGCGCCAGCAACGACATCCAGCGCGCCACAGCGATTGCCCGGAAGATGGTAGCGGTCTACGGCATGAGCGAGAAAATCGGCACCGTCTCCTTCGAGGGCGGTTCCGACGAAGTCTTCATCGGCCGCACCATGAGCCACGGCCGCAGCTACTCCGAAGCCGTAGCCGCCCAAATTGACGACGAAGTCCGTCGCGTCGTAGACGAAGCCTACCGCCGCTGCGAAGAGATCCTGACCGCCCAGCGCAAGGCCCTGGACACCGTAGCCGCTTACCTGCTGGAGAATGAGACGATGGAGCGGGAGGCGTTCCTGGAGGTCTTCGGGGAGGGTGTGAGTCTGGAGAAGGATGTTCCTTTTTCTTGAAAGAAAAAGGAACCGAAAAAGAACTTTTTAACTCGACGCGAATCTGGTGGGCGTTGAAGCATGTCACACGGTAACGCAGCCCCTGCAAGTGTGGCCTTCCATTACCATGGAAGGCCATACTCATTTTTTCAAAGTAGAAATTTCACAGCCCATATGCTAAACTAAAGTCACCATCCATGCAAAGGAGGTCCCCTCATGAAACCCAGCATCTGCACCTCCCTCCTCCGCAAGCAAATCAAACAATCCCTCCTGATCGCCCCCGCTGCCCTTGCCGGTGCTGTCTTCTTCCTCTCCCTCGACCTCCTCACCGGCCAGTTCTACAATCCCAAAAACATCCTCCCCAAAATCATCGTCCTCTTCCTCCTCGCCAGCGGCCTCTACCTCGCTTACTCCGGCCTCCGCGCGCTCCTCTTCCCCGCTCACAGCGACCTCGCCGTGTTCCTCCGGCCCTACCTGCACCCAAACGAAAAGGCCCTGCCCATCAAGGACCTCTTCGCCCTCGTGGACCGGGACCTGAACACCGCCGCTGACTTCGCCGGGGGGCGGGTGCTGATCGGGGAGGATTGGCTCTTCGTCCGCGACGCCTGGGGGACCCCTGTGATCCGCCTCGATGCCCTTATGCGCGTGGAGCGGCGGCGGGAAAAGGGGCGGCTCCACCTCAAATTCCTGAACGCCAACGGCGCGGGGCCCGTCACCGGGGTGCTCTCGGAGGGGGATGCCTGCGTGATTGAACAGCACCTGCGGGAGAAGCAGAGGGTGTAGTGCCGGGAGAGTCAGCAGGGTCCAGGGGGAACTGTTTCCCCCTGGCGGGGTCCAGGGGCAGGGCCCCTGGAAAACAAAAGGGCAGACTCGAAGTCCAATGTCATTTAGCTACCGCAAAAAAGAGGCGGCGCGCGTGTCCGGTTTGGGCAAGCGCGCCGTCTCTTTCCCTGTGAAAATCTACAATCTGTGGGGAATCAGCCCTTGAATCATTCCCGTTTCCCTTAACTTAACGGGCAAACCTCTATTACCCGTTAAGTTAAGGTCCCATTTGCCCCCTTGACAATCCCCTCGCCCCTGTGCTATCCTCTACTCACAGCACAAAAGCACAAACAGGATAACAGAAAGAATTGGCCGCAATATCCGCTGAAACAGCACAAAAGATTTCAGGGAAAGCCAGCCGCACTTCCCCAGCAAGGATTCAAGAATTTGAGTGCAATAGACGCCGTCAGGCGTTTTGTTGCGCTCTTTGTTTTTGCGCTGGAATCCAAACTGGGAGCGTGTCAATTATGATTATGACTTACCCTGACCAAATCCGCGCGGAACTTGAAACCGCAATTGCCCTTGCCCTGCAAAACGCGAAAACAGGCAATCTCTGCACCCGCAAGGTCTCGCAATCAGACATCATCAAAGCTCTGATTTGCATAGAGGGCGGTAGCCTCCAAAAGGAGCTCCACAAGGCCGGTCTGCCGATCTCCGCCTCCGCCTTCGTCCAGCGCCGCCACAAAATCCCCGCCGTTCTGTTCGAGGATATTCTGTCAGCCTTCAACGCCCTGCACCGCGATACGCAGACCTACTGCGGCTACCGCGTCCTCGCGATCGACGGCACGACGGTGAATATGGCCCGCGACCCTTCATCGAACTGCTTTGTGCTCCACCCCGGAGCGCCCCAGGGCTACTGTCAAATACACGTCAACCCCCTTTATGACGTGCTCAGCAAGACCTATCTGGACTGTGTGATACAGCCCCAGCCCCAGCAGGACGAAATAGGCGCTCTGGCCTACTTCCTCGCATGGCACGACTTCGAGGAAAATACCTTGATTGTGGGCGACCGGGCCTATGCCAGCTATAACACCTTCGCCACGCTCCAGAGCACACCCAATGTGGATTTCCTCATCCGCGTCAAGCAGGGCAACGGCGCTATGCGGCCCGTGGCCTCTCTGCCCATGACAACGCTGGATCGGCAGGTCTCCTTTGTCCTCACCACGTCCAAGACCAACGAGGACAAGCGGCAGGGCAGAATCTTCATCCAAACCCACAAAAACAACCAGCGGCAGTACAGCGCCAAGACCAGAGCCGCCCGGTGGGATTTCCCCTCGCCCTATCCCATGAGCCTGCGCATTGTCCGCGTCCTTCT
>JAAVZX010000038.1 GCA_022791875.1 Oscillibacter sp.
GACATACCTCTGGTGCACCAGTTGTCGTGCCAACGGCATAGCTGGGTAGCTACGTATGGACGAGATAAACGCTGAAAGCATCTAAGCGTGAAACTCCCCCTAAGATGAGATCTCTCACTCTGAAAAGAGGTAAGGGCCCAGGAAGACTACCTGGTTGATAGGCCGGAGGTGGAAGTGCGGCAACGTATGGAGCTGACCGGTACTAATAGCCCGAGGGCTTGACCTACGAGAGAATGCAGGCGGCCTGAAGGAATGAGTAATCACATTGTTCGGTTTTGAGGGTGCAGGATGAGCACCTTTAGCTCAGTTGGTAGAGCAACTGACTCTTAATCAGTGGGTCCCCGGTTCGAGTCCGTGAAGGTGCACCAGTTCTGAGCTGGGTGTGTCCGGTAGGGGATGCACCTGGTTCAGAGAACCCCCACAAGCGTCCTCGTTTTACGATGAACGGCCCGTTGGTCAAGTGGTTAAGACAGCGGCCTCTCACGCCGTTAACATCGGTTCGAATCCGGTACGGGTCACCAATCCTTCTGGAGAAGGAACGCAGGGCACGATAAAAAGTGCTTGACAAGTGAATAGAAGCGTCATATAATAAGGCTTGTTATCCGGGTCTACCCGGTTGACAATAGAGTTGGTGCTGATTAGAACGAGGGTCCACCCGTTCCCATTCCGAACACGGTAGTTAAGCTCGTTTCTGCCCACAATACTTGGCTGGCGACGGCCCGGGAAGATAGGTGGCGCCAACACGGAGCGGATTGCGTAAGCGGTCCGCTCTGCTTTTCTCTTTCCAGAACTGTGACGAAAAAGGAGCGCTGGAGCTTTCACTCCAACGCTCTTTTTCTCAGTCCTCCGGCACCGTCAGCTCCAGGTAGTAGTGCTCCTGGGCGGGGTCCAGCGTGACCGTATTTATACCGTTTTCCAGGTCAAAGCCGAAGTTCTGGCCTGCAATTGCGAGGTCCGGGTTCAGGTTTATCAGCGCCGCCGTCTGGGACGTGAACGTCAGGTTGGAGCCAAGCTGCGTGACCATGTCGTAGCCTTGGAGGCCCTCGTTGTCCGAACCGGAGCAATAGAAGTCAACGCTGGGGGCCTTCCAGAGCCGGACGGACACCTCCGTGCTGCCTCCGGCGGGGACGGTCACTTCAAAGGCCAGGTACAGCACCCGGTCGTGGGTGAGGGTTTCGCTGAGAATGTCGTCCAGCCGCCCGTCCTGGTAGCGGTCCATGGGCGCGCCGCCCAGGGGGCCGTACTGGGTCAGGAGTTCCGCCGCGGCCCGGCGGTACATGGCGAAGGGCACCGTGTCAAAGGCGTTTTCCTGGTCAGCGGCGCGGCCGTCGCTGTAGTGGGCCCGGTAGGCTTCGCAGAGGCGGTCCAGAAGGGCGTCCAGGGTGGTTTCCGTGCGGGTGACGGTGCAGGTGACACCCTCGATTTCCTCGCCGTCCTCGCAGCCGCCGTCCTTGTAGCCTTGCAGGGTGTAGCCGGAGAGGTCTGTGCCCAGAACCGCCAGCAGCTTCGTGTCCGATTCACGGCGCATCCCGTCGGGGACGAAGTAGCTGCAGCGCCGGAAGCCGTCGTCCTGGGCTTCCATGCCGTTGAAGCCGTAGGTCAGGATTTGCGTGGCGCTCTCGTCGATGGTGAAGGAGATGGCCTGGGTGGCCGCCTGGTACTGGTCGTGGGGTGCGGCGAAGTCGGTGAAGTCGTAGACCGTGATGGGGATGTCCAGCGCAGGCGCGTCCCCCAGGGCCTGGGAGAGGTACGCTCCGCCCTCCAGAAGGGCCCTGTAATCCGTCCAGCTGTCCAGGGTATCCAGGTTCATGGTGTCGGGTTGGGAGGCCCCGCAGGTGCCCTCAAAGCCGCCGGAGTAGGGTCCGGCATAGAGTTCGCAGGACTCCGCCGCCGCGCCGTCCAGGGTGACGGAGGGCAGGAGCCGGGACAGGTCTGAAAACCTGCCGGAGAAGGGGTAGAGGGCCGTCAGGGTGACGTCCTGGTCCGTGGGGTTGGAGAGGCGGTAGGTATCCTCAACCGCCGCGCCCCATTGGCGGGGGGTGCCGTCGGCGTAGGTGCCGGGGCTGAAGTCCCAGGCGGTGTGCCGCTCCGCCGTGAGGCCGTCGGGGGCCTCCAGGGCGGTCAGGGGGAACACCGGACCGCTGTACTGCATGAAGGTTGTGGAGCCGTCGTTTCCGCTGTACCCGGCGTCCGCGTCCGCACTGGGGCCATCCCAGCCGGAAGTGCCGCCGGAACTGCCGGAGGAGCCGCCGGAGGACCCGCTGCCGGAAGAGCCGCCGGAGGACCCGCCTCCAGCGCCGAAGCCCTGGAAGCCGCCGGTGGAAATCCATCCAAAGCCCAGGGTACATATCAGGGCCAGACAGGCCGCTGCCGGGAGTATCCTGCGCCACGCGGCCAGCCGCCGGACGGGAGGCCCCGGCGCGGCCTCTTCAACCAGCCCCGGGTCCACGAGGCCCAGGACGCGGAACAGGCGCTCTGCATTCGTCATAGAGAAATTCCCTCCTTTTCCAAGTAGGCCCGCAGGGCTTTCCGGGTGCGGAAGAGGGCGGACTTCACCTTCCCCTCCCCGCAGTCCAGGCCCGCGGCGATGTCCGCGAGGCTCTCGCCGTACCAGTAGCGCCGCAGGAACATGATCCGGCCCTCCCGGGGGAGCGCCGCCAGGAAGGCGCTGAGGACCTGGGCCAGGGCCTGGTCCTCCAGGGCGTCCTCCGGCCCCCTGACGGCGGGCACGCAGTCCTCCAGCTCCTCCATGAGGACCTCCAGCCCGCCGCCCCGCTTCCCGGCCTGGCGCTGCTTCCAGCGGTCCAGAGAGAGGTTCCGGACGATGGAGCCCAGCCAGGTCCGGAGGGCGGAGGGGCGGGTGGGGGGAATGGCCCCCCAGGCCCGGAGGTAGGTGTCGTTGACGCACTCCTCCGCGTCCCGGGGGCTGCGGAGGATGTTCTGGGAAATGCGGGTGAGGAGTCCGCCGTACTTGTCCGCAGTTTCCTCGATGGCCTGCTGGTCGCGGTTCCAGTACAGGTCGATGATCTGGCTGTCTTCCATGAAATCCCTCCCTCGTGCGGTTTGGCAGTGAAGCGCTTCTGCTTATTAAGACGATAAATTTTCCCGGAGGTTTCGCGGCGTGGCGGGAAATTTTCTGAATGCGAATACGATTCGGATTGTTTGCCTGAAATATTGCGGATTGTTTTGGGAATCGGGCGAATGGGGATGGGATGATTCTACCCGATTTCCCGGCGGATGGCAAGGCGTTCGGAAAAGGGGTGCGGTGCGCATAGCGGGACGGGAAGCGGCGCAGACTGTAGACGGGCCTGGCGGCTGCAATGCGGCCCGGGGGCGTCAGGCGGAACGGACGCCCTCTGCCAGGTCTGTTTGGGGGCGGGGAAGAAAAATCTGTTGGGGGATGAAAAAATTGAAAAAAGCTCTTGACAAACGGGGATTTTTCTGTATAATAATTACTGTTGCTGAACGGCAGTGATACAGCGGGTTTGTGTAAAGGTAGCACAGCAGACTCTGACTCTGTATGTGAGGGTTCGAATCCTTCACCCGCTGCCAGGTGAATCCTCCGGAATCGTGGTGGTTCCGGAGGGTTTTGCTTTGTGGGTAGGGCTTGTGAGAAGTAAAAATGTGTGGGGCCTTCCATGTTGTGGAAGGCCCCACTTGCTTTTGCCCGCGTTACCGTGTGACGGGCTTTAACGCCCACCAGAGTATAGAGCGGTACTAAAAAGTTCTTTTTTCGGTTCCTTTTTCACCCTAAAGGGTGTACAGAATCTCTAAGCGGCAAAGCCGCTAAGAGATTCTAAATCTTTCAAGAAAAAAGGAACACCCCCGCGTCCTCTTAAATTTTTCTCCCGCCCGGTTGCACAGTTTCGTGCAACTTTCCCCCCAATGCCTCCTTATTATAAGAATACCATAAGGAGGATGCTTGCTATGAACATCACAGCAGCGCCGCGTAGGTGCGCGGAAACAGCGGCGGAGGGAGGGCGCTGGAATGGGCAATGTTAAGGAGAAACACCCGTCCTGGTTCAAGATGAAGCTGGAGCGCCGGGAGCTGATCCGGCAGCTGCCCCCTGAAACCGCTGTCAAGGTGCTTCTCGCCTGCTGGGAATACCTGGAATCCGAGGTGAAGCCCAACGGCCTCTCTCTCATTGAAAATGTTGCTTTTTCCTCGTTCATGCCGGATATGGAAGAGGCGTGGGGCAAGTATATGAAGCGGGTTTCCGGCGGGGCAAAAGGAGGCAGGCCCAAAAGCGAAAAACCATATGGTTCCATATGCCCCCATGCGGTGCCATACGGTACAGAAGAAGAATCAGAAACAGAATCAGAAACAGAAGCAGAAGACAGAGAGAGCAGGGCTGCAAAGCAGCCCAAACGCCCCAGCCGTTTTGTTCCTCCAACAGTGGAAGAGGTTCGGGCGTACTGCGCAGAGCGGCAGAACAGCATCGACGCAGAGCTGTTCGTGGATTTTTACCAGACGCGGGGATGGACGGTCGGCAAAGGGAAGATGAAGGACTGGCGGGCGGCTGTGCGGACCTGGGAGAGCCGGGACAGAACGGACAGGCCCCGGGAGGAAGCGCCGCCGAAAGCTGTGCGGTTTACCCTGGATGAGTTCGTGACGGGAGGCGGGAGCGCCAATGAGTGAGTTTCATCTTCCTGAAAACGCGGAGGCGTCTGTGATCGGGTGCATTCTTCTCTGTCCGGACACAAAACGAAAGGCCGCGGGCCTGATTTCCGCCGCCGATTTTAAGTCGGACTTTTACAGGGCGCTGTTTGAGTCCGCTATGGAGCTGGAATCCCCAGACAGCACAGTATTTCGGGAAGCGGTTCGGAAACGGGGCTTTACGCTTCCGGACGGTTTTTTCCGCGAATTGGGCGACATCGCCATTTCCAGGGCAAATCTGGGGCTGTACTGCCAGCTTCTCCGGGAAGCGTCCCAGCGGCGGCGGCTGTCTGCTCTGGCCTCTGATATTTTGGCAGACGTAACGGAAGAGCGGGACCCGGCGGAGGTTGCTGCCGCTGCCGCGTCTCGGCTGAGCGAAATTTCCCGGAGCGCGGTTGATGCAGATATTGCAGACCCGGCTGACGCCTGCAACGCGTTTCTGGACCACCGGGAACGGGTAGAGGCGGGCGCCGGGGCAGTGCCCACCGGAATCTGTGCCCTGGATCAGATTTTGGGCGGAGGAATGCTGCGGTCCGGGCTGTACATTCTGGCGGCGCGGCCTGGTGTTGGGAAAACGACGCTGGCGTTACAGGTATCGGACGAAATTGCAAAGAACTCCGGGACCGTGCTGTTCGTCAGTCTGGAGATGTCGGTGGAGCAGCTTCAGGGGAAACGGGTTGCACGGCTGACCGGAATCCCGTCCGATTCGGTCCTGCTGGGACCGGCGGAAAGCATCGACTACCGGAAAGTGGCCGCCGCTGTCAGTGAACTTGGGGAAATCCCGGTCTACATCAGCCGCCGCCCTTCTGCGACCGTGGCCCAGATCCGCCGGATGGCAATGAGCGTTGAAGGATTGACCTGTGTGGTCGTGGATTACCTGGGACGGATTGCCCCCTCCGACAGGAGAGCGAGCCGCTATGAAGCTGTGACTGCGATTTCTGCGGATCTGAAATCCCTGGCGGCAGAACTGGGGGTTCCCGTTCTGGCGCTGTGCCAGTTAAACCGGGAAAACACCGGCCGGAACGACAAGCGCCCCCAGCTGTCAGACCTCCGGGACTCCGGGGCCATCGAGCAGGACGCGGACTGCGTGCTGATGCTGCACCGGGAGGACTATTACGAAATGCAGGAGAGTCCTTTGAAGCCCTGGGAGGGCGTGGAGCTTGAAATCATCGTGAGAAAAAACCGCCACGGGAGGATCGGGAGCTGCAAAGCCGGATTCTTCCCGGCTGCGGGCAGAATCATCGAAAGGGGGAAGAGCGAGTGAAAAATTCCTGTTTTTTGGGGGCCCTGGGGATGAGGGCGTCTTCTCCGTCTTTGCCATAAGAATGATACCATGAAAACATATCTGCGCAGATATGCTGCTGTATCATTGTCAGGCGGAACTGCTTAGTGAAGGCCGGCGGCGTTCCGGAGAGCACCAAACCAGCCGCTTGACACGCGGGGACGGCTTCTGTATAATGCAGGAGAGGAGGGAGCTGCAATGTTAGACGAAAAGGACCTGCAGGCGATTGCACAGCTGATGGATCAGAAAATCAGCGCGTCAGAGTCCCGGATGATGACTATGATGGAGTCATATTTCGACCCGAAGTTCAACCTTCTGGCGGAGGAAATAAAGCTCATCCGGGAAAAGCTGCCGCCGCTTGAGACCGTGAAGGACCTGGAAAGCCGGGTGGACACCCTGGAAACCGTGGCCCGGCTCCACTCGCAGGAAATCGCAAAACTGAAAAAGGCTCAGTGACCGCGCAGAGCACCGTCAGAACCGGCGGTGCTTTTCTTTGTCCATTCTGTCCAGCAGATACGAGAATGGTTTTGGCCCGACCCCATTCGTGGGGATGGGGCTTCTTTTCGCCCGCAGACGGCCTTCAGGCGTCGGGAAGGGAAATAACTGCCACATAGGGAAAGCCCGCCGGAATCGCTCTGACGGGCTTCTGTGGCTATTCTGCGGGGAACCCTTTGCTCAGTTCAATAAAGCAGCCCTCCAGTACGTTGACCTTTGCCGCGTCTGTCTGTCCGTAAAAGGCGCAAGGGTGGAGAATGCCGTTTTCCAGAGCGTAAACCTGTACTGTTTGGGTATCCGGTTCTGCCATCGTGTCCACGTTCTCCGGCCTGTCCCCATCCTTCTCGAAGAGCCGCACGCCAAAGGGAGCCGGGCAGACCCTGCACTTCTTTCCCACCAGGAAATTTCCCAACTGCCGTCGGAGTTCAAAGCAGACTTCCTGGTGGACTCCGGAGGGCGGGGCTATCATCACAGCCGCGCCGTCAATGAGTTCGATGCGTTCGCTTTCATCCCATTCTGCCCTATAGAGACCGTTAGATTGATGCGGTCATAGGCTTTTGCAATGTAACGGTTCTGCGCTCGTGTGCTTGATTTTCCCATTGATTTCACCTCCGTGGAGGCCTCCCCAAATGGCTGAACCTCTCCAGTATGGCCTTATTATACGCTGTTTGTTCACGCTGTGTAGCTATATGATTCTATTCTATCATTGTCAGGAGAGAACAGCGAAACCGCCAAGCGAGAGCCGGGGACGAACCGGAAAGCACCTGTACCGCCCGCCCCTGCAAATATGAAGGAGGTACACATGATGAACACCGACACAATGAATGCGAAGGTCCAGAAGCTGCGGCGCATGGCGGCGGAGGTCTTTGGCAGCGTCTTCAAGACCGTCTGCACCGCGTTTAAGACGCTCCCGGAGGAGGCACAGCACGACCTCACCTTCGACGCGAAGCCCGGTGGATGGGTGCCGCGGGCGCGGCTCTGGGGGAGCCTGATGCGGCCTGTCTTCCCTGGCTTTGACCAACATCCCTGCAATTGAACACATGACCCCTATTGTCAATAATGATACCGGTCCTGCAGTCCCAAAAGAATGCCCTTGGTACGACGACCGAGTCGAGTCCATCCATAAAGAGTGCCCCACTGTCCAGAAGAATGAGGGAACCAGTCGGAGACCTATAATACTCCCCGAAAGCTGTATGATTATCTGGACAGGCACGTCTGGAACAGGCGGAAGCAAAGAAAACGGCATCCCTTATCATGTACCACTGCTTGCGTGACATCAAGATGAATGTGTTGTTCATTGGTCCCGCCAGCTGCGGTAAGACATATATCTGGAATTGCCTGAAACGTATCTTTTCCAACAGAATCGAAACTGTAGAAAGTTCTCATATCACCATGGACGGCTGGGAGGGCTCGACGAAATGGAGGGACCTGCTTTCTTCCTGCACATTTTTCTCCGGCAAGCCCTGTGTTCCAGTCATGGACGAGGCGGATAAAATGTAAGCCATGGCACCCAGTCCGAGGGATTGAAGCTGCTGGAGGGAACCTGCATTGATATAAAGGACGGCCCCGTTGTCCGCGGAATCGACTGCACCCTCTCCTATAATGGGGAGAGCTGTTTTGCCAATACGGTGTTCCACCTGACCGACGAGCAGAAGGAGCTGGCCGGGGACTGCGCCCGGAACCTCAGTCTGTTCCTGGGCGATGGGAAGTTCCAGTACACCGAGTATGGCGGCACTGCCATTGCCTCCCCGGGGAACGTCCGCTCTCTGATATCCCCGGCGCGGCCCAGGCGTGGGAGCTGACCCCACCAGCTACCGGCGGGACGAGAAGCTAAGGGAACTGTTTATCATTCTGAATGAGGCCAGTAAACGGGCAGGAAGTCCGTTCTGGATCGTTGGGTTATGAGAAGCCCCTCATAACCCAATTTATGTCCAGAAAAAATATAGGAAGAAACAAGAGGGACTGGCTTAAAATGCAGTCCCTCTAAATGATTTTACTTCCCATAATATTTCCTGTAGAATTTATATATCCCTACAAGACAACGATGCAAAGTAGGAAGTATGAATTTTGGGGCTGCCGCCCGGATTTGAAATGGGACCCTCATTTTAGTGCCGGAACCCGCTGCAATGCAGCAAGTTCCGACAGTTTCTTTCCTTCTTCAGGTGCCCTCTATTATTTTTTATGGCCTCACTTTTGTGATTCATACGAGTTTCGTTTTCCGAAGCCTATACCTTAGCCCAAGCAGAGCATGAACAGAGAGGCCCCGGCAGACTTGGCCGGCAGCACGACCGGCGTGGCGCTGATCACCCGCAGGGAGACCCTGTCGCCCTTGCGCAGCGGCACCAGGATCGTGCTGGAAAAGTGGTTAGAAGCCAGCTGCGGAGTCATGATAGAGGCTTTATTGACCTCATTGCTGATCACGATCTGAGCAGTGCCCACCACCGGTGTGGAGGGATTGAGGTTGTAGGAGATCTGGAAATACCCGTCTATTTTCGAAATAAACTCGCTGCTGGCTGTATCGACGTCAATATCTGTGCAGCTACGCCCGACATTCGGCAAAGGCACCGTGGTACCTAATAGACCGTCGCGTAATGGATTGGGGCGGATGGTGCCTCCCGTGTAATTTGTAGCAAGGGTGGAGGTGGCTGTGACATTAGGGCCGGTGGGACCGGTGGGGCCGGTAGGACCCGTGAGACCATCCATACCTGGGGAATATATTCCGGCAGGCCCCGTTGGACCGGTGGGGCCGGCAGGGCCGGCAGCGCCCGTTGCACC
>JAAVZX010000039.1 GCA_022791875.1 Oscillibacter sp.
CAAGGCCGCAAAGGAGGCCCCCTCCGCCGCCGCAGCCGGCCCCCGCGGGCCCGAGACCGGCGCCCGGAAGCGCATGATTTTGAAGGACGGCACCGCCCAGGAGACGGTGGAGACCCTGGTTGCCAACCTGAAAAAGGACGGCCACGACTTCACCGTGGGCATCCCCATGGACACCCCCATCACCCAGGCGGAGCGGGTGGTCTCCGCCGGACAGGGTATTGGCGAAAAGAAGAATATGAAACTCATCGAGGACCTGGCAAGGGCTGCCGGCGCGGCGGTGGGCTCCAGCCGTCCCGTGGCGGAGACCTTGAAGTACGTGCCCATCAACCGGTACGTGGGCATGTCGGTCCAGAAGTTCAAGGGCAACCTGAAAATCGCCTGCGGCATCTCCGGCGCGATTCAGCACTTGAAGGGCATCAAGGACGCCAGCTGCATCGTGGCCATCAACACCAACCCCAACGCCAAGATTTTTAAGAACTGCGACTACGGCATCGTGGGGGACGTGCTGGAAATTCTCCCCCTGCTCACCGCCGCCCTGGACACCGGTGAGAAGCTCCCCGCCCCGCCCATGACCAAGATGAAGCGCCAGGTCCCCAAGAAGGTCTACCAGCCCCGGAAGCTGTACGTCTGCAACGGCTGCGGCCACGAGTACGACCCCATGCAGGGCGACCCCGAGAACGAGGTCAAGCCGGGCACCGCCTTCAAGGACCTGCCCGAGGGCTGGACCTGCCCCCACTGCGGAGAGGCTGTGGACGCGTTCATCGAAATCGAGGCGTAAAAAGGAGTATGGTTACAAAAGAACAGATCTTGTCGGTTCTGGAGTCCACAAAGCTTCCCTGTGTCCACATCACCCCTGAACTGGACAGGACCCCCGGCCCAACAGACAGCAAATTCGGTGGGGACTACTATCTCCCCGCCGGGGGCGAAGTCTCCGAGCTGGAATTTCTGGCTCAGATCAACTTTGCCCAGGTCCCCCGTTTGAAGGGCTTTCCGGAACGCGGCCTGCTGCAATTCTTCCTCTGCACGGAGGGGAAGAAGTTCGAGTCTTTCTATGAGGACGGCTTCGCGTGGAAACAGGACGCTGGATTCTTCCAGGTCCGCTGGTATCCGGAGGTCCTTGAGGACGGCCCCGCCCGCCCGGACGAGGTCCCTGAGACGCGCTGGGCCATGGACAAGGTCACCGGCGGCATGAAATTTGCCTCCACAGAGGAGGTCGCTACACTGGGGCTTGGCGTAGAGGGATTTTTCTTCGACCTGGGCTTTGAGACCGGGGCAGAAACGGTGGAAAAGCTCTTTCTGGCGGATTACCAGCGCCAGGAGGCCGGCGAGCCGGACAAGAGTCCCGAAGGCTACGACCTCGGCGACTGCGGCGGCGTGATGGACCTGACCGAGGATTTTGGCAACTGGGGCTTCAAGCTGGGGGGGCACCCATCCCTGCGCAGCGACGACCTGCGTCTGAAGGACGCAGCGTATGCCGCCTATTCCGTCCTGCTGTTCCAGTTCGACCTGACGCTCCTGTCCCAGAGCTGCGATGCGGACACCATTTGCTTCTTTATCAGGCCCGAGGACCTGGAAGCCTGTCGATTCAATGATATTTTAATGGTTCACCACAACTGCTATTAAATAGCAAGGAGGAAACTCTCTATGTATAATTACCGCATGGTCACCGAAGATCTCTACTGGGTAGGCGCGGACGAACACCGCCTGGCCCTCTTTGAGAACATCCACCCCCTCTACCACGGTGTCAGCTACAATGCCTACGTCCTTCTGGACGAGAAGACAGTCCTCTTTGACACGGCGGACTGGGCCGTAGGCCGTCAGTTCATTACCAACGTCAAGGCCGTGCTGAACGGCCGGCCCCTGGACTATCTGGTCATCAACCACGTGGAGCCCGACCACGCCGCCTCCATCGAGGAAATTCTGCTCCGCTGGCCCGGCGTCCAGATCATCACCACCCCCAAGGCGGTCACGATCCTGAACCAGTTCGGCTTCTCCCTGGACCCCAGCCAGATTGAGGAGGTCAAGGAGGGCGATACGAAGTGCTTCGGCAAGCACACCGTGGCTTTCGTCTACGCCCCCATGGTCCACTGGCCCGAGGCCATGGTCACTTACGACACCACCAACGGCGTCCTCTTCTCCGCCGACGCCTTCGGCTCCTTCCGCTCCCTGGACGGCAAGCTCTTTGCCGACGAAGTGGACTTCGACCGGGAGTGGATCGACGACGCCCGCCGCTATTACACCAACATCGTCGGCAAGTACGGCCCCCAGGTGGTTGCCCTCCTGAACAAGGCCGCGACCATCGTCGGCCTGGACAACATCAAGATGCTCTGCCCCCTCCACGGCCCCATCTGGCGCAAGGATCTGAGCTATATCATTGACAAGTATACCCACTGGGCCACCTACGAGCCGGAGGAAAAGGGCGTCATGATCGTCTATGCCTCCATGTACGGCAACACGGAGGCCGCGGCGGAGGTCCTGGCCGCGAAGCTCACCGCCAGAGGCGTCACCAACACCCGCCTCTACGACGTTTCCAGCACCCATGTCAGCTATCTCATTTCCGATCTCTTCAAGTACAGCCACCTGGTCCTGGCCTCCGTGACCTACAACCTGGGCATTTTCCCGCCCATGCACAATTTCCTCACGGACATGAAGGCCCTGAACCTCCAGAAGCGCACCGTAGCCATCATGGGCAGCGGCTCCTGGGCACCCCGCTCCGGAGCCCTCATGCGTGAAGAACTGGAGAGCCTCAAGCACATGGACATTCTGGACGACGAAATGACCGTCACATCCTCCCTCCAGCCCCAGAACGAGTCGGAGATTGACGCCCTCGCCGACGCCATCGCCGCCTCCGTCCAGAAGTAACCACGCTTCCCCGGTCCTTTCCCGGTACGGCCACCTACTGTGCTTGGTAAGTGAAAAGAACATTCGCTTCGGCTAACAACCGGGACGGGTGAAGACCGCGGCCAGCCTGCAACAGGGCTGGCCGCGGTTTATGCGCGGGGGACGATGGACGAGGGACGGGGGGCCTCCGGCGGCCAGAGGGCTTTGCCCTCTGGACTCCCACCAGGGAGGCGCGCGCCTCCCTGGACCCTGGCAGATCGTTTTCTTTTGTTACACTTTTTCCGTGATGGGGGTGCTTCCTTTCGACGTGGCCATGCGGCCAATCACGTCGAGGGCTTTTTCTACGGCCGGAATTTTCAGGAGGATGATGGTCATGGCTCCCTCCGCGAGAAGGAAGCTGTAATTGTAGATAATCGGATACAGGGAGCGCAGGGACTGGGGGAACGTGTCCGGCATGTAGTCCATCCAGTACAGATAGCCGCCCAGGGCGTGGAACGCGCCCCGCAGGAGGACCGCCAGAACATAGCCCTTGATCAAACCATTCTTCCTATTCCGGAAGAAGCCCGCCGCACCCAAAGCCGCAAACGCCAGCACATAGTCACAGCACACCTGAAACAGCGACAGGAAATACGGCTCCTGCAAAAACTGCAAAATCCCGTAGGCGAAGCCCACCAGCACCCCCGTCCGGACCCCGAACCAGTACGCCGCCAAAACGATGAACAGCATACTCATCAGCGTCACCGACCCGCCGTAGGGCAGCTTGAAGACCCGGATGAAGGAGGTCACATAGGCCAGCGCCGCCGCCATGGCGCAGAACGCCAGCCGCCTGGGATTCGCCTCCGCTCTCCCCCCGCCCCGATGGACCGCCGCGGCCAGCAGGCACACCAGCAGAATCCCGATGCACAGCCCATACCCTCCGGCGGTCAGACCGCCCTCCTCGTTCACGAACAGCTCCAACATAATACACACTCCTTTTCTTGGTGACTGCGAGTTGGCGTCCGGAAACAGGAAACGCCCTCCCGGGAGTGGGAGGACGTGTACAAGCGTTGATTTATGACGGCTCCCTACGTTGGCATTACCCAAATCAGGTTGTGGGTCGAAGCGCATACGCTTCCTCTCAGCCTGCGCGGCAGGCTCCCCAGCTCACAATCATTCAATTGCCCTCATCATACCACACGCCCCTGGAGATTGCAAGCCTTTTTTCCACACGCCTTTTGACAGGCTTTTTTAGTCATTTCGCTGCTGTTTCGTTTGCTCCGACATGGCGGTCTGAAATGCTTCGGAAGATTTAGAGGGAACAAATTCAATAATATCGTATCGTGCGATACCTTCTTTATAAAAAGGGTCTTTTTCCATAATCGCCTTTGCTTCCGCCATGTCTGCACAGTTACACAAAATTATGCCGCCTGTTCTTGGGATTTTCCGGCCAGAACACATGAAAAGATGCTTTTTATAGTGTTCGTCCAGAAATTGGATATGCGCAGGCAGGAGGCGTTCCACCTCGGAAAGCGGTTTGACGTATGTCAAGCTGAAAATAAACATATTGCATTCCTCCTTAAAATGTGGTAGACTTATAGTGACCTGAGTCAGTGACCACGGTCATTATCATACATCAACTTTTCAGATTTGTCAATATTGTTCAGGAGCGTGATTTGCGTGGAACAAAAGCCAACCCGTAAAGAAAAGGCGGCAGAAACAAAACGGAAAATATTTGAAACCGCTGTACGGCTGATAAAAGAAAATGGCTACAACAATGTTACTGTAAGCGGGATTTGTAAATCCGCTGGTGTGGCGAAAGGATCATTCTATGTCCACTATAACTCAAAAGAGGATATTGTACGGGACAGTTATTATACTGATATGAGCGAATATATGCGCCAAAATTATGCCGCTTTTTTAGACCTTCACCCAAATGCGTCTTACAATGAACGAATTATCTGCTTTATGAATTTGGAGCTGAAATTTGCGGAGTATGCAGGATATGAGATAACTTGTTTAGCTTACACATTGAATTTAGGGACGTGCATACCTGGCCCGTCAGAACATCTTGCCAAAAGAAAATTCAGCAAATATCTGTATGATGCAATTCAAAAAAACGATGATAAAAACAGTTCCTCATTATCTTCTGATGAAATATTTTATTACTTTGAAAGCGTAATCAGAGGGTTAATGGCGACGTGGTGCTTTTCTAATAACTCATTTAGCATTGTGGAGAAAGGGGAAAAATATATACCGCTTGCTGTATATAGCATCTATACAAAATAGTATAGCGGCTCTCTTCTGGGAGCCGCTGCATTTATACATACGGAGTTCCACACAATCATGATCCCTGACGCCCTCCGCCTCCATCCTATGTCTCCGAACCCGCCCCAACCTCTCTTTTGCGCTTTTTGCACAAAAATACCCCCGAAATTTTGTTAGCGTCTCCCTTCTAATATTCGGAATCAGCATTTGACTTTTTCACAATTTGCTGAAACAATGGTAAAGGCGGAATAAGGGTAGGAAATAGGCTCTGAACCCCGGTTCTGCGGCAGATAACGCCGTAGAAATCGACTCAACCGCCGTTTATTTTCACAGCGCAATTCATCAAAGGAGTGGCAAGGATGGAATTCAAACTGAGCAACGAACTGGAAATGCTCCGCAAGATGTACCACGACTTCGCAGAGAACGAGGTACGCCCCCTTGCGGAGGAAATTGACGAAGAAGAGCGCTTCCCCATGGAAACCGTGGAGAAGATGGCGAAGCTGGGCATCATGGGCATCCCCTTCCCCAAGAAGTACGGCGGCGCCGGCGGCACCAACATGGCCTACGCCCTGGCGGTGGAGGAAATCGCCAAGGTCTGCGGCACCACCTCCGTCATCGTCTGCGCCCACACCTCCCTATGCTGCTATCCCATTTACGCTTTCGGCACGGAGGAACAGAAGATGAAGTACCTCCCCGACCTCCTGAGCGGGCGCAAGATCGGCGCGTTTGGCCTCACCGAGCCCAACGCCGGTTCTGACGCCTCCCGCCAGCAGACCACGGCGGTCCTGGAGGGCGACCACTACGTCCTGAACGGCACGAAATGCTTCATCACCAACGGCACCGTAGCTGAAACCTTCGTGGTCTTCGCCATGACGGACCCCAAGGCGGGCAACCACGGCATTTCCGCCTTCATCGTCGAGAAGAGCTTCCCCGGTTTCTCCGTGGGCAAGCACGAGAAGAAGATGGGCATCCGCGGCTCTTCCACCTGCGACCTGATTTTCGAGGACTGCATCGTCCCCAAGGAGAACCTGCTGGGCAAAGAGGGCAAGGGCTTCAAGGTGGCCATGGGCACCCTGGACGGCGGACGCGTAGGCGTAGCGGCCCAGGCTCTGGGCATCGGCGAGGGCGCGATCAATGAGGCAGTGAAGTACACCCAGGAGCGCGTGCAGTTCGGCAAGCGCCTCAGCCAGTTCCAGAACACCCAGTTCCAGCTGGCGGACATGAAGACCCGGGCCGACGCCGCCCAGATGCTGGTCTACCGCGCCGCCTGGGCCAAGGACGAGGGCGATCCCCAGACCGGCTACTATTCCTCCATGGCGAAGCTCTTTGCCGCCGAGATGGCCAGCGACGTCACCCGTCGCGCCGTCCAGCTCTTCGGAGGCTACGGCTACACCCGCGAGTATCCTGTGGAGCGCATGATGCGCGACGCGAAGATCACAGAAATCTATGAGGGCACGTCCGAGGTCCAGCGCATGGTCATCTCCCGGGCGATGGGCGTGAAGTGAGGACTATGGAGAACTTACAGGCATTATACGAGAGCAAGAAAATGACGGTGGAGGAAGCGGTGTCCCGCTTCCTAAAATCCGGCGCGGTCTGCGGCACAGACATCGGCCTGGCCCACAGCCCCCGCCTCTACGAGGCCGTCGGCGCGGCCATCCAGCGCGGCGAGCTGGACAACATCACCCAGCACACCCTCCTGGACACCGCCGCCTTCCCCTTCTACCGGGAGGAATTCGCGGGCAAGTACCACGGCGTCTCCTGGTTCTCCCAGGGCTTCGCCCGCAAGGCCATCAACGCCGGCTTTGCCGACGCCATGCCCTGCTACTACCGGGACATCCCCGGCCTTTTCCGCCAGTACATCCGCCCCGAGGTCATGGTGGCCTCCGTCTCCCCCATGGATAAGCACGGCTATTTCAGCACCGGCTGCGACGGCTCCATTTCCGCCGCCCTCCTGGACTCCGCCAAAATCATTCTCCTGGAGGTCAACCGCCACATGCCCCGGGCCCTGACGGCACCCCAGATTCACATCTCCCAGGTCAGCGCCCTCTGGGAGCACGACGAGCCCCTCCGGGTCCTCCCCGCGGCGAAGATCGACGAGGTCAGCGCCAGAATCGGCAGCTACATTGCCGAGGAAATTCCCGACGGCTCCGTCCTCCAGCTGGGCATCGGCGCGATTCCCGACGCTGTGGGCATGGCCCTGAAAGAGAAGCACCACCTGGGCATCCACACGGAAATGTTCACCGACAGCATGATGGAGCTCATCGAGTGCGGCGCGGTGGACAACAGCGAGAAGCCCATCCACACCGGCAAGACCGTCGCGGCCTTCGCCCTGGGCTCCCAGCGGATGTACGATTTCATCGACGACAACCCCATGATGGAAATGCTTCCTGTGGACTACGTGAACGACCCCGCCACCATTGCGAAGCATCCCAAGTTCATGTCCATCAACGCGGCCCTGGAGGTGGACTTCTACGGCCAGGTCTGCGCGGAGTCCATCGGCACCCGCCACATCTCCGGCACCGGCGGGCAGAGCGACTACGTCCGCGGGGCTATCCAGTCCCCCGGCGGCAAGAGCTTTATTGCCTTTGCCTCCACCGCCATGGGCGAGAGCGCCAGCCGCGTGGTCGCCACCCTGACCCCTGGCGCACAGGTGAGCACCAGCAAGAACGACGTGGATCACATCGTCACCGAGTACGGCGTCGCCAAGCTCCGCGGCAAGACCCTGAGCCAGCGGGCCAAGGCCCTGATCGCCATTGCCCACCCCAAGTTCCGGGACGAGCTGACCTTCGCCGCGAAAAAGCAGAATATCATCATCTGAAAAATAAGTAAAAGAGAGGGTTCACATGAAAATCATCGTAAGCATCAAGCAGGTTCCCGACACCTCCGGAAAGGTTGCGGTGAATCCCGACGGCACCCTGAACCGCGCCTCCATGCAGACCATCACCAACCCCGACGACATGAACGCCCTGGAAGCCGCCCTCAAGCTCAAGGACGAAACCGGCTGCAAGGTCGTGGTCGTCACCATGGGCCCCCCGCCCGCGGCGGGAATGCTCCGCGAAGCCCTGGCCATGGGCGCGGACGAGGCCGTTCTGGTGTCCGCCCGCGAGTTCGGCGGCTCCGACACCTACGCCACTTCTCAGATCCTGGCCGCGGCCGTCAACCGCATCGGCGTCGACAATGACGATATCGTCATGTGCGGCCGTCAGGCCATTGACGGCGACACCGCCCAGGTCGGCCCCCAGATGGCCGAAAAGCTCCACCTCCCCCAGATCACCTACGCCGCCGAGATCCAGAAGGACGGCAACACCGTCACCGTCAAGCGCATGTTGGAAGACGGCTACATGACCATCAAGACCAACACCCCCTGCCTCATCACCTGCATCAAGGAACTGAACACCCCCCGCTACATGAGCGTCTCCGGCGTCTTCGAGGCCTACAGCAAGCCCCTCACCACCTTCGATTACGAAGCCCTCAAGGACGACCCCCTCATCGACGCCACCACCATCGGCCTCAAAGGCTCCCCCACCAACATCTTCAAGAGCTTCACCCCGCCTCAGAAGGGCGCCGGCGTCATGCTCGAAGGTGCCGACAAGACTACCTGCGAAAAGCTGGCGGGTATCCTTGCCGCGAAACACATCATTTGATTTTTGTGCCTCCGGCGGCTTACTTTTTCTTGAAAGAAAAAGTAAGCAAAAAGAACTTTTTAACTCGCTCTGTGGCGGGTGGTTGCCGGTAGATTCTGCGACGGCAACCGGGATTTACGAATTTGTAGAGAGGTGTAAAGGATAGATGTCGAATTTCAATAGTGCTGATATCGCTGCTTTCAAGGACGTTTGGGTCTTCTGCGAGCAGCGCGAGGGCAAACTCATGCCCACCGATTTCGAGCTGATTTCCAAGGGCCGTGACCTGGCCAACGAGCTGGGCGTCGACCTCTGCGGCCTCCTCCTGGGCGGCGAGGGCATTGAGGCCACCGCCAAGGAGCTGGGCGGCTACGGTGCCGACAAAGTGATCGTCTGCGAGGACCCCATGCTGGCCGTCTACAACACCGACGCTTACGCGAAGGTCATCTGCGACGTGATCGAGGAAATGAAGCCCGAAGCGTTCCTGATCGGTGCCACCAACATTGGCCGCGACCTTGGTCCCCGCTGCGCCGCCCGTCTCCACACCGGCCTCTGTGCCGACTGCACCCACCTGGACGTTGACGTTCCCAACTACATCCAGTTCCTGCGTGAAAGCAGCACCCTGGATGTTGACGGCCAGAAATGGGACATGGAAGACCGCAACCTGAAAATGACCCGTCCCGCCTTCGGCGGCCACCTGATGGCCACCATCATCTGTCCCCGTTTCCGCCCCTGCATGGCAACCGTTCGCCCCGGCGTCATGAAGAAGAACCCCTTCGACCAGGCCAAGGCTGACGCCTGCAAAATCATCAAGCCGAACTTCTCTATTTCCGACGCTGACATTCACACCGAAGTCACCGAGGTCGTGAAAGCCGCGAAGAAGCTGGTGGACCTGATCGGCGCAGACTTCATCGTCTCCGTAGGCCGCGGCATCAGCAAGGATGTCGAGGGCGGCATCAAGCTCGCCGAGGAACTTGCTGCCGAA
>JAAVZX010000040.1 GCA_022791875.1 Oscillibacter sp.
CCACTGTGCTCCTTTCATTTCCCGACTCCCTTCCTGGGCGCTTTTTCCGCCCTCTTGGGAGTCTATCTTTTTTCACCTCCTCCGCCACATAATTACATTTTTTCCTCGGCGTTTTCTTTCATTTTATCACTGGCGCTGACAGTGCACACTATAAGAATATTCTGAAAAAGAATGGCGTGAAAGTCGTATCAGCTACGGAGCACATAGCCGAGGGCCCGGAGGGTATTATCCTGGAATCCATGCTTGAGGGTATGGCGGAATATTACTCCGCAGAACTTGCCGAGAAGATACGCCGAGGCCAGAAGGAAAACGCCCTGAAATGCCACAATAACGGCGGACCTCCCCCATTTGGGTATAAACTGATAGACCACCATTTACAGCTTGACCCGGCAACGGCCCCTATTGTCCTAGAGATTTTCAAGCGGTATGCAGAGGGGGATACCGTTCGAGCAATCATTGAGGACTTGAACAGGCGGGGGATCAGGACCCGGAAGGGGAAGCCCTTCAAATACTCCAGTTTCTGCGTACTTTTGAAAAACCGGAGTTATATTGGAGAGTTTCACTATAGTGACACCGTTATCCCTGGTGACGTTCCTGTCATTGTTCCGCAGGAGGTTTTTGACCGTGTACAGGCAAGGCTGGAAAAGAACAAACGCGCCCCAGCTATGGCAAAAGCCTCTGATAAATTCCTCCTAACAACGAAACTTTTCTGCGGCAAGCGCGGCAGGATGATGGCAGGCGAAAGCGGCAAAAGCCATACCGGGAGAATGCACTATTATTACAAATGCGGCAATGCCAAACGGAAGCGTGGCTGTGACAAAAAGGCTGTTAAAAAGGACTGGATCGAGAATTTTGTTGTGCAGCAAACTCTGTTTATGTTAAAAGATAACGCCTTGATTGAAAGGCTTGTAAACAGGCTGCTGGAATTGCAGGGAGAAGATAGCTTTGATTTGCGGCTGCTTCAAAAACAGTCAGCGGAGGTTGAAAAAGGCATTGAAAATATGCTGAACGCGATTCAGGCGGACATTATTACCACATCTACCAAGGAGCGGCTTGCAGCGCTGGAAGCTCAGAAAGCGCAGTTGGATGAAAGCATCCTGCGGGAACAGATAAAGCGGCCCGTTTTGACACGGGAGCAAATCGAATTTTTCCTGTGTAAATACAGGGAAACAGATATCACTGACGAGAATGAGCGGTAGCGGCTGATTGATTGCTTTGTGAATGCGGTTTTTGTCTATGAGGACAAAATTGTACTAACTTTTAACTATAAGGATGGTACAAAAACTATTTCCTTAGGTGATGTAGAGGGTTCGGATTTGGCGGGTAACGGTCCACCATCAAAAACAGGGAAGAAGTGCTGAAAACGACAAGTTTTCGGCACTTTTTCTCATTCCTGTTTGGCCTCCTTTCCCCCCACATAATACCGGCATTTCCCTTCGCTTTCGCGCCGCTCCACTCTCCCCCTCCGCTCCAGATAATCCAAATGCGCCAGCGCTTCCCCCACGGCAAAGAATTTCTGCGTCAAGGGAAATTCCGCCCAGCTCCGGCTGCGGATATTCCAGCGCATTCGGCCCGCAATCTCATAAGCGGTCAGCCCCGCCTCTTCCTGCACGGCTTCACAGGCGGCTTCAATGCGGCGGCGGTGATGGGCCGTCAGCTCGTCCACACGCGCCGCCAGGCTCCCCGTTTCCTCACGGTGGGCCGGGAGCAGCAGGTTTACAGGCAGGTCCTGTACCTTTTGCAGGCTCTCCAGGTAGCTCCCCAGGGCGTCGGGAAGCGCCTCCCAGCGGCAGATGTTCGGCGTGATGTGAAAGAGGATGTGGTCCCCGGAGAAGAACCAGCGGCGCGCCTCGTCATACAGGCACATATGCCCCGGCGTGTGGCCCGGGGTCAGGATGCAGCGCAGGCCGCCGTAGGGCAGCAGGTCCCCGTCCTCCAGGTATGTATAGGAGTCCAGACGGTCCGGAGCCGCGCTGCGCGCCGGGTTGCTGTCCCACAGGGCCTCCATTTCTTCCGGGGAAAAGCCCTCCTTTACGTAGGCCGCGTAGATGCGCTTCCAGGTCCCGTCATCCTGGTGGTCTACGAGGCCCGCGCCGTCGATCCGGCTGATGTAGGCCCGACAGCCGGGTCGGAGCAGGGCGGGGGTCAGGCCCGCGTGGTCGCTGTGGAGGTGGGTCACGAAAATGTCCATCCGGTCCCGGTCCACGCCTGTTTCCGCCAGCTCCCTCTCCATGGCACTCCGGCAGGACTCCCACCGGAAGCCTGTGTCAATGAGGAGGCTCCGCTCTCCCCGGATCAGGTAGCTGTTCAGGTTTTTCAGTGGATTCCCCTCCAATGGAATATAGAGCTTCCAGAGTCCGTTTTCAATCTGTTGGGCCATATCTTTTCCTGCCTTTCCTGGCTTTGTTCCGCTTTCCCGGCAGGCGGCGCAATGGCGCTCCCTTGCAGCCGCCCCCGGCGTCCGCCTTTCATTCTATACCAGTTCCGCTCAAAAGTACAGCCCGTTTTCACCGGCGGTGACGGTTTCCCTCCCGGAGCAGACGACGCTCTTGTCCCTGGCGGCGGATATAAAAGGATGGTGTAAAAGTTCGTTAATGAGAAAATCTGACATAAATATCCACATCTGTGACATACATTTTATATTCTCTCCACGCACTTTCAACCAGAAAAAATTACCGACAGAAAAGCGGCATATTCCCTTCTTTTCGTGTCAAACTATGCTCGCGATACCCAGTGAACACCGAATGATGATTTGATTGAAAAGGAGAGATTATATTATGTCCAGCAAGAACAGCAATAAGATTAACGTTCCCGAGGCCCGTGCGGCGATGGATAAGTTCAAGATGGAGGCCGCTTCTGAGGTCGGCGTCAACCTCAAGGAGGGTTACAACGGCGACCTGACCTCCCGTGAGGCCGGTTCCGTCGGCGGCCAGATGGTCAAGAAGATGATCGAGTCCTACGAGAAGTCCCTGTAACTTCCTTGGATCTCACAGGGGAGGACCACGACGGTCCCCCCCTTTTTCTTGTCCCATTATTCAACGCTCTATTCCCGCTGCCAGATTCCGCGGCGCACGGATGGGAGCTTTCTTATCTTGTCCTCAGCCGCGGTCCAGCTCCCTGCGGATCGCTTTCGCCAGAAGCGCCTGGCCCTCCGGAGTGCGCAGGGCCTCCAGGGCCGCTGTGCGCATCAGCGCCTGAAACGACGGGCTTTTCAAAAGCGCGCCAAAGACCGCGCCGTCCTCCTGCACCGCCGCGGGGCGGCCCTTCTTCTCCGCCTGGGGGCGTGGGGTTACGGACGTCGGCGCGGGGGCCGGGGCGTCGTCGGGGACGTGGCCGCTGAGCCAGGTGTCCGTGTCGGAGGGGTCGTCGCTCTCGCCGCGCAGATATGCCAAGGTTACGTTAAAATAGCTGGCCAGCTTGCTCTGCTGGTCCTGGGTCGGCGTCTGCCGTCCTGTTTCAAATTTTTCCATGGCCGTCCGGGGGAAGCCCAGGGCGGCGGACAGCGCGGGACGGCTGATTCCACGCTCCGTCCGAAGCGCCTCCAGACGCTGTGCCATTGTTACCATCGTTTTCCTCCCATTTATGGACTTTTTCTACCGTTTCCGGTCCGGAAGCTGGCAGATTTTCCCCGACGCGCGGGTGGCGTTCAGGTCGATCAGACGCTGGTTTCTGCTGCCGCGGAAGCGCAGGGAGATATCCTTCTCCGCCTCTACATAGCGCCCGTCCACCAGCACATCTATCAGCGCCAGAAGGGCGTCCGTCGCCTCACAGCGGGGATGTCCCGGCGCACCGGTCAGCTCTTCGAGGGTAAACCCGCTGAAAGCCCACACATTTTTATTGGGGTACAGCGCCCGGAACCGCTGCACAAAGGGCAGAAGCACCCGCTGGTTCTCCGGCTCGAAGGGCTCGCCCCCCAGCAGGCTCAACCCATTGATATAACTGGGTTCCAGCAGTTTCAGCAGCCGTTCCTCCGTCTCAGCGGTAAAGGGCTGGCCATAGTCAAAAGCCCACGTCTCCGGCTGAAAGCAATGCGGACAATGATTCGTACACCCGGACACAAACAGGCTCACCCGCACACCCTCGCCATTCGCGATATCGCAGTCTTTAATCTCCCCAAAAAACAAGCCAACCCCTCCTAATTCGCGCCTCCCAGCACCCAAAGCCGTGGACACGCACGCACCTCCGCCCCCTAGGCAGTCACAAAAAAAGACTGATCTGCCAGGGTCCAGGGAGGCGCACGCCTCCCTGGTGGAGAATCCAAGGAGGCAAAGCCTCCTTGGCCGCCGGAGGCCCCCCGTCCCTCGTCCTTCGTCCCCCGCCCGCCGGAGGCCGCTTGAGGCTTACAGGTGCAGTACCCGGTCGCGGATTTCCTGGGTGCGGCCCTGGTTCCAGAATTGGGTGCCGATGTAGCCGCAGGTGCGGCGGGCTACGTTCATTTTGTCCTGGTTCGTGTTGCCGCACTTCGGGCAGCGCCAGAGCAGCTTGCCCTGCTCATCCGCGATCTCGATCTCGCCGTCCCAGCCGCATTCCTGGCAGTAATCACTCTTTGTATTCAGCTCCGCGTAGATGATATTGTCGTAGATGAACTTCATCACCTGGAGCACCGCCTCCAGATTGTTCTGCATGTCCGGAACCTCTACGTAACTGATGGCTCCGCCGGGGGACAGGTGCTGGAACTGGGCCTCGAATTTCAGCTTGTCGAAGGCGTTGATTTTCTCCGTTACGTGGACGTGATAACTGTTCGTAATATAGCCCTTGTCCGTGATGCCCTCAATGACGCCGAAGCGGCGCTGGAGGCACTTCGCAAACTTGTAGGTCGTGGACTCCAGAGGCGTGCCGTAGAGGCTGAAATCTATGTTGTGCTTCGCTTTCCACTGGCGGCAGGCGTCGTTCATGTGGTTCAGAACCCGCAGGGCAAAAGGAGTCGCCGACGGGTCCGTGTGGCTCTTTCCCGTCATGTACTTCACGCACTCGTACAGACCCGCGTAGCCCAGGGAAATCGTCGAGTAGCCGCCGTAGAGCAGCTTATCGATGGGCTCCCCCTTTTTCAGACGGGCGCAGGCGCCGTACTGCCAGAGAATCGGAGCCACGTCCGACGGCGTGCCCTTCAAACGCTCGTGGCGGCACATCAAGGCCCTGTGGCACAGCTCCAGACGTTCGTCAAAAATCTTCCAGAATTTCTCAATGTCACCCTTGGAGCTTAGGGCCACGTCCGGCAGGTTGATGGTCACCACGCCCTGGTTGAAGCGCCCGTAATACTTGGGCTGGTTCGTCTCCGGGTCCACGTAGGGGGTCAGGAAGCTGCGGCAGCCCATGCAGGTGTAGCAGTGGCCCTCCCCGTTCTTGTCCACTTTCAGCTCCAGCATCTTCTTCTCGGAGATGTAGTCCGGCACCATCCGGCGGGCCGTACACTTCGCCGCCAGGCGGGTCAGATACCAGAAGCGGGAGTCCTCGTGGATGTTGTCCTCCTCCAGGACGTAGATGAGCTTCGGGAAGGCGGGGGTGATCCACACGCCGTCCTCGTTCTTCACGCCCTCGTAGCGCTGCTCCAGGGTTTCCTCGATGATCAGTGCCAGGTCCGCCCGCTCCCGCTCGTTCTTCGCTTCGCCCAGGTACATGAACACGGTCACGAAGGGGGCTTGTCCATTGGTGGTCAGGAGAGTCAGCACCTGGTACTGGATGGTCTGGACGCCCCGGCGCACCTCGTCCCGCAGGCGGTCCTCCACCAGGCGGCTGATCTGCTCCTCCGCCAGGTTCACGCCGATGTCCACCATCTCCTGCTCCACCGTCTTCCGGATTTTCTGACGGCTCACGTCCACGAAGGGGGCCAGGTGGGCCAGGGAGATGGACTGCCCGCCGTACTGGTTGGAGGCGACCTGGGCGATGATCTGCGTGGCAATGTTGCAGGCCGTGGAGAAGCTGTGGGGCCGCTCGATGAGGGTCCCGGTGATGACGGTGCCGTTTTGCAGCATGTCCTCCAGGTTCACCAGGTCGCAGTTGTGCATGTGCTGGGCGAAGTAATCGGAGTCATGGAAGTGGATGATGCCCTCTTTGTGGGCGTCCACTATGTCGGGGGGCAGCAGAAGCCGCTCGCTCAAATCGCGGGAGACCTCGCCAGCCATGTAGTCCCGCTGCGTGGAGTTGACGACGGGATTTTTGTTGGAGTTCTCCTGCTTGGCCTCCTCGTTGCAGCACTCGATGAGGCTGAGGATTTTATCGTCGGTGGTATTGCTGCGCCGGACGAGGGATCGGGTATAGCGGTAAGTCACGTAATTCTTAGCCACCTCGAAAGCGCCATGGGCCATGATCTGGTACTCGACCATATCCTGAATATCCTCGACAGAAGGAGATCGATTCATCTTCTGACAGGACAGCTCAACGGACTCCGCGATCCGCTGAATCTGCACCGGCGTCATCCGATTACTCTCTTCGATACTCTCGTTGGCTTTCGTAACAGCGGCCAGAATCTTAGTGATATCAAACCCCACCTCTGTACCATTCCGCTTAATAACTTTCATATTCCCTATCCCCTTATATAGTGTATACGTCCCACAGCAATACCACATCTATGGCAACGCATCTACCATAACACACAAGATATAGATATGCAAGTCGTATTTGCCACTATTCAAAAATTTTAACCTCACGTTTTGGGACGGGGAGCCTCCGGCGGGTTACTTTTTCTCGAGAGAAAAAGTAACCAAAAAGAGCTTTAACTCGACGCGAATCCGGTGGTTGATGTGGCTTTCCGCGCGGTAATGCGGTGCGGTGCGTGTGGTCATTCCCTTGATCAAGAGAATGACCACATATTTTTTATATAAAACAACCTGTGGGACCTTCTATGCCTATAGAAGGTCCCACCTGCACGCTCTGCGTTACCGTGTGACAGGCTTTCGCAACCACCAGAGTATAGAGCGGTATGAAAGCTCTTTTCGCTTCCTTTTCTCTCGAGAAAAGGAAGCCGCCGGAGGCGGGAAGCCCCGCTGGCAGCCCCCCGTAACGTCAGAACGTCACGACCTCCTGCGCAGGCTTCGCGCAGGGTGCGGAGGTTTCGATATACATGACGGGGCCTTTGCCCTGGTAGGCGGTGTGGTCTTCCATGGCCATTTTGGCGGTTACTTCGATCCATTCGCGGTTGTGGTAGCTGTCCAGCTGCTTGCCCTTGGCAACCATGCCCAGGAATTGGATGTCGTTTTCGCAGCAGACCATGGCGAAGCGGCCCGGACAGTGGACGCCGGGGTAGTTCTTTGAGTGGCACATCAGCAGCTTCATGTGGACCTCTTTGCCGTCGTAGCGGTCCGGGTGGTCCATTACGTCTACATACCATACGCCAAAGTCTTCGTCCGGAATGTCAATTATTTTCTGGTTCAGGTCGAAGGGGCACTCGTCTCCTGTCAGATAGTCCTCGCTGCTGCCGTCTTCGTTCTCCAGGTAAATGTCCGCGCGGCGGTTTACCATCCTCAGATTACGCTTTCTCAGGGCGTCCCGCAGCTCCGGGGTGCAGCGGTTGAAAACCAACATGTCCGCGTTGGTGATTTTCTCCATCATCAGCTGGCCCATGTTCTTCGCGTACACCTCAAAGGTTGACGCCTCCACAAAGGTCATGATCTGATAGAGAATCCAGTTGGCGGGGAGGACCTCCCTGTAAAGACGCTCCATGGACCACATGCCGTTGTACTCGATCAGAACCTGCTTCGGGCGGTATTTCTTCTCCAGCGCTTTCATGCGGGAGCAGGTCAAATCTTCCTCGTCCTCAATATTTTCCACCGTCACGTTGTCCAGCGCCTTCGGGTTGTACTCCTCCTCCCCCTCCTCACAGCGGAGCAGGAGGGTCCGCTCCCGGCGGGCGAAGCCGTCCTCCAGGATGCCGTTGATAAAATTGGTCTTGCCGGCGTCCAAAAAACCGGCAATCAGATATACTGGGATGTCCATGAATACCCCTCTTCTGCGGCAAAATTGTGATATCCGTCGCGTAAAATACGTTTTGTATTCATCCTGTAGGCCCTTACAGACCGAAGAGCTCCTTCAAGCGGTCCTCTTTCAGGTCCGCGCCGATGACGCAGAGACGGCCGGTGTAGTCGGGGTGGCCCTGGCGGACCTCGTGCTCCTCGGGCACGTAGTCGAACTCAATCCACGCGCCGTCCTCGCCGTTCACGATACCCTTTGCCCGCAGAATCGCGCCGTATTCGCCGCTGTCCAGGGCCGCGAGAATCTTCTCGATGCCCGCCTGGGTGAAGGCTTTCGGGGTCTCTTTGCCCCAGCTGGTGAAGACCTCGTCGGCGTGGTGATGGTGGTGGTGATGCTCGTGGCCGTGGTCGTGGTCATGGTGGTGTTCATGCTCGTGCTCGTGGTCATGGTTGTGATGATGTTCATGCTCGTGGTCATGATCATGGTCGTGGTGATGCTCGTGCTCGTGGTCATGGTCATGATGATGGTGCTCATGCTCATGCTCGGCTTCCTCGGCGGCGTGCTCGGCGCGCATTTTCTCCAAGAGCTCGTCCGCCAGGGATACCTTTTCAATGGCGGTCAGAATCGTCCTGCCGTCCAGCTGGTCCCAGGGGGTGGTGAGGATGGCGGCGTCGGGGTTCTTCTCTTGGAGCATGGCGACCGCCGCTTCCAGCTTTTCCTGGTTCAGCTTCTGGGTCCGGGAGAGGACGATGGTTCCGGCGCTCTCGATCTGGTTGTTGTAGAACTCGCCGAAGTTCTTCATATAGACCTTCACCTTTGTTGCGTCTGCAACAGTGACGAAGCTGTTCAGCTTCATCTCCGGAGCCTCCGCGGCGGTGTTCTCCACGGCCACGATCACGTCGGACAGCTTGCCCACGCCGGAGGGCTCGATGAGAATCCGGTCCGGGTGGAACTGGGCGGCCACGTCTTTCAGGGCCTGGTTGAAGTCGCCCACCAGGGAGCAGCAGATGCACCCGGAGGACATTTCGGAGATCTGGATGCCGGACTCCTTCAAAAAGCCGCCGTCGATGCTGATCTCGCCGAACTCGTTCTCGATCAGGACCAGCTTTTCGCCCTGGTATGCCTCTGACAGGAGTTTTTTAATCAAAGTGGTCTTGCCAGCCCCTAAAAAGCCGGAAATAATGTCGATTTTAATCATTTTTTCAAGTCCTTTCCTCAGATCGGAGCCCCGCAATATCCACGGGCTTCCTTTTTCGTACAGGCACTATCATAGCACCATTTTTCAAAAATGCAAGTCATTCGCAAAAAGTTTACTGATATTCCCACCGCACAATTTTACTTCCCCCGCCGCCGCGCCTCAAACGCTGCCGTCTCCCGGCTCACAACCCCCGACAGCGCCAGCAGGCACAGCAGATTCGGCAGGCACATCAGGGCGTTGCACACGTCGGAGAGCCGGAACACGGCCTCCAGGCGTTCCAGGGCGCCCCACGCCGCCGTCAGGCAGAACAGGCCGCGGTACGTGGGCAGGCCCCGCCCGCCGAAGAGGTAGGAAAATGCCGTCTCGCCCTGGTACTCCCAGCCCAGCACCGAGGAAAAGGCGAAGAGCACAATGGCAACTGCAACAAAGCCCCCGCCCGCGGGGCCCATCACCGTCTGAAAAGCCAGAATCACCAGCGGGGCCCCGTCCACGGCCCTCCCGGCGGCGTCCGCGGCCCCCAGGACCCCGGAGCAGCAGATGGCCAGGCCCGTCACCGTACATACCAGCATGGTATCGATCACGTTCCCGGTCATACTGATGTAGCCCTGCTTCACGGGGTCGCCGCAGGAGGCTGACGCGGCGGAAATGGCGGCGGAGCCCAGGCCCGCCTCGTTGGAGAAGACGCCCCGGGAAATGCCCCGCCGCACCGTGTCCGCCCAGGAGACGGCTGCCCCCGCCGCGCCGCCCGCCGCCGCCCTGGGGGAGATTGCACAGCGCAGGATTTCCCACAGCCCCGCAGGCAGATTTTCCCAGTTCCCCAGGACCACCGCCAGGCCCGCCGTCAGATAAAACAGCGCCATGGCGGGCACCAGGGCCGTGCAGACCCTGGTGATGCCCCGGACGCCTCCGGAAACCACCGCCAGCGCCAGCAGGGCCGTCCCCAGCCCCGCCGCCCAGGCCGGTACACCCCACACGCTTCCCAGGGCCCCGGCGATGGAATTGGACTGGGTCATTCCCCCGATTCCGAAGGAGGCCCCCACCGCAAACAGGGCGTACAGGCCCCCCAGCACGGCCCCCGGTGCGCCCAGCGCCGCCCGCATGACGTACATAGGCCCGCCCTGCCACTGGCCCTGCCAGTTCCGGCTGCGGTACTTCACCGCCAGCATACACTCCGCGTATTTCAGCGCCAGCCCCGCTATGGCGGAAACCTCCATCCACACCAGGGCCCCCGGCCCCCCCGCCACCAGCGCCGTGGCCACGCCGACGATATTGCCTGTGCCGATGGTTGCCGCCAGGGAGGTCATGAGGGCCGAGAAGGGGGACACGCCCCCCGTCCCTCCGGACTGCCGCGCCTCCCGCCCCAGCGCCGCCCCCATGGCCCAGCCCAGGTTTTTCCAGGGCAGGAAGTCCGTGCGCACGGTGAGAAAGAGCCCCGTCCCCAGCAGCAGCGCCAGGGTCCCGGGACCCCAGAGGCCGCGCTCCGCGCTTTGCAGGATGCCGTTCAGGTCCATATGCCGTCCCCCTTTTTAAGACAGCCTATGCGTTGGACAGGCGGGGTTATGCGCCTTGGAAACGGGGGTAAAATGGGGCGGAATGGAGGCAAACGGCGGGCAAACGATAAGGGCAAGCACAGAGGCCCGCCCCTACAGAGGTGTATCGTTTTACCCTTTTCCGCTGTTTTCCTCGCGGGCCTGCTGGAGGTAGTCGCGCCCGGCCTTTTTCCTGCTGGGGACGAAGCCCTGGGCGGCGGTCTTTTTCTCGCCCTTGCTGCGGGCGTAGAAGAAGCCGGTAACGGAGAAGACCACCGCACCCAGGAAGTTCACGAAGAGGTCCTTCATGGTGTCAATGAGGCCGATGTCGAGGTAGCCGCCGAGGCCAAGGCTCTCACCGTTGACGGCCACGTCGCGGATGTTGGGCACAGCAATGACTTTGTTGCTCAGGGTGGGGTCCAGCTCTACGGTGTAGATGGCGTGAACAATGGTGTCCTTCTGCATGTCGGTGTGGAAAAACCAGTCCATGCTGAACTCGAAGAACTCCCAGAGGACGCCGATGGTCATGGAGAAGCAGAAGGCCACCAGCGCCAGGAAGAAGGGGGAGAGGTCGAAGGTGAGGTTCTCGTTGTCGTTCAGCAGAATGACGAGGGAGAAGCCGACGGCGGCGGCTAAGAATCCGTTGAGGGTATGGAGCATGGTGTCCCAGTGGGGGACGACGACGTAGAAGGCGTTCACTTCGCCGAGGATTTCGGCGGCATAGATGAAGCAGAGGACTGTGATTTCCAGGGCGGGAGGCAGCTCGATGTGCAGCTTGACCTGAATCCAGCTGGGGACGTATAGGAGGAGGAGCGTCAGCCCGCAGAAGAAGGCGCTCTCATAGTGCCCCTGAAAGAGCTGGCGCACGAGGATGATGATCACCAGCGCCCGCAGGATGTAAAAGACGATGAAGGAGCTTCTGTGCTCCCGGATTTCCTTCTCCATAGCCTGTCTGAAATTTCTCTTTTCCTGCTTCCTGACCCGCTTTCTGGCATCTTTCTCTAGTTTACGCATAAAAACCTCCTTGTACGCAGCCGCCTGCCTGCCCCGCGGGGGACGGAGGCCGCCAGCGGGGCATTCCGCCTCCGGCGGCCAAGGAGGCTCTGCCTCCTTGGATTCTCCGCCAGGGGAAACGGTTTCCCCTGGACCCCGCCAGATCACTTTTCCCCGGTTCTCTCTGCTTCTATTATAGCCAATCCTTCCCATAGGTCAACATAAAAAATCCGTGGGGCCTTTCATCTTGTGGAAGGCCCCACTTGCTTTTGGCTGTGTCAGCGTGCGGCGGGCTTTAAGGAAGCGCTGATTAACCCTGGCAAAGGAGACGCAAAGCATCAGGAGGGGCGGATGTATCATCTGCATAATCGCACGAGCCGAAGCACAGAAAGCGCGCGTCTGCGTAGAATACCTTGCAGCCACTGCGGTCCAGGAACCACGTCCAGCCGTCCTTCCCGCGCCGCCGGTGCATCTGGTCCTCTGCCGATTTAAGAAATGAAAACTTCCGCGGCGTCTCCCCTCCGGCCCGTCCTGCGGGGCTCACTCGCCCCGTGCGTCCTCGAACGCCTCCGCGCCCGTTTTCATTCCGAACAGCACGGACAGCAGCGCGTCCCCGTAGTCGCGGTACATCATCAGCGGGATGTACAGCGAATTCTTGATCACTTCCTCCGACGGCGTGCAGTCATCGCAGTCCACCGCCACGCGGAACCGGATCTCCCCGTCCCGGTGGTCCATCTCGAAGTTTCCGAACTTAATCGCGTAGTTCACGCGGGTCATGAAGTCGCACATTTCGGCCTGTACGTCCTTGTCCGCGTTGAGGTCGATGGACGCGAACACCACGTAGTCGGAATCCCAGATCCCGATGATAAAGCGGATATTCTTCAGCTTCCCGGCGTTCGAGATGGAAAAGCGGATGATGCCGTCTTCCTGGTTGAAGTCGTAGTTCAGCTCCTGGTTATCCAGGCAGGACATTACAAGATTTGCAATCTGTTTTGAGTATGACATGCTGCGTACCTCCTATCGTCGTCGCGTCAATCGCTTCCGCCGCCTTTTGGCAGTATGTAAAAGTATAGCACAAAAATCCAGAACTTTCAATCAATTTCATCTTTTTTCCACACCCTTTTTTTCTGCAATTTTCGTCACATTTTGCACTTTTCAAGCGCCGCGCTCTGTGGTATACTGTGGAACACTGCCAGGCGGCGGTCCGTCGCATGAAACACAGACAGAAGGAGACGATGCTTACCATGCAGCTTCAGGAATTACTGAGCTATCAAAATATCGTGGTCCAGTGCCACAACGCCCCTGACGCTGACGCCATCGCCAGCGCCTACGCCGTCTACCGGTATCTCCAGACAAACGGGAAAACCGCCCGGCTCATCTACGGAAGCCCTCTGGGGGAGTGCAACCTCATCCAGAAGGGCAACCTCCGCCATATGATCAAGGACCTGGGTCTGGAGAACGTGCTCCAGCACGCGGACGCCCTGGAGGACCCGCCGGATCTGCTGCTCTACGTGGACTGCCACCCGGGGGAGTCCAACGTCCGCCTCTTCGGGCCCATGGCCTACCCCCTGCGGGACCTGCCGAAGAAGGATGAGGGCGGTCCGGAGGTTCCCGCGCAGGAGGACTGGCAGACCTACGCCGTCCCGGTGGATTTCAGCTCCCGGGAGGACGTGCTGGCCGTCTTCGGGGCTAAGGCCGTGGCGGTCATCGACCACCACAAGGTCAAGTTCCCGAAGAACCTCCCGCCCATGCAGGAGCTGCAGTCCTATAAATCCTGCTCCACCATCCTCTGGACCATGCTGCGGGACGCGGGCATCGACCTTACGCAGAATCCCGGCAAGAGCAGAAAACTCCTGGCCACGGCCCTGTACTACGGCCTCTACACAGATTCCTCCGAGCTCCAGGAGCTCTCCGGCGGGCAGGACAGCGACCTTCTCGATAAGCTGAACAGCGAAAACCGGAACGAAAACCTCATCTTCCGCTGGAACACCGCCAGCCTCTCCCTGGCTGAGATGAAGAGCGTGGGCCAGGCCCTCTTCCAGTACGATTACTACGATTCCGGCCGCTTCGCCATCATGGAGATGAAGAGCGCGGACGGCTGTTACCTGGATCAGAACCTTCTGGGCATCATCGGCGACCTGCTGATCCGCGTGGACAAGATTGACACCTGCGTGGCCTTCTGCGAGCAGGCCACCTGCTTCCGCCTCTCCGTCCGCACCTGCACCCCGGAGGCCCTGGCCACCGACATTATCAAGTTCATCACCGCCGGAGTGGGCGGAGGCGGCGGGCACCCCCGGAAAACCGGCGGCGACCTGGAGAAAGACAAGCTCCGCGTCGCCTTTGAGGCCTGGTGCGGCTTCCGCCCCGAGACGGACGAGGACCTCTGCCTTGCCGCCCGCCAGCTCCTGGCGGACCGGATGCGGGCCTACTACAGCAGCTTCGACGTCTTCCGCTCCGGCAGGGACGAAACCTCCCAGAAAATCGGCCTGGACGCCATGGACCTCTATGAGAAACGCACTGACGGCAGCCCCATCGGCTACATTCCCGTCACCGAAGAGGGGCTCTACGCACCCGGCACCGTCCTCACCATCCGCTCCCTGGAGGGCGACATGGTGGAGACCGTCTCCGAGGACACCTACCTCATGTTCGGCGTGGACGGCGAGCCCTACACCAACAGCCGCAAGGCGTTCCTCGCCCAGTACGAGGACGCCCCGGAGCCCTACGTCTTCCCCGGCCAGTACCTTCCCCACATCACCAGCGCCAAGTGTGCCGGCGACGCCCAGCAGGAAAAGCTGGACGCCGACGCCCTCCAGGCCCACATCCACGCCTGCCGCCCCAAGCCCGGCCACCGCGTCCACGCCCGCAAGCTGCTCCGCCGCGCCAAGGTCTTCTCCGACCGCAGGCCCGACGGCTACCTCCTCGGCGAGCCCGGCGACTGGCTCGTCGCCCGCGCGGGGAATACCAGCCATGTGCATATCGTCAAGGCGGAGTCCTTTCCGAAGCTCTACTTCCAGGTCAGCACCGATGGGGACTGACCCCGTGGGGGACGGGGGGCTGCCAGCGGGGCTTCCCGCCTCCGGCGGCCAGGGGCTTTGCCCCTGGACCCCACCAGCCCTTTGAAAAGGGCTGGACCCTAAACTTTATCTGTGGGGAAACGCGGTTTCCCCGCTTTTTTTCAAGGTTCATCTCTGAGGCTTGTATTTGACGGAAAATTGTGGTAGACTTGCTCGTGAAATGACTTAGACGGAAAGTATTCAGTTGAAAATGAGTGGGAGGAATCGGACATGATAGGGAAACTGTGGGATTATGTAAGGGTGTGGACCTTACCTCTGTGTCTGACGCTGACAATCGCGGCGGCGCTTTTGCCAGGGACCGTCAGGGCGGAAACTATTGTTACTGAAACAATTACTGAAGACGGTTCTGGCCTAGAGATTACGGGAACTGGCGGAGAGATGACTGCGGAGGATGCGGCCAAATGGTCCGCTTACAAAGATACTACCAACTGCACATTTATTAAGATCGACGGATTCACCACCATTGCAAATAACGCTTTCAAGGACTTTGATTCTCTGCAAACGGTCACTCTTCCGGAAGAGTTGGCCAATATTGGGGAGGCTGCTTTTTCTGGTTGTACCGGCTTATCAAGTATTACCATCCCTTCCAATGTGACCGGTATTGGAAACAGTGCTTTTATGGATTGTACCAGCTTATCAAGCATTACCATCCCTTCTAGTGTGACCAGCATCAAATATCGTGCTTTTCGAAGTTGTACCAACTTGACTGACGTTACAATTTCTGAGGGCGTAACTGAAATCGGTGGCGGAGCATCCCCAGGTGATGGCGCTTTTGAGGGTTGTTCCAGCCTGACCAGCATTGTGATTCCATCCACAGTCAGCTCTATCGGCGGCCATGCTTTTTCCGACTGTACGAATCTGGAAGCTGTTGTCTTCAAGGGCAGCGCCGTCAGCCCTGGCAGCAGAATTTTTGAAGCGGATAACAATCTCTCTGCAATCTACTACCCCTACGGCGATGCAAGCTGGACAGACGCCGCAAAAAGTGACGTGAACAGCAGCGCCACATGGACCCCCTTCGGCACCACGACGCTGACCGTCTCAGACATCCCGGCCGCAGAGCCGCTGGAAGTCACCGTCACTTCCTCCGACGTCCCCTTCAAGCCCGACGAGGCGGTCAAGGCAGAAAACTACGTTTTTGACAGCAGCTATCATGTTGTTTCCGCCTCTGTCAGCGAGGACGGCATGACCGTAACCCTCACACTCCAAAAAGCGGACAGCGGCATTGCAGCCCAAGCAGAGGGTGTTGGCCTGACCATCGACAACGGCGTTCTGGAAGCGGTTGACCTGGATGTAGCAACTATGACAGTTGTAGGGAGCACCAGCATAAACGTCAACATAGCCGACCCGGCTGCTCCCACCACCTCTCTCGAGGTCATCAAGGTTTGGAACGACGACAACAGCCCCGCCCGTCCCGGCAGCATCCGGGTATCTCTGAGCAACAGTCAAGGCATCCAAGGCTACGCCTCTCTCAGCGACGCCAACAACTGGCGACACGAGTGGACCGGTCTGGACGCCTCTGAAACCTGGACTGCGGATGAAGTCGGTATTCCCGACGGCTATAGCAGCAACAAGACCCGGGACGGCAATACCGTTACTATCGCGAATACCCTGGTGCCCTCCGAACCCTCCACCCCCTCCAATCCTCCCAAGAAGAGCCCCCACACCAGCGGCGGCGCGTATCCCCGTCCCCAGACACCTGCGAAGCAGGAGCCGCAGGTGCTTCCCTTCCCCGAGGTCGTGCCCCCGTTCGCAGACATTTCCTCCCCGATTCAGGACATTGTAAAGGAAGAAGATGCCATCAACTGGGGAGAACGCATCGACCCGCCCCAGTACGCCCTGGACCTCTACGACGCTCTCTCCGGCGGCTCCGGACGCCCCGGTCTGGGCAGCTTCACCGACTTCCTCGTCCAGGACGCCAGCTACCGCCTTGAACCCGTTTCCCCTGGCCAATCCCACGGGGGCTATGAGGTCGTCGAGGCGGAGGCCATCACCCTGGCCCTGCTGGAGCCCTACGCCGCCGCGCCGGAGAACCCGGAAAACGAGGGCCTCACCAGCATGATTTTCGAGAACGACGCCTTCTTCTCCGTGGGCGTCGGCGAGGGGGACCAACATGTCAATTATGGTACTCTCGTTTTGGGCGACCTTGTGAAGACGGATACCTTCAGCGGCATCTTCGTCACGAAGGAGCCCAAGGACGGCGGCTTCGATGCACGGAAAAAGGAGGTCACTTCCTACGTTGCTACCGTCTTCCAGGCGTTCGACAAGGACCACCCGGAGGTCTTCTGGCTCAACGGAAAGTGCAAAATCCGGATCATGACGGTCCGGGACTCCGGCGGCGCGTCCACGGCTTACTTCTTCCTGGTCCTGGCGGACAAGGACGGCTTTACGATGAAGTCTCCGGTCTGGGCTCCGGAAGGCGCTGTGGCAGAAGGACTCCAGCGGCGCAGCACAGCGGTGGAGCGCATCCTCTCCGGCGTCACCGGCGAGACGCCTGCGGACAAATTGAAGGCCCTGAACCGCATCCTGACGGAGACGAACGAGTACAACACCACCCCCGACCTCACCACCATCGGCAACGAGCCCCACGAGTGCCTGAGCGTCCTGGAGGGCCGGATTGGCACCGACGGCCCCGTCTGCGACGGCTATTCCCGCGCCATGAAGGTCCTCTGCGACCAGCTGGAGATTCCCTGCGTCCTGGAGACGGGCTACGCCAAGCCTACGGCGGACAGCTCCGGCACATTTCATATGTGGAACTCGATCCAGGTGGGCGGGAGCTGGTACGGCACGGACGTGACGTGGAACGACCCCATGGTGAAGGGCGTCAGCGGCGCGAAATCCGGGAAGGAGAACGAGCAGTATCTGCTGGTGGGCTCCGCCACGGAAATCCGCGGCATGGCTTTCAGCGCCTCCCACCCAACCATCAACACAGCGGCGGAGGGCGGCGTCTCCTTCATCAACGGCCCCACCCTGAGCACCACGGCCTTCTCGGCCCTAACACCCCAGAGCGGCCTAACGGCCCTCCCCTTCACCGACGTCCCCGACGGCGCGTGGTACGGCGAAGCGGTGGAGTACGTCCGCCAGCGGGGCCTGATGAACGGCGTGACGCCCACGTCCTTCCAGCCCGGCGGTGCCCTGACCCGCCAGCAGATGTGGATGATTCTGGCCCGCCTGAGCGGCCAGCAGCCCGCGGACATGGCCGCGGCGCGGCAGTGGGCGCTTGACAGCGGTGTGTCCGACGGGACGAACCCCGGCGCGCCGGTGAGCCGGCAGCAGATGGTGGCGTTCCTGTACCGCCTCAGTGGGCAGAACGGCGGCGCGGACCGTTTGGCGGCGTTTGCGGACTGGGAGAGCGTGGCTGCTTATGCGCGGGAGGCCCTGGGGTGGGCTGTTGAAAAGGGTGTCATTACCGGCACCTCTGATACTGTACTCAGCCCTGGCGCTGCGGCAACACGTGCGCAGTTTGCGGTGGTGCTTCGGCGGTACTGCGAGGCTGTCGGCACATAAATTCCCATCTCAACAGAATGGTATAATAAAAAAAGGAAGATGCTCCAGACAAACCTGATGCATCTTCCTTTTCTGCTGTCACAGCAACGTTTTATCTTGTCAGATACCCGCCGTCAACCGGCAGAATCACGCCGCTGAGGTAATCCGACGCCGAAGAGGCAAGGAAAATCGCCGGCCCTCTGAAATCGCCGGGCGTCCCCCAGCGTCCCGCGGGAAGACGGCTCATGATTTCCCTCATCCGGTCCTCGTCCTCCCTCACGGCCTTGGCCAGCTTCGTGGTTATCCAGCCGGGCGCAATGGCGTTCACGTTGATTCCCTTGCTGATCCACTCATTGCCCAAAGCCTTCGTCAGCTGCGCGACAGCGCCCTTGCTGGCCGCGTAGGCGGGGGTTCCAATCATGCCGAAGAAGCTCTGCATGGACGCGGTGTTGATAATCTTCCCGTGTCCCCGTGGAATCATGTGCTCTGCGGCCAGCTTGGAGAGCACGAAGACACTGCGGATGTTGACATCCATCACCATGTCGAATTTTTCCAGCGGAAAGTCCAGGGTCCGGGCCCGGTACTGAGTTCCGGCGTTGTTCACAAGAATGTCCAGCTCACCGCCCAGCGCCTCCAGGGCCCGGCGGAAAACTGCCTCTGCCTCCGTCTCATCGGAGAGGTCGCCGGTCACCGCCTTTGCATCATAGCCCATTCCCCGCAGGCGCTCCGCCTCCTGCAAGGCGGTGTCCGTGCGGCTGTGAAGCACCACGGAGGCCCCAGCCTCCAGAAAGCCCTCCGCAATTCCCAGGCCAATCCCGCTTCCGCTGCCTGTCACAAAAGCGTGCTTCCCCGCAATATCAAATAGTTCGTGCGCCATTTTCCTCTTCTCCCCCTTCGTAAACAATGCCGTCGTCAGCCCTCCCGGCGCTCCTTGTCGGCCCAGGCTTTTTTAGGATTCTGGGTTCCAAATTTTCCGCCGGAGATTTCCAGCGTGATTCCGGTGATATATTTGGCGTATTCCGACGCTAAAAACGCCGCGCCATAGGCAATGTCCCTCGTCTCGCCGAAGTGCTGAAGGGCAATCACCTCCTCCATGGCCGCCCGGTTCGCCGCGATGGTTTCGCGGTTCATTCCCGTCTCTATGACGCCTGGAATATACCCGTTCACGCGGATGCCGTATGGAGCCAGCTCCGCCGCCAGGCTCCTGACCATGGAGGAAACCGCGGCTTTCGTCGCGGCGTAAATGCCGCTTCCGACGGAGGGAATCAGGGAGGCGAAGGAGGAAGCCAGGAGCATTACGCCGCCTCGGTCCTTCATGACCTCGTAGGCCGCCTTCGCGCCCAGGTACACCGCCTTTACATTGGTGTCGAAGGAGCGCTCATAGGCTTCCTCCGGCGTGTCGATAATGCTGTAGGACTCACAGACTCCCGCGTTGCTGATCCACACGTCAATTCCGCCGAAGCGCTCCCGGGTATGGGCGGCAAAGGTCCGCAGGCTCTTCTCGTCCGCCACATCCAGAGCCTCGCCGTAAACCCTGCCGCCGGACGCGCCCAGGCGCCGGAGCGCATCCTCCAGGCGCGCCGCGTTGGTGCCGCAGATGGAAACCGCCGCGCCCAGCTCCAGAAACAGCTCCGCGCAGGCATAGCCGATTCCGGCGCTCCCGCCGGTGATTAAAACGGTTTTTCCGGTGTAGTCAATTTTCATGGACATCAGATGTTCCTCCCTAACGCGGCTCTATCCCAGAAGGGACGGAAGCCATGTAATCAGGCCGGGAAACAGGGTGATCAGAATGAGCGTGCCAAAGAGGGGAATGTAGAAGGGCGCAACGCCTTTCACCATATCCTTGAAGCTGATTTTCGCCACGTCCGCCGTGACAAAGAGGCACACGCCGAAGGGCGGCGTCAGAAGGCCAATCATCAGGTTCAGAACCATAATCACGCCGAAATAAACCGGATCGATTGCCAGGGCAGCTACCGCCTGCATCAGCACCGGGCCGAAGACCAGAATGGCGGCAATGGCCTCCATAAAGCAGCCGATGACCAGCAGCGCAATGTTGATAATCAGCATGAACACAATGGGGCTGTCGGTGATTTGGGAGAGCCAGGTGGCTACGGCGTTTGTCACGCCGCATTTGGCCAGGACCCAGCCGTAGAAGGCCGCGGAGGCGGTTACGAAAGCAATGGAGGCCGTCTCCCGGGCCGTCTCCTTCAAAATCTGCCAGAGGTGCCGGAAGTTCATCTCACGAAACACGAAGAAGGAGACCACCAGCGCGTACATGGTGGCAACCACCGCCGCCTCCGTCGTCGTGAACTTGCCCGACCAGATACCCACCAGCAGAATCACAGGGGTCATCATGGGCACCAGCGCCTTCCAGAAGGAGGTCCACAGCACCTTGAAGGAGGGGAACGGGACCCGGGGATAGTGCCGCTTCAGCGCCATCACATAGACAATCGCCATCATGGAAACCGTCATCAGCAGGCCGGGAATCACGCCGCCGATGAAGAGCGCCCCTACGGACGCGCCGGAGACAGTCGCGTACATGACCATGGGGACGGAGGGCGGGAAAATCGGCGCGATGGTGGAGGACGCCGCCGTGACGCCTGCGGCAAATTTCGTATCATAGCCGTTGGAGGTCATGGCCTCGATCTCAATCTGGCCCAGCCCCGCGGCGTCGGAGACAGCCGTGCCGGACATGCCCGCGAAAATCAGGGACGCCACAATATTGGCGTGGCCCAGGCCGCCGGGGAGCCAGCCGACAATCGTGTTGGCGAAGCTGAAAATGCGGTTCGTAATGGATGAGCCGTTCATAATCTTCGCCGCCAGGATAAACAGCGGAATCGACAACAGCAGGAAATTCTGAAGGCTGTTTGCCAGCTTCATGGGCATGGAGATCAATTGCAGCCAGGAGAGGACCGACCCGCTGCTGACCATAAAGCCGATGCAGCCAATCGTGCAGAGGGACATCCCGATGGGCATTCCCAGGGCGAGGAACACCACCAGGCCCACCGTGAGAATCAGTGCAATCGTTACGTGCATTTAGACCTCCTTTTCCAGAAAAGCCAGAACATATTTTTTGGTCCGGCGGACCTGCATGTAGACCATACACAGACAGCCAATGAACATCACCAAATAGAGGTAGCCGTAGGTAATCCACTCCACCGTGGGAATCATGGTCTTCCACTCGGACAGCGTTCGGTTCAGCGCGCCGTAGGTCAGCGTGATCAGGCCGAAATAGATGAAAATATCGCCGATGATGTTGAACAGGAGCGTGGTCAGCTTCTGCTTGTGGAACAGCTCCTTCACCATGCTCACGCACATCTGCCCCTCTTCAAAAATCAGGATGGGCGTCCCCAGAAAGACCACCGCCAGGAACATGGCGCGGCCAACCTCCGTGGTCCAGGTGGCGGCGACATGCAGAATTTCCCGGGCCACAACCTGATAGGCGACCGCAATCACCAGGATGCTCAGGCATACCGCGCAGGCATTCTCTAAAATCTGAACCAGCTTCTTGTCCGCTGCTGCCAGTTTTTTCTCCATAATAAGACCCCTTTCCAAGCGTGTCCGGCGTCAGAATTTTTGAAAACAGGCCCCGCGGAACAGGGCCTGTTTCCAAGATGCCGCAGGAGGAATTACAGACTGTTGATTTTCTCCCAGAGGGTGGGCTCCCAGTTGTCCTTCGCCCACTGCTCCACAACGGGGTTCGCCAGCTCGATAAAGCGCTCTACGTTGGGCTCCACGATCTCCATGCCCGCCTCGACACACAGATCGATATACTGCTGGTCGGGATCGGAGTAGCGCTCCATCATATCCGCGTGGGTGTACTCCCAGGCCTCCATGATGAGGTTCTGGTCCGCCTCGGAGAGGGTGTTGAACCAGGCCTCAGAGATGGTGTAGCGGCCCAGGGTCTGGATGTGGCCGGAGAGCATCAGGTACTTCTGAGCCTCGTAATACTTGTAGGAGTAGATGGTTTCAGGGGGATTCTCCTGGGCGTCAGCCGTGCCGGTCTTCAGCGCCATATACAGCTCGGAGAAGTCCACGATGGTAGGAGACGCGCCGTAAGCCTCAAACACCGCCACGCGGATGGGCGTGGAGGGCAGGCGGAACTTCAGACCCGCCAGGTCCTCTGGCTCGATGATCGGCTTGTTGGCGGTAATGGCGCGGGCGCCTCTGTAGAACCAGGTGCCGGTCATGATGCCGCACTCCTTCTGAATCTCACCGAAGATCCAGTCGCCGTAGGTGTCGAAGAAGTCGAAATAGTGCTGGGAGTCACGGAACAGGTAGGGGACGCTGAACACGGAATACTGGGGGCAGTAGTAGTCGATGTCCTCGTCGCCGTAGGCGCCCATTTCGATGGTTCCGGCGGACAGGCCCTCGCAGATCTCACGGGTGCTACCCAGGGCGCCTGCGGGGTGGATGATCACGTCCACACGTCCGCCGGTCTTCTCGCTGATATAGCTCTTGAAGGTCTCCATACCCTCGTTCACGAAGCCCTCCGCAGGGAAGGTTGAGGCGATGTTGATGGTGTAGGACTTGCCCGCGGTCAGGTCGTCTTCACCGCCGCCGCTGGGCGCGTCCGTAGATGCGCCTCCGCCGGAGGGCGCGGCGCTGCCGCCGTCCCCGCCTCCCGCAGGCGTGCTTCCGCCGCCGCAGCCGGCCAGCAGCGTCAGGCAGAACACCAGGACCAAAAGCAGACTCAACTTTCTCTTCATAATTCTTCCTTCTTTCTTCAATATGATAATGAGCGTCCCGCTCAGGCAAACAGGTTTCCCTCCTCATCGAACGCGAAGGGCTCCGGGGCCGAGAGAATCTCAATCTGGGGGCATTTCTCTGCCTCCTCCAGCAGGGATTCGGAAATATATATCTCGTCCAGATGCAGCGTGTTGTGGATGCGGACAATGCGGACTTTGCTGCGGTCGATATCCGTGCAGGCCCGGACGCCCGCCTTGACGGCGTCCTCCTGGCTCTCGCAGACAATGGGGATTTTTCCCTCTTCAATGCAGATGGAGGTGATGCTGTTGGCGTAGCCCGGCTCCGGGTCCATTTTCTCCACCAGCCGCCGGGTGGTGAAATCCGCCAGGCCGAGGCCGGAGGCGTTGCCGTGGGACTCGGCGCTCAGGTCGAAAAAGACCATCCGCTGTTTTTTGTGGCCCCCCTGGGTCCAGGTGTTGGAGAAGGTGCCTGTGACATTGGGGTCCGCGCCGGGGCCGCTGAAATTCTTCCCGATCTGGTCCACCAGCAGCAGGTCGCTCTCCGGAAGGAGAATGCAGGGCATTCTGGTCTTCGCGTAAGCCTGGAGCGCCTCCTCCACAATGGGGATTTCCTCGTTGGTCATCGCCGCCACCCGGCAGCACTTATCATATGCGTTTTCAACGCTGGCTACTCCGAAGAGCACCTTCGCGTGGGTCCGGACCGCGTTGCCAAAGGTCTCCACCACCTCGGCCAGGTGGAGGATGCCCGTATCATGGGCGGACTCCGCCCCCGCCTGCTTCCCCAGTCCAATCGTCATCATTTTCATGATGCCGCTCTCATATTTTCCCCGGAAATGGGTATGGGGCTTCACGCGGTTGAAGACAATGATGCCGTCCGCCTCCGCGGCGTGCCTGTCGATTTTGACCGGATGGCCGTCGGGCGTGTGGCAGATGGTCGTGGTGGCCATGTCGGAGATGATGGGGCAGCCGCAGTATTCCTCTGTGACGCCGTAGCCTGTCAGAATCTCCAGCTGGCCCTCCGCCGTACAGCCGCCGTGGCTCCCCATCGCCGGGATGATAAAGGGCTCCGCGCCGCAGGATTTCACGAAGTCGGCAATGGCCTTTTCAAATTCCCGCAGGCGGTCAATGCCCCGGGAGCCCGCCGTGATGCAGATCCGCATTCCCGGCTGGATGGTGGAGCGGATTTTCTCCTGGGACAGCTCCTTCCATACGGCCTCGTGCACATCGTCAATCTGCGCCGCGTCGAAGGTCTGCCGGACCCGCACCATCCGGGGCAGGGGTACATCCTTGACCAGCTCGTGTATAATTCCTCCCATTACGGCTCCTCCTTCACCACTCCGCAATCGCGCCGTCCGGAAGCCTCCAGATGTTCGCCTTCCAGTCGTGGGGCACCTGGCTCCGCTGCGCCAGAAGCGCCTCGTCAATTTCGACGCCCAGCCCCGGCTTTTTCAGCGGCTCCATACAGCCTCCCTCGCAAACGAAATCCGACTTGTCCGCCAGATAATCCAGCAGGTCGTTTTCCTTGTTGTAGTGCATTCCCAGGCTCTGCTCCTGAATGAGCGCGTTGGGCGCTGCGAAGTCCAGCTGGAGGCAGGCAGCCAGAGCGGCGGGGCCCAGCGGACTGTGGAACGCCACGGAGACGTCGTATGCCTCCGCCATCGCCGCCAGCCTGCGGCATTCGCTGATGCCTCCCGCGTGGGAGGGATCGGGCTGAATGATGTCCACATAGCCCTCCTGGAGAATCTTCTTGAAATCCCAGCGGCTGAACATCCGCTCCCCGGTGGCGATGGGAATATTGCTGTGCATCGCGATATCCCGCAGGGCCTCGTTCTGCTGGGCGAGGACGGGTTCTTCAATAAACATCGGGTGAAACTGCTCCAGCTCCTTTGCCAGAATCTTCGCCATGCTCTTGTGAACCCGGCCGTGGAAGTCGATAGCAATCTCCATTTTGTAGCCCAGAGCGTCCCGCACGGAGGCGATCCGCTCCAGCACCTCCGTAATCTTCTGGTAGCTGTCCACGTAGTTCAGCTCCTCGCAGGCCAGGACCTTGATGGCGGTAAAGCCCTTCCGGTACGCCTCCTGCGCGGCCTCCGCCAGATTGCGGGGGCGGTCCCCGCCGACCCACTGGTAGACCCGCATCTTCTTCCGACAGGCGCCGCCCAGAAGCTCATAGACCGGCGCGCCGTAATACTTGCCCTTGATGTCCCACAGCGCCTGATCGATGCCCGCAATCGCGCTCATCATCACGGGGCCGCCCCGGTAGAAGCCGCCGCGGTACAGGGTCTGCCAGATATCCTCGATGCACATGGGATTTGCGCCAATCAGTTGCTCCCGGCATTCCTCCACCGCCATCCGCACTGTGTCGGCGCGGCCTTCCACCACCGGTTCGCCCCACCCCGCCAGACCCTCGTCTGTCTCAATTTTCAGGAAGAGCCAGCGGGGAGGGACCTTATAGAGCCTGATATTTGTAATCTTCATTCCGTCCACTCCCCCATCAGGCCATATCGGAGAGCTTCGTGGAGCGGATTACTGCGTCGCGGCGCTTCAATACATCCGGCTGAAGCTCGGTTCCAAGGCCGGGACCCTCCAGCGTATAGACTTTTCCGTCCTTCAGAAGCGGAATATTGGTCAGAATATCCGCGTACCAGCCGTGATAAAAGGCCCTGGTCGTCTCCTGGATAAAGGCGTTGGGCGCCCATGTGGAGAGGTGCGCGTCAAGGGTGTAGGACAGGGGGCCGACGCAGTCATGGGTGGTAATGGGGAGCTCGTGGGCCTCGGCGACAGCGGCGATTTTTCTGGCCTCGGTGACGCCGCCGGTCCAGGTGGGGTCGAAAATCAGGATGTCCGCCGCCTTTTCCCTGCAGATGTCCTGGTAGGAATGGACGCCGCCCACCGTCTCGCTGGCCGCTGTGGGCACCCGCGTGGAGCGGGCAAACTCCCGGAGCGCGTCCATGTTGTACATCTGAATGGGGTCCTCATACCAGAAGGGATTGAACTCCTCCAGCGCCTTCGCGATTTTCTTCGCCGCGGGCAGATCCCAGCGGGAGTGGAGCTCTACCATAATCTCAATCCGGTCCCCCACGGCCTCACGGATTTTGGCAAAGGGCTCACAGCCCTTTTTCAGATCCGCGGGGGAGATATAGTGCCCGCCGCTCTGGGCGCAGTATGCGTCAAAGGGCCAGATTTTCATGCCGGTATAGCCCTGCTCCAGCAGGTCCTGAGCCAGCTCCCCGGCCCGCTCCATGAAGGCGTCGTAGTCCTCATAGCGGCCCGCCTGGCCCCGGCCCTTGTCGTCGGAGGGGTGTCCGGTCCTCGACGCCTTCTGGGTGTAGTGGTATCCGGCGCAGGTGTTGTAGACGGGGATGCCGTCTCTGGATTTGCCGCCCAGTAGCTGGTAAAGGGGCTGGCCGCTGGCTTTGCCCAGGAGGTCCCAGGCGGCAATGTCCAGCGCGGAGCGGCCCCGGGACTCAGCCCCCGTGCTTTTCCCGCCTACGAAGGAAATCAGCTCATGCCAGTTCTTTTCGATGTTCAGGGGATTCCGGCCCAGCAGGATAGGCGCGGCGTTTTCGTGGACCCATCCCTCCACAGCCAGTGCTGAGAAGAAGGTCTCGCCAAGGCCCGTCAAGCCCTCGTCCGTCAGAAGCTGAACGTAGCACAGATTCTGGAATTCCTTCAGGCGGATGGTTTTGATTTCTGTTATTTTCAACTGAGCGCCTCCTTAATATACCTGATCCGCACGGCGGAGCATGAATCAGCAGTTAACTAACAAGTTAAAACGCAGATTCAACAGTCAACTAATGAGTTATATTATACGTAAAGTTGGAAGAAATGTCAATACAGTTCTGGTTTCCAATATTTTTTTCGTGATTATTCTCAAAAATTTATTTTTCAGCCTGTGTAAAACACAGAAGTTATGTTACAAGCTGCAATAAAGACCTTGCAAAATTTCATTATCTATGTTTTGATTCTTGTCATGTTCTTGACAAGTACACAAAAAAGGAATAGGGTAAAAGGAAGCTTAAGTGACTTTTGGGGAAAGGCAGTTGAAATTGTGAGCGAAAAAAAGATGCAGAAGGTCAGCGTTGTAGAGCAGGTTGTCGCGTATATTCAAGAAATGATTGACAGCGGCACGTGGACGGAGGGCGAGCGGATTGAATCCGAGGCGCAGATGGCGGAAAAGCTGGGCGTGAGCAAGGTCACGGTCCGCAGCGCCGTGCGGCAGTTTATCGCTTTAGGAAGGCTGGAGAGCTTCCAGGGCAAGGGGACCTTTGTCAAGGGAACGGATAACCTGTATTTCCCAAACACACTTTTCCGCTCCCAGTCCAAGGCCGGCATCCGGCAGGTCATGCAGGTCCGTACCACCATTGAGCAGGATACAGCGTACTTTGCCTCGAAAAATCCCTGCCAGGAGGATCTCGATTTCCTCCGCGAAAACCTTGCCCTGATGCTGGCGGCGGACCGGGCGGGGGAGCCCGTCTCCAGCTGCAGGCATGATGTGGACTTTCACCTGAAAATTGCGCAGATGGCCGGGAATCCGTATTATTACACCATACTTTCCTGGATTTTCTCCCAGGCGATTGATCAGATACAAGAGGTTGTCAACAAAATCGGCACGCGGTACGCCAACCATTTTCACCCCGCTATCCTGGACGCAATCGCCAGCCGGGACGCCGAGCTGGCCCGTGAGCTTATGAGGGCGCATCTCCTGAAATTCGTCACACAGCTGAATAAATAGCCGTTTTGCGGCTGTCCTTTCTTGACAGGAGCTGGTAAAATGGTCAAATTTCTATCCTGCGCAATCTCCGCAGCGCTCCTCTCCGCCCTCCTCTGCCTTCTGTACCGCAGCGGCCTCGCCGTCTCCAAGAGCATACGGGCCCTCCTCTTCGTATACCGCCCCGGAAAGCGCAGCTGCAAGCTCTCCCTGGACGCCTGCACTGGCTGGCTCAGCCACGCCGTCAGGTTCCCCGAATCCCGACCCTACACCTTTACCCTCGACGCCCGGCTCTCCAGCGGCGACGCAGAACTCCTCCTGCTGGACAGGCAAAAGCGCCCGCTCCTGAGGCTGACGCCCCGCACCCCCTCCGGCACAATCGAGCTGGACGCGAAAAGCCGCTGCCGCCTCCGCTGGGAGCTCTCGCACGCCACGGGCCAGTGCGAACTGCGCTGGTAATTTCATACAGAACCCCCATGCCCCAGCGGCCAGAACCGCCGGGGCTTTTTCTCACTGTCCGCCCCGGCGCCGAACCCCTGCCCGCTCCGGTGCTCCCGGGGTCTCCGCCGTCGGAGACGCCAATGTCAAGCCCCTTCAATCCCTCATACAATATCACAGGCGACCTTCCCCTTGCTGCACCGCCGCGGAGGCCGGGGCGCAGGTGGTTCCTCCCGTATTTCCTGAAAATACATGAACCACATCTGTTGATTTTTCCAATATTTAGTGCTATAATACTTCCAGCCGCAAAGCGGCGAACTGTGAATTCATTGCAGAGCTGACAGATTATTCCATTTTCCAGGAGAGGAGACGCCTCCCTCCACATCCCGCAAACGGAGAATGCCTATGAAAAAAATATCAGACGCGCCGGAAAAGCGCAGGAGTTACACTCTGCTCTTGTCCATCATATTGATTTTTTCCGTCTTCGGGGCCATCGTCTTCGCCGTGTCCCAAAAGGTGTCCAGAGAGATGTCCGCCTCCGCCATCCAGAACCTGAGCGAAAGCCTGGACCTGATCGAAAGCACCATCGAGGCCATCCTGCGCAGCGAGTCGGAATTTCAGGCCCTTATCGCCCAGGAGGTCGCAAGAGCTGAGGACCCGGAGGCTTATATCCTCGCCTACGAGAAGAACAAAACCATGTCGAAGCTCTCCCTCATCCCCGCCGGGGAGACGGTGGGCGTCTCCAGCACCGGAGAGCCCTTCACCGAAGACGAGCTGGACTTCTCCTCCGGCGGCACAATCGCAGGTATGCAGGTCTCCCAGTCCTACCTGAACTATATGGGCACCTGGTCCTATACCATCAAGTGCCCCGTCGTCCGGAACGGGGAGGCCGTCGGAACCCTTTACGCCGAGTTCATCTATGACGCTATCGACCAGTCCCTGCCGGACGGCTTCTACAACAAGCAGGCGTCCCTCTACATCATGGATGCGGAGAGCCAGCGCTTTGTCCTCAAGCCCAAGGGCATGGGCCAGCGGAGCGCGGGGCACCTGAACCTGGCCGACTTCTACCGGGCCAACGACATTCAGGAGCCGGGAATCCAGGCCCAGGTGGCCGAGTGCCTGGCCGAGGGGAAAAATATCCTCTTCTACCACGATATCCAGAACGAACACGCTCTGAGCTATATGTGGTCCGTCAACGGCGGAACCATCTACCTGGTGGGCTACGTCCCCGTTCAGGCCATCCAGCAGGAGGGCCGGACCGTCAACCAGAACATCATGATCGTCGTGGCCTCCCTTCTGGCGGCCTTCTTCCTGTGCATCGCCCTGTACTACCGGAACTGGAAGCAGCAGGACCGGCTGCGCCAGGAGCGGCAGGCGGAGCGGAAGTTCCACAACCAGCAGCTTTCCGAGGCTTTGCAGGCCGCTCAGATCGCCAGCGAGTCCAAGACCACCTTCCTCTCCAACATGTCCCACGATATCCGCACCCCCATGAACGCCGTCCTGGGCTTCACCACCCTTCTGGACAAGGACGCGGAGAACCCCGCCAAGGTCCGGGAGTACACCAGGAAAATCATGGCCTCGGGACAGCACCTTCTGAGCCTGATCAACGACATTCTGGACGTGTCCAAAATCGAGAGCGGAAAAGTGGTGCTCAACCTCGAAAAATTCGCCCTCAACGACGTGGTCTCCTCCGTGGACGCCATCATCCAGCCCATGGCCAAGGCCAAGGGGCAGGCGTTCCACATGGAGGTGACCGGCGTCCGCCACGAATACCTGCTGGGCGACGAAACCAGAATCAACCAGATCCTGATCAACCTCCTCTCCAACGCCGTGAAATACACCCCGGAGGGGGGGCACATCTGGTTCCGCATGATCGGACTCAAGCAGCGCTCCAGTCAGTACGAGCACATCCGCATCGAGGTGGAGGACGACGGCTACGGCATGACGCCGGAATACCTGGAGACCATCTTCGACGCCTTTACCCGGGCGGAGAACAGCACCACCAACAAGGTCCAGGGCACCGGCCTGGGCATGGCCATCACAAAGCGCATCGTGGAGCTGATGGGAGGCACCATCGAGGTCTTCAGCGAGGTCGGCAAGGGCTCCCTCTTCCGGGTGGAGCTGGAGCTGCGGGTCCTGGAGGGGCCTTCGGACCGTCAGTTCTGGAAGGAGCGGGACATCTCCCGTATCGTCACCGTGGGGGCCAGCCCCGAGGGCCGTGAGAACATCCTCGCCCTCATGCAGGACACCGGCGTCCGGCTAGACGCCCTGGCCGGGACGGAGGATGCACTGGCCCTGCTCCGGGAGGGCCCGGACTGCCAGCTGGTCCTGATGGACTGGGAGGACTGCGGCCTGACGGGCGCACAGGCCCTGCGGGACGCCCTTCCCGGAGACACCCCCATCCTCATCCTGGCCGAATTCGACGCCGCGGGCCTGGACGAGGCCCTCCGGCTCCCGCGCACGGACGTCATCACAAAGCCCTTCTTCGTCTCCGTCTTCCAGGAGAAAATCGAGGAGCTTTGGGACGGCGGACGCCCGCCGGAGCCGGAGCCGGAGGAGCCGGGGATTCTGGACGGAATGCACTTCCTCGCCGCAGAGGACAACGAGATCAACGCGGAAATCCTGACGGAGCTCCTGGAGCTGGAGGGGGCCTCCTGCGAGATAGTGGAGAACGGGAAACTGGCGGCGGAGCGCTTTCGGGCGGCCCCGCCGGGAACCTTCGACATGGTGCTCATGGACGTGCAGATGCCCCTGATGAACGGCCACGAGGCCGCCCGGGCCATCCGGGCCCTGGACCGGGAGGACGCGAAGCGCATCCCCATCATCGCCATGACCGCCAACGCCTTTGCCGAAGATGAGAAGGCCGCTCTGGACGCGGGCATGGACGCCCATGTGCCAAAGCCTTTGGATATGGAGCACCTCAAGAGGGTAATTCGTCAATTCAGCAGCCGGAAGAAAGGATAGTGCGCTTATGAAAGGAAGCAGATGGTTTTCCGTCTGTCTGGCGGCGCTGCTCCTGTCGCTGACAGCCTGCGGCAGCAGGGAGCCCACGAACCTGATCCTTGAGGAGGAGAAAGATGAGCGGATCGTGAACCTGTTCAGCCCCATGGAGAAAACCGACCCGGACGCGGAGAACGTGGCCCGGACCGCGTCGGATCTGACCGTGGCCATGGCCGAGGAAAAACTGGGCGTCACCATGGTATACAGGACCTACACCGCGGAGAATTACAAGGATAAGACCTATGACGACATCGTTCTTGACCGGGTCCGCAGCAATATGGACGACATGTATCTGATGAATCCGGACACCATTCTGGCCCTGGGGGCCGAGGGGAAGCTGATGGACCTTTCGGGGCTGGAGAGCGCGAAGAACCTGCGTGAGATTATCCTGACCGCCAACACCGTGGACGGGAAGCTGGTGGCCATCCCCCAGGAGGTGGTGGCCTACGGATTGTTCGTCAACGCGGACCTGTTCAGGCAGTATGGCCTGGCCCTCCCGGAGACGCCGGAGGAATTTCTGGAGTGCTGCCGCGTCTTCAAGGAGAACGGGATCGAGACGCCCGTCGGGGCCAACCGCTGGTGGCTGGAAACCTTCGTCTTTGCCCAGGCTTACGCGGACCTGTACAACGGGGGCAATACGGAGGCGGAAATCGCCGCCCTGAACAGCGGCGAGGCGAAGTACAGCGACTATATGCGCCCCGGCTTCGAGTTCCTCCAGACCCTTATCGACCGGGGTTATATCGACGCGGAAGCCGCCCTGGTCAGCGAGGCCATCGACGGGGAGGGGCCGGACTTCCGCGCGGGAAAGACCCCCATCGTCATGGCCTACTGGGGCGCGGCCAACTCCGAAACCGCCTACGGGAAGACCGACTTTGAGATGCAGGTCATCGGCTTCCCCAGCAGCCGGGGGCAGATGCCCGTGATACCCATGACCGGCTTTGGCGTGGGTGCGGAGGCGGAGCACCGGGAGGACGCCGCCAGGGTTCTGGACATCATGACCTCCGACGAGGCCCTCCAGCTCTACTCGGAGACGAACCGGGTCATCTCCCCCTCCAAAAACGTCAAGGTGGACTGCGTGCCCGCCCTGCGGCCCCTGAACGAGCGGATCGAGGAGGGCGTCTACGTGCTGGGCTCCAACGCGGGCATGAAGGTGGAGCAGTGGGGCAACACCTGCCTGATCGTGCGGGAGCTGCTGGGCGGCGCGTCTGTGGACGCGTGCATGGCGGCGTTCGACAGGCTGCAAAGCGAGGCGCTGGGCCAGCCGTAAGCGTGAGGCGCGGGGCCGCTTTCCGGGAGCACCGGAGGGCGGCCCTGTTTTCATGTCCTTCTTCTCCGGAAGTTCGTTTGAAAAATGTCAAACAATCCTGCCGAAGGCATTGACTCCCTCCCAGTGCACTGCTATAATATGGAAGGATGAAAAAGGAGGGGTTCTTGTGAACTGGGTTTTTCAATTCGGACGGATTCTCGGGGTCTGCTTTCTGGGGGAAGTGCTGGCGGCGGTGCTGCCGTTGCCGGTTCCGGCCAGCGTATACGGGCTGGTTCTGATGCTGGCGGCGCTGAAATGGGGGCTGATCCGGCTGGAGCAGGTTCAGGACGCAGGGCGCTTCCTGGTGTCCATCCTGCCGGTGCTGTTCCTCCCGGCGGCGGTGGGGGTCATGGACTTGTGGGACGAGCTGAAGGCGATGTTGCTGCCCTGCGCGATTGCCGTCAGCATCGTGACGGCGCTGGTGATGGGCGCGGCGGGACTGGCGACGCAGTGGGTGCGCCGGAGGGGGGGCCGTGAGCATGAGTGAACTGTTCGCGGGGCTGCTCAGCCGGAGCAGCGCCTGGGGCGTGGCCCTGACCATCGCCGCCTTTGGCGTCGGTGCGCTCTTCCAGAGGCGGACCGGAAAGGCGTGGTGCAACCCCATTCTCATCGGAAGCATTCTGGTGATGGCACTGCTGGCTCTGACCGGCACACCCTATCCGGAGTTCAAGGTCAGCTCCGGCCCGGTAAGCTGGCTTCTCCTTCCCGCTACGGTGAGTCTGGCAATTCCCCTCTATGAGAAGTGGGACCTTTTGAAGAAGAACGTCGCGGCCATTCTAATCGGCATTTCCGCCGGCGTGGCCGTGAACCTGGGGTGCATCGTCCTGCTGGCGCGGGTGATGGGCCTGGATCGGGCCCAGGCGGTGACGCTGCTGCCGAAGTCGGTGACCACGGCCATCGGCATGGATGTGGCGGAGGCTTTGGGCGGAATGCCCTCCCTGGCGGGGGCCGTGATCGTGCTGACGGGGATCGGGGGAAGCCTCATGGCCCAATGGGTCTGCGACGTGATGCACATCCGGGACCCCATTGCGCGGGGGATCGGCATCGGGACGGCCAGCCACGCGATTGGGACGGCGAAGGCCCTGGAGATGGGAGAAGTCGAGGGGGCCATGAGCGGCCTTGCCATTGCGGTGGCGGGGGTTCTGACGGCGGTGCTGGCCCCTGTGTTTGCAAATCTGCTGGGATAACATAGCCGCCGGAGTGGGGAAATTCAAATTGGCAGGTCGAAAGACCTGCCTCTTTTTTTGCCTTTTCTCCCTCTCGTAAAATTTGCAGACGGCGGCGTGCTATCATACCTCCAGATTCAACGAACGGAGGCCGTCGGATATGCACCCAGACTTTGTTATAACGGAGCTGTCCCGGGACCGTCAGCCCGAACGCTCTCCCGGTTCCCCCGCCGCCTGGGCCCTGCGGGCCAAGAACGGCCGCGCCGCGCTGGAACTTCTGGAGCGCCGGGACGCCCTCTCCTGGCGCGAAGCGTCGGAGTGCGCCTCCCTGGCGCTGGGGCGCTCAGCCAAAGTGCTTGCCGCCGTCCTGGACCGCGCGCCACGGGACGATCCCCTTTTCTGCACCTGCTTCACCCTGATCCACGGCGGGACCTGCGCCCTCGCCGCCTGGACCGATCCCCTCACCGCCGCCGCGGCCCTGGACGATCTGGAGACCGTCGAGCTCCTTTTGGCGCGGGGAGTCACCCCCGTCTCCGCCTTCTTCCGCACCTCCCCGCACTTTTACGAGCTGGCGGACATTCCAAGCAGCATCCCTGTGACCGCCCCGGACACGATTCGGCTCCAATTCCCCGACGGCGGCGCTGTTACCCGCCGCCCGCCCCTTGTGCTGGAACAGCCCGATCCGCTGGCCGCGGCCGTCTTCTGCGGCGCGACGCGCTGTGCCCCTCGGCTGGCGGCGCTGTGCCGCGGACCCTCCCCCGCCTGCCGCAGGGCCTTCGTCTCCGCTTATGCGTGCGGCGGAGGCTTCCGGGAGGCCGCGGAGGCCGCTGCCGCCGTCTGGGGGCGGAGCCTGTGGATTTCCTGGAGGCTTCGGACTTCTCCCGGCAGCCGGGAGGGCCCCTGCTCCCGGAGTTCCTGCGGAGGCATCCGGACGCCGTTCTGCCCTCCGGGACCGTCGCGTCGCTGCTCGCCGATTCCGTACACAGCCGTTCCCCCTACTGCTGGGACGCCCTTGAATGCCTGGACCCGGCGGTCTTCACCAGCGCCCTCGTGCAGTTCCTGTCCCGGCGCTCCTGCAGCTTCCGGACCTGGAAGGAGCACTACCTCCGGAACCTTCCGGAGCACCCGAACCTCCGCCTTGTCCTCGACCGGAACGCCGTTCCCTTTGAGTTGGAAGCCTGGGTCCTGTCCTTCCTCCTGGACCGCGCCCGAATCGTCGGAGCGCCGCCAAAGGGGGGGCCTCAGCGGCCTGGCCGTGGCCCTGCTGAACGCCATGGTCCTGGAGGCCCGGCGCTGCCGCCGCTTCTATCAGCACCCGGATCTCCTGATCCGAAGCCCGAAGGCCCGCGCCGCCCTCCTGGCGGAGGACCCCAGGCTGCTGGCCCTCTTCCTCAGCCGGAAGACGGACTGCGCGAGGGCCTCAGACCTTCATATGATGATGTCCCTTCTGGGCATCCGAGAGGAGAAAAACTATGAGCTGTAACACACAGGAATTTCCCGGCTTCACCTGGACCCCCGAGGACCCCCGCGGCCCCGGACACGCCGCCCTGGACCGCTGGCTCCGCCAGGCCATGGATCCGGATCGGGCCGATTACTGGCTGGGCGAGATCGACGCGCTCATATACGAGCGCGGTCCGGACGCCCGCCGCACCTTTATCAGGCAAATCTGCGAATACGACGCCCCGGAGCTGGTGGAGCTGCTCTTTCCCCGCAGGCCCCAGTGGTTCCTGGAACTCCTGAGCGATACCGCCCGCTTCAACGCCGTCTCCCTCTGCGCCTTCCACGGCTCCATCCTCTCCCTGGAGGCCCTGCTCTCCCTGGGGGCCGACCCCAACAACCGGGACTGCCCCGGGGCCTGGCAGAATTTCTCCTGCCACACCGGCGGCCAGGAAATTCTCTTCACCTGCACCCCCTGGGACCTGGCCCGCGCGGCGGATCAGGAGGAGTGCTGCTTCCTCCTGGAGCTCTACGGCGGGGCCCCCGCCTGGGAGCTCTGCCACATCCCCAGGGAGCTCTTCCCCACCCTCCTGCCCTGCCCCAACGATCCCCGCCTGATCACCATCCTCCCGGACTGCCCCGGCGACGAACCCTGAGCCTATGGACGCCCGCCTCGCTATCAGGGGCCTGCTCCGGAACAGCCTCGCCTCCGGCGGGCGGGGGACGGGGGACGGGGGACGGGGGGCCTCCGGCGGCCAGGGGCTTTGCCCCTGGACCCCACCAGGGAGGCACGCGCCTCTCTGGACCCTGGCAGATCAGTCCTTTTTAGGAGGTCTTTACCGTTATGAATCGTGCTTGCAAAATTTTCAGCTCTGTGTCGGATTTTCGGTTTCACCATTTTCCTGAAAGTCTCGCTGAGGACCTTTGGGATGCTGTTGCGCGGCGCGCTTATCCCGCGCTATACGCCTGCCTCCGCAAAATGCACCGGACCTTCTCGCCTGCGTTCGCCTACAGCGTTTGCAGCCTCGCCCTTGACTGCAGGCTCACCCTCCGCGCCTTTACCGCCCTGCTGGACCACTGTCCGCCGCTGGAGGACTTTCTCTATGGCTTCTACGAGAGCATCCTTTTGGGCGCTTACTGCGGGCTGGTGGAAAAGGCCGCGGCGCTGGACCGCGCCGATGTGCTGGATCTCCTGCTTTCACGGGGGCCAGCCCTAACCGACGCCCCGAGTATGACCTCTCGCCCCTCGAAGCCGCCCTGTCCGCACAGTCCTACGACTGCGTCGACCGCCTCGCCCGCTGCCCCGACCTGGAACCCGTCTGGACCGAACGCCTCCTGACTCTCTGGGCGCAGGTCCTCCACGAACAGCCCCTGATGGAGTTCTGCCTCCAAACCCTGGTCCCCCGCTTCTTCCCCCAGGAGTGGTCCCCCATGCCCCCCCCTTCCCATCCCGCCTGGACTGACCCCCGCCCATGCCGCCGCCGCGGGCAACTGGCCCCTGTTCCAGACCCTTTGCCAGAAAGCGGGCACCCTCTCCCTCCGGCAGGGGCGGGAGGCCGTCGGGCGCTTTTCCGTCTGCGCCGGACCGGAGGAAGAGCAGTCCTGCGCCGCCGCCCTGGCCTGCCTCCTGGACGCCTGCCCCCAGCTCATCCGGTCCGATGCGGCCTGCCAGAAGCTGATCCACTGTTACCTTCGCTTCCACGAGTGCGCCGTCCGGCCCCTGGCCCCCTGGGTGGAGCGTATTCAGGACCGCAGCGTGGTCATGTCCTCCCTCGACTGGAACGATCCGAACACGTTCCTGGAGCGCTGGCCGCTCCGGCTTCCCAACGGCCCCGTCCCGGCCCTGGATCGGAACAGCAGCATCTTCTTCGACAGCGGAATTGAAACGCTGTTTGCCCTTGAGGGCAGCGGCGGCCCTTTGACCAGGCAGCAGTTTGAGGCGCTTCTGGGGACCTGCCCCATTCGGGGCAAGGCGAAAAAGGGCGTCCTCAGCCCCCTGGCACACAACGCTTTGCAGTACGTCTCCCCCGCCTTTCTCGACACCCTCTTCCTCCCCGGCGGGCTCCTGGACACCGAGGACCCCAAGGCCCTCCTGGACTATGCCCTGAGCGAGGACTGCCCCCGGACCAAGCGGGCCCTGGTGATGGCCCACGTCAGACAGGAGGCCGCCTATGCCCTCTGAGAAAAACGCGCCCCTTCCGCCGGAGGACGCCCGGCGCCTGGCGGAAAAGATTCTGCTCTACTCCCGGCGCTGCATCACCCAGGCCGCGCCCTTCATGCTGGTCCCCATTTATGCCCTCATCCAGCGTCCCCGGCCCGAACCCGGTCCCCTGTCCACCTACGGCGTACATCTCTGGTATCACCCCGCCACGGTTGTCGAAGACTTCCGGAACTGCCGTGAAACGCCCCTCCGCCAGCTCCTTCACGTCACCCTCCACTGCCTCCTGGGCCACCTCCCCGCCCGTCCGCCGGAACCCCTCAGCATCGGCCTTTTCGACGATATTGCGGACTGGAAAGCCGCCCAGTTCGCCCTGGCCCTGGACTCCCGCTTCGCCGCCAGCCAGATGCCTGAACGGGAGTACCGGGAGCCGCTTCCCATTCTCCTCCAGCGCCTGGGGCCTGAAAATCCCCAGCGGAAAAAGTTCCGCTCTCTGGTATATAGGTGCCAGGTCCGCATCGACGACCACAGCCTCTGGAATCCGAAAAACGCCCGGGCGCACCAATCCGCCCTTGATCCCTTGTCCATGAAGCAGCAGAGCGGGCAGGGCGAAGCGGAAGCCGTGTTCTCCGGCGCGGGGCAGGACGGCGATCGGGCCCCGGACTGGGGCGCTCTGCTCCGACAGATGGCGGATTAGGCCCTCAGCTCCCCCGAATGGGGCAGGGCGGCGGGGCTTCTCCGGGCCGAATACCTCCCCGCGGAGGACAACGGCATCTCCTACAGCCAATTCCTCCGCCGCTTCGCGGCCCCTAACGAACGGATGCTCCTGGACCCCGACAGCTTCGATCCCCGCTGGTACTACCTGGGCCTGGAGCAGTACGGAGACATCCCCCTTCTGGAGCCCTCCGAACTCAGCGAGCCCCCCGTCCCCGACGACCTCGTCCTGGCCCTGGACACCTCCGGCTCCTGTTCCGGCGAGGTCTGCCGCCGCTTCCTCCGGGAGAGCCTCAGCCTCCTGCGGGACATCTCCGCCGGGGCCGCCTCCTTCCGGGTCCTGGCCCTCCAGTGCGACACGCAGATTCAGCGGGAAATCCTGCTGGAGCGCCCCGATCAGATCGAAACCTTTCTGGAGAACTTCAAGCCCTCCGGCTTCGGCGGGACGGACTTCCGCCCCGTGTTCCGGCGGGTGGAGGAGCTGCGCCGCCGGGGCGACATGCCCCGCGTCCGGGGGCTGCTGTACCTCTCCGACGGCTTTGGCAGCTTCCCCGACCGCCCGCCGGACTACCCCGTCACCTTCCTGCTCCTGGAGGACGAGGGCTTCTGGAAGCCCGATCTTCCCCCCTGGGCCGGCGCCCTGTTCCTGAACCGAAACGACTTCACCTTAAAGGAGGCCCCCACATGAAAAGCCAGATTGTGGAAACCGTCACCATCGCCCAGGCCAAGGACACCATTCTCCAGGCCGCTGCCGTCTACTTCGCCCGGGACCAGCGGGGGAACTACACCCTCCAGCGCCGCCGCGCCCGCCCCATCTGCCTCATGGGTCCTGCGGGCATCGGGAAAACCGAGATCGTCCGCTAGGCCGCGGACGAACTGGGTCTGGCCTTCCTCTCCTACTCCATCACCCACCACACCCGCCAATCCATCATCGGCCTCCCCCGCCTCATCCAGGGGACCATTGAGGGGAAAACCGTCTCCATGACGGAGTACACCATGAGCGAAATCATCGCCCAGGTCTACCGCACCATGGACGAGACGGGGCGCACCCAGGGCATCCTCTTCCTGGACGAGTTCAACTGCGCCTCGGAATCCCTGCGGCCCATCATGCTCCAACTTCTCCAGGACAAATCCTTCGGACCCCACGCCATTCCCGACCGCTGGATGCTGGTCCTGGCGGGGAACCCCACGGAGTACAACCGCGCCGCCTCCGACCTGGACCCCGTCACCGCCGACCGCCTCCGCCTCCTGCACATCCAGCCCGACTACCCCGCCTGGCGGGCCTACGCCAAGGCCCACGGCATCCACCCCGTGGTCCTCTCCTACCTGGACAACCAGCGGGACCACTTCTATCTCTGCCGCCGGGACGAGGACGGGTCCGCCCTGGTGACGGCCCGGGGCTGGGAGGACCTCTCCCTGATGATGACCTGCCTGGAGACCCAGGGCCAGCCCCTGAGCCTGGCCCTCACGGCCCAGTACATCCAGGCTGGAGACGCGGCCCGCTCCTTTTTCGGCTACTACACCCAGTACGCCTCCATCGTCTCCTCCGGCATCCTGGAGCAGGTTCTGAACCGCTCCCCCAAGGGCCTGGCGGCAATCAAGGCCATGAGCTTCCAGCGCAGCTGGTCCCTGGTGTCGGCCCTCCTGCGCCGGGTCCAGACCCTGGCGGAGGACACTGCGGGGCTGGACGGCACCGCCTCCGCCGTCTACCAGGAGCTGTCCGCCATCTCCGGCAGGCTGGCAGAGGACCCAAGCCTCGCCTCCGGCTTGGGGAGCGCCCTGGCGGACGCCGCCAACCGCACCGGCGACCGTCCCGCCCGGAAATTCCTCCTGGACTGCTCCATGCAGGACGTGAACGCCCCCGGCGGCTGGGACCTGGTGAAGAGCCAGTTCCAGAGCAGGGTCCGGGGGCCCCGGATGCAGGCTTACAGGAAGACCGCCAAGGCCCTCGCCAACATGCTGGACGTGTGCCGTAAGGGCCTCCAGGGCCAGCCCCACCTGGAATTCCTCTTCAACGGCCTGGCCGACAGCCCCGCCATCCTGCAAGTCATTGCCTGCGGGGACTTCCCGGAGTTCCGCGAGCTGTTCCGGGACGTGAGCTTCGACCCCGAGGCCAAGGCCAGAAGCCTGGACGGGCTTCTGGGGGACCGGAAGGAGGCGCAGTAAATGAAGGCACGTGCTCCCGCCGCTCCCGCGCCCGCTGCTGAACGCGCACCCGCGCCGCCGGCCTGCGTCCCCGTCCATCTCCAGGCCCTGCCCGACATCCCCAAGAGCCGCCTGAGCTGCGCGCCCCTGCTCTGGCACATCCCCAGGGAAGCCCTGCGGGCCTCCTTCCTGGCCGCGCCCCAGTTTGCGGGCATCCCCCTCCAGCAGATTCTGGAGGACCACCGGGGCGCTCTGCGGGTCATTCTCCTGGCGGACAGCAGCTATTACGCCGCCCAGGCCGCCGTCTACATGACCACCCTCTTCACCGAGGACCCCGCCGCCAAAAATGACGACGACAGCCTCTGGTACGACCTGGAGCTTCTCGAGGAAGAAAAGGACAGCGCCCCCAGCCCGCCCTGAACCGCTCCCTGGCCGTAGCCGTCCCCGCCCTCCTGGACCCCGGCCTGGAGGAACCCGCCAAGCCGCGAAACCCCATCCAGACCTTCACCTCCGGCGTCAGCGAGTCCTTCCCCTTCAGCCTGGTTGGCGGGCTGATGCTGGCCGCGCCCTCCGGCCCGGTGCTCACGCCCAGGGTCCTGGACCGGATGGAGGAATTGAAGGAGACGAACGTGTTCTTCGCCCTCCAGCCGGGGCAGGTGGACCTGGAACTTCTGGAGGAACTGCGCTTCACCTGGGGCTTCCAAGTCTGCCGGGTGGGACGGCCCACCCAGGACTACCTGCGCCGCTTTCTTCTCCAGTCCGCCGGAGACCTCCTGATCACCATCGACCCCCTGACGGACCTGGATCAGGTCATCGCCCACACCCGCCGCCTCCGGGGCGGCGCCTTCTGCGAGAAGGACCTGGAAAGCCTGCTCCACTGGGCCGTCCAGCGCCGCGCCCCCCTCCCCCTCACCGGCAAGGACCTCATGTTCCGCCCCTACCAGCCCAAACGGGAGGCGTGGGACCGCCTCAAGGCCATGACGGGCCTCGACGAAGTCAAGGACGCCCTGCGCCGCATTCTGGCTACTGCCATTCTGGAGAACCACCGCCGTCAGAGCGGGGCGCTGCCCCAGCCCTTCTGCCGCAATCTCGCCTTCTCAGGCCCCCCAGGCACCGGAAAGAGCGTCGCCGCCCGTCTGACCGCGCAGATTCTGCGCGAAGAGGGCTGCGGCACCGGCCGCTTCATCGAGGCGGGCCGCGAACAGCTCATCGGAACCTACCTGGGCGAAACCTCCCCCAAGATTGCGGAGCTCTTCAAAAAAGCCCGCGGCGGCGTCCTCTTCATCGACGAGGCCGGAGCCCTCCTGGACGGCGGCAACGACATCTACGCCGCCGAGGCCGTCAACGCCCTAGTCCGCCACATGGAGCTGGACCCGGAAACCATTGTCATCCTGGCCACCTACCCCCGGGAGATGGCCCAGCTCCTGGCCTCCAATCCCGGCCTCTTCAGCCGCATCGCCCAGGTCCTGGACTTCCCCCCCTACACCGTCGAAGACCTCTGGCAAATTCTCCAATCCTTCGCCGCCCAAGCCCCCACCCCCTGCACCCTCCCCCCGGAAGCCCGCCAAATCTCCACAGCCTTCTTCTCCACCCTCCGCCGCCGCACCGGCCCCCGCTTCGGCAACGCCCGCGAAGCCCGCCGCCTCTTCCAAGCCTCCATCCAAGAACTCGCCCTCCGCCTCCTCGACACCCCCTCCGCCCCCGACAACACCCTCACCCGCCAAGACCTCAAAAACGCCGCGCACCGACTGCTCACCCAACCCGCCAACGAAAGCCGGTCCGTTGGCTTCCGGGCCTGATGGGTACGTGAGTGCCTGCCTACGGGGGGGCCTCCGGCGGCCAGGGGCTTTGCCCCTGGACCCCACCAGGGAGGCACGCGCCTCCCCGGACCCTGGCAGATCAGTCTCTTTTTTGATGGCTTTTTCTGGGGGCGGCTGTTTGCTTTTTTGGGTGGTTGCTGGTATACTGGGGGAAACGATGGGAAGGAGCGGTGGTTATGGGCGAGTGGTTCGCGGGACTGGCTGAGCCTGCTGTGGTGCCTGCCCTGTTTGCGGGAGGGGGCGCAAGTGTGCGGAATGCGCGGCGCGTTATGGCCGCTTGGGTTGCTGTGAATTGTCCTGGACTTCCCTTTGCGCATGTGCCGGGGCGGGTGCTCCGGGCAGATGTAGGCGCTCAACGTTATCGCTACCAGTGCCAGGAGGGCGGCACCGGCGCGTTCGGCTTCTCCATCGACTCCCTCCGCGCCGACGCCGATCCACAAAATCCCGCCTCCATCCTCCTCTTCCAATGCCTCCCCGGCGACCAGAAAAACGACGGCTTTCGCTGCTACCGCTGCTGGCTCTACGCCTACGCCTCCCCCGACCCCAAGGCTCTCACCTGGGCCTCCTGGCTCACCCGGGACTCCCTCGCCTCCCGCCACATTGAGGTCGTCAAAGCGGACCGCCGCAGCCCCAAACTCGTACTCGTGGAGGACCAGCCATGATTTACTCAGCCCCCCTCCATCCCCTCACGGAGCTTCTGGCCCCGCCGTCGGGCTTCACCCTCGCCCGCCTCATCTGCACCACCTACACCCTCTCCATGACCGTCCTCCTGGAGCTGGCGGGAGCCGTGGCCCAGTCCGCCCAGCTTCCCCGCGGAGGCCCCGACGATTGGGAGCGCTCCCAAAGCCGGAAAATCCAGGACCTGTACGGCGGCAAAGAGACCATCCGCGCCGCCCGCATCCGCGGTGCCTACAGCCTCACGGACCTCTGCCTGGAGTGGGAGGGCACCGTCCGCCCCCTGGCAGAACGGGTCCTGCGTGTCTTCTCCGGCACCCTCCCCATGCCCTCCGCCGCCGTGCCTCCCGCTGCCGCCGGAAACGCCGCGGAGCTGTTTCAGCGGTGCGGCAAAGCCGTCTCCGTTCCCGGCGGGCTGTTTCACCCGAAGCTGCTCCTGGCCTGCTTCCGGAGCGGCGGCGGCGCGTGGCGTTACCGGATGCAGATCAGCAGTCAAAACCTCACCCGCGGCGCGGGCCTTGAGCTGGGGATACAGCTGGAGGGCAGTCCGTCATACGCGAACACCTCCCCCAACGGCGCGGACCTGCTTCCCTTCCTCCGCTGGCTCTATAAATCCAGCGGCCTGGACGAAAACGCGCCGGAGCTGTCCATGCTGGAGCAGACCTCGTTCCTCCCCTGCCTCCCGCCGGAGGGCCATGACGCCTATGCCCGTCCCCTTCCGCAAAACATCCGCTTCGCCTTCAACACGCCGGGTCACCCCGGCTGTCTCGCCGCCATGCAGGCGGACTTCGGCACGGCCCCCGTAAAAGTCTATACCCCCTTCCTGCCCCCGCCGGACGCCCAAGGCCGCTTTTACTTTCACGAAAAGCTCGCCGTCTCCGCCTATCACACGAACCTGACCCACGCCCTCTATCAACTGCGGCACAGTCCCTCAGAGTCCCCGCTCTACTGCTCCGGAACCGACTCCGTCTTTCTCCACGCGAAGCTGTACTGCCAGGACCGCCCCGACGGCACCCTGCGCGTCTGGCTGGGCAGCGCCAACGCCTCCCGCGGCGGTCTGGAGCGCAACGTTGAACTGATGGCAGGCTTCACCATCTCCCCGTCCCCCAAGGCCCACGGGGAATTTGCCGATCCCCGCACGCTCTTCCGCCAAAAAAACGTCTCCAACCCCCCGCGAACTCACCCCCGCCGTCACCTTCCTTCCCGCCCCCTTCTGGGACGAAGCCGCCTGCTTCCAGTCCACCGAACACCTCCCCCAGGCCCGCGCATTCCTCTCCGGCCTGACGGCGGAGGCGTCCGTCATACACGGACAATCCTGCCGTCTCGAGGTCCGCAGGCACGCCGCCCAATCCCACCCCGCCCTGGAAAACGCCCAAATCGATCTGGCCCCCCTGAACGAGGATTTCCCCGAAAGCACCACCCCCACGGCGATACACATTAAATGTATAAACGCGGACTCCTGGGCCTGGGAACCCCTTCCTCCGCCCCCCGGCGGCACCCTGAAAGCCCGCCTGCGCCTCGACGGCCTCCCGCCCGTCTATGCCTCCATCCCCCTGACCTGGCGGGGCACCCCGCCGCCGGAGGCCCAGCTTTCCCCGCCCCCCATGAACACCCTCCTGGACGACGTGACCCTGGAGGACGCCATTCCCCGCTGCAGCGCCAAGGGTTTTTACGTGCCCCAGATGAGCCTCTACGAACGCCTCGCCGCCTACCTGGCAAGCTGGCACGGGGCCCCCGAGGGCACCCGCCGCATCCTCAGCCGCATCGACGCCGCCCAGGCGCTTCTGCGCTATTTCCTCGCCAAGTACCCCGACGCGCCGGACGTCCCCGTCTGGGAGGCCCGCCTGGAGGACTTCGCACAGCTCCGGGAATGGGTAAACGCGCTGCTGTGCAGCGGAAAGGAGGCCCCATGTGATGAATGACGCCCTCTCCGGTCTCAGCCCCTACCAGCGGGCGGCGGTCCGCCACCTGGAGGACCTCTATCTGAACCGCGGACGGAGCGTGTACCTGGTGGCCGGCGAGGTGGGCCTGGGGAAGACCTTCATTGCCAAGGCCCTGATCCAGCGCCTGGGTGCCCGCCGGGTCATCTACATCGCCTCCAACGCCGAAATCGCCAGGGCCAACGTGGACGAGCTGACGGACCGCGGCCGGAGCGGCCAGACCGTCTCCGCGGACCGCCTCTCCATGTTCCGCCCCGATGCCCTCACGCCTCCGGAGGCCCTCTGGGTCTACCCCCTCTCCCCCGCCACCACCTTCACCAACCTCGGCTCCCCCACCGGACGGGCGGACGAACGCGCCTTTTTCCGCGCCGCCTTCCAGCGCCGTCCCGCCCTGTTTCAGGACTACCTGCGCTTTCTGGAGGCCCAGAAAAAAGCCTGCGGCGGACGCTTCCCCCTCTCCGGCAAACTCAGCGAAAAAACGCCGGACGACACCCTCCCGCCGCCGTCCCCCGACGGCTGGAGCGTCCAGCAGCAGGCCGCCCTGGCGCTGGAATTCCCCTACCTGCGGAAATTCTTCAACGACCTGGCCGTTGCCTCCTTCCAGCCGGACCTCCTGATTCTCGACGAGTTCCACCGCTTCCACAGCCTCCTTGCGCCCCCCTCCGGTGGTCCGGCCTACAGCATGGCGGCGATGCTGGAACGCCTCAACGCCATGCGCCTGGAAGCCGGGAGGCCCCCGTGCGGGTCCTGCTTCTCTCCGCCACACCCTACCACATGCAGCTCCTGGAAAAGGAGGTCCGCACCTACACCTCCGCCCGCGGCGAGGCCCAAGAGGCCAGCGACCCCGACAGAGCCTTCGAGAATTTCACCGTCCTGAAAAGCTACATCCACGCCCTGGACCGCCTGGGCCGCAAGGGCTCTGCGCTGTCCCCGCCCCCGCGTGAGGACAACTTTGACGGCCTCTACGAAACCCTGATGTGCCGCACGGAGCGGAACTGGCTCCTGGCGGGTCTGCCCCCCGTTCCCCTCCGGGACCTGGGCGCGGTCCCACAGCCCAATGGGGACCTGCACGCCGCCTCCACCCCCATGGTCCCCCACCTGCGCTACCGCCTGGACTACCAGGCCAGCCTCCCCGCCGGCTTCCCCTACGCCCCCCTGCGGACCTACCTGGACGAGGCCCCAGAATTCCTGCAATTCGCCGACGGCTACGGCGGCATCTGCGGAAAGGCCAACGACAGCATCGAGCGCATCCGCGAACACCTCTGCGCCCTCCTCTCGGACGGTGCGCGCATCCGCCCCGTCCCCTCCGGAGAACCCGATCCGTCCTTCTCCCAGGCCACGGCGGGCCACTGCAAATGGGACCTCCTGCGGCGCTGCGCCATGCCGCCGGGCTGCGAACTGCTGCTCTGGGTCCCCCTGTCGGGCTCCGTACCGCCTCTGTTGCAGCGCTTTCCGGCTCTGGCGGACTTCGGAAAAACCCTGGTCTTCGCCCACTACCGCCTCTCCACCCGCGCCATTGCCGCCCTCACCTCCATGGAGGCCCAGCGCCGCCTCCTGGCCCGCTCCGGCGGCTTCACCCCTCCCGAAACCGCCTTTACCGACGCCCAGCTCTCCGCCCTGACGGAACCGGCCCTCCCCTGGACCGCCCCCGCCGGAGACGCGGGACGCGCCCGCCTAAAAGAGGCCGTCCGCACCTTCTTCAACACCACCCACGCCCGCCGGGTCCTGGCCGCTTACGCGGCCCTCTGCCGCCGGGACGGACTGGCGGACCCGCAGTTCCCCTGGGGCGATCTGGCCCTGGACTACTGCCGCGCCGCGGGCTGGGGCGATATGCTCCGGGAATACCTGCAATGCCTGAACAAGCTGGAGCCCGCCGCCCCCGGCGCGAAAAACGCCGCAATTCTCCTGGACAGCCTCTGCGCCGCCCTGGACTGGACCGACGCGGACCGCACCCAGGTCCTGGTCCTCCCCCACTGGGGCGGGGAGGCCCACCCCGGCGGCTACCCCTGCACCTTCGGCGAGCGCTACACCCCCGACTACTCCGACAAGGGCGCCCACGACCAGCCAGCACGGGACAAGCTTGGGAAGCGCATCACCTCCAAACGCCTGGAATTCCTGATGAAGCGCTTCCAGTCCCCCTTCTGCCCCTTCGTCCTGGCGGCCTCGGAAACCGCACAGGAGGGCGTGAACCTCCACAACTACTGCCAGACCATCTTCCACTGGTCCGTGCCCAGCACCCTGAACTCCCTCATTCAGGAGGAAGGCCGGGTGGACCGCCGCGCCTCCCTGACCCTCCGCCGCCAGATGGCGTGGCTGTACCGTGCCGCCGTCTCGGGGTCCGGGCCGGAAGCCGCTCCGCCGTCCCTGACGGACCTCTTTCACTACCGCGCGGCGGAACTCTGCGCCGCCTGCGGCGTCCCGCCGGAGGCCCTGCGAAATCTGGAGGCCCGCGGGCTCTTTCCCATGTGGTATCTGCCACAGCCGCCCGACGGCTTCCGCCCCCCCCTGAAAGCCTGGGACCCTTCCCCCAGCTCCGCCGCGTCCTGGCCTGCCTGCCTTTCAGCCGGGAGCAGGCAGATTTCCGCACCCTCCTGGACATGCAGGCCCAGTACAGCCGCTTCGGCCAGCAGGCGCTGGAACGCCGCAGCGCCCTCTGCCCGCTCCTGCGGGCGTTACAGCACGAATCGAAGGAGGACCCGCTATGAGCCAGCCCAAGACCGCATCGTCCCCCGTCCCGAAGAAAGCGCCGCCTCCGGGGGAGCGGAAAAGCTACAGCAATTCCTACCGCAGCCTGGAGGCCATCTGGCACGTCCTCCGCCGCTTCGCCAGCAAGAGCCACCCCCTCACCGTCCGGGAAATCCGGGACCACCTTCTGGACATGGCCGGGCCAACCCCCTCCGCCGCCACCCTGGACCGCATCTTCCCTCAGGAGCATCCCCTGATGAACGCCCTCTTTCCCGGCGTCACCGCCGAGGCGGACGGCCCCGCCGCCGTGGGGGCCTATTTCAGCAGCGACGCCCTCCACGTCGTTCTGGAGACGCTGGAGGGCGCGGTCCTGGCGGATCAGGACCTGGCCGTGGAGGCGGAGGTCCACCCCTTTCGGGTCCCCTCCTACTCCACCATCGACAAGCTCCTGGCCAACGGCATCCCCTTCGACCTGGAGACCTTTCCCTTCCGCCTCCGCTGCGTGGCCCGGGTGCCGGGGAAGCGGGGGAGGACCGTCACCGTCCCCTATAAGGACGTGGAGGCGTCCTTTACCTCCGACGAGGCCGCGAAAAACAACAATATTCCCCGCCGCTACTACCTGGCCAACGTCCTCACGGAGGCGGAGTGGCGCATGTTCTCCGGCCTGGTTCTGGTCTACCCCTTCCTCTCGGAGCGCCAGACGAAAAAATTCCTCAGCGCCCTGAACCAGCTCCGCCCCAAGCCCGTGTACGTCCCCGACCGCTTCGCCTTCAAGCGCGGCGACCCCCGCCAGACGGCCCTTATTGCCAAGCTGGACCAGGCCGTCATGAAGAAGCGGAAGGTCCGTCTGGAGTACGGAGAGTACCGCCTGGAGATGCAGGAGGGGGCGTGGAAGCCCGTTCTGCGCAAGCGGCGCAGGAACGGCGAGCTGGACGTTTCCCCCTACGCCCTCATGTGGTCCAACGGGAACTACTACCTGGTCGTCCTCCACCGCGGCATGATGAACCTGCGGGTGGACCGCATTTTATCGGTGGAGCTTCTCGACGAGTCCTTCACAATTCCTGAGGACTTCGACCTCATCCGCTACCGCAACAGCTCCCCCATCATGTACCCCGGCACGCCCCACTATGTCCGGATGCGCTGCCGCGCCGCCCTCCTCAACACGCTTCTGGACTTCTTCGGCGACCTCCCCAGCTATTCCGCCCCTCAGACCATCGACGGCGGGGAGTTCGTCGACGTCTCCCTCTCCGTCGCCACGGCGGGCGTGAAGCTCTTCGCGCTCCAATACGCGGGAAGCGTGGAAATCCTGGAGCCTGAGAGCCTCCGACAGGAGGTCATCCAGGCCCTTGAAGCGGCTCTGACCCGCTATCGCGGCTAGGGCCGTTCCAAAAAAATTAAAGTAGCTCTGAAAATTTGCGTCCGGTTTTATGCTATGCTTTTTTCACAAGGGCCGCTAAAAATACGAAAAGGAGTACACATATGCCGGAATTTCAGCTTTACGACGTAAACGGTTTCTACAGCGCCCGGGTCCCCGTCAGCATCAGCAGCCGCGCCGCCGTCTTCGCCTCCCGGCGCTGGATCTACCGCGTCGGCCCAAACTGGGACGCCCTCCGCACCGCCTGCCCCAACGACAGCGGCGTCATCGTCCAGACCGCCCAGACCCCCGATGAAATCCTGGCCCTGGAGTGGACGGACGGCCAGGAGCTGTCCCTGCTCCGCTTCACCCACGAACTCACCCTCCTGGACCGCCGCCCCATCTTCCCCCTGTCCCCCCACGACGACCCCGCCCTCTGCGCCCTCACCCCCCAGGCCGCCTTCTGCGTCACCTACGAAAACATCACCCCCTCAGAAGACCCCACCGAACCCCCAACAGCCGAATTTCTCCACATAGACCGCTTCGACCTGGCCGCCGGCACCCCCACCCGCCTCACCGTCACCCCCAAAGACATGCGGGACCTTCTCAACGAAAAAATCGACTTCCAATCCTTCCTCCTCCCCTGGGACGCTGCCCTCTGGGTCCACCACGACCGCATCCTCCTCCGCATGGAAATCACCTCTACCCCAGACTGCTGGGACGCCCGCACCACCCGCCCCATCATATTGGATCTCGACACCCGCACAGCCGCCAAATCCATCCTCTGGCACGACGTCATGCACAACATGGTCCCCGACGACTACGCCGCCCGCCCCTGCTTCTTCGACTTCGACCGCGGCATCATGTGGACCCACCCCAGCAAGGTCCCCGAGCACACCGCCCCCTACCCCATCCGCTCCGCCCCCAACCTCCCCCTAATCCCCCACGAATCCATCTCACCCCACTCCTTCATCAGAGAAGACCTCACCCCCTGGCAAGCCGTAACCAACTTCTGCGACTACTTCGACGCCCAAACCTGCCTCCGCCGCACCCTCCACCCCCTCTCCCCCTCCCTCGACTCCATCTCCCCCACCGCCGCCTGCCTAAAATTCCCCCTCCCCACACCCCCAGACCCCTACGCCTTCCCACTCCTCTGGCACGCCTCCCTCATCTTCACCCCTCGCTCCGACTCCCTCCCCCTCGTCACTCCCCTGCACACCGCCGCGTGGGAGCCTCTGCGGTGCCGCAGGGTGTGACGATACGGGGGGCCTCCGGCGGCCTACTTTTTCTCGAGAGAAAAAGTAGGCAAAAAGAGCTTTCATACCGCTCTGAGGCGTGGTGGTTGTTTTGGCTTTGCCGCACGGTAACGGTATAATTGCGTATGTGGTCATTACCTTGGGCAAGGTAATGACCACATGGAATTTTTATAGGATCCAAAATCCGGTGGGGGCTTCCATGCCAATGGAAGTCCCCACCTGCACCGCGCCCCGTCACCGTGTGACAGGCCATATCAACCACCAGGGCATAGAGCGGATCTAAAGCTCTTTTCGCTTCCTTTTCTCTCGAGAAAAGGAAGCCGCCGGAGGCCCCCCGTCCCCCGTCACAAATAACTCTTGCAATTCCCCGCCGTATGCGTATAATATTAGGATAGAGTGCTGTGCGCACGGTTAGTTTGTGGGATACTATGCTGAGGAAAGGAGTTCCTTATGAAAAAGAAAACGTTTGCTTCGCTGGCGATGTCTGTGTTTGTGCTGGCGGGTTGTGTGCAGCCTTGCGCTGCCGCGCTTCAGCCGGGGTATGTGAATCCTGTTGCTATGCACGTTGAGCGGGCTGAAACGCTGATCCATGACCAAATCGTTCCACTTGCGGAAACCGCTGATACCATGCTCCTTCCCACGGCCTCCGGGACGGCGGTCAAGTCCGGCGGCGGGGCGGAGATCGACTACTCCAATACCAAGGATGGTTACGTTATGGTCCGCTTCGCGGGGGCCAACAGCAAGCGGCTGAAAGTCCAGGTGGCCGGGCCTTCCACTACATATAATTACGACCTTCCTACCGGGAACTGGGTCACGTTCCCCCTCTCTGACGGGAACGGCTCCTATAAAATCTCAGCGCTTCAAAATACCTCCGGCAAAAAATACGCCGTGCTGGCTACCGTCTCCTGCACCGTTACCCTCGTGGACGAGTTCGCGCCCTTCCTGCGGCCCAACCAGTACGTGGACCACGCCTCCGCGCCCAACAGCGTCCAGAAGGCCAAGGACCTCACCGCTGGTGTCACCGCGCCTCTGGAAAAAGTGGCGAAAATCTACGACTATGTTGTGGCAAACCTCACCTACGACAAGGATAAGGCCGCTACCGTAAAGAGCGGCTATCTGCCTGTGCTGGACACCGTGCTGGCTACCAAAAAGGGCATCTGCTTCGACTACGCCTCCCTCATGGCCGGGATGCTCCGCAGTCTGGGGATTCCCTGCAAGCTGGTGGTCGGCTACGCGGGGACCGCGTACCACGCCTGGATCAGCGTCTGGACCAAGGAAACCGGGTGGATCGACGGCGTCATCTACTTCGACGGCACCACCTGGCAGCGGATGGACCCCACCTTCGCCTCCTCCAGCAATAAGAGCGAGTCCATCATGAAGTACATCGGCGACGGCTCCAACTATACCACCAAGTACCTGTACTGACCTGCCCATCAAACGAAGAGGAATGGAGAGAGCAATGAAAAAAACCTTATCCAACGAAGAAATTGCCACCTTATGCCTGGAGCTGTCCTACCTGTACCACGGCGGCAAGGTCAGCAGCCTGGACCTGGAGGAAATGGCGAAGGACGGGGACCCCGGCGGGGTCCTCACCGGCATGGCCCAGGAGCTGGACAACCGGAGCTCCCTGGCGGAGGCCATGGAGCGCACCGGGGCCTTCCCCGATCACGTCCTGGGCCTGGTGGAGGCCGCGGAGGCCACCGGACACGAGGAAAAAACCCTCATGAACCTTTCCAACTACTACAAAACCCGGGTGCGCCTCAACAGCCGCATCCGGAACGCCCTCCTCTACCCCGCCGTGATGCTGGCCCTGATGCTGGTGGTCATCGGCGTGCTGCTGGTGAAGGTGCTGCCCATCTTTGACGACGTGTACGCCTCCCTGGGCGGACGCCTTACGGGCGTGGCCGGGGGCCTGCTGACCCTGGGGCGCTGGATGGACCAGGTGATGCCGGTGCTGTGGGCGGTGCTGATCGTGCTGGCGGTGTTTGCCGCCGCCTTTGCGGCCTCCGAGTCCTTCCGGGGGAAAATCCTCTCCGGCTGGAAGAAGAGCCACGGCGATAAGGGCATCTCCCAGACCCTGAACAACGCCCGCTTCATCCAGGCCCTTGCCATGCACCTGGCCTGCGGCAAGCGGGACGACGAGGCCCTGGAGGACTCCGGGAAGCTCTTCGCCTCCGAGCCCAAGGCCCAGGAGCGCTGCCAGGGCTGTCTCAAGGACCTGAAAAGCTCCGGCGGCGAGATTGACAACGACCTCTCCGACGCCCTGTTCCTCAACGGCTTCCTCACCGGGCGCCAGCACCGCTTTCTGAAAGTGGCCATGAGCCACCCCAGCGCGGAGCGGGACCCCATGCAGGAGATTGCCGAAGACCTGAACGAGGAGGGCGAGAACGCCATTGAAGCCCTGGTGAGCCGGGTGGAGCCCGCACTGGTTCTGGTGTGCTCCATTCTGGTGGGGCTGATTCTGCTGTCCGTGATGCTGCCGCTGATGCACATCATGGCGGCGATTGGGTGAGCCTATGAAAACGAGGAAAAACCGCTGGTATGCCCTGCTGGCGAAGCTCCTGCTGCCCGCAGCCGCCCTGGCGGCGTTGCTGTGCTTCGCCACGGCCCTGGACAGCCTGGACAGCGGCCGTTCCCGGGAGAACCTCCAGCAATTGGAGGAAACCCTTCGCCGGGGCTGCACGGCCTGCTATGCCGCCGAGGGGGCCTACCCGCCGGATTTGGACTATCTGAAGGACCACTACGGCCTCCAGATTGACGAGGAACGGTACGTCGTCCGCTACACCGCTTTCGCGGAGAACCTGATGCCGGACATTACCGTTTTGGAGATCATGCCATGAAGAAACAAAGCATCCAACATCATATGGACGGGCTGGCGGCGCTGCTGCTGTTCGGGGTGTTTGCGGCCTGCGTGCTGTCGGTGCTGCTGACGGGGGCGGGGGCCTACCGCCGCCTCACCCAGCGGGATCAGGACGCGTTCAGCCGCCGGACCTGCGTGCAGTACCTGGCCACTCGTGTGCGGCAGGCGGACAGCCGGGACAGTGTGTCCGTGGACCCGGACTTCGGGGGCGTTCCCGCCCTGGTCCTGGAGGACGGCTACGGCTTCGCCACCTGGGTCTACTGCTACGACGGGCAGCTTATGGAGCTCTACGCCGCCGTGGACTCCGGCATGAGTCCGGGGGACGGCGCGGCCATGATGCCCCTGTCGGGGCTGGATTTCACCCTCTCCGAGGGGCTGCTGACCGCCGTGTTCACCGGCGTCCAGGGGACTGAGGACGTGCTGAGCCTCAGCCTGCGGAGCGGAGAGGGGGCGGCGGCATGAGACACAGCAAGGCCCCTTTGGTGCTGATGGAGCAGATGATTATGTTGCTGGTGTTCGCATTGGCTGCGGCGCTGTGCCTGCAGGCGTTCGTGAAGTCGGACGCGGCCTCCCACCGCAGCGAGGCCCGGGACCGGGCCGTCACCGCCGCACAGACCGCCGCTGAGACACTCCGCCGCTATGGCCGGGAGGGCGACATGGGCTACGCCCTCACCCAGGCCGCGGAGGCCCTGGGCGGAGACTATCAGCAGGGGCTTCTCTGGCTGGATTACGACGCGGACTGGAATCCCATTGATTACGACAAGTGCGGCATGGAGGCCCCCGAGGCTGCGTACCGCCTGGAGGCCCAAGGGGTGCCCGTGGAGACGCCGGGGCTTTGGAAGGCCAGAGTCCTGGTGAGTACCAGCACCGCGGACGGTGCGCCGGACGTGCTCTTTGAAATCAACACCGCATGGCAGGAGGTGGACGGCAATGCCTGAGCAGGAAAAGCAGCGCTTCGCGCCCCCCGCCGTGGGCGGCATGTCCCTTCTGGTGGCCTTCGCGGTGCTGTGCCTGACGGTCTTCTCCCTGCTGAGCCTCAGCACCGTTCAGGCCGACGCCCGTCTGGCGGACGCCTCCGCCCAGGCCGTGGCGGACTATTACGCCGCCGACTGCGCCGCCCAGGAAATCCTGGCGCGGCTCCGGAACGGCGAGTTCCCCGACGGCGTCAGCGCCTACGGGGACACCTACTCCTACACCTGCCCTATTTCCGACACCCAGAACCTGGAAGTCGAAGTCCTTCTGGACGGCGACGCCTACACCATCCTGCGCTGGGCCGCGGCCCCGTCGGCGGACTGGGTGGAGGACGACAGCCTGGAGCTCTGGGGCGGCGACGATTTCTTCTTCTGAGCCGGTTCCCCACGTATCCCCAAAACAGCCCCGCAAGGCGGGTGCGCAAATGAATGTAAGGAGGCCCCTTATGGCAGAATTGTTGGATTATCTCAAGCGCGCCGTGGAGGAACACGCGTCAGACGTGTTCATCGTGGCCGGCGGCCCCGTGTGCGCGAAGGTGAAGAGCAGCATCACCCCCCTTCTGGACGGGGAGCGCGTCTTCGCGGACAAAACCCAGGCGCTGATCAGCGAAATGTACCGCCTGGCGGAGCGGCCTATGGACACCTTTCTCTCCCGGCATGACGACGACTTCGCCCTCTCCATTTCGGGCCTGGCCCGCTTCCGGGTCAACACGTACCGCCAGCGGGGCTCCATGTCCGCCGTCATCCGGCTGGTGCCCTTCCAGATCCCCGACTGGCAGAAGATGCACATCCCCGAGGAGGTCATCGGGCTCTCCGATCTGACCCACGGCATGGTGCTGATCACCGGCGAGGCGGGCAGCGGAAAGTCCACCACCCAAGCCTGCATCCTGGACCGGATCAATGAGACGCGGGAGTGCCACATCGTCACCCTGGAGGACCCCATCGAATACCTGCACAAGAACAAAAAGAGCATCATCAGCCAGCGTGAAATCGGCATTGACTCGGAGAACTACTCCTCCGCCCTCCGGGCCTGCCTGCGCCAGGCCCCCAACGTGGTGCTTTTGGGTGAAATGCGGGACCAGGAGACCATTCGGACCGCCATCACCGCCGCGGAGACGGGCCACCTCCTCATCGCCACCCTCCACACCCGGAACGCCGTGAACACCATCGACCGGATCATCGACATCTTCCCCGCGGGGCAGCAGGACCAGATCCGCATCCAGCTCAGCTCCGTGCTGCAGGCGGTTGTGTCCCAGCGGCTTTTGCCCATCGCCAGGGACGGGGCCAGCAGCGACGAGCTGATCCCCGCCTGCGAGATCATGAAGACCAACACCGCCATCCGCACCTACATCCGGGACCACAATACCCACCAGATCCCCAACGCCATCGCCAAGGGGGGCAAGGAGGGCATGATCACCATGGACGACTCCATTTTGGCCCTCTACAACGCGGGTAAAATCACCGCGCAGACGGCCTTGGACTTCACCGACAACCCCGAACAGATGGAGCGCCGTCTCCGCTGAGTTGGGAAAATACGCGCAAAAAAGGCGGACGTACATTTTCAGTACGTCCGCCTTCTGGCGGGCATGGGGGTCACGCGGAGAGGCCGTCCAGGCCGCGGACCTGGACGCGCCCCTGGCGGAGGCGGCGGAAGCTGGTGACGGTGACGCGGCCGTCCTCCCAGCGGTAGCGGAGGCGGGCGCTGCCGCAGTCGAGGCAGCGCTCGAGGGCGGTGCGGCAATGCTGGAGGTACAGGAGGCGTCCGATCATGGCGCGCTCGCGCTCCACCTCCTCGCCGTACTCGAGGCAGGGGAGAGCGTCGCAGGAGCTGATGCGGGCCACGGAGCGGCTGATCTGCTCGCTGCACTGGCTGGCACTCAGCCGGAGGCGCTCACGGAGCACCTGGCGGGGGAGGACCTGGGGCTTGCTGCTGGCGGTGTTGGTCTTGTTGGTGTTGTTGTTCTGAGTCATGAGATCGTCACCTTTCATAAAAAATTTGGATTTGAGCGTGTAAGCACGTGAAAAAGGACATAGTAATCCCGTGCTTTCACGTCGAGTACCAGTCCAAATGGATACAGTAATCCCGCACTTACACGGCAAATACCAATCCAGGTGGACATAGTAATCCTGTTCTTACACGTCGATACCTGTCCAGTCAAATCCTTATTTCGGTTTTACGATCTCACGTCCTGCGAGATTATTTAATTATAGCACTCCTTTTTCCCCGAGTCAACACTCTTTTCAAAAATTTCTAAAAAAATTTTTTCAGGCAGATGCGGCGATCGGAGTGCGGCGGTCGCGGGGGAAGGGCGGACACAGAGGTCCGCCCCTACAGAGTAAATTTTCCTCTGGGGCAAATGAGCATCATTTGCCCCAGATAAAGTTTGGGGTCCAGCCCTTTTCAAAGGGCTGGTGGGGTCCAGGGGCAAAGCCCCTGGCCGCCGGAGGCCCCCCGTCTCCCGTCCCCCGTTCGCGGGTGGGTGTCAGACTTCCTCGAAGCCTTTGAAGTTTTCCTCTTCGTCGAAGACGGGCATGTAGAGCTTGCCGTCGGTGGTGACGTCGGGGTTGGCTTCGATTTCGGGGAGGAGACTTTCGGAGACGTAGAACTCGCCCATGTGGAGGGTGTCTTTGGTCCAGAGGACTTTCAGGGGTTCACCCAGGTTCGGGCAGGTGCGGAGGCAGAACTGGAAGCAGAGCTTGTCTGTGTCCAGCACGCAGGGGATGCGGGCGTACTCGGTGGTGATGGAGGTGATGGCGTTGGGGTAGGTTTCCTCGAAGGAGCCCTTGTCCAGGACCTTTCTGGTGGTGGCGTCGGCGTTGCCGATGCCGTTGAAGTTCGCGCCGGTCTTGGGGGAGAGGTCCAGGACGCCGATGCGCTCAATGAAGGGCTTGACGCGGTAGTCGTAGGCGCGGCCCACCACGTTGGGGTCCATGCCGTCGCCGCTGATCTCCTTGCCGATCTGTTCCAGCATGAGGACGTTGATTTTCTCAAAGGGAATCGCGGCCATGAGGGACTTCGCCTGGAGCAGGAGCTCGGGCTCCTCGGCCTCGATGCACTTGTTGGGAATGGCGCGGATGGTGTGGGTCTGATGGAAGGCGTTCTCGACGATGCCGATGGCGAAGGGGATGTTGCAGTTGGCCAGGGCGGTGCGTCCGAAGGAGGGGACGTTGATGTGCATGAGGTTGAAGCCACGCTTGTGGCAGATGCTGGCTCCGTACTGCTTGCCCAGGCCAATGGCCATCATCTTCATGATGCCGCTCTCGAAGGGACCGTGGAAGTCGGTGTGGGGCTTGATGCGGGCCACGGGGACGATATAGTCGCAGGAGAGGGCGAAGGCGTCCAGCTCCACATCCAGGCCCTCGGCGGAGACGCCGATCTTCTTGGTGTCCATGCAGGAGTGGATCTTGCAGCCGCAGGCTTCCTCGGTGATGCCGTAGTGTGTGAGGATGGCGAGCTGGCCCTCGGCGGTGGCGCCGCCGTGGCTGCCCATGGCGGGGACAATGTAGGGTGTGGCCCCGATGCGCTTGAGCTCCTCGGCGAAGGTACGGAGGATGACCACGCTGTTGGCAATCTCGCGGCTGGCGGCGGTGAAGCAGACGGTGCTGCCGGGCTTGATGAGGTCCAGGGTGCCCTCCCGCTTCAGGGCATCCCGCACGGCCTGGGGCACGTCCTCAATATGGGTGGCGTCCAGGTGGTTCTGAACCTTGTAAAACTTGGGGATTTCCATCTCCTGTACCAGATCTCTTACAACGCCCATGTCAAATCATCCTTTTTCATAAAATTATAGGGGTATCTACTGCGGAGTATAGCACGAAGCACCAAAAATAGCAAGCCTCTTTCCGGAAAAAATATCAAATATTAACACTGTGGGGCGCAAAACCGCCCCGCCCGCTTTTGGCGGGTGGGGGCGGCTTCGCGCAAGTCTTAGGAGGTATATAAATTATACTTCTATCTGCCCTGTATCCCCCTGTGTAAGCATGTGCGTGAAGTCCTTGCGCCACAGCATTCAGGGCTTTTCATGTGAACGGTCATGCGGCGTTGTGCGATGGCTAAAGGGAAAAAATAAGGGAAAAAATTTGCCCCCTCCCTGACAGCGGGAAGGGGCTTGTAACCTAGCGGGGCGGCGCTCAGGTTAAACTCAGACGTCGGCGGCGATCTGGACGTAGTGCCGCCAGACGCCATCCACGCCCTTGCCCTGGGAGCCGAACCGCTTCATGTGCCGCTGTGCCAGGGGGCTTTCCATAAATTCCACGCCTGTCATATCGTGACGGGCAATCAGCTTCCCCGTGGCGGATGTCTCGTACACCGTGAAGAGGTCTGGGGAGTCCCAGCCACCCCAGAGGGCCAAAACGTCTTTTGCTTTCATTGCTCTTTCCTCCTTTGCCCTCGTAACCTCCGGGGCGGGCGTCCGATTCTGCATCAGCGGCGGCGGTGGTCGTCGGCCTGGCGGGCACTGGCGGCTTTGCGGCCTATTGCCCCAGCCCCGCCAGCTCATCCAGCAGGGCATCCAGGGCGGCGGTGATAGCCTGCTGCCGGGTCTTGGGGTCCAGCCTGGCCTCCAGGGCGGCGATCCGGCGCTCATGCTCCTTGGCGGTCTGTTCCAACGCTTCCAGACGAGCGGTCACATTTTCTTGCTCCATGGCCATTTCCTCCTTGCAATTTGGAGGGGGCCGTGGTATTCTGTACCTGACCCCCTCCGGGTGGTTGTTGGGCTCCCTGCATCGTGCTTTGACCGGCGGTGATGCAAGGGGCCTTTCTCATACCGTGCTGTGGTAGAGCTGCGTAAGGTCGACGGCGAGTTCCTTCTTGACGGGCTTGCCGACGCTGAGCACCCGATAGCCCTTGCGGTTGAACAGGCGGTAGAGCAGCGCTGTAACGTCCTGCCCCACCGTCTGGGCCGCCTGGAGCTGCTGCTTGTCCAGCACAATGAACTCCTCGTGCTGCGTGCCGGTACGCTCGTCCCGCACGGTAACGGGGTAGGCCCTGGCCTGGATGGCGATTAAGTTCTCCATGCCTCCACCCCCTCACGCGCTGATGGTGAAGCGGCGGGACGTGCTGGAGCGGCAGAACTGCCCGTAGACGTCGGGGAGCGCGGCCTTGAGGGCCTTGCCGTCCAGGCGGGAGGAAATAATCTCCTTCCAGCGCAGGATGAAGTTTTTGGTTCTGAGTTCCTCCAGGCCCTCTTGCTCCAGATGGGCCTTGAGTTCGGCCCGAATGGCCTCGGCCTGTTCCTCGAGCTGCTTCTGCTGGGCCTCCAGCTGCCGCAGTTTGTTGACGCGGTTCTCGATCATTCTCTCGGTCATGGTATGTACCTCCTGAATTTTGTTGTGGTGGGCGTCTGGTTTGGTGCTCTCCGGCTCGTCCCCGGCCTCCGCTAAGCAGTCCCGCCGTGTGTCTGGAAGGGCGGCGTCTGGTTTGGTGCTCTCCGGCTCGTCCCCGGCCTTCACTAAGCAGACCCGCCGCCCAACGCTGATGCAGGAACCCCGGCGGCGGCGGTCGTTCGGCGTCTGACCTTTGGTCTGCAACTTCCTGATACCTTACCGCTCTTATACGCAATCTCGGTGTTAGGCTTTAACGATTGCCGGCGTCCCTCCGGGCTTCGGGAATCCCACGCTTGTGCCTCGGGCTGGCCTGGAGCGCTCTATACCCGGTTTGGCGCGCCTGATGCGTCGCTTCTCCGCCCGGCAGGTATCCCGTCCGGTTATTCTGTTGTTCGAACCCTCCTTTCTGTTGTTCCCTCCTGACATTTTGAATTATACACTATTCACGGGAATATGTCTATTAGCAGAATGTACATATTTACGGGGATATATTTGTGATTGTTTGCTATTTACGGGAGTAGGCAAAAGCAGTACAATGGTGGCATACTGGGAAGGGTATTGCTATTTTGCAATTCCCCCACGGAGGTGAAGTGTATGCCAGTATCAAAGGCACAGCAAAAGGCGGTACACAAATACGTCAAGGCAAATTATGACCGCATGGAATTGACTGTGCCCAAAGGCCGCAAAGAGGAAATCAAGGTACACGCACAAGCTCAAGGCCAAAGTGTAAACGGCTTCATCAATCGAGCGATAGATGAAACCATGGAGCGGGACAAAGCGGGTCAGGAGGCCGCAGACGGCCCGCCGGAGGGTGCCGGGGAGTAATCCCCGGCTTTTCCTTCTTCCCGGGCCTGTGTCCTCACCCCCTGCGCCACAGCAGCCAGACAATGGCCGCGTTCAGCGCCACAAGCAGAATATCAAGCAAAATTTCCATTGCGCGTCCTCCTCCCGCAAAATCATCTATTGACAACAGCAGGCGTTTCCGGTATCCTGTGGGTGGGAGGGTTTCCCCTCCCATCCCTTACTCGATCAGGTTGCTGATAAGGTCAACCAGCGCCTTGACGAGGTTCAGGATTGCGGTAATCATGAGTACGGCTGCGAGGGTCCGGTCATGGTTGCCGCTTTTCCTTTTGCCTGCCATCGTGTCACCACCTTTCTGTCGGAGGCTGTTCCCTCCTGACAATGATAAGTATAGCAGTTATGTACATAACTTCCAATTGATAAAACAGCCAATTATGTACATAATATTTTGTCTATTTTTGTTATGTACACATCTTGTGAAATGAGGTATAATATAGGCATACTAGGGGAGGTGTGACTATATGGGGATTACACCCGGGCGTAAGGAATATATCTACCAGTACGCCAAAGAAAAGCTGAAACGCATACCACTTGATGTTCCAAAAACAACCTATGAGGACATTAAGGCCCACGCTACATCTATGGGCGAAAGCGTCAACGGCTTCATTAAGCGCGCCATATCTGAAACAATAGCGCGAGACGCCCCCGAAAGCCCCCCAGAGGCCGCAAGCGCGTCCGCAGGGAGCGGGGGTATCCCAGCATCCCCCGAGACGCTGGAAGCGGCCCAGGGGGCCGCAGAACGCACAGGGGAGGCCGTGGCGGACTTTGTCCGGCGTGCGGTGGAAACACAGGTGAAGCGGGACAAATCGGCAATAGCGTTGGGTATCAACCCGGCTACTGGGGAAAAACTGAAAAAGGAGGCGTGATTTTATGGCATTACCAGCAGAAAAGGCCCGGTACACGTTCGCCGACTGCCTCACATGGGAAGAGAATGAACGTATTGAAATCATCGACGGGGAAGCGGTCTTGATGGCCCCGCCGTCCAGGCTTCACCAGGAAATCAGCGTGGCAATCACTTCGCAGCTTTACAACTTCTTGGAGGGGAAGCGGTGCAAGGTGTACCCGGCTCCGTTCGCCGTCCGGCTCTTCGAGAAGGACGGGGAGGCCCCTGAAGACGTTGACACGATGGTTGAACCTGACATTTCCGTTGTGTGCGACGGCGACAAGCTGGACAAACACGGGTGCAAGGGGGCTCCAGATCTGGTAGTGGAAATCCTGTCCCCCTCCACTCAGCGACACGACCGCCTTGTAAAGCTGAGCCTGTACCAGCGGGCGGGGGTGCGGGAATACTGGATTGTGAACCCGGAAGATCAGACTGTCCAGGTCATGTTGCATGATGGGGCCAGCCTCCGGCTCCATGAGGTTTACAGCCGTGGAGACGTGGCAAAGGTGAACGTGCTGGAGGGCTGCTTCATTGAGCTGAGCAAGGTATTCGCAGAATAACGGCAAGAAGGGCTGGGGGAACTTTTTCCTCCAGCCTTTTATTATGCCCGTATGCTGTGGCCATGCCCAAAGCCGCCCAGGAGGCCCCCAGGGGACGCAGGAGCGGCGAGGGTACAGGGCGTTTCGCCCCCCACTCCCTGCCCTGTGCTGCCTGCTGGATGGCCTTTTTGCCCGTGAGTAACGATATGCCCCCACTGGAGGGGGTTCAGCGCTGCATTGGTGCAGCGTGGGACCCGGCGGCAGTCCAGCCAGCGGAGGACGCCCCAATTTTGGGGGCAGTACCAATCAATCCAAAAGTGGATTCGTCAGGCACCGGCTGAGCTTTGAGTCCGTTGGAGCTGAGCTGAAAATTGAGCTGAGTAAAGGGTCGGGGCGTAAATACTCCCGGCCTGACCGATTTATCCATAACCCCGCTCTAAGTTGATGAAAAGCATCTATTGTCCGCGGCCTGGTTTTGGTGGAGGATAAAACCAGCAAAACGGTACAGGAAGCGGGTGAAACGGTATGACGCTGAACAAGAGCCTGGCGGCCAGCATACGGCGGTACAAGCAGGCGCGGGATCTGACCGTGGCGGAGCTGGCGGAGGACCTGCATCTTGCCGTTTCCACCACGCAGGAATATTTGAAGGGAAACTGCAACCCCGAACGGACACGCTGGAGCTTCTTGCGGAGCGCATGGGGGTAACGGTCGGTGAGCTGCTTGCCAGCCCGCCGCCGGAGCTGGAGCGGACGGAAAGCCTGATGCAGGCGGCGGGGGTGCTGGCCGCGCTGAAGCCTGAGAAGCGGGAGAAGGCCGTGAAACTGCTGCTGGAGCTTGCGGAACTGATTGCCGGGGAGTAACGTCCCCGGCTTTCTTTATACCCGCAGGGGAACAGCGACCCAAAATCCCAAACGTTTGGGAATTTGAAAGCGGCTGGCGTACCACTTTCGTACCACCCTCGTACTACCCCGTTCCCTTGGATTTGAGTAACCCTGGATTTGCCGAAACGGTACACTTTTGATACACTTTTGCTACACCCCTTCAGGCCCTGTTTATGCCCTACTTTTACCCTACTCTTGCCCAACCGGCAAAGAGCGCCAGGGACGCACAGCCGCGAAGCTGTACGCCCCGTTTTGACTAACCGTTGTCCTGCGGGTGGACAGGATGAGCGGCCAGATACCGCAGAACCACATCCCGGACCTGCGTCCAGGACTTTCCCGCCCCAGCGACGTGGGCCACCTGCTGCCAGGAGAGTCCCCGCAGGACGCGCAGGCGGAAGAACACCCGGACGGCGGGGTCCTGTATGGCGTCAATATAGTCCTGGCCCACGCCTGCGGCCTGCTGCTCCAGAGAAGGGCGGTCCAGCCTGGGACGGGACGCCCTGGGGCCTGCCAGCCGGTCCCGCCGGAAGACAATGCGCTCCACGGCGCTTTCCCCCGTGCTGTGGAACTGCCTGACGCCCACATGCAGGTAGTAGGGGGTGCGGTCCTCAACGAACTGCTGAAGCTCCCGGCGCTGGCGCAGGGTGTACAGCGCTTTTGTCTGCCATTGCCGGACGGCCTCTTTGGAAACGCCCTGATGGTCTGCGATCTGCTCCAGGGTCTGGGCCTGAAAAAAACGGCTGCGCAAAGTTTCCCCCTGGACGGCGGGCAGCTGCGCCAGGGCCGTTTCCAAAGCCTCCCGGAGCTGTCCCCGCCAGATACGATCATCCGCGTCCTGGAGGGCATGGGCGGCGGCGGGGTCCGCCTGGAAGTCTGCCAGGGTATTCCCGTCTGTGTCTTCGCCGACAGGTGCGTCCAGGCTATGAGCCTGATGGATGGGGTCGCGGGCCTGCCTGCGGCTGCGGATTCCTGTGGCCTGAGAAAAAGCGGTTTTAAGTGCCAGCGCCAGCCAGCCGATAAAAGCGCGCCCGGCGGCGGGGTCGTAGGTATGGGCGGCGGCAACCACGGCGATATACCCGGCGTTATACAGGTCCCCGAATTCCACCCCGCCCAGACCGCCCGACAGCACAAGGCGTTTGTTGGCCTGCGCCGCAGCAAAGCGTTCCACCTGCCCTCACAGCTGCTCCAGCTTGTCCCGATCCCCGCCCTGGATCAGCGCTACAAGTTCCTCGTTGGTCATTGCCTGACGGCCTCCCTCGTGGTAGAATGAGATTGACAAGTTCACATCCTACCCGGAGGGGGCCGCTGCGGCGGTCCTTTTCCTTTGCTGGGAAGCGGGTTCCCGCGCCGCGCCGGTGATGCCTGTGGGGACACGGAATTTTAGTGAAGCGCCCAAAAATTCTTGCTGTAACTACGCGCCATTTGGGGTCGGCGGCCCCGCAGCATATCCCCCGGGGGCCTGGAAGGACCCGTTTTCAGGAGCCGCCGCCCAGCGCTGTTTATGCCTGTACCTGCTGAGCATCCCGCCGCCCCTGGGCGTAGGAATTGCCTGCCGCAATAAACATCCAGGCTTTCACCGCCGTCAGGAAGCGGATGATATCATCGTCGCCAGAGTTCTTTGCAATCAACTCGTCCATAAACGGGATGTCCTTCGGTTTCGCCTGGTTGATAATGTCCAGCCAGGCCGCTGTAAGCTCTTTCTCGTCCACGGACAGCGGACGGCCTATTAGCGTCTCCTGATATCCAGCGAACACGTCCAGCGGGGCGGGGAAAGTAAACGGAATGCTCATACCAACGCCTCCTTCCGGGAGCACAGCCGCCCCGTGTGGTAATCTAAGGCCAGCTTTGCAGAGCCAAAGCATTGCCCAAATCTGTGTTTCACTACTGATACCTTGACGATTTGCCCCGTCACCTGTCCACGCTTCATAATGTGCTCGATACGGCTGACCAGCAGCCGGACGGACGCATAATAGGGCAGTGCGCGGCCCCCTGTGGAATACTCAGGGTTCCCATATATAACCCCGTCGCGGTCCAGCAGCTGGTTCACTACAATCAGCGTACAGCCGCAGGCCAGAAGTTCCATGGACAGAACCGGCAAGGCTTTGGAAAGCAGCTGTTCCCGCGTTTTTTTGTACTCGTCGCCGTATTCCAGAAAGAAATCCATAAGGGGCCGTTCCTGCTCCGGCTTCAGGGGAAGGGCCTCCAGGGAGTCCACAATGACGGTATTAAAGCCCACCGCCGCCATCCGGCAGATATTCAGCGCGTCCTCCAGCGTTTCAGGGTGCATGACATAGAGGCCGCACCGGGCCATGCTGGGGGCCAGCTTGCACTCCGCATCCAGAAGCAGCGTGTTCCCCTTCGCCAGGGCCAGCGCCAGGGCGCTCTTCCCCGCGTCCTCGCCGCCGTAAACGTCGATGATCCGCCCCTTCGGGATGCCGCCGGTCACAGCATCCAGATCCGATATGCCGCTGGGAACGAACTGCGGAACGCGGCATGTGATGAAGTCATATTTGGCGATAACCGCCTGTAAAGCCTGATTCATGCTTGCATTTCCTCCGTTTTTCTGATATAGTGGAGGTGGAAACAGACTGTCAAACCTGTTCCACCCTGCCGCTTCCGGTGTTGCGCTCATCGGGGGCGGCTTTCCTTTTTGGCAAATTCACAACCGTTTGGGATTTTGCCTGGGGCGGGTCCCCTCGCTGCCGGCACTCGCACAGCCTCAAATGAAGCTTTCGCCGTTCTCATAATCGGCGTCGGTTTTGACAGCGTTTCGGCCTCTGTCTTTCTTATCATCCTGATAGGCATCGGCCATAGTCCTGGCGGCGCACAGCACGGCGCATTCGCCGCCGGTGTACCACGCGCAGCGCTCCCCGATGCAGGTATAATGATTTTCCCGCCGGTTCACCGGCTCACAGGGATCCGCTACCAGCAGCGGGCACACCTTAGCTTGCTGGTTCATTGGGTTCCTCCTCCGTTTCCTTTTTGGGCAGTTCTTCAATCTGGCCATCAATGGCCATTTTCTCACTGACTGCGGCAATGACACGCCGCACATCTTCCGGGAGCTTGGCCCGCTCCCGTTCCCGCTTCACCACGGCCTTGTATGCTCTCTGGATGTTGGAGGCCACGACGCTGTGCAATGTGCCGCTGTCCATCACGGCCCACTCCCGCAGCTGTGCAGGGCTTCCTACCAGCTTCTGAAGCTCCGGCGGCAGTTTTTCAAACTGCTCCCGCGCCCCGTAGATGCTGTTGCGCACGGCCTTTGCCACCAGGGCCCACGCCTCCCCCTCCGTCAGCTCCTGGGGGTTCGCCAGCTTCCGCATCTGCTCCTTGACCGCGCCGATATGGGGAGGGAAGCCCCTCTCATCCGACGCGATCAGCGATTTCACGGCAGCTCCTACCAGTGAGGGATCATCGTCGGCGAAGAGGTCCGCCCACAGGGCAAGCACATTATCGGAATCCGGCGCGTCCGGCCCGCTGTAAAACCGTGGATACGCAGCTGCCAGGATATCCATGATGGCCGCAGTTTCATCAATTGTCATCCTGTTTTTCCCTCATTTCCCGGGCCAGATCTGCCCAGGTTTTCTTTCTCTTTTGTCCTGACGGGTACGGCCTCGCTTTGGCCTTTTCCAGCCTGTCAAAGACAATGCCCTTCCATCCGTTGGACATACTGAGGCGGATACAGTCAGCCACGGCCTTCTCACCATAGATTTCGGCCTGATTGCGGACATGGGAGATCAGGGCTTTCAAACCCGTGGGCTTGTACGCCTCCCGGCGTTCCTGCTTGTAACGAAGCCATTCGTCAAAAGCAACGCTGAGTTCCGGACCAAAGCCAGTCGGTTCCAGATGACCAACACCTGGCGGCGGAAACGGGGAGCGTGCGGGCCGCTTTGCGGCCTCACTCTCTTCCTCCGCTTCTGCCTCTGCTTCTGCTTCTGCCTCTGCTTCTGCTTCTCTAAGGCACCCTATAGGGGGGCTATGGGGTGCTATAGGGGGGCTATCCTTTTCCCATCGACGTTCCGCCCCTTTGCGCCCGATCTCCACAGCCCTTTCATAGTCTTGCCGGGCCTCGTCTATGTATGGACGGATAACGCAGAACACGGTAAATGCCTGGGTGGTCATACTTTCGGCGGAGACGTCTTCGCCGTCAAAATACCTAAATGCCGCCTTTAATCCTTCACCTGCGCTTTTGTCACTGACGGATTCAATTGCCGCCCGCTGGTGTGCGAACATCTTCCACCAAGTCGCTTTCTTAGGTCTGCTCAATGGCCATCCCCTCCCCCCCGCCTGCGGCCGCGTCCCGCCGCCCCTGGGCATAGGAAAGGTTGAGACAGCGCACAAGCTCGGAAATAAACCGTTCGCCCCATTGGCTGGCCGGGCCTCTGAGCCGCTCGAAGGCGGCAAGCTCCGCCGCCGGGTCCATGGGGTATCCCGCCGCCCCCGCCACGCCGTCCTTGTAGGCGTCGCTCATGGCCGGGGCAAGATACTCCCGGCAAAATTGCTTCATGGTCATTTGCATTTGACAATTCCTCCGTCTTCGCTTATGATAGAGGCGGAAACAGCGTGTGTCAGACCATGCTTCCCGCCCTGCCGCTTTCGGTGTCCACTGCACCGGGAGCGGCTTCCTTGTGCCCTCCGGCCTGGGCCCTGACCCACTCCGCCAGCAGCTCCCGGGAAATGAGCCGCCGGCCCCCCACCTTCAGCGTGGGGAAGCCCTCCTGATGAATCACCTCGTACATGGTCCTTCGGGAAACCCCCAAAGCCTGCGCCGCCTCTGTGACGGAGTATGTAAGTTCTGCCATATTTTCCAATCGCTCCTTTCAGATGTCATCGGGAATGCTCTGTCTACTCAATCCGGCTCTTCCTCGTGCAGTTCGGAGAGACGATCCAGGTCCAAAGTGACGGAGAACTTGCGCGGGTGGTCGATGTCCAGGACCCGGTAGCCCTGCCGGTTCGCCATGCGCTGGATGAGCGCTTTGTCATCCAGCCCGCAGACCTGGGCCGCCTGGAGCTGGTCCTTGGACAGCGTGATATAGTCCCCGCGGGTGCCGCCGCTGGCAGCCTGAAGTAGCACCGGATACCGCCGGAGATGAAGTGTGATTTCGTTCTTCATGGCAACCTCCTTCTTGTTGTTCATACATCCTCTTTCTGCCGCCCTCCAGGGCGGCTTCTTTATGTATTCTTATCGCATCTCCCGTTTTGGCGTCTCCCGTTGCCTGCTGGGGCAGTTGGGCCGCACGTCAGGTAATCGCTCAGGCCTCTTTGGACTTCCTGACTTCCGCTGCCAGGCAATACAGTCGTTCCGTCAACTCTTCCAGAGCGGGCACCAGCTCCTGCGGCTCATATCGCCCACAGACATTTTCCATCGCCGCTGTTATGGCGATCATGGCGGAGTGCATGCGTTCCAACTTGCGGCATAGCATGTTCATGAAGAGTGTGTACTTTTCTGTCATGCCCCTTTTACCTTCTTTCCGCCGCCCTCCAGTGCGGCTTTCCTCATTTCCGCACTCATACGTCCTCTTTTCCCAACTGCCCCTCCAGCTCCGCCAGCAGAGCATCCAGCGCGGCCGCGCTGAGGTTGCTGGGGGTGAGCCGCCTTTCCAGGGCGGTGATTCTGACATCGTGGGCCTTGACGGCCGCCTCCAGCGCCGCCAGTCTTTTCTCCGTACACATGTAATTTCCTCCTTGCGTTGGCCGCAGGAGGTATGATACAATACCTTCATGCGGGCCGATTGGTTACCTCAATTGGTTCCGCTAGCCTCCGTTGGGTGTGTCACCACCCGGCGGGGGCGCTTTTTTGTAGACGTTTAGAACGCTGTTTTTGGGGGTACGAGGGCTGGGGTATGTAATTACCCTCCCCAGTGATTATCGCGTGAAATCAGGTCGTTTCCCCCGAGCTGTGCTTGGAGTTTCGCTTTCTCATTCGTTCCGCCAGTGCGGCACGCTGTTCATCGGTCAGAGTGTCTTTCCGCTTCGGTACAATCCGCATCCAGTCGGCGGGCAAATGTGCCAGCAAAGAGCCATCCTTGTTTTCGCGGGTGATCTGCACCTGTTCCGGGTATTTCTCTTTCAGCCGCCGCAGCATAGAAACAGACCAACGCTCCGCTGCCGTGATGGTGAAGGTTTCTCCGCCGGAAATGTGTTCGTATACAGTTTCTCTTACTTCATCCATAGTTCATCCCTCCTCCGCCAGAAGTTCAGCCGGGTCACAGTGCAGCGCCGCCGCCAGGGCCTGAACGGTTGCGAGCTTGGCGGAGCCGCCGTTGTTGTTGCGGGAAAGGGTGTTAACCGATATGCCAGACACCTTCGACAGCTCCTTCGCGGAACCAATTCCCGCTTGGACCATTTTCACACACAGTTTTTGCTTACTGATTTTGTACATTCCTCTTGCATCTCCCTTCAATTCGTGATATTGTGTGAGTATCGCAACTGCAATTTATTATATAGTGCTTTTGCGGTTTGCCAATATTGCTTTTGCAATTTAAGCGAATTAAATAAAAACGGGGGTGATTATTTGGCATTTTATGATATCTTTGATGAGCTTTGTAAGCAACGGGGGGTAACTCCAACAAGAGCCGCCCGTGAAAATGGCATTGCTCAGTCATCGGTTGCAACGTGGAAAAAGCGCGGTTCTACACCAAAGGCCGCTACAGTTCAAAAGCTAGCTAACTATTTCGGGGTGTCAGTGAGTGATTTATTAAGCGGTATTGCAGGAAAAGCCCAATTTATTGAGATGGGGCCTTGTGTTAATGGCTTTTTTCTTTTTGACTTAGGTTTTTTGAACTTTAAGTTACGATCTGTGAACTGTTCGCTTCTTAAAGATGGATTTGGGATTGAATTTCCTGACGGGGATCTGGTACTGACTGAGGCAGAACTGTGGGAGCTGGACGGGAATACAGACAGCTATATCCGTTCTAAGTTGAACGAGCTTCGAGAGAAGCACAAGGACAGCTTCACCCCAAAGGCCCAGCAATCCCCCCAGAACCCCGCAGCTCCGCCCGCGCCGCCCCCCGAGGGTGAAGACATCCCCGCCGCAGACGGTCCAGGAACGCCGCCGGAGGGCGAATAAAGGGGGACCCAATTTCGTCCCCCTCTGGTTCCCATCTATCAACAAAGGGGTGGGAAATTTCCGCCCCTCAAAATCCCAAACGTTTGTGAATTTGGGCAGAAAAAACGCCCCGCCGCCCCTCGAGAAAAAAGACACGACCCGAGGCCACCCCGCCGGAAGGGCCGTCAGAGGGGCCGCAGAAGCCGCCGGAGGGAGTGTAGCGAAACGCGACACCCTTCCCCCGCGATTTGGGGGGATGCTGGACAGGTCTTCTAAAAATTCAGGAACCCCCGGGAGTCCCGAATCCGGATTGCCCCCAGGCCAGAGAGGCCCAGGGGAAAATAAAAGAACCCCGCCAGGCGCTGCAAACACCTGACGGGGCGGAAGATGCACGAATACCCGAGCGACTAACTAGAGCAGTTCTCTGAAATAGCAATAAGAGAAGAGATATGGTAAGATGGCAGCGGGGTGAGGAAGATGCTGCATAACGAAGCAAGGAATTTGCTGGTAGAAGCGTATGAGAAAACGCACGACGCAAAAGCAGTTGC
>JAAVZX010000041.1 GCA_022791875.1 Oscillibacter sp.
ACCAACTGGATGGAGAACGTCCATGACTGGTGCATCTCCCGCCAGCTCTGGTGGGGCCACCAGATTCCCGCCTGGTACTGCGGCGAGTGCGGGCACATCAACGTTAGCCGCGAGGACCCCACGAAGTGCGAGAAGTGCGGCAGCACCGACCTGACCCGGGACCCCGACGTGCTGGACACCTGGTTCAGCTCCGCCCTCTGGCCCTTCTCCACCCTGGGCTGGCCGGAGAAGACCGCCGACCTGGATTATTACTATCCCACTTCCGTCATGGTCACGGGCTACGATATCATCTTCTTCTGGGTTGCCCGGATGATTTTCTCCGGCTGCGAGCAGATGAAGAAGATTCCCTTCCACACCGTCCTGATTCACGGCCTGGTCCGGGACGACAAGGGCCGCAAGATGTCCAAGTCCCTGGGCAACGGCATCGACCCCCTGGAGGTGGCGGAGAAGTACGGCGCCGACGCCCTGCGCTTCAACCTGATCACCGGCAACAGCCCCGGAAACGACATGCGCTTCTACACGGAGAAATGCGAGGCCATGCGCAACTTCGCCAACAAGATTTGGAACGCCAGCCGCTTCGTGATGATGAACCTGGGCGACCGGACGGGCTTCGCCCTCCCCGCGGCGGACGCCCTCGAACGTGAGGACAAGTGGGTCCTCTCAAAGCTGAACACATTGATTAAGGAAGTAACGGAAAATCTGGACAGCTACGAGATTGGCGTCGCCTCTGCGAAGGTCTACGACTTCCTGTGGGACACCTACTGCGACTGGTATATTGAGCTGACGAAGACCCGACTGAACGGCGAGGACGAAAAAGCGAAGGACACGGCCCAAAACGTTCTCTGCTATGTCCTGACAGAGCTCTTAAAGCTCTTGCACCCCTTCATGCCCTTCATCACCGAAGAGATTTTCCAAGCCCTCCCCAAGCAGCGAGACAACGATGACAAGTTCATCATGCTTGCCAAATGGCCGGAATATCAGGAAGCCCTGAACTTCCAGCAGGAGGAAGCGGCTATGGAAGCGGTGATGGACACGATCAAAGCCATCCGCGCCCGCCGCGCCGAGATGAACGTACCGCCTTCAAAGAAGGCGGAAGTGCTTCTGGTAACAACGACCCCCGCCCCCTACCAGCAGGGCCAGCACTTCATCCAGCGCCTGGCCTACGCCTCAAAAGTAGACTTCGCCTCCACCGCCCCCACCGACGCCAGCGGCCAAGTGACCATCGTAACCCACAACGCCACCGCCTACCTCCCCCTGAGCGAACTGGTAGACCTGAGCGCGGAGCGCGAACGCATCACGAAAGAAAAAGAAAAAGCCGAAAACGGCCTCCGCATCGTAGAACAAAAACTGAGCAACGAAAAATTCACCTCCCGCGCCCCGGAAGCGGTGGTCAACGCCGAAAAGGAAAAAGCCGCAAAATACCGGGAACTCATCGCTAAGCTGGAAGAGTCCTTGAAAGCGCTGGGATGAACGGGGGGCCTCCGGCGGCTTCCTTTTCTCGAGAAAAAAGGAAGCGAAAAGAGCTTTAACTCGACGCGAATCAGGTGCTTGATGTGGCCTTTGCGCCGGAACGAGGTGCTGTGTATGTGGTCCTTACCTTGTGCAAGGTAAGGACCACAGATTTTTTTACTTTAAGAGAAAATTGTGGGTCATACCAGAATGGTATGACCCACACGCAGGCAGCACGTCATCACGCAGAAAGCTGCCGCGCCCACCAGATTCGCGTCGAGTTAAAAAGTTCTTTTTCCCCCCTTTTTCTTTCAAGAAAAAGGGGGCCGCCGGAGGCACGCGAGCAGGGCACCACGTTCGTTGGGCACCTCGCCGTCGATGACGAGGTCCAGGAGGTGGTTGAGGGCTTGGCCGAGGGCGGGGCCGGTGTAGCCGAGGTGGAGGAGGTCGTGGCCGGTGACGGCCAGGTGTTTTAGGGTGAAGCAGGGGGCGGTGGTTAGGATGGTGGTTAGGATTTGTTCGGCTTCGGTTAGTTCTTGTTGGCGGGTGTGGTATGCTGGGGCTTGGGCCAGGTTGTCGGCGCGTTTTAGAGTTAAAAGCAGTCTTAGATCTTGTTCGCCTAGCGCTTGCAGCGCTCGGCGGATCGATTTGTCGGTGCGGGGGATGCTGCGGTCGTGCCAGGCAATTAGGCGGGTTACGCGTTCGCGGAAGGCGGTGGGGTATTTCAGGCGCTGGAGCATGGCGTCCGCCAGCTCTACGCTGACGTTGGCGTGGCCGTAGAAATGGCCGACGCCGTTGGCGTCCTGGGTGAATGTCGGGGGCTTGCCGATGTCGTGCAGGAGGGCGGCATAGCGGAGTTCTGGGGTCGCTGGGGTGCTCATCATGGCTTTTAGGCTGTGCTGCCAGACGTCGTAGCAGTGGTGGTGATTTCGTTGGTCGAAGCCTACCATCGGCAGGATTTCCGGCCAGAAAACGCCTAGGATGGTCGGATGGTTTTCTAAGACCCAGCCTGCGTTTGTGCCGCAGAGCAGCTTGGTCAGCTCCACTTGAATGCGTTCCGGGGCTATTTCTTTTAGGAGGTCACGATTGCGGTCCATGGCGGCGTCGGTGTCGTGGTCTTCCTCCAAGTCCAATACTGCGGCAAAGCGCATTCCTCTGAGAATGCGCAGGGCGTCTTCCTGAAAGCGCTTGTCTGGGTCGCCGACACAGCGCAGGACCTTCTTTTGCAGATCGTCTCGTCCATTGAAGGGATCTCGGAATTCTCCGCGGAGATTTACCGCCATGGCATTGATAGTGAAGTCGCGGCGGGCCAAGTCCTCGTCAATGGAGCGGGTGAAGGTGACACTCTCCGGCCTGCGGTGGTCCAGGTACGCGCCGTCTACGCGGTACGTGGTCACTTCCACCAGCTTCCCGTTTTCGTCCCGGACGGAGACGGTGCCGTGCTTCAAACCCGTGGGAAGGGCGCGTTCTCCGAAGACCGCCATGGTTTCCTCCGGCAGGGCGGAGGTGGTCACGTCCCAGTCCTCCGGGGCGCGGTTCAGCAGGGCGTCCCGCACACAGCCGCCCACGCACCACGCCTCATAGCCCGCCGTCTCCAGGGCCGTCAGAATTTTTTTTACAGATTCCGGCATGTCCATCCCTTTTTTGTCTCCCTTCGCCGTTGCATTTCCGCTTTTCTTGTATTATAATAAAATATCTTCGATATTACAACGCTTTTTCCCATCCTTTTTGGAAAGGAAGTTTTTTCAGTATGATGAACAATGCTGTGCCAATCAGCAACTACCTGACTCCCGGAAAGCGGGCCCACCTTGTAGGCATCGGCGGCGTGTCCATGTGCCCCCTGGCGGAGGTTCTGCGGACTATGGGCCTCACCGTCCAGGGTTCCGACGCCTCGGAGGGGGAGACGGTGAAGCACCTGCGCTCCCTGGGCATCCCCGTGGCCCTGGGCCACAACGCGGAGAATCTGGGTGACTGCGATTTCGTAGTCCGCACCGCCGCCGTCCACGACAGCAATCCGGAAATTGCCGGAGCCGCCGCGCGGGGCATCCCCGTCTATGAACGCGCCCAGGCGTGGGGCGCGATCATGCGGCATTATCCCAACGCCCTGTGCGTTTCGGGAACCCACGGCAAGACCACTACAACTTCCATGTGTACCCACATTTTCATGGCCGCGGAGGCGGACCCAACCGTCATGATCGGCGGCACCCTGCCCCTGCTCCACTCCGGCTACCGGGTAGGGAAGGGGGACACGATTATTCTAGAGTCCTGCGAATACTGCAACAGCTTCCTCAGCTTTTTCCCGACAGTCGCTATTATCTTGAATGTAGAAGCGGATCACTTGGACTTTTTCAAGGACCTGGACGACATCAAGCACTCTTTCCGCCGCTTTGCGGAGTTAGTACCCTCCAATGGAAGTGTGATTATCAACGCGGACAACGAGGGCGCGCGCAGCGTCGCCCACGGCCTGGACGCATTCACCTTCGGCCTGAGCCACAACGCGGAATGCACCGCCGTAAATCTCAGAGAAGAGAAGGGAAGACCCGTCTTCGACATCCAAGTCCACGGCGAATTCTACGCCCACGCCGACCTCCGCGTCTACGGCCAGCACAACGTCTCAAACGCCCTGGCCGCCGCCTCAGCGGCATATGTAATGGGAATCCCAGGCGAAGCCGTAGAAAAGGGCCTGAACTCCTTCACCGGCGCAGGCCGCCGCTTCGAGTACAAGGGCACCTACAACGGCGCCGAAATCTACGACGACTACGCCCACCACCCAGACGAACTCCACGCCCTCCTAACCACCGCCAAAACCCTAGGCTACAAGCGCCTAATCGTAGCCTTCCAACCCCACACCTACTCCCGCACCGCAAAACTCTTCGACCGCTTCATAGAAGAACTAAAGCTCCCGGACCAAGTAATCCTGGCCGAAATCTACGCCGCCCGCGAACAAAACACAGAAGGCATCTCCTCCTCCGACCTATGCGCCCAACTCCCCGGCTCCATCTACTGCTCCACCCTCGACAAAACCGCCGCCCGCCTGCGCGACCTGGCGCAGCCAGGAGACCTGCTCCTGACCGTGGGGGCTGGGGACATCTACAAGGTCGGCGAAAAACTGGCGGCGTCCGTTCCTTTTTCTTGAAAGAAAAAGGAACCGAAAAAGAACTTTTTAACTCGACGCGAATCTGGAGGGCGCGGCAGCTTTCTGCGTGATAACGTGCTGCCTGCGTGTGGGTCATACCATTCTGGTATGACCCACAATTTTCTCTTAAAGTAAAAAAATCTGTGGTCCTTACCTTGCACAAGGTAAGGACCACATGCACAGCACCCCGTTCCGGCGCAAAAGCCACATCAAGCACCGGATTCGCGTCGAGTTAAAGCTCTTTTCGCTTCCTTTTCTCTCGAGAAAAGGAAGCCGCCGGAGGCCCCCCGTAACTTACTTGCTTAATGCCTCGTCGATAGCCTTAGCCGCCGTCTTGCCAGCGCCCATGGCGAGGATGACGGTTGCAGCGCCGGTGACGGCGTCGCCGCCAGCGTAGACTTTTTCGCGGGAGGTGAGGCCGTCTTCGTTGACGACGATGCCGCCTTTGCGGTTGATTTCAAGGCCCTTCGTGGTGGACTTGATGAGGGGGTTGGGGCTGGTGCCAAGGGACATGATTACGCAGTCTACGTCGAGGTCGAATTCGCTGTTGGGGACCTCGATGGGGCGGCGGCGGCCGCTGGCGTCGGGTTCGCCCAGTTCCATTTTGATGCAGCGGATCTTGTTTACGTCGTCGTTTTCGTCGGCAAAAATTTCTACCGGGTTGCAGAGGGTCTTGAAGATGATGCCCTCTTCTTCGGCGTGCTCCACTTCCTCTTTACGGGCGGGAAGCTCTTCCATGCCGCGGCGGTAGACGATGTACACTTCGGCGCCCAGGCGCTTCGCGCAGCGGGCGGCGTCCATGGCTACGTTGCCGCCGCCGACAACGGCGACCTTTTTCGGATGCTGAATCGGGGTGTCGGAGTCGGGGAGATAGGCTTTCATCAGATTGATGCGGGTCAGGAACTCGTTGGCGGAGTAGACGCCGCGGTAATTCACGCCGGGGATGTCCATGAACATGGGCAGGCCCGCGCCGGAACCGATGAAAACTGCCTCGAAGCCCTGATCCTCCATCAGTTCATCAATGGAAATGGTGCGGCCAATGACGGTATCCGTGGCGATAGTCACGCCCATAGCCTTGAGGCCGTCCACTTCCTTCTGGACAATGGCCTTGGGCAGACGGAACTCGGGGATGCCGTAGACCAGGACGCCGCCCGCCAGGTGGAGGGCCTCGAAGACGGTCACGTCGTAGCCCTTCCGGGCCAGGTCGCCCGCGCAGGTGAGGCCGGCGGGGCCGGAGCCGACGACGGCGACGCGGTGTCCGTTGGAGACGGGCTTCTCGGGGGCCTCGGTGGCGTGGGCGTTGTGCCAGTCGGCCACGAAGCGCTCCTGGCGTCCGATGCCCACAGGCTCGCCCTTCTTGCCTCGGACGCAGTACATCTCGCACTGAGTCTCCTGGGGGCAGACGCGGCCGCAGACGGCGGGAAGGGCGGAGGTGTTGGAGATAATCTGATAGGCTTCCTCGAACTCCCCGGCGGCAACCTTCTGGATGAACTCGGGGATGTGGACCATGACGGGACAGCCCTGCATACAGGGCTTGTTCTTGCAGTTCAGGCAGCGCTGGGCCTCGTCCAGGGCCTGGGCCTCGGTGTAGCCCAGGGCCACCTCCTGGAAGTTCTTATTCCGGACGTTGGGTTCCTGAGAGGGCATGGTGTTTTTCTGTAAAGACATATTGGCCATGATTATTCGGCCTCCTTCTTAAAGAGGTTGCAG
>JAAVZX010000042.1 GCA_022791875.1 Oscillibacter sp.
ACGGACTTTGTCTTGGACGTGTTAGTCCTTGGAGGCATACGTCAGGCCAATGTCCTCCCATTCTAACAGCTTTGGCAACGATGCGGAAAAAGACACGGCTGGCTGCCGTGCCTTCCTCCGTAAATCTATTGTAATAGGAGGAATCCGCTTTGTATGACACATCCCACAGCGCACAATTTCAGAATCTGACGAAGCGTCTGCTGCTGGCCTTTTCCGTCGCTGGCGCAATTCCCAGGATGTCTTTGAAGGATATCGACCATTATTCCGAGCTGGCCCTGTTCCACGACGTTGGGAAGCGGGCCATTCCCCCGGCAATCCTGAACAAGCCCGGAGCCTTGACGACAGAAGAGTTCTCCGTCATGAAAACCCACACCATCGAGGGTTGCCGTCTCCTGGCGGAGGACCCGGCTCTCTCTGTCCGGGAGGACTTTCCCCAGATTTGCGACGTCTGCCGCCACCACCACGAGCGCTGGGACGGCGGCGGTTATCCGGATGGGCTGTCCGGTAGCCGCATTGCTCCCTGGGTCCAGGTGGTAGGGTTGGCTGACGCCTTTGATGCTCTGCTTCGCCCCCGTGTCTATAAACCGGCCTATCTCTGGACCCAGGCCGCTTCCATGATTGTGGACGGGGCCTGCGGTGCGTTTTCGCCGGATATCCTGATTTGCTTCTGCTGCAATATCAGCGCGATCTATGCCGCTATTTATTGAAATCCACAGCTCATAAGGAGGTACATACTTGAAAAATCACATCTTCCGTGACCGGATTGGCCCTAATCTGCCCCGGTACTACATTCGTGTCATGATGCTGGTCATCGTCTGCGCCTGTCTTACGGTCCCCGCGTTTGCGGCCCAGGATCTGTTCGCCGTGGCGCGGACCATCATCATCGACCTGTACAACCAGATCGCAGGCATCAGCACCGTGCTGGCGGGTCTGATGTCCGCTGTGGCTGTCATCGGCGCGAAGCTCTCCAACAATCAGCACAAGGTGGACCAGGCGTGGGACTGGCTCAAGCGCATATGGATCTGCTGGGCCATCATCAACGGCATCGGGGCCTTCATCGCCTACATCGCTCCCAAGTTCTCCGGCCTGGCGACCCTCACGCCTTCGATTACCACTACTCCTTAAAACCGGAACTTTCCAGCAAGAAGGGAGGTGGTTATCCTGCTGGAATTTATTTTTCAAGGCTTCTTTGAGTGGATCTACAGTCTGATTCCTGAATGCTGGAACTTTTTCTTTTCCTCATTATTGGACATCATGACCCTGGATTTCGCCTACATCAAGACTCATGTTCCCGTGGTGGAGGACATTATGGAGGTCTTTCTGGCGGTGGGCTGGGCGCTGCTGTTGGGAAACCTGGTGTTTCAGGCCATCCGCAGTATGGTTTCCGGCCTGGGCTTTGAGGGCGAGGACCCGAAGCTGCTGTTTGCCAGGACCTTCGCGTTCTCGTTCCTGCTTCTGGCCAGCCCGCAGATTTGCGAAATCGGCCTGAATCTCACATCCAAGGCCATGAATTTACTGGGTGTTCCGGACGCGCTCAATGTCCAGCTGGTGGACGGCAGCATTTTCGGAACGCTCACGGCCTCATGGCTGCTGGTGATTATTTTCGATATCATTCTGATGTTCATGGTGCTGAAGCTGCTGCTGGAAGTGGCAGAACGCTATGTCATCCTGGCGGTGCTGGCGATGACTGCACCGCTTGCCTTTTCCATGGGCGGCAGTAAGAGTACGTCAGAAATTTTCACGGGCTGGTGCCGGATGTTTGGCAGTATGTGTCTGCTGATGGTGACGAACGTGATGTTTTTCAAGATGCTGCTGTCCGTGGTGTCCACCGTCCCCAGCGGCCTGGATGTGTTTCCATGGATGGTGCTGAACGTCAGCATTGTGAAGGTAGCAAAAAAAGCGGATGAGATTATTACCCGCATTGGCCTGAATCCGGCCATCACTGGGGATAAGGGCAAGGGTTTTGGCAGCGTCCTCATTTATACCGTGTTCCGCAGCGCCGCGACCAAGGCTGTTAAGGTCATTGGCGCGGCGGCAACAGGTGGAGCAAGCGCAGCAGCAGGTGCCGCAGGAACAGCAGGTGCGGCGGGAGCGAAAGGCGCCGCCGGAGCCGTGGGAGGCTTTTTCCGGTTTGGCGGACAGCGGGGCGGGACACAGCGGCCCGGCTCAGCTAAGGGTCAACCGGCAGGAAGTTCTCCGCAGAGTCCGTCCAACGGAGCTGGTAAGGGCCCCTCTGACCAAACCGGCAAGGGTCCGGCCAGTCAAACTGGAAAGGGCCCCGTCAGCCAGCCCGGACAGCAGAGCAGCTCTTCCAGAAAAACCTCCGTTCCGCAGGGCGCCCGGCGCGGGACTTCCAACGTCACCGGCACCACAGACCCCTCCAACACTCAGCCAGGTGGAGGCTTTACCAACAACTCTGGCAGGAAGCCCAGCGGATTCAACAGTGGCGGCAAACCTGGCGGCGGTACTGGCCGCGAGATTCTCCGCCACTCCGGAAGGATAGGCAGAATGGCTGGTGGGGCCCGCAGAGGCGGCGTCAATGTGTATGCGGATGACTTCAATGACGGGATCGTCGGCATGGGCAAGGACTTTCCCCCTCCAGGCACAGCGCCCGAAGGTACCTCCACTACCGGTGTCAGGAGAGGCGGACCCTCCAGCCCGGCAAAAACGGAACCGCCTGCGGATACCACGGCCAGAAGAAACGGCGTCAGGCGCGGGAGCGGGCCTTCTACACGGGAGCCCCGTCAGCAAGGTGCCGGTTCCATTCCACCACCGGAAACCCGTTCTTCCCGAAGAGTGCAGCCGCCAACACCGCCCACATCAAAAGGAGGCACATCTCCTTCGCAGACAGATTCTCCATCCAAGCAGCGGCGTTCCGGCATCATCCGGCAGGAACAGCGCTCAGTCTCTGCTGCTGAAACCACCGACAAAAAAGGCGGTGGTTTTGTTTCCCGCATTGGTGGGAGGCCCCTTGCCGGTCCCGCAGGAACAGGGGAAGGCGTGGGCGGTAAGAACAGCCCGCGGCCAAGGCGGCAGGGTTCCAGTCCGACCCGGCAGGAAGCGGGTGGGCGTCTGGTCCCTACTACGACTCCGGCAAGAAGCAGCGGAGCAATGGCCCCACCCGGCCCAGCAGGAACCGGACACATTTCCTATTCAGGCAGCGCCCGCCATTCCAAAGACCGAAGCCCCAGTCCGGCACGGCAGGAACTGGCCAGAGGCGCGATTCCCGGAGGTGCCCTTCAAAGAGGCGGCGCGCCCAGTATCCACCCCGGTCTGGCAGGAACCGGCAGCCGACCGCCTGCACGCACAACTCCCCCAATGAAACAGCGCAGTTCCAGTCCGGTCAGGCAGGAACCGGCAAAAACGCCCACGCCTGCCAGTCCTCCAGTGAAGGGCGGAGGCCCCATCGTTCATACCAGCGGCCCACCGGTGAGAACAGATTCCCCGCCGAGACAGCGCAGTTCCAGCCCGGCCAAGCAGGAACCGGTGAAAGCCCCTGTGCCCGCCGGACCTCCAGTGAGGGGCAAGGGTCCTATTGTCCGCCCCAGTCCGGCAGGAACGATCAAGGGAGCGCCTGCGCCGAAACGTTCAACCCGCTCAAAGCCTGACGCCTCAAAGCAAGGAGGGAATCATGGAAAGTCAGGAGCATAAAAGTCCCCGCATCACGAAGGTAGTCGCTTGTATCGCAGCCTTCCTGCTGCTGGTTCCCATGATGATTTTTGCGGCCCTGCCCTACAGCGGCGCCGGAGCGGAAACCATGGTTCTGGGCAGCGTCTGCGTCAGCCTGGAGGACTTTAACCGCACATATATAGACTCCATTGTCACCGGCATTGTCAACGAGTATGAGAACGCGGGAACTGCCATAGATCATGTCGAAGTTGCTAATGACCTGGAAGAGGACGATTTTCTCTGGCTCACTGCCATCAGCTCCACCGCAGACCGACAGAATCTCAACGACGGAGATCTTCACTCCCTTTGTGAGACTTACCTGCCCATCACGCACTCCCTGGTTTCTGAGGCCAGGGAGGGCGGGGCGGTCACCACGACACTGAGAATCGAAATCGGGAGGCCGGACCCGGAGGACATCATGGACGCTCTGGGTTTTGACGAGGAGGCCAAGACATGGGCGGGCGCTTTGTTTGAAGTCCTGCGGGACAGCGATACACTAAAAAAATACGCCGCTTATCTTGATGCCTTCCGTCCAAATTATGGGGGAGATATTTCCGATGACGATGAAAACGACATCGGACACGGGAGTGGGCACGGCGTCAGTATTGATATATCACATTTCGTCAGTCCGAACACCAAGAACAACCTGGACCTGGCCGCCTATGCTGTTCAGGCATATGAGAACAATTGGGGCTATGTCTGGGGTACCTATGGCAACATCCTGACGGAATCTCTCTTTGCCTACAAGCTGAAGCAGTATCCGGACGGCGTAGGTAAATACAAGGACTTTATCCGCGCCAACTGGGTAGGACACCGGACTGCCGACTGCGTTGGGCTCATCAAGGGCTATAGCTGGTTGGATGCTTCCAGCGGGACCATCCGCTACGGCACCAACGGAATGCCGGATTATGGCGCAAATCAGATGTACCGATCTGCGGCAATCAAAGGTCCCATGTCCACCATGCCGGAGATCAAGGGCTTGGCTGTCTGGAAGTCCGGGCATATCGGCATCTACATCGGGAACGGCTATGTCATTGAGGCCATGGGCACCAAATATGGCGTTGTGCGAACAAAAGTGGCAGGCCGCGGCTGGCAGGGCTGGTGCAAGCTCCCGTCCATCAAATATATAGAGGACTAGGCCATGGTAAGTGTGACACATCTGAGAGCTCTGCGACGTCGTTACCACATCACGCTGGATCAGATAGCATTCCATGCCGGTCTTTCCGGGCAATATATCAGCCGAGCGGAGCTTGGGGAGATTGCCGCGACGCCCCGTCTGGAAGCGCAGATGACCTCTGCGGTTGAATCCATCATCTCTGCCCGAAAGATGGAGATTCAGGCGTTGGAGGAAGAGTATATGACCTACAAAGGATGCTTGCTCGGGAAGGAGGAACACGCAGATGAGCAATGAAACCTACTACATCCCCACCAACTTTACTGACGCGGGTCGGGTGATGGGCCTCTTTGAGATCCGCAATCTCATTGAGGCGGTCCTCCTGACCCTGCCCATCCTGTATTTATGCCTGGCCTTTGTCCCTCTGGCCCTGACGCCGAAAATCATCGTCACCCTGACCGTTCTGGTGCCTGTGGGCGGCTTCGGGCTGATCGGCATCAGCGACGATAGCCTCACCCGCTGGCTGGGCTGCTGGTGGCGCTGGCGGAAGGGGCGGAGAATCATCATGTTTCGAGGGGAGTGTAAGAAAAAATGAGCATCAAGGAACTGATTTTCGGCGGGAAAGTTAAGACCGCTGGCGGTGGGGCCTATCGTGACAGCATCCAGGCGTGGCTGCCTATCAAAAATATCATGGGCGGCGTGGTAGTGACCCGGGACAACCGTTTCATCAAGATTCTGGAGGTTCTGCCCGTCAACATCTATCTGAAATCCGCCAATGACCGGCAGAATATTATTGCCAGCTACGCCGCGTATCTGAAAATTGCGCCGGATAATATCCAGCTGGAGGCCCGGACTCTTCCGGCGGACACCGCTGAATATCTGGACCGCATGATGGAGTTTGCTGAGGCGGAAGAAAACGAGTCCTGCCGGGAAATGATCGAGGACAACATCGCGGAGATCGGCCAGGGCGTGGCCAGCGACGCCATCCGCCACCGCTTCTTCCTGATCTTTCAGTACGAGGCTAATATGAAGTCCAAGGGCAACAGCGTCGCCGCCATTATTCAGCGTCTGAACGAGGAGGCGGACACGGCCCGGCGGTATCTGGATGTCTGCGAGCTGGAGGTGCTGGAGCCCCGCTGGACAGACGATTTTAACCTGAAGCTGCTGTATGAGATCATCAACAAGCGCACCAGCCGCCGGGTGAAGCTGCCGGAGGGCGTGTTCGATATGACCACGGCGGTCCACGGAATCTACGACGAAAGCTGAGAAGGAGAATACGGAAATGAAAAGCCTTTTGAAAAAGAAGCCTGGGAAAGCTCCGGCGGGCAGAGCAAAGAAGAAAAAGCCCGCCGCCCGAAAGGAGGGACAGGAGAAGCGGTCCCTCAAGCGATTGCTGTTCGGTGAGGAAAAGCCGGACCTGAGTGAGCTGGAATCCGGTTCCACCACCATTCTGGACATCCTCTCCCCAACAGCGGTGGACACCAAAAGCCGGGACTACATCGTGGTGGACGACGTTTATCACGCCTATCTCTATGTCACCGGCTACGGTTATGCCACCACTGTCGGCTCCTGCTGGCTGGCCCCGTTGGTGGAGGCCGGGGAAGGTGTGAACCTGAGTTTCATCTTCAAGCGCCAGTCGAAAGACAAGATTCTCTCCAAAATTGCCCAGACCACTATGGTGAACCGCTCCCGGATGCGGGATGTGGAGGACACACGCCAGGACTTTGAAGAGCTGGACAGCGCCATCAGCTCCGGCCTCTATCTGAAGGACGTGATGAACCGTCAGGGTGAGGATTTCTACTATATGCACACGCTGGTTGAGGTGGTTGCGGACGACCCGGAAACCTTGGAACAGCGGGTGACAGCGGTGGAAAAGCTCTGCATCTCCATCGACATGATTGCCCGGCGCTGCGACTACAAAAATGAGCAGGCGTTCCTCTCCGCCCTGCCCCTGCTGGCCCTGGACCCGGATGTGGAACGGAAATCCCGGCGGAACGCCCTGACAAGCGGTGTGGCGGCGGCGTTTCCCTTCGCCTCCTATGAACTCAGCGACCGCAACGGCGTGTTTCTGGGGCTGAACCTCTACAACCGCTCTCCGGTGTTCCTGAACCCATACGACGACTACAAGTATACCAACGGCAACTGCTGGATTGGCGGGTCCTCCGGCGCGGGCAAGACCTTCACCCTCCAGTGCCTGGGCGGACGGCTCCGGCAGCAGGGACGGCGGGTAATCTTCATTGTGCCGAAAAAAGGCCATGAGTTCCGCCCACTGTGCGAGCTACTGGGCGGGCTGTACCTGCGGATGTCCCCGTCCTCCCGGGACTGCCCCAACATCATGGCCATCCGGCGGCGGTCCCTGGATTCCTACGCCGGCCTCCGGGATATGGCGGCCCGGGACGATTCCGTTCTGGCGGATAAGATCTCCCGGCTCATCATCTGGTACTCCCTCCAGAAGCGGGACCTCAGCGATGAGGATAAGAACTACCTGGATTCCTCCCTGGTGGAGTGCTATCGGCAATACGGCATCACCTTTGACAACGACACCATCACGGACGAAACCGGGGCCTTCGTGGAAATGCCCATTATTGCGGACTGGTACAAGGTCCTGGCCGACAACCAGGAAACAAAGCATCTTTCGGTGGTTTTGGCCCGGTATGTCACCGGCTCTGCCTCAGCCATGGGCGCTCGGAATGACATCGACCTGGATAACAAGTACATCGTCCTGGACACATCTGGAATGCCAGATGACCTATTGCTTCCCGGCATTTTCTGGGCGACGGACATTGCCAATGACCTCATCATGGACGCACAGGAAGACCTCTCCGCTCTCATTGCGGACGAGCTGTGGAGCCTGGTAGGTGCCAACTCCAACCCTCTGGCGGCTGGCTTTGTTCAGGAGATGGTCAAGACCATCCGGGGTCTGGGCGGGATTGCCGTGACCTCTACCCAGGGAATGCAGGACCTGTTCGGACTGGACGGAGGCAAGTACGGCAAGGGTATCCTGGATTCCAGCCGCATTAAATTAGTGATGCAGATGGAGGAGCAGGAGGCCCGGCTGATCCAGGGTGTGCTGAATCTTTCGGAGGATGAAGTGCGGCAGATTACCCGATTCCGCCGGGGAGAGGGGCTTCTCTGTATCGGCTACAACCACGTCCCCATTCAGTTCCATGCCACGGCAAAAGAGTACGACGCCATCACCACTTCGCCCACAGACCTGCGAGCCAGGAGAAGGGAGGCAGAAGAATGAGCACGTTGAAACAGGATATTGCCCGGATGCAGCAGCTTGTGGGAGAGGCGTTCAGCGCTACCAGCAGTCTCTCCGTCCTGGCTGACGGCGCGTCCCCGGAAAAGCTGCAAAGGGCCTTGGAGGAAGCCTCCGGGACCTTTGAGCGGTCCGCCCTGGAGCTGCGGCGGCTGTGCGAAAAGCACTCTCCCGGCGTGGGCAGCTACGGCAAGCGGCCCATCCTGCCCCGCATGGAAAATACCGGCTTCGTGGAAACGTTCGGCTATGGCTGGCTGCACATTCAGCTGAATACGTTGCTGCCCCACTGTCGCTATCAGCCTGCGGATTGGCTCAGTGATACCATCCGCTGCCTGCTGGACGACTACGAGGCAGGCGGGAACAAGCTGCCCTTTTTTCGGGAGGCCATGCTGGTAATCGACGAACATTGCGGCATCGACGGGCGGCACATCTTCGATCAGGATAATAAAGGGTGGAAAGCGGTATCCAATGCCATTAAGGGGCGGCTGGTTCCGGACGACGATCAGTTCACTTTGGCTGTGGCGCTGATCTCGGAAAAGAGCGAGATGAACGTCTGCCACATCACCCTTTTGGATATGGTGGATGTCGCAGATTTCTTCGCCACCCGCTCCGGGGATTATGCCGTTCCGGACTTTTATGACGGCGGCTGGGAGCGTTAGACACCCAACAGACGAACTTCTAAATCTCCTTGTTTTTCACCCCTTGTCTCATCCGTTGAATCTGTTGGGTGTTTGAGCCTGGAAACCATTGCAAATACAGGCAGTCCAGGAAACAGACTGCGCCACTTTTTTCAAAACCCTGTCCTCTATGGGGAGGCAACAGATTGACTCCGCATAGAGGGCCGAAACCGCCCTTTTGCCGGAACGGTGAAAGGGTGGTTTCGGCCAACACAGAAGCCATCATAAGAAAAGAAAGAGGGGGTGTTTTATGAAACGCCTGGCAATCATCATTCTGGCAGTCCTGCTCTGCGGGGCCGCGATTTATACAAGCTCCCGCAGCAACCAGCCTGAGCCTGAAACGGAAGAACCTGAAACAATTCATTATACGGATATGTCCGGCGACTACCTGTTTATCCAGAACCTCGGCGAAACAGAGCGCATGGCCGATTCCCTTCGGGACTATCTGGGAGACGACAGCATTCAGATTCAGACCTCTGTTCCCGAGGAAGCCGTTTACTACGCCGAAAGTCTCTGGGACCCGGCACAGGCAGCGCCGTTTTTCAGCGACAGGGTTTACTGTGTAGAGGCATGGGACATCTACAAAAATGGGGAGTTCCAGAAGACATCTTACCTGGCAGGCAGAATATGAAAGGCCATGTTGTTCAGTGAACGTGATATCGAGGCCCTTCGCCTGCTTTGCTGGTGTCAGTATGTTTGCCCCGAAGATTTGAAAGTATGGCTGACGGAAACGGAACTGGGAAATTTGTTGTTTCTGGATTTTGTGCGCCAACATGCTAAAAGCGGCGCACTGACTCTTACCAGTAAAGGGCGTTCCTTTTTGCAGTTTGCGTTGAACGGAGCAATTCCAGAGCTAGCGCAGTCCTACCATCAGGACGCGATTCAACGCCGGCTGCGTCTGACAAAAATGGTGCTGACTGTCTGTCAGGGGGGTGTTGATCCGTTCACAGTTTCAGCAGAACAACTTACAAAATCCTCGAAACTATTTCTATCCGCCATTACAAGAGGTCGAGGGTTAAATCCCTGGGGCAGTACCCGTATTGCGGCCATTGCTCATTTAGGGGATTTGCTCTGCGCCATACACTACGTCTGTCCGGGAATCGGCAAGCTGGCCCTGGCGGACGAACTGAACGCCTTCGCCAACCAGACCGCCCGCTTCCAGGACACCCGGCGGGTCTTCCTCTTTGCCGGAGGAAGCTACGGCGACATTCTGATGGAGCTGGAATCCTCTGAGCCAAGGACAGACACCAAACTCATTTCCTACAGTGCGGCCTACCACAGCCTCCAGTTCCCGGTTCATCTGCTTTCCTGCGACGACACCGGCGCGGTCCAGCTCCAGATCATGTCTGTTCCGGATTACCGCAGGAAGCTCACCCGGGCCGCGCTGAAAGGGCAGTATCAGCCATCAGAGAATCCCGTCTGGGACGCGCTCTTTCAAAGGATGCCCTTCGTCATGGCGGCGGATATGGACCTGCGCCGGTTAGACGCCGCCATTTCCATCGCCCGGCAGGAAGGATTCCCTCAGATCGCCGTCGCCGCTCTGGAGGGCCAGGCCGAGGCCGTCCTGTTCCCCCGATACCGGGATACCGGCAAGGCCCGTGTTTTCATCCTCACCGGGGAGGCAATTTCAGAGGTGACCGGCAGGCCGCCCGTTCCCTACACGCCGCCCCGCACACAATTTCTCACAGTGGAAGGAGATGTCATAGATGCGCCGCCCCTCAAAGCTGCTGGAAGAGCTGGAAGATAAGCTGGCTCAAAAGTGCGGCCCCTGGTATGACCGCCACAAGAAGAAGTTCCCTATTTATATCCCTCTGGGCCTGACTGCCTGGTACTTCTACGGTATGTTCCTGAACTCCCTGAAACTGGGGACCGCCTCGACCTTCTGCCCGCCCGGAGAGACGCCGCCGGAAAGCATCTGGGTCCTGAATCCCATTAAGAACTGGCTTGCCCTGTTCACGCCCTCCGGACTGTTTACGACTGCTGTAATCGTGCTGCTGATCTGCCTGATTACGAAAAAGGGCTACATCTGGTTCTCCGGCTACAAGTACACTCACGACTCCCGGGGCTTTGACATTCTTCCCGATGCCACCCACGGTTCCTCCGGCTTCCTGACGAAAAAGGAGATGGCGGAGTTCTTGGAGATTGGTTCCGCAAGAGAAGTTCAGGGCATGATGTTGGGAAAGATAAAGACCCGCCCTGATGACCTGGACAAATACGCATCCTACGCCGCCCACCGGATGATTCCCGGCGACAACAACAATCTGCTTTGCATCGGCGCCCCTGGCAGCGGAAAGTCCAGGGGCTTCATCATCCCCTTTCTCATTGGCTGCGCCCAGCGGGGAGAGTCCGTTTTCGTCACGGATCCGAAGGGAGAGCTGTTTGAAAAGCTGTCTCCGTACTTCACCGAGAAGGGCCACTACGTCAAGGCGGTGAACTTCCTGGATATGGCCCACTCCGACGGCTGGAACTGCTTATATTCTCTGGACAAGGAGACACAGCTGGTGCAGACCGTCGCCAACACTATCATCCAGAACACCTCCGGAGCGAAGGAGGCGGACGACTTCTGGAGCCGGGCAGAGCTGAACCTGCTCATGGCCCTGATCCACTACGTCTGCAACCTGAAGGACGACCACGGGAACCTGCTGCCCATAGAACAGCGGGGCCTGGGGGATGTGTACCAGCTTCTGGCCAACAAGAGCATCAACGATATTAACCGACTCTTGGCCGCTCTGCCGCCGGAGCATCCGGCCAAGGGCCATCACGGCCTGTTCCTCAAGGCCCGGGAAAACCTCTGGGGCAACATCGCCATCGGCCTGGGCAACCGCCTCGCCATCTTTCAGAACAAGCTGGTGGACGCTATCACCCGGAATCATGACGTGGATCTGTTGCTGCCGGGACAGAAACCCTGTGCCTACTTCGTCATCATCTCCGCCCAGGACAGCGCCTACCGTTTCCTCAGCTCTCTGTTTTTCTCGCTGGCTTTCCCCCGACTCTCCGATTACGCCCGACTTCATGGCAGGAACGGCCGTCTGCCTGTGCTGGTGAACTTCTGCCTGGACGAATACTGTAACATCGGCTACATGGAGGGCATTGCGGACTCCCTGAACAGCATCCGGGGCTTCAACATGAGCTGCCAGGTGGTGGTGCAAAGCCTTTCCCAATGGCAGGAAAAATATCCAGGGAAGGAGTGGGAGAACCAGCTGGCCACCTTCGACCAGACCCTATATATGGGCTGCAACGACCTGACTTCGGCGGAGTATATTTCCAAAAAGTGCGGCAAGGTGACGATTTCCGTGACCAATAACCAGATGCCCCTCATGCCCCTGGTCTCTCCGGTCTACACCAGTACCCGGCCCTACTCCCAGACCCGCAGCAGCACCCAGCGGGACCTGATGCTGCCGGATGAGATCCTCCGTTTGGACCGGAGGCAGTGCATCGCCCTGTTCCAAGGTCGCAAGCCCGCTTTGCTCTACAAGCTGGCCCCGGAGGAACTGCCGGACTACAACACGCTGAAACCCTGCAAGGTTATAGATTACACTCCGGAATGGGTACAACGAGAGGAGGAAAAACAAAAGACACCGCCGGAACCGGCTCCGGCCCTGACGCTGAAAAAAGAAGCGTCTCTGGCAAAAGAGGAACCGCCGCAGTCAGAACTTCATGTGGAAGATCTACCTGCCTATGATCTTCCCGATATGAAGCGGGAACCCGCCAGCGGCTTGGGCATGGTGGAAATCAAGGCCGTGCGGGACAGTGATAATGAAGACGATGACAGCCCGCCAGGACGCTGATCCCGGTGGGCTGCATTCTTGAAAAGCTATGGCTGAATACCTAAGATATCCAGCATCTCTCTGGGTGTCACATCGAAGGTCTTGCTGGGGAAATGCTTCAGATTACCGGTCACCAGATACGCTTCCTCAGACCGGCGCGCTTCCATGACGACCTCATAAAAAACGACGTCTTTGGGGTCAGGCAGGATTTCTTCAACAGGCCCCGCGTCAACAAACAATCCCCGCCTTGTGAGTCCTTCCATGAAAACCTCCACGGCCTCCGAAGGAAAATGAAATTTCGGGCGGCTCAGAACATCCCGGTATTCCTGGACAATTTCTCCATTCAGAAGCGGAGTGATTTTTCCGGTCAACGCCTCAAGCAGAACGGTGCCGAGAACAGATTCCCACTTCAGCATTGCGGAAACGAGGACATTTGTGTCGATCACCGCATAGTATTTCATTCCCGCGCTTCTCCCGCTTGTCTGACCGCCGCAATCTCTTTGTTGATTTCTTCAAGAGAAAGCTCTGATACGCCATTGCGCCGAGCGGCCGCGCTCATTTGCCGCATGGCTTCCACCGCATGCTCTGCATGGTACTCTTCCTTTGGCAGAGTCATGCTGAACGGGATGCCGTTGTCAAGGATGCTTCGTCTCAAAAACATCCGGATCGCGGTAGGCAGATCAAGCCCCAGCTTCTCAAAAATGGCGGCGGCTTCCACTTTCAGTTCGTCATCCAGCCGCATTTGAAACACAGAAGAACTCATAGATAACCTCCCAAACCGTGCTGAGTGTAGTTGTTTGTATCTATATTATACGACAAACGGGGCGCGTTGTCAATTTTATTGATCTTAGCATTTTCAAAAAATAAATGAGATGAGGAGGTGCGCCCATGAGGGCCGCAAAGATGAAAGAACGCCCGGATTTTCCACTGATGCGGCAGACGGACGTGCAGAATATTTACCATATGCAGATGCCCCGCTGGCTGTTTTCAGACCCGCGCTATGCCGATATGAGCCTGGACGCCAAGGTCGCCTATACCTTCCTCCTGAACCGCTTCCAGCTCTCCCGCAGGAACGGCTGGACCAATGAACAGGGTGAGGTCTTTGTCATTTTCCCCCGGAAAGAGCTGGCAAAGGAACTGCGTATCTGCGAGAAGCGTGTGACGGCGGCGTTCCAGGTGCTGGCAAAGCGAAATCTCATTTGGGAGAAACGCTGCGGCCGGGGCGATGCCAATCAGATCTATCTGGCCCACGTCCAGCCCCAGGACAATCCCGAGTACACCAGCGCACCCTTCGTCAAAGAGGAACATACTGACGATTCAAGAACCGCTGATTCTGCGGGTCTTACAGAGGCCGAACCCATCAATGAGGCTGTTTTTACGCCCCAAGAACCGCCGGAAATGCCGTTCAAGAACCGCCGATTTTGCGGTCCCAGAACGGCGGAATCTGCGCTTCCAGAACCGCCAAATCTGCGGCCAAGTTATAAAGAAAAGAAAAAGAAAGAAGAGAGTGATATTTACGTCAGTCCGTCCATAAGCCCCGCGCACGCGGACGGACAGGCAGACGATGAACAAGAGCTTCAGGAGATTTTGGACGCCTGTGAGCTGGATATCTTTGAACCGGAAGTCGCCAGGGTGTTTGAGAACGCCATTGAGCGGCTTTTTTATTCGGACAGCTTCCGGATTGGCAACGCCACCCTGCCTCAGAGCCGGGTCCGTTCCCGTCTGCGCCTGCTGGACTGGATGATTCTGGACACCGCAAGGGACAAGCTCCGCTCCAACACGGGCCAGCAGGTGAAGAGCTCCACGGCCTACACCATGGCCACGATTTTCAACTGCATTGCGGAGAGCGAGAGCGACCTGCTGGTGGACCCGTACCTGAACAGCCTGGGCGCGCCGCCGGGAAGGGGGTGATGCTCGTGCTTTTGTCCATTCAGCAGAAATACATCCTGGAGGTCCTCCGGAAGTTGGGCTGTGTTCGCCGACGGCAGCTTGAAACGCTGGCGTGTGAGAAATTCCGCAGCTCCAACTTGGAGGTTTCCGACGCCCGGCTGGAGGCCATGCTGCGCCAGCTTCGGGCCGGGACCAACGACGTCCGCATTGACGGTGAGTTCGTTTGGATAACCGGCGCACGGCCTGATGCCCTTCGTCTGGAGGCGGTGGACGTAATGCTGGAGCTTGCGGAGGGGAAGCCGGAGGACTTCACAACGCGGGTGGACCGCCCGGGAATCCTGCGCTTCTCCTGGGGCGCTGATCTCCGCCTGTTCACTGTGGCGGAGCTGGCCGAACCTATGTGTCCCACAATAGAGGCCCTGGCCCATCAGAAACGGGTTATCTGGCTCACGGAAAGCGGCGTTGTCTCGGAGGGCCTGACTCTGCCGCCCAAGCACTTCTTTGCCGCCCGCATGGAGGACGGCTCCCATCGGTTTTATGGCTCTAACGGGTCGTGAAATATAAAATTTTTACACAGGAGGTATAGATTATGGCAAGAAAGAAAACGGTTTCCGTCGAGGAAGAGAACCCCAACCTGGAGGGGCTGAACCTGACGGAGCCCGAAACGGCTGAGGAGGCGTATGCGTTTCCGGAGGGCCTGCCGGAGCACAGCGAAGAGGGCGACTTTCCGTCTGCCGACACGGAGGATGCGCCGCAGGAAAGCTTCGACGGCGAGGAAAACGACCAGCCCGACACCCCGCCGGAGGAGCACGAAACTGGTGAGTTTGCTGTCGAAACCATGGAGGATTCTTCGGAAAGCGAGCTGGCGCCTGAAACGCCTTCGGAATCTACGGATTCTCCGGAGGTTTCGGATAACATCGAAGGCCCCGAACCCTTGGAAACGGCGGACCATCCGGCGGATACGGCTGAAAATCCCGTGGAGGACATTCCCGAAGAAACCGGCGCTGTCATCCCGGAAGCGCCCGTTCCCGTTCCGCCCCAGAATGACCGCCAGAGCTTCTACGGCCTGAACTTCAACGAGCTGGACCGGGACCTGACCGCCGAGGAGCGTCAGGAGTGGAACTCCATCTACGCCTCCTACCGTGGCCGCAGCGCCCTCACTGGCACCATCATTGGCGCGGACCCGCATTCCATCAGCGTCCGCAGCAAGGAAACCGGGCAGATGGAGCGCCGGACCATGTACTGCGCCATCGTCATCCCCTACCGGGTGCGGGTGGTGATTCCCGCCTCGGAGATGTGGGAGGCGGGCCATGAGCGGCCGGACTTCGTACTCCAGAACATGGTGGGGGCGACGATTGACTTTATCATCATCAAGGTAGACCGGGAGAGCGGCTTCGCCATCGGTTCCCGGCGGCTGGCGGCCCGGTCCCAGCGGTACTTCTTCGCCCACCGGCCCAGCCTCTGCCGGGAGGGCGCCCGTCTGAAGTGCCGGCTTCTGTCCGTAGGTCCCCGGCGCTGTCTGGTGGAGTGCCATGGCCATGACCTGAACATGACCCAGCGGGACCTCCGCTACACGGCCATCCCCGATCTGCGAAACGAGTACCATCCCGGGCAGGAGTTGGATTGCGTGGTGAAGTCTTACGACCCGGAGAAAGAGGCATTGCGGATTTCTGTCAAAGAAACGGAGTCCAACCCCTTTGAGGGTGCAGAACTGCGTCACCCGGCAGGCAGCCGCAGGCAGGCGGTGATTGCTGGCAAGTATGGCGGCGGAGTGTTTTGCAACCTTCCGGATGGCACCGTATGTATGTGCAACTACTCCTACCAGCATGAGGATTCGGATTTCCTGGTGGGCGACACCGTGATCCTGGTTGTGCAGCGGCACGAACGGGAAAAGCGGCAGATGTACGGGAAAATCCTGAGCAAGTGGTGACAGGAAAGGCTCGCTCCGTTGATCCCTTCATTTTTATGGACGCCATCCACTACAAAATTAAGGAGGATCATTGCTATGTGACCAAGGCGGCCTATGCGGCACGATGGAGGCTATCCAGGCGGTTTATCCCAAGAGCTGTCTCCGGCGCTGTATCGTCCATCAGATCCGTTCCTCCACCCGTTTCGTCAGATGGAAAGATATCAAGCTGGTGCCTATGGGTCTAAAGCGGATTTACACCTCTGTCACTATGAACGAGGCAGAGGAAAATCTTTTTCAATTTGCGGAGAAGTGGCGAAAGCAGTATCCCTCGTGCATGAAGAGTTGGGAAGAGCACTGGGGGGGTGACAATGTTTTACGAATGTCTGCCCGAGATCCAGAAAGTCATATACATAACGAATATCATTGAGGGACTGAACCACCAATTCCAGCAGATCACGGAGAACAAGCCCAGCTTCACCAACGATGATTCCTTGCGCAGGATGCTGTATCTTGTCTCTCAGCGCATTGCGAGGCAATGGCACGCCAGTTGCCAGAACTGGAACTTGGTTCTCAGCCAGTTGGAGTTCTTGTTCGTTGGACGAACAGTCAGCTAATCCCTAGCGTACCCCCGCACCTGGGGAGGTATGCATACCGCTTGCAGCGTGAATGCCATCCTGGGTGCGGGGAATAGGTGGTCAAAGAATTCAACTTCCAGGCTACCCTGCCGTTGCAGCGCCAAACTTGGTTTTGTATAATATCGCTTACACAAGGCTTTACGGAACATCCCTCTTTCTCACTTTCTTATACCTTGCCTCTATTGCGGTTTTGTTGATGTACACGCCTTCCTTGATTTTTCAAACAGGTCCTGATCTTCACCGGTAAGATGCGTAAAAAAACTTAGAGGATTATTGGTCCTCCCGCACTTGATGAAACCGTCATCTGCGGGAGGGCCTTTTTTGCTAACCTTCGTGCCAGTCTGTATTCGACAAATCCCGCACACAATTGTAAGATGTCCCCATACTGTAAAGGAGGCATCTATATGCAAGACCTGCAACATTTGCTCTCGCGGTATCTGAGGGACTGCCAGTACCAAAAGGGCCTTGATTCTAAGACCTTAAAAGCCTACCGAATCGACCTGACCCAGTTTTCCACGTTTGTTTGTCAAAACGATTTGGGCCTGACGCGCGAGGGGTTGATGGAGTATATCACTCAGCTGCATCAGCAGTATAAGCCGAGGACGATTAAGCGCAAGGTTGCCAGCTTGAAAGCGTTCTGCAATTACCTGGAATACGAAGGGCTGGTAAACGAGAGCCCGTTCTCCCGACTCCGTTTGAAACTGAGTCCGCCGCTTATTCTGCCAAGAACGCTTCCTCTGTCCGCAATCGAGGCCATTTTGAAAAGCGCATATCGGGTGAAAAAGGAGGCAAAGAGCGAGGAACGTCACAATATTATCGTGCGGGACATCGCAGTTCTAGAGCTTCTGTTTGCCACCGGAGTGCGGGTGTCTGAGCTATGTACACTCCAATATGAAGCTGTTCGGCTGGATGAGGGTGAAGTCAAAATCTTTGGGAAAGGGGCGAAAGAGCGGTATGTACAAATCGCGAACCCTGATGTGTTAACTGCACTCCGCTGCTATACGGAAATTTTTCAAAAGGATATAGAACAAGCTGGGGCCTTTTTTGTCAACAGGTGCCATAGGCCGCTCTCTGACCAATCGGTCCGGAGTATCGTTACCAAATACAGTAAACTGGCTGGAGTAGAGAACCATATCACGCCGCATATGTTTCGCCACTCGTTTGCCACACTTTTGCTGGAGGAGGGTGTTGATATTCGCTACATCCAGCGTCTGCTGGGTCACAGTTCCATTGTTACAACGCAGATTTATACTCATGTAGCAGGTAAGAAGCAAAGGGACATCCTCTCGGAGAAGCATCCCAGAAATAAAATACGTTCGATGTAAAAAGTGACGGGTATGCCGTAATTCGGCGTACCCGTCTTTGCTCTGGAACTATAGATAATACATGATTATCTTGTGTTTCGAGAACAAGAGCATCTTAAGTAGTTGGCGCACAAAGTAGCAAAATCACGATGACAGGTACAATATATGAGGTGAGCAAATGAATCCGTTAAAAGAATTAAGAGGGAAAACTATCGCCATTGTTTATATCTTCGAGAAAGAGGACGCGGATGGGTTTGGACATTTCCTAATATGGAAAGATAAGATCCTCACTGGATGGCTGAGTGCCGTTTACGAGTTAGAGTGCCTACCGTACATAATTGATGTCAGAACATTTATGCAAAAAGCCAGTAATTATTCTCTCCCGCATATAGATTATGTTGTTAATCTAAACAGTGGCTGTAGTGAACTGTCCACAATGGGCCTGATTCCCTCCGTATGCAGCTTTCTAGGGATTCCGTGTATTCCGTGTGATGCTACTGCCATACTCACAACGGAAAACAAAAAGATATCAAATTATGTCGCAATTGGCAATGCACTGCAAACGCCCAAGGCCCTTGACGCAGAAAATGACTATGGAATATTCAGGCCAATTAACCTCGGCAACAGTATCGGGATTGAGAAGAAACGCTTTACAGACTTTCATGCCGACGGTTTGTATCAGGAATTCATCCCAGGTTATGATGTCACTATTCCTGTTGCGTATAATTTCCTTTCTCTGGAATTAGATGTTTTACCGCCCACGCTATATTATCCGCATACACAGGATCCTGACTGGATTTTTGACGAGGAGACAAAAGTAGAAGACAAGGGATTGACAAGATTACAGTTTACAGACATCCAAGACGAAACGAAACAAGCCATACTGCGTTTCTTTCGTGTTTTTGGAATTAAAACCTACGGGCGTATAGATGCACGTCTGAAAGAAACCCGTTTATTGACGGGTGATGCCGTTAAAAAACCATTCTCTCTCAACGATTGTTATTTCTTGGAAATTAATTCTATGCCAACAATTGAGCCAGACGATGGTTTTGACTTGGCCTTTAAGGCTGTGCAGTCCAATAAAACCCATAGTTTCTATAAATGTGCAAGTGAATATGTTTTGAACATCAAAAATCCAACTATCAATGGGTTTTTGTTGGCGTGTTCCATGATGGCACTCTCTACATCCAGGTGCTGAAATCGAATAAATTGTACCCGTATCTCAAAATAAAATCCCTCCGTTTTCCTGTTGTTGTATCTTGAATTTCTGGTATATTGCAGGTTCTAAGTAATGGGAATTTGTCACCATATTTTGTGGTGAGGTATTGCATTTGAAGTATTCTGTAAGAAGCACAAAGCAAATTGCGTGAAAAAGATGCATTGATTATTTTTTCTACAGGAAACGTATTCACTAATTCCTCTCCAAAAGAAACATTTTGCCTATACGCAACAGCTAAAATATTCAGTAGATAGTCTGCGGACAAAAACGGCAGACGTTCAGCGCCCATGGAATCAAAAAGCCGCCGGAGCAACAAGCGTATCGAATTTTCATCTGCAGTGCAAAACGAATAGCTTTCCGCTATCAACTTGTTGCTTTCCAACGCTAATTTTTGTACGATCCTGTTTTGAAATTTCGCATATTCTAAACCTCGGTCAAATACCTCTATCGCTTCTGCAGGCCTACCGCAATATAAATAGGCAATGCCGACATTATTAAATATATGCGTCAGTCCTACCATGCCGGGGACATTGTTGATTGCCTCAATGGATAAGTCCCTAAATTCCTCGGGTGAAATTCGGTCCGTATAAAACTGCTCTATCAGCATATTATTTCTGGTATAAATAGCATGATCTTCCATATTGTTTTTCCTGAAGATGTCGTATGCTTTGCTGTACAGACGCATTTTCTCCATCTGAGAACATTCCGGGATTAGATCTGCGCATTTATATACCTGGGCCAATAGGATTTCGTTATTTAACGTGGCTGCTAATTCCCATGCTTTCAAAATATCGGTGCCACCGCTGTCGTTGCAGAAAACTCTATACAATCGCGCGACGCACTCCATATTTTGTAAAAGAATGCGGTCTCTCTCGTTTCCTGTTTCAAATTGGGAAATATCATGCAGGGTCTTATTTAAAGGGGAGAAAATTTCTTCTTTTTGATCCATCAATAGGCTGGCCCTATATCGAAATAGCAGTGGACTAAATTCGGATACAACAGGGTTCTCTACCCAATCCGTTCCGGTCAGAATTTCTAATTTTGTGTTTGAACAAGTACTGTAACATTGTTCAGAGTATGACTCGATAAAAGATTCAATGTCTTCCGCACCGCAGTTTATCACCTTGTATGTGATTTCCTCGCCACTGTTGCGTATCATCTTGATATTGATACCGTTAGGGCAATTAGATAAGAGTTCCTTTGCCCTTTCAAAATCATTGTCTTTTAACAGGACAATAATTGTCGGCCTCAAAATACTGTCCTTATGGATATTAATAATTTTGGTGAGGGATCTCTTTGTTACCTTCCCCTCTTGTATAATGATCGGATCAACAATTTGCGGGCCGGCCGCCTGATGTTCTGTAACAGTAAACAGTTTGCATAAAGCTGTAATTACCTCAGCGATAGACGTAATATAATCGCTTGTGATGACCTTTGAAATGCCATTGGCGACATGGGTAACGCTACCTTGGACTTTATCTAGAACCCTGTTATAAAACTGTTTTGCTTTCCGTTCAGAGTCAAAGAAATGCTGCGTATTAACGAATTTACTCAAGTACTCATGCCCCCGACCAACAACAAACCGCTGCTCGACAACGAATATTGTAAACACATTTGTATCATTGTAGAAAATTCTTTCAATGTCCAGCATATCGTTCGTCTCCTCAAACGCAAGCTAATGAATTCATCAACGATAATCATGTATTATCTATGCCTTATTCTATCATATCAAGTCGAAAAATGCGAGAGTTTTCATCAATTTTTCTTCGGTACAACTTATAGGGATATTCTTTATAAAAAGCAGGTAAAAAGGCAAAAAATCTAAATTTTTAGGGATAGAGAAGGTTCCTCTTCCCCCACCTCTTAAATAAATGGCTTTGGTTGACAAAACTTCACCTATACAGCGTCCCGGCGGGATGGTAAAATAGACTCGTATTCTAGGGCGGAGTAAGTTAGGGCGGAGTAAGTTAGGGAGGAACGGCGAAAAGCGGGGGCGAAGTGCGCCCCTGGCCGCACCACAAAGACCTGGAATTGAAGATAAGGACAAGAAAAAGACCGTGATTGCCTGGATGGGCAGTTGCGGCCTTTTTTTGTCCAAAGGAAGAGAGGAGCAGAAGCATGAATGTCACAGAGTAATCTGATCAAGCTGACCTATTTTGACCCGAAGTCCGAGGTGCGGCTCACAGCCTACGCAGACACCATCATCATGGACAGCGACAGTAAAGGCAATACCCTCAGTGCCATTCGTTTCGGCGGATACCCGGAAGTGGTGCGGAGCATGGCGGACGCTATCTACGGCGGAGCCGCGATTGAGGCGATTCAGAACGGCGCCGCGATCCTGCTTCGGAGCCGTCTCAAAGGCTATGAGCGGCAGTTTTCCCATGACGGCCTGTACGCCACAGCAACCCTCATGGCCAGCGACGACACGCAAACCGCAGACGCTCCAGATGAATCCGAGGATGAGGACCAGGCCACGGGCAGAGATGTCAGTCCGTCCCAACCCCGCAAGTGCTACATCTTTTGCCCTGCCGGGGACCGGGACCGGCTCTTTGAAGAGCTGGACCGCAAGACCGCCGCGCCGCTGATTCCGGCCTTCCGGGACTGCGTACTGGACGCCCTGATCGACCAAGGCGAGCTGCGTCCACTGAAGGTGTTCTCCATCAAGGAACGCCTGGACGCCTGGGTTCTGGACCTTCTGCCAAAGGACCGGAACGTGGTGGAAATTCTGGAGCGTGGCCTGGAAAACGGCAGCATCGCCATTCCCGGCGGTGACCCCAGTCAGCCGGACGGTTTTGAGGGAGTGGAGAACGTCACCGGATATCTCAACACCTTCGGCGTCACGGTGGCGGACCGCATCCGGGATCAGTTCCGGCCCCTGTTTGACCCGGCGTCGGAGCCTCTCTCGAAGGAAGTGCTGGCCGTCAATGACTACATCCAGTCAAAGGCCGGGTACTCCCTCTACGACGCCCAGCTTGCCGTGGCGGAATCCGTCAAGCGGCAGTTGGAGCGCAAAAGTGCCGCACTGATCATTGCCGAGTGCGGTAGTGGCAAGACGAAGATCGGCTCTACCGCCCTGGGTGCGCTCTACGGTATGTGGGCTTCCCAGCGCCGGAAGGGTGCGGGAAAGGCCTTTGGCATCGTCATGTCCCCGTCTCACGTCACCCAGAAATGGGTCCGAGAAATCGGCGAAACCCTGCCGGACACCTACGCCATGGTGGTACGGAGCATCACGGACCTGAACCGGCTGTACGCCATGTACGAGTCTGGGGACAAGAGTGTCTACGCAGTCCTCAGCAAAGAGAAGGCTCGGGACGGCTATATGCGCTACCCCGCCGTCACTTGGAACCGGCGCAGGAACGCATTCCTCTGCCCGGACTGTCTGGAACCTCTGGAAATGGAGATCAGCGAGGACGGTACCCGCTACAAGGTGAACGCGGACCAGTTCTTCTTTCAGAGGGAGCACAAGCAGAACCACAAATGCCCTCACTGCGGCACGGTGCTGTGGGCCCCGGTGAATCCGGAGAAGCATATCCCCTGGGTGCGGATCGGCGGCTACGGCTGGGTGTACCGGGAAAAAGCGGACGCCCATATGAGACGTACCAAAAATGCGGTCATTCTGGATCAGCTCTGGAAAATCGCCGAGCACCCGGAGGGCCATTACCCCACCAGAGGCGCTTACCGCCGTTATCCCCTCAGCACTTACATCAAAAAGAAGCTGCGGGGTAAAATCGACGGCTTCCTGGCGGATGAGCTGCATGAGTACAACAATGCCAGCGGTCAAGGCGACGCGATGGCCGAGATTTTCGGCGCGGCAAGGCAGTTCGTAGGTATGACGGCCACCCTCATCAACGGTTACAGCTCCGGAATCTTCCATCTGCTGTACCGCATTGTCCCCGGCCTGATGCAGAAGGACGGCAAGTCCTATCGTCGGCCCAGTGATTTTGACGCGGAGTATGGCGTGGTGGAAAACGTCTACGAGGTGACGGATGGGGATTACAATTCCAACCGCCGGACCACCAAGCGGAAAACGCAATCCAAGAAACTCCCCGGTGTGTCTCCGCTGGTGTTCTCCCGATTCCTGCTGGAGTATACCGCCTTCCTCTCCCTGTCAGACATGGGGAAGGACTTGCCGGATTACGAAGAAATCCCTGTTCCCTTGGAAATGCCAGAGAAGGTTTTCGAGGCATACAAAGAGTCGGAGGGCATTCTGCAAAACACACTGAAAAGTGACCGGAAAGCGGCGAAAAAACTGCTGTCGGCCTACCTGAATCTGCTGACGGTGTACCCGGACCAGCCCTATGACCAGCCGGATATCATGTATCCCCTGGGCGAGCAGAAAATGGTGCTGGTCCATCCAAAAAACACGGCGGATTTTGAGACGATTCTCCCCAAGGAGGAAAAGGCTCTGGAAATCGTGCGGGAGAAGATTGCCGCCGGGGAGCGGGTACTCATTTACACCAGCTGGACTCGGACGGACTCTCAACGAAAGCTCATGGGCCTGCTTACCCGGGAGGGCATCCGCACAGAAATCCTCACGCCGAAAATCCCGCCGGAAAAGCGGGAGGCCTGGGTGGAAAAACGGGTGAACTCCGGTCTGCAAGTGCTGATTACCAACCAAAAATGTGTGGAAACTGGGTTGGACCTCAATGCTTTCACCACGCTGATTTTCTACAGCATGGGCTACAACCTGTTCACGCTGCGGCAAGCCAGTCGAAGAAGCTGGCGGATCAATCAGACGGCACCCCGGGTGGAGGTCTATATGCTCTACTACAAGGACACCATGCAGGCCAAGGCTATGAAGCTGATGGCGTCGAAGCTGGCGGTCGCGGGCATCATCGAGGGCACCTTCTCCGAAGAGGGCCTTGCCGCCATGAGCGATGTGAAGGACCTGACCTCCCAGATGGCAAAGGAACTGGCCTTGGGCATCAAGGACAATGTGGAGGACATCGCCGCCGCATTCAAGAAAATGGCGGTCATCAATCCACATAGAATCCGGACGGTTCCGGCGCTGCCCAAGAGTGCGGAACCCACGGAAGTCACGGATATCGCGGAAGTCCTGCAAGCAGCCGCGGAGGAAGCTCCAACGGCAGACAGCACGCATTCCGTTGATTCTCAGAAGAAACAGGCGCTTTACGAGGGCCTGCTGCAAAAGTCCATAGACGAGCAGAAAAAACGGAAACCGAAGAAACGGGCGGAGGTAGAAAACCAACTGTCCCTCTTCGGCTTTGTTGCGTAAAAGGAGGCTATTTTGAGAGCAGTATTGAATCGCGCTGAATTCCTCAGTGCGGCCAAGCGCGGGGAGAGCATTGCGCCCCATGACTCCCCGCTGGATGTGTTGAAGGGCCTGCTCCTGGAGGTGGACGCCAAAGGCAGTCTCACCATGACCGCCACCAATCTGGAGGTCGCGCTGGAGCAGAAAATCCCCTGTCAGGCGGTGGAGGATGGCTCTTTTGTCCTGAACGCCTGCCTTGCCGTATCCATGCTGGACAAGCTGGCTGGCGACACGGTGACGCTGGAACGGGAACCCGGAAAGTCTGTGCTTCACGTCAGCGGAGGTCAGGCGGAATACCTGGTCCCCATCTGGGAGCGGACCAGCTACCCCAAGCTGGAGATTCCCTTCCCGGAAGATACGGTGAAAGTCAGCGGTATTCCCGGCATGGCGAAGCGGACCGTGTTTGCCGCCGCCCAGGACGACAGCAAGCCACTGATGAAATGCGTCAACCTAAAATTCACTAGGGACGGCCTTCGGGCAGTCGTAGGGAACGGGAGCTGTATCATGACGGCCCGTGGAGATGAAAAGAGCATGGGCGACGTCAGTCTTTTGCTTCCCGCCCTCTCTCTGGAAAAGCTGGCCCGGCTGTGCGGCGACAAGGACGAGTTCCGCGTCGGCACCACCGGCAAATCCATCGTATTCCTGAAAGAGAACTTCGCGTACAGCGCCCGCCTTCTGGAGGGAGAGTACATTGACACGGAAGGTCTGATCGGCAGCATCCGGAACCAGTTCACGGTCCTCACCGGGGTACAGGAGCTGCGGAAAACGCTGGACACGGCAAGCTGCGTTGACGTGGACGGAAAGATCTGCCTGCGGTTTGAGGGCCAGCGGCTTACATTCTGCTGCAAGGGCGAGGTCGGGACCACCAGCGTTCCTATGGACGTGATTCCACTGACTGGAACGCCTCAGGGTGAATTCTGGTACATATCCCGCCAGCTTGCACGGTGCCTGAAATCTCTGACCGGCACAGTAAAGCTGGGAGTAGCCCAGAGCGGAATGCTGACGCTGGAGGCGGAGGACGCCTATTATCTGCAAACCGGCGTCCGGCCTGGGTTCACGGCTACGGAGAAGAAGGCGAAGAAACCTGACAAGAAGCCCGTCAAAAAGGCGGCGTAAGGGAAAGGAGGGATGCCCTTGGATATCCCGATAATCTGCCGTTACTGCGGCGGTATCGTTCGCCTGGTTCCCGCGGAAACGGTCTACGGCGCATCTGTGGAACGGCTAGGGAAGCGGAGCGAAAAAATCTATCAGTGCCAGAACTGCGGTGCCCGGGTCGGCTGCCACAAGGGGACGAACCGTCCTCTTGGCAACGTGGCCAATGAGATCCTGCGGCTGAAGCGGATTGAGGCCCATCAGGTTTTCGACGGCCTGTGGAAGCGGCGGAAAATGAAGCGGAGCGATGCTTACCGATGGCTGGCAAGGGAGATGGAACTGCCCATGAAGACCGCCCATATCGGCGGCTTTGAAATGGACCAGTGCCAGAAGGTCATTGAGCTTTGCAGGAAGGAGGCGGCGTAGTGGTTTACACCATCGTACAGACGGCGGCGGATATCGACCGAGGCTTCTTCCCCGACCCGTTTGCCTGGGAGAGCTATTGCTCGATTGACCAGGCTCGGGAACGGCTGGCGGAGCTGATCGCGGAGGAAAAGAAGAATCTGGACAGCCGTTTTGACGCGGAAGATCTGTCGGACGACTGCTGGGAAGTCTGTGAGGCTGATTATGCCGCTGCGCATTTCCTGTGGATTGAGATTTTGACCTCTGAGATGCCTCCCGCCAAAAGGAAGGAGGCGGCCTGAATGCGTGACGGACCGAGAATGCCGAACTGTGTCCTCTGCCCCCATAATCTCTATTACAGCGACGCGGTTCCCATGCGGAAACAGGGCGTTATGATGCGCTTGGGCGAACGGTTCTGTCTGGGCGGAAAAAAGGCCCGGCGGTTCAAGCGGAGCGACCCCAAAATTTATGTGCCGTCCTGGTGTCCGAAGCGGAAGAATCCCTGCGAATTGCGGCTCTACGGCTTCAAGAGCTTCCGGGATGAATGGATGCACCTCGAACTGTGCCGCAGTCTTGGCAAGAACCTGCCCCCAGAGGAATACCGCTATGCCCTGATCTACGAGGGCCGCACGGAATTGTCTCCCCGGGATTTCTGGGAGCGCTGCGAAACGACGCCTGACCCGGAGAATGGGATTCTTGAAAATCCTGTTGAGAAGTATCAGGTTCTGAAGATCGTCGACGGTCTGAAGCCTGTGTTCTTTTATAAGACAGGGCGAGGCTTCAAGCTGCTCCATTCCTTCAGGGCTGAGATTGCCAGGGAAAACAAGCTGGAGGAGGATTGAACGTGCGGGGAAGCAAAAAGAGCTGCGACACCTGCGCTCATTCCTACATGGAGCGCGAGAACTTCAAGTTTCGTCAGAAATGCCGCAGTCCGGAGTACAATTCGCCGGAGTATACCTTTGATATGTTCATGGAGGACCAGGGACGGGGCTATTGCCGCTTCTGGTCCCCCGAAACACGGAGCAGGTGAGCCCCATGAAAGACTATTTTATCGGGCAGGGAACTTCGGTCACCGCTCAGTTTGATACGCTGGAGGAAATGCTGGCCTGTCACGCTCAAATGCCCGATCTGGATCGCCATTTCTGCAAGCTGTACAATTGCCGCGCCCACAAATACGCGCCTGGCTGGGCGGTTACCTGGTCGCGGCATAACAAACGCAATCCCTGGCAGGACTGGACCTGACAACTGGTCCCCATCCGCCGGGAGGAAAGGAAAAGATTATGAAAAACAATTATTCGCTTGCTGAACGAAACCGCATTGTAGAGGAAAATCTCTACCGCATCAAGAATACGATCCGGCGCAACCGTGCGCTGATGAAGTCGGCCCGGCTGGACTACGACGACGTGTACCAGCAGCTGGCCATTCGCCTGATCCGCTGCGTGGAGGGCTTCGACCCCGAAAAGGGTGAGTTGGGCCAGCACATCAATGCCCAGCTCCAGTATGAGCTGCTGAACTGCAAGGACAGCCGGACACTCTACGGCTTCACCTGTGCTCCCCGTGACCTGCAGGGCGCGGTGATTTCCCTGGATGCCTGCCGTGAGCTTGCGGCGGCGTGAGGAGTGCATTCAATGAGCCTTCTGTTTTCTGAGGTCACCTTCCGCCGGAAGAATGGCGCAAGCGTGACCCTCTACGAGAGCGGCCACCCAGATGAATATGATCTGCGGGAGCTGCTGAAATACGAGAACCGTTATGCCTCCCTGCGGACTGCTGGGTTGACTGGCATGACCGTTGAGGTTCAGCACTACCGCTTCCTGGGCGGCTCTGCCCGGGACTGGCTGGCGGAACAGGAACACATCGCCCTGATGGAAGCCTATGATGAGGCGGTGTCCCATGAGCCGTTCACTCAGCGTGACGATGTGGAACATCTGGAATATTACGAATTTGAAATTGTGGAATAGAAAGGGGCCTGCTATGCCTATGAATCAAATCCCCTTGCGGGACAAAATGCTGGCCGTCTGTGCCGATGTCAACGCCCAGGTAGCGGAGCGGGAGGAATTGGTTGAGCTGATTGCCATCGCCCTGCTGACCCGGAAGAATCTCTTTCTCCTGGGTGCGCCGGGGCAGGCCAAGAGCTACGCCATCAATGCCTTCCGCAGCCGGATCACTGGCGCCCGGCAGTTTGAGCGGCTTCTCTCCAAGCAGACCGACGAGGAACAGCTCTTCGGGCGCGTCGACCTCTCCAGCCTGATTCCCGGCAGCGTGCCGCGCAATGTGCTGGAGCAGGACCAGCAGTATCAGCTGATGCAGAAGCGTCTGAAGGCGCAGCTCTCCAGCGGTCAGGGCGTCGGCGACTTGCCGGAGCAGATGGAGCATCACCGGAAAGCCCTTGCGGAGCTCTACAGCGGCGAACCGCAGGTCAACACCGCCGGGAAGATTCCCGAGGCGGACATCGTGTTTCTGGACGAGTGCTTCAAGGCCAACGACGGCGTGCTGAACTCCCTGCTGACGGCTCTGAACGAGCGCAAGTACACCAATGAGGGCCGTACATATCCCATCCCCACCATCTCCTTCTTCGCGGCGTCCAACGAGATTCCGAACTTCGCAGACCCACAGGAGAAGATTCTGGAGGCGCTGTATGACCGCCTGGAGCTGAAGGTGGTGACGGAGAACATCTCTGACCGGAATAAGCGGCTGGAGGTCCTGCGGGACAAGCAGTCCGGACACGCCGGGCAGATTTCCGCCTCCTTTACTCTGGAAGAACTGGAGGCCATGCAGCGGGAGGTTTCGGCCATTCCGGTGCCGGATTCCGTCAATGAGCTGACGGACGACATTCTCTGTGAGCTGCGCAAGAGCGGCGTTCCGGTGTCTGACCGGAAGTACCTGAACTACTATCCCATCGCCCAGGCCAAGGCGTGGCTCTCCGGTCATGCGTCGGTAGAAGCCATGGACTTGCTGGCTCTGAAAAACTACCTCTGGCAGAAGCCGGGGGACCGTCCCACGGTAGAGGTTGTGCTGAACCGGATGTGCGTCAATCCCATGCAGGACAAGGTGAACGGCATTCGTGCCATGGCGGTGGAGGCCCAGGGTGACTTTGACGCCGCCCGGCAGGATACCTCCAAGCCCAGCATTGGAGCCAAAGCCTTGCAGAAGCTCCGGGGCGAGCTGGTGCGGCTCTACGGAATGCAGCAGGATTTGGCCAACGCCGTCCAGTCCGACAGTGAACGGGCCTTGGTTGACACCTTGCTGGCCGATCTGGAGCAGATCAACCGGCAGGCGCACGAGGCCATCAACTTCACTTGTATGCCGCTGAACGAACTGGCGGCCATGCAATAAAAAAGAAATCGGGAGGAATGCGGAATGCTGAACAAGATCGTAGTCATGGGCCGTCTGACCCGTGACCCGGAGCTGCGGCGGACTCAGAACGGGACTGCCGTCACATCGTTCTCCGTGGCCTGCGAGCGGGATTTCAAGTCCCAGAGCGGCGAGAAGGAGACGGATTTCATCGACGTGGTGGCCTGGCGTACCACGGCGGAGTTCGTGAGCAAGTATTTCGCCAAGGGGCGCATGGCGGTGGTGTATGGCCGCCTCCAGCTCCGCGACTGGACGGATCGGGACGGGAACAAGCGCCGTGCCGCGGAGATCGTGGCGGACAGCGTGTACTTCGGCGACTCCAAGCCCGCCGGCACCCAGCCCAAGGAGACGCAGGACTTCACCGCGGACCCCAGCGGCAGCGTGAAGGAGTTGCCGGAAAACTTTGACCCCTTCTCGGAGGTCGAGCCGACGGACAGCGAGCTGCCGTTCTGAAAAACGATGCGGCGGGGGGAGTCACTTCCTCCCGCCGCGGAATCTGGAGGGCTGTATGGAGGATAACATTCTGGTGTACCTGCAAAGGGAGCATTCCCTTGTTGCGAAAGAGGTGGCAGTATGAGGCCCACCAAGGCGCGGTGCACCCACAATATGCGCTATAAACGTCCGGCGCTGGCCTCCATGGGCGACGTGTACCTGATGCAGGAGTTGGAAGCGATTCAGGAGGCGTGCGCGGATATTCACTGGTTTATTGACCAGGACGACGACACTCTGCTGAACGCCCTGGACGGCGACGAAGAGGACGCCTTTGAGTTCCGGGTTGCTTTCGCGGACCTGGAAGCGAAGGCGGAGCACCTGAGCAATCTTTTCTATGAGCTGGGCGAGTTCGGAGACGATATCTGGGAGCTTTACAACGACTGCACGGTGGCCCTAATTGGAAACCGTTACCAGGTTGTGGGCTTTGACATGGATGAAGAGGACTATTTTTCCCTCACAGCCTATGAGCAGGAACTGGCCCATACGGTGGCTGGAAAGCGCCTGATGCGGATGACCAAGGCTAATATGCTTTCCGCTATCGGCCAGTGTATGGGCATTTTGATTGCCTTTCTCGATCTCCGGCAGTCCTACGACTATCTGAAAGCGTCCTTCGATATCCTGCGGGATGTAAACACGTCCCTGCTGGACACCATCAAGGAGATCGAAGAAACCTACAAAGCGGCGAACGCCTGTCAGTTTTACCCCTGGTACGAGGAGACGAAACGCTTCGACCGGCTTTTGGAATGCCTGCCCCAACAGGCATGGATTGAGTGAGGGCGGATATGATCGACAAATATCCGAAAACCTGCAATCTCTGCGGCGGCACCGTTATCTTCACCAGCAACGCGGTGATCTACGGACGGGAATACGGCAGCGGCCGGTGCTACCTCTGCACAAAATGCGGCGCTTTCGTCGGCACGCATAAACCGTGGCCCAGAGAGGCCCTGGGGCTTCTGGCGGACGCTCGTATGCGGAAGGGGAAAAAGCTGTGCCACGGCCTGTTTGACCCCTTCTGGCGCGGCAAACCCAAAGCGCAGAAGAAGCGGCAGGACCTCTATTTCTGGCTGTCGCGGCAGATGGACATTCCCTTTGAGGACTGCCACTTCGGTCATTTTGATCTGGAGCGGTTGAGAGCGGCCTACAGGATTCTCTCAAAAATCCAGGGCATGGAAATGCGGTATGACAACCGCGGGATGATTTATTTTCCCGTGGAAGAAGTGTCATAGAATAGTGGAAAGGAATCGAGACGGTACAGAAATGCGCCGTCCTGGTTCCTTTTCCCGTTTGTAAGGAGGCGTTTATGTGTATGAGCAAATGACTCTGTTTCAGATGCCTGAGCCGCCTGCCCGTGCCATCTATGGCAGCGGCATCGGTCAGGCACCTATGCTGCCGGGTCGGAAGGACTCGGCCCATATGGAGGGTATCTACCTGGACCGTCTTTTGCCCTTGGAGGACTATGACAAGATCATCGTCCTGTTCTCCGGCGGCAAGGACAGCCTCGCCTGTGTTCTGGACCTGCTGGAACGGGGTGTACCTCGGGAGAAGATGGAGCTCTGGCACCACGACATTGACGGCGGACACCCTACCCGGAAAATGGACTGGCCCGTGACGCGGAACTATGTCCGGGCCGTGGCCGAATATCTGGGCATCACTTTGCGGGTATCCTGGCGGGTCAATGGCTTCTGGGGAGAGGTGTACCGGATTGGCTCAAGCTGGCCCATCCAGTATGTGGACCCGTTCAGCGGTGAAACGCTGGAATGCCCACTTTCTGAAAAGCAGATTCGCTCCGCCCAGCTCCGGGAGAAGATTCTGGACGATCTGGAGCAGGAGGAACTGGAAGGCATGGGCCTTCGCATGAAGTTCCCAGCCAAGAGCGGAAATCTGGCGACTCGCTGGTGCAGCTCCATCCTCAAAATCATGGTTGCGGATACGGTTATCCGCAATCTGGACCTGGAGGAGTTGAAATCCATGGGCAGCAGTCAGCGATTCCCCGCCAAAGGCTCCGTCGCCAATGGCCGTTTTTGCAGTCCAAACCTCAAGCGAGAAGTCGGGGACAGCCTTCTGCGCAATCTGGACCTGTTGAGGGAGAACGGCAAGCGCCTGAAGCTCCCGGTGAAATCCGGTTGTCATCAGGGCCGCTGGTATTCCGGTTCCCTCAAGGCCCAGGTGGAGAGCAAGCTGTATGCGGATATTGACGCTCTTTCCCAGAATGTAAAGATTCTGGTGGTTTCGGGTGAACGCCGTCAGGAGAGCGCTGGGCGTGCTAAATACAATGAAATGGAGATTCACCGCACCAATGCCACAGCAAAGGCCCACCGGCTGGTCCATCAATGGCGGAGCGTCATCGACTGGGAGGAAGCCCAGGTCTGGGACATCATCCGGTGCTGGCACATCACGCCCCACCCCTGCTACGCCGCTGGCTGGAATCGGTGTTCCTGCATGATGTGCATTTTCAGCCTGCCCACCCACTGGGCCGGAATCCGGGAGCTGTTCCCGGAGCGGTTCGCCGAGGTAGAGGAAGATGAGCGCGTCCTGGGCTTTACCCTGGACAACAGGCTCCCGCTGGTGGAATACGTCGGCGACGCGAAAAGCTGCGTCTGCCATGATAATCCGCAGGCGCTCCGTCGGCTGACCAGCGGCGAGTTTTCCACGGCAGACGTAGAGCGGCAGGAATGGACCATGCCCGCCGGAGCCTTTCACGGTGCCGCTGGCGGGCCTTGTTGAAATGGAGGAACAAGTTTTGATGGAAAAATATTTATGGACAAAAGGAGACAACAAATGAGAAAGCTCTATCGCACGATTGAAGACGTTCTGAACTCCCCCTGGGCCGCTGCCGCTCCTTCGGTGAAAACCACGGATCGGGTGCTGCGTTCCACGAAGTTGGAGGACAGCATTTACAAGGATCTTCGGGCCGGTGACGGCGGTCTGGATCAGATTGAGCAGGATGCGGAGAAGAAGCTACACTCCTTCCCCGCCCTCTCTCGAGACATTTTTCAGACCTTCTACTCTCTGATGCCCCGGAAGAACGAAGCGGAACCCCTGTCTGCGTCGGCACGGAAGTTCAACGCGCCGATCCTGGACCATGTGACCCAAAGCGAGGATTTTCCCACGCTGAAAAGCGTCTGCGAGGGCCGGGAATTTCCTGCCTATGAAGCGGCGGCGGAGTTCATCTCCAGAACCGCCGGAGAGCTGGACGGCCTTCTCTCCGATATTGGAGGGGACAAGGGCGGCCTGAACACCCTGGAAAAGCTGGAGGCGGCAGAGAAACAGGCACAGGAAGAACTTTCAAATTTGCTGGATATGCTCCGGCGGACTCCGGGCAGTAAGGAACTGGAACAGTCGGTTATCAAGGTGGCAAACCAGGCGGAGAGCAAACGCCGTCAGGTGGAGGCCGTGGGCAAGATGATCGACGCCAGCGCCGCCGGAAATCAAGAGGCTATTTCCGCTCTTGTGGCCCAGGCGGTACAGTCTGCGACGGAGAAGGCGGAAGAGGTTCAGGCTATCATCGGCGCCTGGAGTGATGAACCCGGCAATCTGGAGCGAAACGAGGTCAATGAAGAACTCCTGGCGCAGGTACGAAAGAGCGATGTTCTGAAAAGCGTCGCTAAATACCTGGGCCGGTTTCGGGAGATCTTCGCCCAGGGCAAGCGGAACGGCTACGCCTATGGCCGGGGAGAGAAATACTCCCTGGAGCTGGGGAATGACATTTCCAAGGCTATTACCTCAGAACTGGCGATGCTGGCCTCTCCGAAAACGATGCCGCTGTTCCTGCAAAAGTATCAGCGGAAACAGATCAAGCAGTACCAGCGACGGGAGCCGGTCTATAAGGGCATGGGGGACATCATCTGCTGTCTGGATGAGTCCGGTTCCACTTATGGGGACCCTGCCGCATGGGGCAAAGCTGTGGCGCTGACGCTGCTGGAGATTGCCGCTGATGGAGGGCGAAACTTTGCCCTGATTCACTTTTCTGATTCGGGGGATTTCAAAACGGACCTGTTCCGGCCTGGCGCGTACACCATGGCAGATAAAATGAAAGCGGCGGAAACCTTCCTGAATGGCGGCACCGACTTTGAGACACCCATGCAGGAAGCCCTGCGGCTGATGCGGGATGAGGGCTTTGAAAACGCCGACATCGTGTTCATCACAGACGGCCAGTGCGGGATGCCGGAGCATTTCCTGACGGAGCTGCGACAGGAACAGATGGAGCGCCGCTTCACGGTCACCGGCGTTCTGCTGGACAGCGATTACCCCGGCATCGAGTTCAGCCTGAAGCCCTTTTGCCAGAATATCTACCGCACCAGTGAGCTGGCGGGTGAGGATATCATCCGGGAACTGGTTAGCAAACGAGTTTGAATACAGAAGGCAGCGGCAGCGTTGACAAAATAGATGCCATGGTATTATGCTTAAATAAAGTCCCAATTTTATTTCGTGTTCCCGATGGGATGAATGTGTTGCACCGCAATGGGTTTTATGGTGGTAGGAACACAAAAGCGAATTGGGGGTAAATAAAAAAGGAGAGGAAATCTTTATGGAAACCGTTAAACATATGACAGAGAATGCGGCCTGGGAAACATTTCAGAAGGGCCTCAACAACTTTTCTGAGGATTTCCTTGCAGACGGCAGGGAGGGAGAATCCATGTCAGAAAGAGATAGTCTGTGACATTTATTTTCTTTGAAGTCAGGCCATAAATCCTGAAAATCAGATAAAATCCATGACATAAAACTGCAAGAGCGAAACGAATTGTCCCAGATTGTGCGGACAGCATAAAAAGGCCTCTAGCAGGAATAATGAGCATTAAGTGGAGTGGCGCAACACAGTGGCGTCACTCCAGTCTTTATCTGGATACGCTTGTGATTGTACAAGTTGATGAAATTGCCAATGAGTTCGTTGGCTTGTTGGAAGACAGCAATTTTGGGTGGTAGATACATTTAGTCTTAAGGGTGGAGAAGAAATTTTCAGCCATAGCAATCATAGGCCCATCGCAAAAAGTTGTGTAAGTGAAATTTTACAAAGTCAAGTTTGGGGCTGCGGAAGCGGAGCAGTTCGCCGACAGGATGCCTTGGGTGCTCCATTCCCTTACGCCCAGGATGGTATGCGCACAACTAGCGGCGTGAATGCTGTCACAGGCGCGGGAGAACCCTAATGAAAGGGGATAGCCAGCCGTCCATCTAACGAACAAGATTTCTAGCTGGCTGTGCACCAGATCCCAATTCAGACACCTAGCGTACCAATGCTTCATAATGCGCTGAGAGGTCAGATAGGGCATCCGGCGCAGAGAATCGTCTTTGGTAAAGATGGGCGTATTCTTCGTGATCTGCCGGAACTGGAGCTTCAGGCCCTCAATGATGTTGGTCGTGTATATGATCTTCCGCATCTTAGGCGGGTATTCATAAAACGTGCTCAGTACATCCCAGTGCTCATCCCAGCTTTTCACGCAAGAGGGGTACTGCTTCCGCTACTTCTCCGCAAACTGAAGCAAGTTCTTCTTCGTCTTTTCCAGGGCCATGGAGGTGTAGAGCCTCAGATCTGCGGTCACCTGCTTGATATCCTCCCAACTGACGAAATGGGCGGAGGTACGGATCTGGTGGACGATGCAGCGCTGGAGACGGTTGCCTGGATACACTGCCCGAATGGCCTCCATCATGCAACAGAGGCCGTCTATGCAGAATGAAGCGCCCCCTTTTTTCTGTCATAATTTTGTGAAGAATTCCCGTACACCTTCCATCAGGTCTTTTTCGTTTTCCTCCATATTGTGGGAAAACTTTTGCAGGTTGCCGTCTGCAATTTGAAGAATCTGGTCAATAAATATTTTGCGAAGCTTTAATTTATTGGAACGATCAGACTGATCTGACGGGCACTCATTGGCGGGCTGGGAAATTTGGGCAGGAAGGGAGCCAAGGAGGTAATACATCATTGTAAGTTGGTACTTGTATAATGTACGACTGTGGCGGCTCCATGTTTCCTGATACTTTTTTACACTGATAATCTTGTGGATGGCAAACAGAAAAGTTCCGCCCACCAGGAGAATTTGCGCATTCAGAAACGTCAGGTCATTGATGGATATTAGAGATTTCCTTGCAATGGCATAGTAAGGTATGACAACCAAAGAAACGGCGAGCAAAAAAAGGCATCCGATGAAAGTATTTTTAACCATAAAGTTTTTTTGCCTGTTTTGTTTGCTTTTTTCCTTGGTTTCATTATAGACAACCTCAAAAAAATCCAGAAAAACCGTTTCGGCACCTGATATCTCTCCCGTATCTTTTCTCCATTGATTTTTCCACATGCTGTAAAGCTCCTGCTCAAATGTTTCGTGTGCAGTTGAATTGTGATTCTTGAACACTTGTCATCCCCCATTTGTATAATAATACTATGTATATGCATATATAATATAGCTTAGTATGAAGTAAAATGCAAGCAATAAAGCAACTGGGAGTATGTTCAATTGGAGAGTCAAAAGAAGTCAAAGAGAGAAAAAGGACAGTGAGGTTAGGGAAAGGGAGTGATAGAATAGAGGTTCTCCAGTTTTATCGGGTCCCCCTCTGCCTCTGCTCCGCTGGGCCATCGTTGGGATATAATGGCGCAGATCAGCATTACCCTCTTCCACCGTGAAGGTGCCACTTTTGTTGCGGCTATTGAAAATGTATGGGTGTATAGGGACGGATGAGCTTACACTGGATAACCAATTCAGCAGCAGTCTTCTTGAAAAGAGTCTGGATATCCCGTTTGCTGTTGGAAAAACGGTTGGTGAGTTTAAAACCGTTGCCGGTTTGGACACATTCCACGTGGTTGTGTTAGATGTGGTAACTCAACTTTAACCGATGTGGCTGCATTTTTCTGTTCTTTATTTTCCTTTCTGTCCAATATCTATTGTACTTCTGCAACTCTTCTCTCAGAAAATTTCAAAATTATATTGCATGCGCTGAATATTTCTGATACAATTGAATAAATCATATCGATTGCAAATTGTTACAATTTGGTTACAATTTGGATAATCTGGTCACAATTGGAGTGTTTTTCTTTGAATATAAGTCTATTTCGTATTATCCGAACGGTTGAATGTGCCCCAGAAAAAGAGGTTATCAAGGAGTTCCTGCGCTTTATCGGCTGTATGGTCAGCGATCATCCAGTGCTTGATAGAGATGATACTGTAAAAAGGAAAATCGAGGAGAATAGGGAAGAAGCAGTTGATCTCTATCTCTTGGATAAAGAGGTTGAGGAATGCAGAGAGGGGTTCATCGTTAAAGAAATGGAGTCAGCCGGAAACGGTTGGGCCTTTCAGGTGAATATTAAAAAATTCCGAAAAGAAAGGAAGCAGGAGTTCGAGGAAGAAAGGGTACCTGTAGGATATAATCTTTTAATAAAAGAGATTATTGACGCCGTTTGGCCGAAGAATGGGCAAGAGAATATAAAAGGAAAGAATGGCGAATTAAAAACAATTGCGGATGTTTTCTTTACAAAAAATCTATTTGGACTTTTTCAATGTAAACGCTCCTTCCGGATTATCAATATGGTGGAGGTTTATGGCCCTCGGTTCCGGTTCGGTGAGGAAAAACGTCGAATTGACGTTGGAAATCCGGAAAACTTGACAACGAAATATATTAATGGTATGTTGGAAAGATTTGGCGACGCTTATAAGGAACTTTGCAACATCAAGAATCCTGGTATTTATGCCTGTTATGCGAAGGTGAATATGGCCAGAAAAATCCGGGAAGTGTGCTCTCAGCTTGAGAACGCTCCGAAAACTATGTTCCGAGATGTGGTGGAAGCGAAAATGCTGCTTTCCGAACTGGACGATTTGTACAAACTGGATCCGAAATATATGGGCACGCTGTTCCTGGCGGCCGCCGTCTGCAAAAGCGATTCTGCGCTGTATTTGACCTCTGCAAATTATTTCCGTCTATTGCTGGATTTGATCGAGGGGCAAAGCGGGGCATTTTATTCCTTTGCCTATTACGAGTATGGACGGCAATTGGAACGGGTTTTCCGGGATTGGGACTCAGCTATCCTTTTTTACAAGAAGGCAGTATCCCTGAACCTGCTGAATTATCAGGCGTACTTTAAGTTGGGTTGCTACGAGGCGTATAAGGGCAGGTATCAAGAGGCGATAGAGTGTTTCCAGATTCTTCACAGCATAATCATAAATAACTATGCCAAAAGTGGAAAGGCGGATATAAGTTATAAGAATTTATCGCTGAAAATCATTCAGTATCTATATAAGACGGATATTTGGCTATGGATTTTGAACAAAGACCGCGGCTATAACATTTCTGCAGACATGGATCGGCAGAGGGCGCAGTTCGACGCGGAGCAATACAAGGAAAACGAATGTATTCGTGAAATATATGGGGATGAGAGCGACACCTGGAAGGAACTGCAAGAGTATCACAAACAAAGCCTTCCCGTTAAGATTATGAAAGAGGTTGTGCGTTGAACCGTACTGGCGGAAGCGCGAGACAGAAATAAAGGAGAAAATGGCGGTGAGCAGAATGGGGAAAAGCGGCGGGAGCACACAGTCCATGGAAAGAGTGTTGAAAATCGATACACTCTTCACCGAGGGGGTTATCATAGACAGCGCTGATGAAATCGAACAATCTCTTATGTCCAGAGAATACCATCAGGCTGGAGAAATGGTTTGCCGGATTGTCAAAAGAAATGAACAGCTTCATTCCTGGGGATGCCTGGAAAGTCAGAAAAGGCCCAAGAATACGGGAGCGGAAAAGGTTGAGAATATTATTTCTTTCGTCGGAGAACGGGGCATGGGGAAAACTTCGGTTATGCGGTCGTTCATGGAGTTCCTGACATATGAAAATACTGGCAGGGAAAGCGTGAAATTCCTCTTGAGAACCGGTGGGGGGCGGGATTTGCTGGACAGCGTTTATTTTGTCCCTTTGCGCTATATTGATGCCAGCGTCCTGAAATCCAGCGAGGACGTTATGGAAATCATTTTGGCTAGGATGTTCCGGTATGTCCGGGAGCTGATTGACGAATCCGGCGGACAGGGATTTGGAATGGCGGACCGGGAGGAAACGCGGGCACTGTTCCGGCAGTTTGAGCGGGTGTATCAGGCGATTATGACGCTGAATGAAAAAAGTGAGTTTGAGCCGGGGGAATCCGCGTTGCTGCGCCTCCAGAGCCTGAACAGCAGCTTTTCTTTGGCGGACAGTTTCCAGGCCCTGGTGGAGTCTTTCTTGAAATTTACTGCGGAGAGTAGGGGGTACTTTCGCCACGGTTGGAATTCTTGTGCCCGAACGCCCTATCTTGTGATCGCCTTGGATGATGTGGACCGTTATATGCCGGATCCGGTGAAAGGCGAGCCAAGAAAGGGCGTTTATACGCTTTTGGGACAGATTGACGAATATTTGAAAATTCCCGGTGTCATTGTGCTAATGACCTATGACGACGCACTTTTGAAAATTAACTGCCGGACGTACATAAAAGAAAAATATAAACTTGATGACGCGGATGCAGAAAATCACCAAGTAGAACAGTACCTGACAAAAATAATTCCGGCCAGACAAAAAATATATATGCCCAATCTGGCGTGGAAAGATTCTATGGCGCAGGATCGCCTGCAAATCGAGATTGAAAAAAGAAGCTCTCACCAACCGTTCCCCAAGGTGAAAGAGGAATTGGAGAATGGAGGGGAACCTTTTAAGCTGTCATCAAAGGAGCTTACACTTTGCTATTTAGCCGAGCAATATGGATGTTTTTTCGATGCAGGCGGACAGAAGAAGCATTTTTTTGAGGAGCAGAATCTGCGCAGGCTGACAGATTTGGTTCTGGCTCTGCAATTGAGAGAGCAGGAGAAGGAAGAAAATTATAGCTATTCCAAGCTGATTTCTTATATCTATAATCATTTTAGCGCTGCCGTCTTAACAGGGGCGGAAGCGGCCCTATTCAGCGAATGGATGGAGAAGACGGTTGACCGCCGAAGCAGAGATATTATCAACTATATTCGCTCCCAGCGTGGTTCCCAACGTGCAGAGAGCGGAAAACCGCTGGAAAACAGAGACAGGGACAGAGACAAAGAACTGGACAAGATGATAAAAGAAGTAGTGACAGGCGGCAGGACAAAAGACGAAAAAGCGGAGGATGATTGGCGGTACAGCTATGGAGAATTACTTTATAACCTTTACCAATCGACCCGCACAGAAGGTGGAAAAAAAAGGGTCTTTTCCAAGAAGATGGTGCAGTGTATTTTAGCTTCTTATTCTGTAGTGTTGCCATATTTAGATAAAAATGACGAGACTGTTTTATTGAAAAGGGTTATAGGAAGCTCGGTTGCCGGTCAGTGGGCAAATGAATTCTTTCCAAAGATTGTTGTAAAATGGATAGCGGATGGTGTTATAGATGGTCGAAATATTACACAAGCTGGGGCATGTGATATCAGAGGAGTTTTAAACGCATATGTTCGCATTCAGTGCACCTCCTTTGGTGTGATTGATGAATTATGTCAATCCTCTAATAAAATTACAGAATTGTATAAGCAGATAGGATATTTGATTCCGGCAATTGAATTGTTTAGTATGTTCTTTACAGAACTTCACAAGGCTAATAAACCCTGTAAATATGGATGGTATTGGGAAAAAGAAGGAATAAACGATTTTTCTCTTGGGATAAATGCGGATTCTGCGTGTTTCAACATTTTTAACTTTGTTGTTAACTCCTTTGATCCAGATACTTTCTTTGAAGATGTAGATCATACATTGTGTTCGCTGATTGGCCGATGGGGAATAGAAGAAAAAGAAGCGAAAAAAATAATTAGTCAGTGTTCTTTAAAAGGAGAATATACAAGCTGGCGGGAGAAATATGGCCATTGCGCAATGCCGTTTCAGCACTTTGATATGATGTATAACATTATGAAACGACAGCAGAACAATTCGGATAACCGGTTTGAGCGGGAGATAGAACCCAAAGACTTTTTAAAACAATGTACGGAGCTCTATAATAACATCAGTACAGCATTGGAAAAGCAGGATGATTTTTATAACAAGTGCCTTTCTGGCGCGGGTAAGTCAAAATTTCAGGAAATATATGATTCTTGTCCTTTTATCGATTATATTTGTGGAAAATTGCCCAAGAAATGTGATGTAAAGAACAGAGTTAAGGAATTGCTTGAGGAGTTCCTTATATCATTTTTTGCTAATTTAGCTAAAGCTCCTAGAAAGCCCGATATGATATCTAAACAATCATGATAAAAGAAGAAAGGGCGCACACCATTGAAAACCTGTGTGCATTGACAAAGGCGTTATTTTGCGAGGTGGAGATCGGAAACGTGCTGGATGGGGAGGTGTATTTCGACGACATCTCCTGCGAACAGGCGGCGCGGCTGGCAGTGAGGACGCAGAAGCTATACGAGCGGTGCAGTGAGCTGGAGTGCCAAAAGAAGATGGAGGCCATCAGCGACGCCATGTGCCGTCGGGACCGCCAGCGTATGCGCGTTTCCCAGCGGGGGAAAATCCATGTATTTGAGCTGTTGGCGGACCTGGACGAATATCTGCTACTGATGCAGAATGGTGAGGTGCTTTGCCGTTATACAGAAATGTTGAGCTGGCGGGACTTGATTCAAAGCATTGGCGAGGAAATCCCGGTTTCTGCAATGTATGTGATTTCAGATCTGGCCGCTGGGGAAAGTGAACGGCTGAATTTTACCTGGAGCGTCGTTGTACGCCAGAACAATGAGGCGCTGAATGCAATTCTCCGGAGGGGAATTTCGGAGCATCATATGCACCTCTGGCCCTCGGTTCCGTATTTCCAGGTTTCCTGGCTGAACTTGATGAACAAGCCTTTGGAAGGGGTTTATATGAAGAGGCTCCTGGAAATTGACCGAAAGGAATGGAGCCTGCAGCAGAAAACATACTTTTCCAAGGAAAAATTTTTCGTGGAGCCATATACGGCGAGCCGGGCCGATTCTCTGGTGACGCTCTGCCGCCAGGCGGCATTAATCCGTGCATACTTGTGCAGCAGGCTGAACGGTTTTTTACCGGAACGTGGGCCGAAAGACGGGGGCAGCAAAGAAGATAGCGGGAGCTGGAAGGATGAAGGAGGCTTTGGGACAAGCTGGACTTTGGGCTGGGTAAAGCGCCTTTTGAAGTATCCGGAGAATATCCATATTAACAGCGACCAGATCCAAAATCAGATTTTGACCTTGCAGAACGGGACGCAGGAGATGGATTATATGCTGCGGATGTCCCGGTACCAGCAGATAAAAGGACAGAGGGAATATGCGCTTTTCGGCGGTGAGCGTTTATTTTTGTATTCGGTGATTCGGGACATTTACCTGACCTATCCGTCTCTTTGCAGAGAGGAACATAATCTTTTTTACGCCTATCTGCTGATTATGATCAAGCTGCGGACGAAGCTTGTTCAGGTGGATCAGAGAACCGGATTCGACAACTTCCAGCGGGTTCAAGACAGAAAAGGCTATTTTTTGGAGGATGCAAGGTCAAAGGAGCAGATTGCCCGTCTTGCAATCCGGGAACCCTTGAAGCATACCGAATATCTGCGGGAGATGGAGGTACGGATTGCCCCAAGGGATACCGCGGAAAGGATCCGAAACGATATTCAAACGCTGGAAAACGCCGGAAGACAGGATCGGGAGTTTTGGCTCCCCGGCGAGGATTCTGTGGACGCTGTGCCGGAACCGTTGAAGAAACGGTATTATTATGTGCTCCACTTCATCAAAAGGCAGGATGAGGGCTTGGAGCGTATCAAAAAAAGCCGTGAGGAGGGAAGTCGGCTTTTTTACACGGAATGCAGGCATGCCCGCTATCGCAAGAAGGTGGAAAGAACTGCTCGCGCCATTTGCCTGTTCCGGGAACGTTATGCAGAGCTTGCCTGCCGGGTAGGCGGGATTGATGCCTGTTCCCAGGAAATTGGCTGTCGGCCGGAGGTTTTTGCCTCTGTATTCCGTGGGTTGGGCGAGCATATCTGCCTACAAGAGGAACTTGGAGAACAGGTGCTGCTGCCTCGACTGCGAAAGACCTATCATGTGGGAGAGGATTTCCTGGACATGGCGGACGGCCTGCGCGCGATTGATGAGGCCATCCGTTTCTTGGGATTGGATTGTGGGGACCGCCTGGGTCATGCGCTAGCCCTATGCTTAGATCCATATGAGTGGTATCAGGTGAAAAATATGCAGATTTCCCTGCCAGTGCAGGATTATATTGATAATGTTGCTTGGCTGTACCATGCCATTCAAAGATACCATATCCCTCAGCAGGATCAGGCTGTTCATTTTTTGGAAAAAGAATTTGGGTATTACTTTAATCGCGTTTATATCAGCAATATGGAGGAAAAAGAGCTGGATTATATTATGAACGCTGCGGAGGGTTTCTACAAAAACGATTATGAAGCTAAGCAATACCATAGGCACAGGTGTGATTTTTCCATCGATTTATACTGCCGCGCTTGGATGCTGCGGGGAGATGATCCGGCCTTATATCGGGAAGGGTATTTTAAACCGATTCAGATTCCAGTTGACAGTTGGGAACGGCATCGACTGAATGAAGTCTGTCCCCAAGATGCGGGTATACGATATATTCCGGAATGCAGTCTGCTTTATTATTTTTATCATTATAGTGAAGCAGTAAAATACGCGGGCACGGAAATTGTGAACATTACGGTAAACCAGGATTATATAGCAGCCGTGAAAGCGGCACAGCACAGGATGCAGTTTGATATTGCCCGACATGGCTTAGCAGTTGAGAGCAATCCCACATCAAATGCCAAAATCAGTACGTTCCGGGAATACAGTAAGCACCCAATAATTGCTTTATATAATCGGGGACTAGTACATTCCACGGAAGAACTCCGCAGATGCGCCCAGGTCAATGTATCCATCAATACGGATGACAGTGGCGTGTTTTTTACTTCGCTGGAAAGCGAATATGCGGTTATGGCTCGAGCCCTGGAGGAAGTGGTGGACGCGAACGGAGAACCGCAGTTCTGCAAATGGGAGATTTATGAGTGGCTGGATCAAATTCGCAGAATGGGAAATGAGCAGGGCTTTGTGCGGTGAGTCCTTCTTGAAAAAACGGATAAAAAGAATACAGAAAAATCGAAAGAAAACGCGGCGAAGATAAACTCAAGCAACAGAATGGAAGGACGTCTAAAAACGGCAGGGGGAACCTGGCCAAGAGCAAGGTGTGGGAGCATAATATTGTAAAAGGCTCCAAGGACCAACCTTGCAGGACATGCTCTAGTGGATACATGTGGTCTTTAGGCATTGACGGTAAGCAGCAGCGGCGTACTACCCGCCTTGGCCACTGTAGAAAATCAGGCTTTTCTGTGACTGCTCCCGTTGGAGCACCATATCTAGGGCCTACTACGCAACCTGCATAAAACAGGAAATACCGCATAAAAGAAAAGCCCAGCGAAAAAGGCAGAGGAAAAGCACACGGAAAAGGGAGCGTAGCTACTTCATCAGGTTCACGAGCAGCAGGTCCACGCCGATGACGTATCGGGTGGTATCCTCCAGGCGCACTGAAACACGATCCAGACCGTAAGCGGTCTTGCCGGTGTCGAAGACACCCGGCACCACGTTTCGGTCGCAGATGTCCTGATATTCCTGCTTTTTGAGCTGGCGGGACAGATCCTGAGCCTTAGGCGATTTGCCCAGAGACGGGCCGGATAGACGGATTCCATGTTCCTTGCAGAAGGTCAATGTTTGCCGGTTCCGGTAAACATTGTCCACCTGAATGCGCTCCGGCCAGCGGCCATGGCGGTCACGATAGCGGAAAACGGCATTCCAGAAATCCTCCAATTCATTGTACATCTCGAAATCCAGCCGTTCGATCTGGGCGTACCCGTCTACTAGACTGATGTACAACTTCTCACTGAGCTCGGTGTTGGAGTGAGGTTTCCTCCCGATGATGGGGCGTAGCCAGACTGACAATCCGATGAGGAATGCTGTGGGTCCCACTCTCGAACATGATGTGCTGCTATTCGTAAACTGTGGTCACTAGAGTTATGCGGTTTTTCTGCTTTTCAGTCAGTTTAACACCATTTTGCGCAAATTGAACAATATATCCCACGCACCGGCGGTATATCCTCGGCTTCTTCTCCCCGGTGCTTTCACAGTTCTCGTTCACCATCTGCCCCAGCTTTTCCCGTGCCTGGTTGAGCAGATTCACATCCTGGGGATAGGCAGTATCCGCAGGACAGCAGGTAGCATCCAACATCAGCATGCCCCTGTTTGGTGGGCCGTCGTTCCCTTTATCGTTCCCACTTTTTTCGGCTGGAGGGATGGATGCTTCCAGAATCGCCATCATATCCTCCTCGCAGAACTGCTTTCAGAATGCCACCAGCATGGATATCCCAAAGGGTCATAGCCCGTTCTTCTTTATCCCGGTGATGCCGGAAGATTTTCAGGAAGAGCTGCGGCAGGAGCAAGCGGAGCGCCGCTTCACGATTATCGGCGTCCTGTTGGACAGCGACAGCCCTGGCATGGATTTCAGCCTGAAGACGTTCTGCCAGAATATCTACCGTACCAATGAGCTGACGGGTGAGGATATCGTCCGGGAACTGATTAGCAAGAGGGTATGAATGCGGAAGACGGTAGCATTGACAAGATAGATACCATAGTATATGCTGATACGAAAAAAGGGGGGATCTTTATGGAAACCGATGAACATATGACAGAGAGTTCGGACTGGGAAACCTTTCTGAACAACCTCAACAGCTTTTCCAAGGATTTGCATGCAGACGGCAGAGAGGCAGAATATCTGACAGAAAGAGATAGTCTGTGACCTGTATTTCCCCTTGAAGTCAGGCCATAAATCCTGAAAATCAGATAAAATCCATAACATAGGGTCGTAAGAGCGACATGCTTTTGCGGCCTTATTCTCTTGCGCCTTAGTTGACAAAACTTCACCTATACAACACTATGCCGGGATGATAGAATGGACTTGTATTCTAGGGCGGAGCATTTTAGGGCGGAGTAAGTTAGGGAGGAACGGCGAAAGAGGGGGTGGAGTATGTCCTTTGCACAGCTCTTAGCGGCTTTGCCGCTTAGAGCTGTGGCATACCCTTAACGGGTACAGCCGCACCGCAGCGACCTGGAAGGAATTGAAGAAGGACAAGAAGACCGTAATTGCCTTTAGGGCGGTTACGGCCTTTTTTGTCCGAAAAATGAAAGGAGCAGCAACTTATGAGTGACACCAACAACGGCAGCTGGCCCTTCGCGGAAGACGCTTCTGGAGAAGGACTGGACATCAACGCGATCTTTGGCGGCAGAGAACCCGCCAGCGACCTGAACCCCTTCGACGCTCCGGCGGAGCAGACGGAGGAAACGATTGAGCCGGCCCAGACCGAGGAACCGGCGGAGCAGCCCCTTCAGACGACTGAGGGCACGGAGGAAGAGCCTCCCACGCCCGAATCTGCGGAACAGCCTGCGCCGCCTGCGGAGGAGGCTAATCCCATTGCGGCGGCCTTTGGCAAGCAGGAGGAAAAAGCGGCCCAGAGCAAGACGAAATCTCTTTTTGAGAAAGCGCCCGTCTTTTTCTATGGCAGCGCCAGAGAGGAAATCACGGACCCGGGCCAGACCTTCGAGGAATTGCGCATCGCCAAGTCGGACGATTTCCCTGAGCTGTCCGAGAGCAAGCGGGTTTCCTGGACGGTGGAATACGGCAAAGTGACGAAGGCCATCACGGACCCCAAGGGCGCCACCATTCGCTCCGTAAAAGAGGAGATCGAGCGGTCCAAGGCGTTCCTGGATGGTCTGAAAAAAGCCAAGGACAAGAATCCGGACTGCCTCGTAAAGCCTCGAGTCACCGCCCAGAGCAAGGGCATCGCGTCCTACAAGGGAGTGTTCTGGACGCTGGAGGAAGCCCGTGCCTCGGAGAAACCTATCTGCCTCATTCCCGGCGGCGACGGCCGGGTGTATGAGCTGCGAAAAACGGAGCTGGGGGAGTTCGTGGCCCCCAAAGACAAGGTGATCGACTTTCAGCAGATCAGGGCCGGGTTTACCCCGGCTCTGCCGCTGATCCCCCTGGAACTGCTCCAGCAGATCATCTCCTTCTTCCGCTGCTACATGGAAAGCGGTCAGGAGTTTGAAGCCCTGGCTCATATCCTCTGGGATAAGGAGGCGGAGGCGTTTACCGTCCGCATTCCCCGGCAGGATGTTTCCAAGGCCCGGATCGACGCGGACCTGAGCCGGGATACGCTGTCGGAGGGCCGGTATCTCCACTATGCCGACATCCACAGCCACAACAGTATGGCGGCGAAATTCTCCCCTGTGGACGACCAGGACGAACGGGCCACCCGGCTCTATATCGTGCTGGGCCGTCTGGACCGGTTTTTCCCGGATATCTCTGTCCGGATGTCCTGCGGCGGGACCTATCAGGAGCTGGACCCCGGCACCGTGATTGAAGGACTGGGCGCTGTGTTTCCCCGCGAGTGGCGTGACAACGTGCATACCAGCGCCTCGGACTTCTGGCAGATGCCCGAGAGAGAAACGGTTTCCTTTCGGGCGGCACACTCGAAGAAAGCGGCGACTGAATTTGAGGAAGAGGTCCTGCAAATGGGTGAAGGGCAGCGTTACCAGCTCCTGAGCCGTCTCCGTATGGACTGCGAGTATTACCTCGGAGAAGGAAACCGGTGCGCGAAATACCTTTGGGCCGGAACTGTGCAGAAACACATCTGCGCCATGAAGATTCTCTGGAACAGCTTCTCTGCGAAACAAAAACCGGAATGGCTGTCCTACGCGGATATCCTGAAGTATCAGACCCGGATGGAGGCCCAGGCGGCATGAGATTTTCCAAAACGCGGCCAGTGAAGATCGTCCAGCTTGGCGCGGGCGGAACCGGGGGCCATATCGCGCCCCATATGTATCGCCTTCTCTATGCCCTGGACCGCCCCGTCCGCTATATCATCTGCGACGGCGACATCGTGGAGGAAAAGAATCTGGTGCGGCAGAACTTCACGCCCGCCGAGTTGGGGGAGAACAAGGCCAAAGTGCTGGCAGAACGCTATTCTACGGTGTTTGGCATGGAAACGGAGTATGTTCCGTCCTTTGTGGAATCCGAGGAACAGCTCCGCCGGCTTCTGACGCCGCAGAAGTGGCGTGTTGGCACTTATGGGCAGGAAGTCATCAAGGAAATGGTGATCCTGCTGGGGGCGGTGGACAACAACAAATCCCGCCAGCTCTGCCACCGGATTTTCCATCAGGCCAGGGAGCTGATCTACATCGACTCCGGCAACGGGGAGTTTACCGGCCAGGTGGTGTGCGGCATCCGTCAGACAGGCAGAACAATTTATCCACCCATCGGAACGGCCTATCCCGATGTGCTGGAGGACACAGATAAGTTCCCCACGGAGCTGAGCTGCGCCGAGGCGTCGGTTTCCGCGCCCCAGAGCATGGCGGCCAACATCACGGCGGCCATGGCGGTGGTGAGCATTGTGTACAACATCCTGGCCCTAGGCGAGAGCACCGTGCGGCAAGCGACGTTTTCCACGAAGACTGTCAACGTGCGGCCAACGATTCAACAGCGGAAAAAGAAGAAAAAAGCCGCATAAAGCAGGTGAGAGTGAAGCTCAACGGCGAAATCGGCCCCATCATCCTTGAAGCGGAGGGCCGGAATGATTTCGCCATGGTGCTGCCTGTAAAGCTGCACGAAACCAGAGCGGCGTAGGAATGGAGGAAATTCATGGATTACCAGGAGTTTAAGAAGCTCTACTGCGAAGATCCGGTTGTGTTCCACCTTGGAATGGAACTGTTTGACGCGAAGGGCAAGGACAGCATTTTCTCCAGCACGGATCAGATGCTTTACGCCGCCGTGCGTGAAAAGCTGTCCGCGCTGCTGTCGGAGAACCGGCTCATGGATGTGGTGAAGGCCGCGAAAGACTTTGCCAGACTGAGCGCTGTGGAGCGGCTGGCCTATGCTGCCCGCTGCGGCGTCATTCTGGAGGACGGCCCCGTCGACGAACCCGGCATCCGCCCTCTCTGCGGCGGCGGGCTGGAGTATTTGGTGGAAGATGGAACCGGGCTTTTTATCCGGGACTGGCGCTGCAAAGAGTGCGGTGCCATCGGGAAAGAAGGCTGGCGGAAGGTCTTTGACTGCCACTACAACGTGTGGGACGGCGAGAAGCGCATGGTGAACCGCCAGAAACTGAACAAATAAAGGAGACTGTTATGAAAACGATTTGCATCCCCAAGGGCCGAACGGTGGCCTATGACACGCTGGAAACAGAGCATCTTGTGGTGAACGGCTGCCTGAAGGTGGCCCACGGCTTGAAGGCCCAGACCATCACTGGCAGCGGCGTAATCCTGGCCGGGACCATCTCGGCGGACGGCATCCGTGCCCGGGAGATCGAGGCGGCGGCGGTGTACTGCCTGCGCCTGAATGCGAAGCGGGTCCAGGCGGCTGAGGTGATGGCCTCGGAGAGCGCCGTGGTGTCCTGCTATCTCTGCGCCGACTATGTGGCCACGACCCGTTTGACGGTGGGCCTGTATGAGGTCGGTGAAATCGACGCCGCTGAGGTTGTCAACCTGCCGCCGGTGAAGCGCGTGCATTCCTTCTGGATGCTGCTGGCGACGCTTCTGCGGCCCTTCCAGGTGGCACTGTCCCTGCTTCGCTCTGTGTTCTGCACGGGCGAGGTCATGGACGCGGAGTACCAGCAGATGCCGGACGACTCGTCCCGCCCCGCCGCGTGAGCGCCATGGGGGAACGATTCATTCTGGAGCGGACGGTCACGGCGGAAAATGGCCGGACCGTGCTTCAGGAGCGGAGAATCTACGGTGTGCTGGATGCTGGCGGTACGTTCCACCTGCGCGGCTACCGGGAGAAGCGCTTTTCTATCCGGCAGGATAAAAATGCGCCCAAAAATAAGAAGATGGCGGCTTGATCGCCTGAATTGAGGCAGGGAGTTCACGGACTCCTTGCCCATTTTTTAGAGGAGGAATTGCAATGTCAGTAAAATCTCAGGAGAACAATATTCGGCGGCTGGCGGGTCTGCTGAGCCAGAACCTCAGCTACATTTGCGGCGAGCGGGAGTGCGGCCCCAACGGGGCGAAGAAGACCTTCCTGAACCTGGGCAAGGTGTTCCTGCGGGCGTTGGCCAAGGATCTGGGCCTGCGGGACGCGAAGGTCACGTCCAACCCCGATGGCATCGCTGTCTCCGGTGAGTGCATCCTGATCGGGATGTGGGAGAACAGCGGCGTCTGCATCGAGCTCTCCCAGTTCTGCGGCGGGAAGTATGTGCTGCTGTACCGCACGGCCCGGAACCTCCGGGACTATACTGGTGGGCACAACCGCTTCCTGACCCCGGAGGATCTGCGGAAGCTGTCCTACCCCGAGCTGCTGGAGAAGTTCGGCGCTCTGCGAAAGGAGGGCGGCATTCATGAGCGGCGCGGTGGCCAGTACGACCGGGCAGCCTGAGGGAACCCGCTGTTACGCGGCGGAGCAGCTCCGGGAGGCGCAGAAGCGTCTCCTGGACCTCTCCCAGTCCCTTGTGATCTGGCGGGCCAGAGTGGAAAAGTACCGCTCTGAGAACCGTTTGGCGGCGCGGGAGGCTTTCTCAACGCTGCAAAAAGTCCGGCGGGATTTGGCGGAGGCGCTGAGCGAAACCGGCCTGCTTCTGATGGAGGCAGAGGAATACCAGACCGCCCAGACCGCCGGAAAGATCCGGGACGGCCTGCTGGGATTTGACCTCATGAGCGGCAACTACCGCCCCGTCTATGATGTGCTCCACGCCTTCGCCGGGAAACTCCCGGTAGAGGGGACCACCAACGCGGCCATCATCGGGCGGCTGATGAACAACGTCAAAATGGGCTACTATCCCACAGACCCCGACAACATTTCGCTGATGCTGCGGGGTATCCAGTTTCCGGAAGGCGTCACCACGAATCTTTTTGACCCCTGCTGTGGCTGCGGCAAGGCCCTGCGCCAACTGGCCCAAGGCAACAACTGCTACGCCTACGGCATGGAACTGGATGAGAGCCGAGCGGAGGAAGCACAGACAAGGCTTCACCGTGTGGGCTTTGGCAGCTTCTTCTACAGCCGAGTCAGCCGGGAGGCGTTCCATCTGCTGTATCTGAACCCACCCTACCTATCGGTTCTCAACGAAAGCGGCGGGAAATCCCGGCATGAGAAGCGCTTCCTGATTGAATCCCTTCCAACTTTGGCCTACGGCGGACTGCTGATCTACGTTATCCCCTACTATCGCCTGACGCCGGATATCTGCCGGGTGCTGGCGGATAACTTCAACGATCTATCCGTCTGGCGCTTTACCGACGCGGAGTTCAAGCGATTCAAGCAGGTGGCGGTGTTCGGAATCCGAAAGCGACGGGATCAGGAGCCCCAGGACACCCTCTGGCTGGAACGGCACGCGGAGAATCCCGCCTCCATTCCCAGCCTGACAGAGCTGCCGGAAAACCGGTACGCCCTCCCGGGGGAGCCCTTGGAGGTGCCGGTATTCCAGGGCGAAAAATTCAACCAAAAGGAGCTAAAACAGCAGCTTCGGCGCTCTGCCAGCTTCACGGAGATGATGTCCCGGCGCAGCGAGCTGGACGACGGCACGAAACGGCCCTTGCTTCCGCTGTCCATCAGCCAGATCGGGCTGGTGGGCGGTTCCGGCATGATCAACGGCCTGATCGAGTGCGATCATCCCCACATCATCAAGGGGCGTATCGTGAAGGTGGTCCGCACAGAATCCGAGGACCGGTTCAATTACAAAGGGGACCATATGGGCGAGGAAATCCACGAAACCATCTCAAACAAGATGATTTTCAACATTCTCACGCCCAAAGGGTTCAAGGCGCTGACATAGGAGAAAAGCTATGAGTGACAAAAAAAGCCGGAAGCCTGTTGTTCCGACAGGCCGTCTGGCGGCGACCCCTGCCGTGCTGGATGCGGTGCCCAAGCCGGAGCTGCTGGCCGCGCTTCAGCGGCATATGCGCGGTGACTGGGGCATTGTCTCTGAGGCGGCTTGGAAGGCGAACGACCAAGCTCTGAAAGCTGGAGAACGCCTGCTGTCCGCTTATCAGAGCAGCAGCGGCACGAAATTCTGGATCATCACTGAGTGGGACAGATCGTACACCACGATTCTGCTGCCCTCGGAATACTGAGGAAGGAGACTTTATGAGAGCAAACCATCTGGCGGTAGTCTTTTCTACGAAGGGACTGCCGCAAAATACGGCCCATGCCTGTGGAACCATCTGGACGCAGACAAGCCGGATGCTGTTCCCGGGTTTGGGAAGGTTGTATGACCGCTTTTACCCGGCGGCGCGGCCTTGGGGCGTGGAGATTTCGGCCCCCTTCGGCGTTGTGCTGGGACGGGACGACCCCTGCGGCTTCCTGCGTCTGTATTTCCGGGCCAGGGAGTTCCGGGAGGAATCCGTTGCCTACCATGTCAGTGACGCGCTGATGGAATCGGGCCTTGAGAAGCTCCAGACGGCGGGAAATATCCTGATCTGCCCCGTGACGCTGGACGGAACCAACAAGCGTCTTGAGGGCCACATTTTCTGGCACGCGGCCATGGCCCAGGGTGTGGTTCTGCCGGACTGCGGCGTTTACTACGCAGAGCAAAAGCGGTCCACGGCGGAACCGGGCTTTGAGAAGGCCGTTGAGAGCACCCCGGCGGATTATGCCCTGAGCATGGTCACGCTGGAGCAGGCGGAGGGCCGGACATGAAAATGGATCTGAAGGTCCTCTGCAAGCAGCTGGCCCAGGCAAAAGAGGAAGAAGTCGTTTCCACGGAGATGTGTAATCCGTATCTGATGGAGAAGGTGCTTCGGCCTTTGATGCGGAATGAAACGGTACTCCTGAAAGACATTGATTTCAGTCAGTTCGACTCCGAGGACATCCGGGAGATCGCCGATTATTGCGAGTCCCTGGAGATGGAGGGGCAGAAGCTGATGCAGATGGTTGGCGCTGTGGCCAATCTGGAGCCCGCGGCCTGCAAGGTCCGGCGGTTCTGCTGAGGTGCGCCATGATGTTTGATATCGACCCCAGCACCTTTGAGTTCCTCGCCACGGCGAAAAGAATTTATGACGCCGGACTGATGGACAGTGTACTGGAAACCTGCGGCAATTGGGAGGTCTGTGAGGACTGCTATTCCCTTGCCTGGGAGGGCATTTACAGAATCTTCAAGGAGTTCCGCCAGTATTACAACGAAAGAGCCGGAATTGAGACAATGGTGTTTTTCGATCCTGTCATCTCGGAGTTTTACCGGCTCTGTGCGCTGTATGAAAACAAGATGGGCGTTGACAAGGACCATTCTCCCCTTCGGAAAGAGGGGGAACAGGGCGTGTACGGCTGCTTCTGCCTGGATGCTTATGACTACGGCGTGCAGCTCTACGACGGTGAGTGCGGAAAGCCCAGACTGGTCATTCTGGACGGCGAGGAATTCTACGGATACTCGGAACTGCCGGAGGCGCTGGCTGATGTGCGCGATACGCTTGAAGCCCACTGCGCACGGCTGAAAAAAGCGTTGGCTGCGGAAACATCCGATGTGCCGGAACCTACAGAACAGGAGGCGGCCTGAATGAACAGCAGCAGCGACACCATTCTGCGCATTTCCCCCGGCAGGGCGGAGGTCTTTGTGGAGCAGGAAGAAAACGGCGTGATTTCCCGGAAATCCATCGCTCCGGATGCCCTGGCCCGATGCTTCCTGTCCAGCCGGTACGATGATGAGGTCCACGCCACCGGATTCCTGCCGGAGGGCTGCTTCGCGGCCGCACAGACGGCGAAGCATACCTGGTACTTCATCCGCTACCCGGAGCTGTACGCGGATATTTCGTACTATGACACAGAGTATCCCCGCTTTCCCATTCCCCGGCTGGTGTTTGGATTCCAGTACCTGACCGGAGAAAAGAAAGTTGTGAAGAGCTATCTGGGCGTGGTGAAGGACGAACGGCTAAACCCGGATACACCGCTGTTTGTCTATCCCTTTTCCAACGTCTACGGGGACAACAGCATCTGCCTGGGGAACAATGCCCTGCCAGTCTACAAGGACCCGGCACGGCTGCATACCCTGGCGGCGTACATCCTGCGCTTTCCCAACAACAACGATATGTTTTCTCCCAGAAATAACAAGCTGGAGTTGGAGTACCGGGACCTGTTGGAGCAGCTGAAGGGGAAGGACCCGTCGGTGTACTATTCCCACATTCTGAAGGAGAAGGGGCAGACCTTGAAAGAGTTTATGAATATCGCGAGGAGGTAACGAAATGGCAAAAAACGACGCCAAGCGCATTCACGAGGAGCTGATGAAGCCCTTCGCTGCGGAGGATCTGGGCTGGCGGCTGCAAAGAACCTTCGAGTCCCGGGGACAGATGACGGGCATTGCGGTTCCCTACGTGACCAATCGGGCCATTATGAACCGGCTGGACAGCGTGGTGGGCCCTGAGAACTGGTACAACGACTTCAAGCCCTGGCACGCCGTGGGGAAGAAGGAATCCCAGCTCTGCGGCATCTCCATCTACTTCGAGGGCCGGGGATTCATCACCAAATGGGACGGCGCCGAAGATTCGGACATCGAGTCCGTCAAGGGCGGTCTTTCCGACAGTATGAAGCGGTCCGCTGTTCAGTGGGGCATTGGCCGCGCTCTCTACAACATGGACACGGTTTTCGTGGAAGTGGAGCAGCGGGGCAAGAGCTGGGTCATCAAGAAGAACCAGCGTGCCAAACTGGATAAAGCCTATCTGGATATGCTGAGCGCCATGGGATTGAAGCTCGTTTCCGCCGGAGGCGTCCAGTCTCTGCTGGAGGACGACGACGGAGAACCGGATGCGCTTCCCAAGCAGACCGGTACCCCGGCCATTCCCGCCGGAAATGCCCAGCCCGCTCCGAAGCCGCAGCAGGCCCCGGAGAAAAAGCCGGGAACCCTGCCCAAGACCGCCTGCGTCGTCACGGATATGCGGATGCAGAAGGGGATGCAGTCCACCACCACCGTATTGAAGCTGAAAAACGCGGAGGGCAAGGAGATTTCTGCCTTTGCTCAGGGGGAGCATCCCATGCTTGCGCCCGGCACAGTGCTGGTGAACACGAAGCTGACCACCCGGCAACAGGACTCCGTGACCTACTATGTCCTGGAATCCTATGACATTCTCCCGCCGGACCAGCGGGCGGCGTAGGAAAGGAGCGTTCTGTGGAAACCATCAAGTCTTTCCAGATCACCGGCATGACCATTTCCGGCTTCAAGTGCTATCAGGAGTCCACGGAATTGACCTTCGGCAACCCCACGGTCATCACCGGCGGCAACGGGCGGGGCAAAACCAGCGTGGCCGACGCTATCGCCTTTGCGGTGACGGGCCTCCCGTTCTTCGGAGAGCGGGGGCTGGACCGGCTGCACAATGAAATCAATCCGGACGTCCGCATTGCCATGCGCTTTGTGGACGGCGCGGGGAAGGCCCATGAGCTGGTCCGTACCCGGCAGGGCGGCAAGATGCGCATTACCTATGACGGCGTCGAGATTCGCCAGCTGGACCTGAACGACCTCTTTGGCGAGCGGGACGTGTTCCTCTCCATCTTCAATCCCCTGTATTTCATTGAAGAGTTGGGAAACGACGGGAAGAATCTTCTGGAACGGTATCTTCCGGAACTCCCGATGGAAAAAGTTCTGGAACAGCTTCCTGGCGACCTGGCTTTCGTTTTGAAGGATGAATCTCTGCTTTCTCCGATGACCTACCTGAAAAACAAACGGGCGGATATCCGGAATCTGGAGGAACGCATTCTCTATATGCAGGGCCAGCGGAACCAGGCGGAGGCACAGGGCAAGGCTCGCCTCCAAATGGCCGAAGCCGCCGCCCAGAAGCAGGCCGCGCTCCGGGAGGAACTGACCGCTCTGGGGGAAAAGCAGTTTTACGGGCTGGATATTTCCGCCATGCAGGAGCGTCTGGTGGAACTGAGCGACCGCTATGAAGAAACCCTGCGGGACAGCGGCGGCTATGAGGAACTGGAACAGCTCTCCGAACTTCAGGCGAAAATCGCCAAAAGACAGGCGGAGCGGTATCAGTCCCGGTACGCTCAGCCCTTGGCAGAAACGGGAGCCCAGGTAAAGAATCTGGCGGCGCGTTACCAGCGGGAGAGTCAGAACTTCAAGTGCCTCTCTGCGGGAAATCCTTGTCCCACCTGTCACCGGCCCATTCCAGCGGACGCATTGCCGTCGGTGCAGGCGGAGATCAAAAAGACCGTTGACGCCATCGTCGCCGAGGGCAAGGCAAAGCGGGCCCAGCTTGTGGAGCTCCAGGAGCTGGACCGGAAAGCCGCCGGTACCTTTGAGCAGTTCAAGGTCGGCGATCTGGAGAAGTGGTCCCGGGAGGCCGCAGAGTTGGAATCCCGCCGACAGATGTTGACGGAGGCCATTTCCCAGCAGGCGGAAGCCATGCGGCAGGAGATCCAGACGCTGAGTATGAGCATCGAGTACGGCAATCTCAGCCAGGAGGAGTTCGACCGCCTGAAAGAGTGCCGGGAGGAATTGCGTCAGTGCGCCGCTGATTTGAAAGCTGTGGAATCGTCTGCGACTGTAACCCCAGAGGACATTGACAGACAGATCAGCCAGGCCAACGAGCAGATCGCGGCGCTGAAAAAGCAGATTGCCAACGCCGCGCAGTACGTTTCCAAGCGGGCGGAGCTGCTGTTTTCCGCTTTGAAAATGAACCGGGTGGAGATTTCCCTCTACGATGTGGTGAAGTCCACCGGCGAGGTCAAGGACGCTTTCAAGTTCACTTACTCCGGACGGCGCTATGACCGGCTGTCCCTGTCCGAGAAGATTCGTGCGGGCATGGAGGTTTCCGAGCTGATGAAGCGCCTTACCGGGCGGAACTATCCGGTTTTCGTGGACAATATGGAGTCCGTGGACGATCTTGCCAACGTCCGGCCTACAGGTCAGGTCATCATGGCGAAGTGTGTGCGGGGAGCGGCGCTTTCCGTTCAGCCTTTGAATCCCATCCCGGCGGCGGGACAGCAGAAAGCCGCGTGACCGATTTGCATTAAGGGGGAGGCGTGCCGCATGGTCTATCAGAAAATCCCAATCGTGGAAACGGCCCGGCGGTGCGGGCTGGTCATCGACTCCCGGACGCTCCGGCGTCTGGAGGTCGAGGCCAGCTGCCCCTTCTGCGGCGACCACGGGCCGGGAAAATACCACCTCAGCCTCAACACGGACAAGGACCAATACCGTTGCAACCTCTGCGGAGCTCATGGCAACAGCGTTTCCCTGTATGCCAGAATCAAGGGAATCACCAACAAAGAGGCGTTCCGGGAGCTGTCCGGGGATACAAAATTCTATCCCTTTCCCCGGCAGCCGGAGCCTCGAAACACGGAGCGGCAGCCGCTTCCATTGGAACAGCGCCACGCCGCATACACGGATATGCTGGAACATCTGACGCTTCTGGACCGGCATCGTGAAAACCTGCTGGGCCGGGGGCTGTCCATGGAGCGCATCCATGAAAATCAGTACCGCAGTATGCCGGAAACCGACCGGAGCCGGAAACTTCTCGCGGAGCTTCTTCGAGCCAGCGGCCATGAACTGCTGGGGCTTCCGGGCTTTCGTACATACTACGGCGAATGGACCCTCAGTGGTCCCACGGGCTTCCTAATCCCCGTCCGGAACAGGGACGGACTGATTCAGGGCCTCAAAATACGGTTAGACGACGCGGATTCCCCGAACCGCAAGTACCGCTGGCTTTCCAGCCGGGGACTGCCTGACGGGACCCGCAGCTATTCCTGGGTTCATGTCACTGGAAATACCACCAGCAAACGGGCTTTCATCACAGAGGGGCCGCTGAAGGGCGACGCCGCCAGCTTTCTGGCAAACGACGCACTCTTCGTCTGTGTCGGCGGCGTCAACGCCATCCATGGACTGAAGGATACCTTGCTTGAGCTTGGCGTCCGGGAGGTCGTGGAGGCGATGGACATGGACCAGATGACCAATGAGAACGTGCGGAAGGCCGTTCTCGAAATGCGCCGGGAGGTTCAGACAATCCCGGGAATCCGGTACTACAAATATTCCTGGAATCCGGCCTACAAGGGCGTGGACGACTACCTTTTGAGCCGGAAAACTGCCGAGATGTAAATGGAAAGGATGAACATATGGGAGAAATCATTGATATGCGCGGAAAAGTCGCCGCCGCTGAGGGCGACAAGGACCATATGCTGGGGAAGTTCCTCTACTTCTCTCTGGCGAATCTCCTGGTGGAGAAGGACGCTCTGGCCAAGCTCTGCGAGGACCTGGGCATCCCTTACACCGGCGGCAAGCGGCTGTCTGTTTCTGACGCTTTCCGCTCCGCCACTGGCGACATTCAGGAGCGCATCCCCATAACCAGGATGGGGGAGTCTCACATCTACCTGGCTTACTGCCGGGACAACAAGCGCACCACGGAGGTTCTCTCCCGGGAGCTGGTGAAGGAAACGCTGAATCAGCAGACCAACCAGTACGAAAAGCTGGCGAACATCAGCTACGACAAGCGGGATGGCTCGTTCCGCTGTGATAATCTGGTGATGGACGATGTGGTGGATGTGCTGAAATGCTGCCGTCAGGCGGAGGAACTGTTTGAGCTCTATCAGCGCTGCGCCAACCGCAAGCAGGTGGAGACGATCTGCTCCAATTTCCTGCGGTCCATTGAGGCCACCAAGCTCAGCATCACCGGCTACCTCTACTTTGTCCCCCGGACCTTTATGGAGAAGGTGGATGTCTTCGAAGAATTTATTAACTTCCTGGGAGAATTGAACCAGAAAAAAACTCCTCTAGTAGTCAACTCCTTCTACATCATCGACGACGAAAAGCAGAGGGGCAAGATGACCGAGGAGTTCTACGCGGCGGTGAAAAAGGAGATCGCCGAGTACCAGGAGCGGGCGGACTACTTCATCCACTCCGGGTGCCAGAGCCCGGCGGTGCTGGAGCGCTGGGCCTTGAAGATTCAGGGCCTGGAGGCGCGGAAACAGCACTACGAGCAGGTGCTCCGCCGGGAGTTGGACGGTCTGGATGACGAGTTCAGCACGCTGAAATTCCTGGGCCAGGAGCTTCAGAACCGGGCGAAGAACATCCGATTTCAAAAGGCGGCGTAATTAACCAGGGAGGCGGGGAGAAGCGATTCTCTCCGCCTTTTCCTTTTGGGCAACAGGCATATTTCCAAATGTGGCTCTCCCAGACTACGCAAGACGCTTTTTCAAGTCATATCCACGCTCATTCAACACGCCCCCGCTGATGATCCTGTATTTCAGTTCCTTGACCGCAAAAGGCAGGAGGGCAAGCATTACTACGTCTACATGACTGCTGCGGCCAACAAGTTCTCGAGAATCTATTACGGTACCGTCAAGACTTATTTAGCGGAGCTGCAGACTGAATAACATTTGATTTTTGTTCCTATCTTTTGGCCGCCTGAATACAACGGTCTGCTTTGCTATACCTATTTTCTTGCAATCATTTTTCTTCCTTTTTTCCTTTTGGGCCTTGACAACTCTTGGCAGGTTTTGCAGGGCTCACCCTATTCTACCATACCGTAACAAAAAAGTCTGCCGAAAGGCAAACCTTTTCGACAAACTGAAGGGGTACCGAAAGGCATCCTTTCTTTGGTAATTGGGTGTTGCACTTTTGTGGTAAAATCTGTCTAATAATACAGAAGGAACACGAAGCCGGTGATCCCACACCTCCGGGGGCGCGAAAGGAATAGTCCAATGCAGCTCTAAGCAGTATCCCATCACGTTGAACAAATTCAAAACAAATATAAAAAGAAAATGAGTTTCAAAATAATGAAGAAGATTCGTAATCTGACGTCGCTGGTTCTGGCTCTGGCCCTGAGCCTAGCGCTCTGCATCCCCGCATTTGCCGCTGAGACGAATTGTGGAACGGAAGTCTACGATCTGGGCAATGGGGTTATCGTTACCCTCGCTGTCTAGGACGGAGATATTGCGATGCCTTACGATTCACAGTCGGGCGGCTACTCCTGGACGAGCGAATATAGGCGTCAGAACTTCACGCTGGGTTCCAATAACGGTCCATACTTCGATGGGTATGTGTGGAATTGTGATGATAACCGCAGTGCTCAACTGGCGGTTGACTATGTGATTTCTATCACTGGTCAGAAGAGTAATAGTACTCTCCCCACAAAAACGCTGTCTGAAGCGGGACTTTCAGGCAGACAAGCCGTTAGAAAAGTGCATCACCGACATCACCGAGATTAAGACGAAAGATGGAAAGCTGTACGTCTCGGCCATGTTCGACTGCTTCGACCTCACTGTCCTGGGGCTGGCTATGGACACGAACATGAAAGCACAGTTGTGTGTGCGCACACTGAGCGGCGCGGCGGCAGCCTATCCGGCCTTACGGGGAGCTGTCATCCACTCGGACCGGGGTCCCAGTACACCAGCGGCGCCTACCGGGCGGTGGTCCGGCAGTATGGTATCCGCCAGAGCATGAACAGCGACGGCGGGCGCTACCACGACAACGCCCGCTGCGAGAGTATGTGGGTCAGGATGAAGAGCGAACTCTTCTACGGCCGCCTAGACCCGGAGCGCCTGACCGTTGAGGAATTGAAGACTTTGGTCTGGAGGTACTTCATCAGCTACTGGAACCGCGGACGCATCTGCTCCGCCAACGGCGGCCTCCCGCCGCTGGTGAAGCGCCAGAGATACTTTGCCGCTCTGCCCGCCGCCGTTTAACGGGCTAATTCCTTTGCGTTTTTTGTGTCAACTAATATTGACAAAATCACTTTGAAAGCAATCTACGACTTGCTTTACCATGCGTTGTAGTATGCTTTTTCCACAACTCATTTTTCACAACTCAATTTTATAAGAAAGGCGACCGTTTGTCTGCACTCTTTCATCCCTATTTGTGCAGGCTATTTAATGGTCGGCATGGTGATCATCATGAAAAAAACTTTATTGGCAGTTCTTGCAATTCTCGTTCTGTTAGTACAAGCCCCAATCGCATTCGCTGATTCTGATTTGGAGCCGCTTTCTTCCAGTTCCGTCTACGCTAAAGCAAACGAAGTTGTATCTGTCGCTGCACAGCAATGCATCATTCCTGGGCAGAAGGATGGCCAAATCACCAATCTTTATATGGCGGAAAGTATTCCCCTTTATGAAGTTGGTAATGATGGTTCCCTTGTTGAAGTGTCTACACTTAAATACTACCCAGTTCTTGACCAAAGTGGCATTGTTCGCGGACTGATCATAGCAAGACTGGAGGAATATGATGGGGGCGGTACTGTAGCTACGGCGGAATATAATACAATGTTCTGTGATGAGCTGACCTTAGCCAAAGAAAATCTTTCCAATATCTGCTTTATTTTTGATCGTGTAAGTATATATATGTATGATGGCTATGAATATACATTTTTGCTTGAAACTGATAATCCTGATATGTCTCTTGGCGTTTTTAATATTGCGGGACGAATGGGAAATCAACTTGAACGCAACCTGATTGTTGCAAATAAGGAATTTGATTTAACCATAACCACCGATCCAACTCCGGGAACAAGTGGTATGATCAATGTTCCACATACCAATCAATATGTAGATCAAAATGAAACAAAATGGAGAAATGGATGCTGGGCCGCTAGCTCTATATGTGTTGGTAGCTATCTTAACAGCTCTGTTAATCTAACTATGGATGATATCATGAATAAATATGCTGGTGGAGAAGATGTAACTAAATTTTATACGATAATAAATACCATTTTAAAACATGAATATGGAGTAATTGCTACCACTTTTTCAAAAAATCTTACATTGGATATTATTGTAAAAAATATTGGAAATGGCATCAATAATGGCAGACCTATGACAGCAAGGGCCGCTTATGACGGATTATTAAGTGGACACTTTTTTGTTGTTTGTGGATATGCAAAAGATATGAGCAATCGATATGTAACAATTATGGACCCTCTAGGTGGTCAATATCGAATTATGACCACTGGTGGAACGCAGGATAATCTTATATATAAAGACTCAAAAAGTAGCAGAACATATCCAGTCACTATATATCATGTCATGAACTGAGGACAATATATATGGGACACTTTTCATTAAAAATAAGGACAAGATGGCTACTTAGCGGAGCTTTACTGGTAGCCTTGATATTCTTCGCCTGGGTCTATGGATGGGGAGGTGGTCCTATCAATGTCATGAACTTTTCAGCAGAGGATGTGGACTATATTAAAATCTATGGGCCCATTCAAGTTGCTAAAGTATCAGAAAAAGACGAAATTCAATCTGTCATTGATGCCGTAAATTCCTTTCGCCATACGGGAAACGAGTTAAAGCTGATTCCCAAATATGGATTGTTTCTTGGCGGAACAGCGTTGTATGAATTCCGCGTTTTCTTACTGGATGGAGAAGAATTTGAAGTTACTTTCGGTCTGAATAATGCTAGTCAGCCCCCTGCTGATACAGAGGTGAGTTATTGGTTTCCCGGTCGAGGCAAAATAATTCCTTTTTCCAGCACTTGTCGTGGTTCCATGGAGTTATTCTACGAGCTGCTTGAAAAAGGCAGTAAAGTGAATGGTTTCTGACTTGCACAGGCTTCTGGACATCAGAACAGTCTTCACACTAAAGAGCCTATCCCAAAATAAAGGTTTTGAGGTATAATGGCTATGGGCGATAAAAATGAGCGAAAAAAAGCTATCAGGCGTGGACGATTTCAGATGAATTTTGGGAAGAGATCAAAGAGGAGATTCCGAAGAAAAATCGGGTTCCGGCAAAGAAATACAAGAATGCTCTCGGCCAAGGATGGAAACCGATGTCAGCAAGGAAGGCTCTGAAGGGCATATTCTATGTGCTGCGGACCGGCTGCCAGTGGAAAGCGCTACCCCGTGAGTACGGAAGCGGAAGTACTGTTTTCTTTGAAAAGATTTAGGGTAAAGGCCTGGAACGGTACAATGGGTTGGAAGGAATCGATTGGGAGCGGCAAAGTTTGGACGGCTGCATGGTAAAAGCACCCCTGGCATTGGAGTGCGTTGGGAAGAATCCAATGGATCGAGGAAAAATGGGGACAAAACGCAGTGTACTGACAGATGAAAAGGGCCTTCCCCTATCGGTTGTTCTTTCTGGTGCCAACACCCATAGTGTGAATCTGTTGGAAGAAACCCTGGATCATATTGTGACATTGCGTCCGGAACCGGATGAAGAACGTCCGCAGAATCTGTGCCTGGATGCAGGCTATACAGGCAGCAGGGAAAAGGTAGAACAGCGCGGGTATACGCCCCATATTCGGACCCGCGGCGAGGAGAAGAAAGAGTCGGAGCGCAATCCTGACTTCCGTGCCCGCCGCTGGATCGTTGAGGTTACTCACTCTTTTTTCAATCGCTTTCGTAAACTTTTGGTCCGTTTTGAAAAGAAGCCGCCAATTACCTTGCTCTCATTCAATTTGCCTGCGCTGTGATTGTTTGGCGCAAATTCATTCATGTTCATCAGTAATTTCGGTATAGGCTCTAAAAATGCACCGCCATGTTCGCAAATTGAACGTGGCGGTGTTTTTCTCAGAATTTTGCGGCCCCAACGCTTCGCAGAAAAATTTTTCCAAAAAGCTGTTGCATTTTCTTCGTTGGATCGTCTAATTAAATAGGGGATGCACAGAGCCTCAACACAAAAGCACAGAGGAAAAAGGGAGGGAATATTATCCAATATCCCCTTAGATACATAATGGAGGTGAACATGAGAGTAACCAGATCATCCTGTATCCCGCGGATGCAGAAGCCAAAACCCGTGTCGAAGCCGGAACAGGCGCGGGCCGCCTCACCGGAGCAGGACCGCTTTGTCCCAGCCTCCGGCGGCGCAGAAGATGTCCCCGGCCTGCCCGCTCCGGTAGCATATGGGACGGCGTCTCTGGACCTGGGGGAGAAAATTACATGCTTCACGGCGCTGCTGAGTCAGGATCAGGCATATATGAACAGCCCCTGCCGGGATTTTTTTGAAAATCCCACAGGGCGCAGGCTGGCCTCCGCCCTGATTCTGGCGGACCCGGATACCCAGGCTGAAATCGCGGAGGAAATCGGAAGAGCCCAAACCCCGCCTGACACCTCCGGCATCGACGTAAAGGCGATGCTCCAAAGCGGCAGTCCTCAGGCAGAGGAGCGGGTGCTGACCAGCTACAAGAGCGTCCTGGCCCGCAGGGCGTGTTCTACCGGCCTGACGGATACGGAGCGTCTTCTGGGCGCCCGGCTGGAGCGGATGGAGCAGGCCGCCCGAGGCTCTTTTCACCAGCGGATGCTGCCGGTTCTGAAGGAGATCGAAAAAGGCTTTTCAAATGCGGGACTTTCTTTTGACTGCAGAAAATCCTATTCTTTCCATCTGAACACGCCAGATTTCACCTTCTCCGTTTCCGGAGGAACGGACAGGGAAAACGCCCTGATAGAGAAAGTTATCAACACGTCCCAGCTTAAAACCGCAGTCAGCGCCTTCTGCGGGCATTGGAAAGAAGGCCGAACAACGAACCCCCGGATGGCAGAGCCGGCGTCAGGCACTCAGGCAGAATCTTCTGAAGCACCTGAGAATCCTCCGGAAATAAGCGCCAATATGAAGAAGCTCAAGGCGGCGTATGAGCGGAGCTGTATCGACCAGGTGCTGAAGAAGCGCTACGGATTTGGGGTAGATGATATCGAATGCGCAGAGGGCGCTGTCTCAGGGAAAACGGACGCGGCCTCGAAAGCCATTGAACAGGACCGTCCTGGATTTATGAAAGCAGTTGGGGATGCGCTCGTCCTTTTGCAGACGCATTATCAGGGAAATCCGGAATTCCCGGAGGACATTTTCACGCTGGAGAACGGGAGGTTCCACGTTTTGTACGGAGCATCAGAAGGGAGTGATTCTGTGATTCAGGGCGTAGGGCCAAAGGCGGCGCCCGAGGTCCGGTCCGTTGCGGCGGGCGCGGCATCAGGAGGCGCGGACTTCCGTGCCATGATGGAAAACGCAGCGAAGGCGTCCGCACCTATGGAAGAAGCCTCCGGGACGGCAAAGGTTCCGCCCCTCCCGGACTTCTCCAAAATGAGCGACCAGCAGAAGCTGGAGGCCATTCGGGAGCTCCACGACCAGACGGACTACAGCGGCATGACAAACACGGAGAAATATGGACTCATTATCTCCCGCATAGAGAAAGCGTTTCCCACCTTTATGGCTATGCAGGCTGGTCTGTATGGTCCGATGGTCGTCACAGTACACTATGGTAGTGGGCCGAATGAATACACAGAGGATCAGATAGACACCATTCCCCAAAAACTGTGGGCAGAACGTGAGCGGCAGCTCAAAGACGCCAATGTCATATTACCAAAGCCAAGTAAAGGGAGCGAATTCCGTCGAGAGGCTCTTTATCCGGGAATGAGCGACCGTGAGATTTACAATACCCTGTGCAAAAAGTATAAAGGTAAATCGTTGGCAAACACCGTGAGTATGGGGCATGAATTGATGGCGTTGGATTTGGACCTTCCAGAGGCAAAAGAGCTGGTAAACGCCCACAGGGTTATGCTGGATGTAATGAACGATTCCCTGGGCGTAGATGAAAACGGGCGCTTGTCCAAACTGAATGGGTCGATGAGCCTGGACGAACTGCTGGAGACGTATTGGGGGGCCGCTCTGGATGCGTTTTCCAACAGTTGGGCCAAGACCGTGGATGAGTTGTTGGAAGAACTTATCAAATAGGAACTGATCAAATAAGAGAGGATTAAAAAGATGAACAAACGATTTTGGGCCATGCTTGTGGCAATAATTATGGTGTTTACTTTGACGGGTCCCATGACTGCCATGGCTATAGAAGAAGATGAATTGGTAGTTACAGATACATCCCTTGATGCCGCTGAGGTCGATGATGGGGAAATTTCTGACTCCGATGTATCTCTGCCCGAAGACTCTGTAATGGAAAATAACACCGATGTACAGCAGGACGAAGAAGCGTCTTCTGAAGAAAGCAACAATGAGACGATTGACAAGGATGAGTCTGTAGTCTCTGATGGCGAATCCGACATCGAAAACGCTCCAAACGAGGACGAAGGAGTAAAAACAGGAGAAGAGAATTCAACAGATATTCCCAATAGCAACATATCCAGCGAAGAACCTTCCCAGATGGATGAGAATATCTCCAATTCTGAAATTGCCGTCCTTCCTTCTGATGGTGATATTTCACCTCAAGCTGCCGGTGGAACTAAATTAACTGCTTTCAGTATTGCCTCTATTCAGGGATACGTTAAGTCAGGGGATGAAACTGTAAAAATCAGCGAATCTCTTAGCCTTTCTTCTCAGAAATATAACAAAGAGACTTCTTATACCACCACACACTTTTTTGACTCTAGCGAACCAATTATCATTACCTATTATCGTGAAGGTTACGGCTATGTTGACGGATTTGATGATGAACAAACATCATCGTATACCATGCTGACTGATAGGGCTTATAATTATACATATGGCTCTGACGGCAGTGCCGTTGCTTGGTATCGAGATATGAAAGTGGTTCAGATTGATCCCGCCCTCTCAGAACTCCATTTCACTTTTACTGCAAGATCCAAAGATGTCTATAACAAGGATGAGTATGTTCGGGAACTGACAATCAAGCTGATTGACGAGAGAGCAGATTTCCACGGTACGCCAAGGTTTGTTCTGGACAGCAGCAAGAGCTACTACGTTCTGGAAGGTGTAGACAGCTCCATGGAATACCGTTTGGGAAAGAGCAGAACTTGGAAACCGTGTACAGACGAGGAAATGCACTTTGACATTCCTACTACCGATACCATATACGGCGTCCGCTATGCCGCAAGTGAAAGCGCCCCAGAATCCAAGTATACTGAAATTGTTTTGCCGGGCCGCCCCACTGCTCCTAACGTTTCAATTAACTGGCTTGATGAGTCCTTCAAAAACCTCACAACCTCTATGGAGTATCAATTCGGCGGAGGAGACTACATGCCTGTAGATGAAAATGTAATTGCCGAGGGTGTTACTCCTTTCATAGATCAGGTGGGGGAAACCTATCCGGTGGCGCTTCGTTTCCGCAAATCGGCTACCGCAACGGCACCTGTAAGCAGTACTGTCACATTCAATCTCTATCCCCGCAGTCCGGAACCGACACTGCCTGTTTTGAACTCCAATACCTATGTGTTTTCTGGAATGACCTCTTCAATTCAGTATCTGCTGCCAGGAGACAAATCATGGAGGACAACATCATCTGCCACTCTCAACGTGAGTGCATACGCACTGGCGGATGAAAGTGTCAGGATTTACTTCCGCTCTTCCGGAACCAAAACGACGATGGTATCCAAACCACTCTATATTGATCTTCCTCGGCTTGCTGCAGCTCCGGTGCTGCATCTCGACTACAAAAACGAAACCGTCACCGGCCTCCAGTCTGGAGTTGTTTATCAATACCGCACAGGAACAGGCACCTGGAAAACACTCAGTTTCAAGGATGGCACTGCGAATATCAGTGGCTGTATTTCCGGCAGCGCCGATGTACTTTTGAGCATCAGGGCTGCGGCCACGGAAATCTCGAGACTGACGGATGCCTGGCAGGTCACACTTCCCAAACGTCCAGCGGCCCCCTCTGCGGTCAGTTTTGAGTTCAACAACCCGTCTTATCCTGGCCGTGCCGTGCTGAACGGTGTATCCAGCGCTTATGAGTATATGCTGAAGGGCTCAACTGAGTGGACAAGCTGTAATAGTTCTCAAGTGGTATTCGATCTGCCCACAGCGGGAAAAACCTACTATGTCCGGTTGAAATGCACTTCTTCCTCTTTCGCCTCATATAACAAAGTGCTGACGCTTTATGCTCCCGCCTCCGCTCCAACCAATAAGCTCAATACAACAACAGAGGTCATTACAATTGCGGCGACTATGGAATACCGGATTGATAACGGCAGCTACACAACCATGCCAAGCGGAACTACAACTTTCTCTGCAACCGATCTCATCAATGCGCTTTCCGGTTCCAACACCCGGATGATCACACTTCGCTATGCCGCTACCGCCACAAGGCCAGCCAGCAAAGAAAAGGTGATTACGTTGGTTGCCCGCCGTGCTGCACCCAATACTGTAGTATACAACGCAGGTAGCCAAACTGTCAGTGGAACATCTTCTTCTATGCAGTATCGTGCTGTTGGAAGCGAAAAGTGGCTGGCTATTTCCAAAACTTCTTTTTCTGTATCGTCTTTGGTGAGTGGAAACACAAATCTTGTTCTTGAGTTCCGCTATAAGCCAACATCGTCCTTGGTTGGCTCCTATGTACAGAGGGTTAACTGCTTTTGATTAAGAGAAGTTATCAGTTTTAACGACTTTATCCTCCGAAAAATATACAAGTCTTTGGGAGCGCTCCATTAAAATATTGTATGATAATGAGGCGTTCCCTTCAATCCCATCTAAATCCATTTATGAAGGATGACCCGCTATCAATAGATTGTTCATTACATAACAAAGCCAATATAATTGGCTATAAATGAGCAAATCTGAAAAATGACAAAAAAGAAGGCAAAGCCTCAAGTGTTATAATGGGAGCGCGACCAACCACAAAACACGAGAGGGAATGCCTTGTGGAGATTATAACACCGAGAGAGCAGATACGCAAATTTTTTTATGAGAAACACTTCGACTTTTTGACCAGCGTACCCCAGCAGCGGGTACAGGAAATGATCCTGTCCAGTTGTATGAAGGGACATAGCGGAAAAATGTCGGACTATGGCGGGCGCGGTCCAGTCCACCGGACGACCTATGGCCATTTTCTGGCAAAGGGAAAGTGGGATGACGAACGGCTGGAAGAAACGCAAAAACGCGAGGTTTTTCAGACTGTTTCGGAACTTTCACATCGAGATGGAACACCTCTTTTTATCAGCATCGACGACACGGTCCTGCCCAAAACAGTGCCTTCTTCAAAGGCAAAGCGTCCGACAGAAGGAACCGGGTGGCACTACTCCCACCTGGAGGGAAAAGTTGTCTATGGACATCAGGTTCATGCTGCCATCGTTGGGACCGGAGATACCTCATTGTGCTATTCCCTGAAACGTTGCTGCCCGGAAAACGGCACGAAAATCGACATGACCCTGGACGTCATTCGATCTCTCCCGGATCAAGCGGGCGCTTACATCCTGATGGACAGTTGGTACACCAACCCCGGCGTTCTCAACGCCTGCCGGGAGAAGGGGTGCCATTTGATCGGTGCGATGAAAACCAACCGTATCCTATTCCCAGAAGGGAAACGTACCTCTGCCTCCAATCTGGCCGCCTCTCTCGCCCCCGGCTGTTTTCGCCCTGTAACGGTGAAAGGTCGGACCTATATGGTGTATCGCTACAAGGGGCCTCTGAACAAAATTGACCACGCTGTGGTTCTGCTCTCCTACCCGGCAAGTGCAATGGGCAAGAAATGTGCCCTCCGGGTATTTCTGTGTTCTGATCCCAGCCTTCCTGATGAAATGATCCTGGAATACTATTCTCACCGCTGGACCATCGAAGTATTGTTCCGCTCCCATAAGCGCTATATGGGCTTAAAAGGTTTCATGGTTCGAGCTGCAAAAGCCATTGATCGTCTGCTGCTTGTTTTGGCCCTTGCCCATTTCTTCTTTTCCTGCGGTCTGGGCCACATTGTGCCCTTCCACATCGGTCTTCACATCTGCAGGACCGCTTTCGTCAATTCCTGAATTTGCTCATTTATAGATAATTGGGTAATATTAAATGTAAAGGAGTATAAAAATGTCTAATAATGCAAGAAAGGTATTAGCCATTTTGTTTGTAATGGTCTGCATCGTGGTATGCGGCCCAACAGGTGCTTTTGCCGAAGAGTTTGAAGTTTCTGATTCCACACCGTATATGGTGTCGGATGTTATTGCAGCCGAGGGCAGCAGCAAAACCTATCAATTTACGGTAGATCACTCCTTGTATCCCAATATCTATCTCTATGCCTATACTTCCGGCTCCACTCCGGGAAATTCCTCCGTTTATGTGAGAGACGAAAACAACAAAGCGTATGCGTCAGTTCACTTAACAACAATTGCACGCTCCGCAGGTACTCCGGTGAAACCGAAAGGATACAGCTCTTTTTCCAACTCCACTGGAGAAACGAAAACCTATATCGTGCGTGTCAATGCCGCCTCAGACAACGCTGGTTATACTTTTATTGTTACTCCCGAGGATAATCTTGCGAAATATTTAGGCGGCAGGGAGCATGCCGCCACAGTGGGAAGTACCATACAGCAACGTGGAATTACCAACTACATTACAGGCTACGAAATTCTTATGAATGGCGAGGGAGATTGGTACCGTTACACTCCTACATCCAATGTTGGTACTTACATTGCAAACCGTGTAGAGGGAATCCGACCGACCGCATTTGAAGTATATGATACGGAAACTGGCGAACGAATTTATCAGTCAGACAACGAAGATCAATATACTTATACCAATTTATCTGTTGTTGCAACAATTATGCAGGAACGGTTGGAGCTGGTCGTAGGACGAGAATACCTCATTCATTATTACGCGCCTGCGAGTATCAGTGTCAGTGATCCAAGCACAACTTATCGTATATATGTTGGTCTACCCAGTGTAAGAAGCGAGACTATCAAATATACAACTCCAACTTCCTATACAATCAGCGCAAATAGAAAGACGACTCTCAGAATCAACGTAACAGGGCAATCCGATCTTCTTAGGCTTGGAACTAATGGAAGCCTTAGTGTTAATGCAGGTTCTAATCTTAATAATGCTTATATTACAAGCTGTAAAATTACTGCACCTAATGGAAAGACTTTCATTGCAACAAATGGCCGGGTTCCTGATTTGGGGATTGAACCTGATCTTGTAGATTTCCTGGAAAACACAAATAATATTCCCCTTAATGGTCTGTGGACAATTGAAATACAAGCAGAAAAGACGTTAAATGTGAAATTTACAATCAGCGGATCAGCAGTGGCGCTCAATCGGAATACAGCACCGTAAAATTATCCAGAATTCGCCGGCATCTACGCACGGGTGGGCTGTTATGCCTACCCGTGCAGGATGCTTTTATAAAAGAAGGAGCTTAATCAGCCGAACTTTGTGGAGGTTCTATATGAACGAAATAATCAACCTGCGGAAAAATACCGCCCCCGTTATATCTGCCCCACCTGATTCAGCACAAACCTTCAGCTGCCCCCAAGAGAAGGAAGCTCAAAAATTTATAGAGTCCATCCCCAAAAGGGATGCCTACGACCCAGCCCGGCCCTCCGGAAAGCCCGCGCCGGATATGCCGGAGGTCCGTCGCCTCCTGACGGGCGGAGAGCCTTTGCAGATCCAGCACCGCATCGCCAACGCCTTTGAGGAGTATTTTCAAGGGACCATAGACCAGACCGCCCTGTTCAAAACCCTGGACAACGCGGTTTCCTCTATGGTGTCCCACTGCGCTGAGTACGGCTATAACGCCGAAGAAATTGCCCCGAAGGTGATCCAGCACGTCTATGAGCTCAGCCGCTCCGATATCGTCCGCGGGGCATACAACGCCAGCTACAAGGAGGGCCGTCAGGTTGGCCGTGAATTGGGCGTCACCAGCAGCTGCTGGGCCTACTACAACGCAGACTACTACTATGGTTCCGAAGGCCTCATCGACAGCGTCCACAGCCACATGGAGGCGCTGGGCCTGCGCTACAGCGGCACGCCCTTGGACTTGGCCCGGGATTTCCCCGAAGGGGACCTGCGCAACCAGTTCTACGCCTCCTACAACGCCTCCGTGAACGCGGGGATGCGCCAGACCTGCGGGAACATGATTGACGAGGCCCTGGCTCCGCCGAAGGGCTTCCGCATGTTCTTCGACCCCAACGGCAAGGGCATGAACCGGTATCCGGCCTCTATGGGGAAGGTGGAATCCCCAGAGTCCGCCTTTGACGGCGCGGTGTACATCCAGTGCGGCGACTGGCGCTTTGAGCATCGGGTCCCTATCCGGATGGACCCCACCCGCTTCCCGGTGAGCGTCCATCTGCTGGACGTGGTGCGGGCGGCGGGGACGCCGGTGCCCGATGGGCTGGAGACGTTTCTGGGGAACTTCGACTTCTTTGCAACCAATGTCGGCAAGCTCTACACGGATGCCCACAAGCGCCGATATTGACGGTTCAGGGCCTCCCGGGGCCTGTCTGGACGCGGCTGACCAGGGCAACACGCCGTAGTATTGGTCCGTGGGCGCGGGGGCATTGTAGAGGGCGGCAAGGGTGTAGGCTTTGATGCTGTCGATGGGGCTGGGGGAGGATAGGATTCGTTTTATTTTTCTCCTTCTCTTTTTTCTCAGCCCTTATTAGCTGCCTGTTCCATACAGCCCGAACCGCCTCCTCCGGACGCTTTGGACTGTCCCTTTTGTGCAGTTTGGACCACCTCTTTCGACTGAACCACATGGCCCACATGTAAGCGTTAAATCCCTCAAACCTTGCCAGGAGGCAGCAGAAGAGAGAAAATTCAATAGAATATGATGAAGTGCCGTGTACTCTCAGATAGTACACGGCACTTTATGTAATCGAAAGCTTTTTGGGGGATTTGATGCTTGCATTAGAAGCGGCGCTGGTCTTATCCTTTGTACATGAAGAGACGGCTCGCCTGTACAGCCGAAGGGTATGGCCGACTGCCCATAGACCAGGTAGCGGTGGAAAAAGCATGGTGAGTGGGCGGCTGGCGGTGACAGACTCCACCCATGTGAAGGCCAACGCATCCACAGCTTCAGAGCAGGAAATGGGAACACAAGCTGATGTGCCTCCTACGACGAGGTCTAGAGGCAGCGGAGGACTGCTGCCTCCTTTGTGCTACAGCTTTATACCTCAAAAGAACAATACGATGCATGTATTGACGCTGAGGGGCGTCTTTTTTCCTGCCTGAAGCCTCGTTCCCCTCCATATTTCAGGCACTTTTAATATATCATCCAATCACTTCAATTGAAAATTGCTCCCAGGTACTTGCGGCTCGAGCACCTGCCTTTACCGGATGTGAGCTTTCATTTACAATGACCTGCACCCACTTTCCATTTGCTTGAGATTGAATATATTGTATACCATCTTTTTCATAAATACGAAAACTTTCCCAAGACTGAGGCTCAGTATAATTTTGACCATAAGCCGCTCTGACAGGCGCCGATGTTGAATTCAAATCAATTCGAGAACTCAAATAGTTGCCGTTGGCGTGAGACTTAAATCCTATACCACCATATTTGTTAGCGATTACATCAAAATATTCCCAAGTTGATGCAGTATTACGGTTTGCAACCGCATCAACAGTATCCACATTCTGATCGGTATCAGAAGAGACATATTGTCCAACTTCAATAGATTTAATGGCGACTTTAATGGCGTCTTTTTTACCAATATAACGGCTGGTTACATCAGTAAGACCGGCTGTATCCGTCATATGCACAATATAATATGTACATGAAGTAGTACAACTATATCCATGGTCAACTGCGGCATCCCAAAGTGGGTGCATCCATCTGTTGTTGGTATGCCCTGCATAGCATGGAACACCAGATGAATTATAGCCTACGATCACAGCAGCATGTTGTATGCCTGAACCAAAGTCGAAGAAAACAACATCTCCTACACTGATTTTCACATTCCCGGATACCCAAACGCTTGCTTCGTTTTTCTCACGATTAATAGAGTATCCACAAGAAAAGCTGCTTGAATTATAGCCTTTCTCTTGAGTCAGGTAGTAAAAAAGATCTGCGGGAACAGTCCACGGATGGCAGTATGGTTTACCTTTACTATCTGCTGCAAAATATCCCTCCTGAGGTATTCCACCAGCAACAGAAATACATTGAGATACAAAATTTGTACAATCTTTGTCATAAAATCGATAAGAAGGATTATGGTCGCCCTCATAATCAGTATATTCGTCCGCATAGCCAATCATATCATGTATTTTATATACATTTTCATATACTGCATTATTGGCAGAAGCCGAGGGCATAAGGCATGGTACTACCAGCGTAAAAATTAGGCTCACGCTTAAAAGCCAACCCGCAAATCTCGTCAGTAAATTTTTCCTATTCACCATTTTGAATCCTCCTTCCAATGTAGATGGTACACAAGCGAAACATGATTATTCTTGATACTGCCCAATTAGATTACTTTATTTGTATAATCGACACAATCCTCTATAACATTAATAGCAATATGAACTGCTACCCGTCAAGAGGCCCAAATTGCGCTGGACGCGACGAGTATTGTAGTATCAGATGTAATTTTCACTCATCTGAGTAAGTGCCTCTAGTTAAAAATTCCCCTATGATTCCTTTTCCCGTAAGGGGCGGGCTCACGAAAAAGAATTGGGACGTAAACTAAGGATTGGAAGTATGGCGAGTCATTTCATAGCATTTTCCAATTTATAAATTTCGGATTTTACAGAATCTATGTTGCGACTAATATAAGTTAAGCCTTCTATAATTTCTTCTCTACTTTTTTTCATATAAATAATAAAATACAACTGCAAAACAATTATAATAATCAGTAAAAAAGCAATTATTTTTTTCATAGATACTCCTTTTAAATATAAAACTTCTAATTTTCTTTTGTGTTTCTACATCCTATAACCCCATAGGAATAACCAGCGTTAAACCCTGCTGAGAACCTAAGTTGAATTGGGACAAAAACAGCAGTATAGTTTCGAAAGCAATTTCTACATCTACACTGCTGTTTTTTCAATCATGTCAAGCCGCAATTTATTACTTTAAAAGTAAAATTTCACACGACAATCATCTAATCGTTTATGACCATAAATAAAATTGATAGATGCAGTTGAACCAGGAATTCCAACCGCAAATGCAGGTGTAACCCCAAAGGTTGCATGTCCGTACTCTACATAACAGCTAAAATCATGTTGTGAGAAGCAGGCAGATTGAATATCAAACAACCCACTCCCCATTTTTGCATAATATTGATTAGAGGTCATTCTTACAGAAAAACTATGACCGGCCCCCTCAGTTTCTTCTTCGCCCTCTGGCATAATAAGAGAAGCGACTCCATAACCATGAAGCTCTGTTCGATCGGCTGTATTGTAGTATGAAATGTGGGAATTTTCAGCAATAATTTCCCAATCGTTCCAGGAAAATGCCACTAGATCAGTATTTTTTACAGCGGGAACTCCAGACCAGCTCCAATTATATGAAAGTCTTCCTTTTGTACGATTACCATCAAACCTAAAATCATAAGCGGTAGCATGAAGCTGAACTGTTGCACCAACAGCTTGGAGTTCACTTTCACTTCCTGTGAAATTTCTGATAATTTCAATTTGTTTATCAGTATATCCACAATCAGTAAGAGTCTCATCATCCAAAGTATTTAGGTTCTTGATATGTTCACTATAAAATTTATCAACATTTTGAAGGATTTCTATTTCCTCAGATGTTACATATCCTGAACTCATTTGGGGAAGATGGCTTGCAGCTTCTTTCAAAGCATCGTATTCGTTGATTATTACGGACTGTAAGTTTTCTCGTGTTACGAGTTCATCTTCAAATTCTACTGCGAATGCAGAAATAGATAACGAAAACGTTACGAGCAAAGAAAGAATAAAAGAAATAAATTTTTTCATAATTTTACCTCACATAACTAATGATTTCAAAATAATAAAAGGTGTGCTAGTTATTCTGCATTGGACTGCTCCTTTCGTGCCCCCGGAGGTGCGGGCTCACCGGCTTCGTGTTCCTTCTGTATTATTAGACAGATTTTACCACGAAAGTGCAACACCCTATTGCCCAAAAAAAGGATGCCTTTCGGCATCCCTTATTTTTCGGTATCCAATTCCTCTTCCAACAAAGCATAAGCATTCTTTCTGGCACGAGAGAGAATCATACGGAAACTGCTGGGCTTGATTCCCAGTTCCTTGGACAGCTCTAAAGGAGTCTTTTCATAGATGTAACGGCCTTCTAACACCCACCGGCTCCGGGCATCCAGTTTGGGCCAGATACGAACCAGGACCGCTAAATCTTCCTCACTTGTTAAGTGATGCTCTATAGCCTGCCTGTTATGCTCTGTATCCTCGCCGTCCCAGCTTTCGTCAAACTGTACGCTTGGATGGCGCTGCTGGTCGCGCAGGTAAGTTATGGAGCGATTCCTACAGGCCGTGATAATGTAGTTTACCAAATGATCGCGGTCCTTGGTACGAAGCTCCTGCACCTTATTGATTAAGCTCTCCAGCGTCGCCTGCATCAAATCCTCCGCAGCCCATGAATCATGGACGATTTGAAAAATCTTCTGATACATGAGACGGCGGTATTGTAAGTAGAGTTCTGTCATGAAAGCCCGGTCGCTTTCATCTTCGATGGCTAAAATACAATATGGTATCATTTTTCTTTTTTGTTATACTGACCAATCATCGTACTGAGCTGCATATCCTTGAGGACAATATTCAACGCCTGCTTCCGCTCCGGCGAGATGTTCCTGATATCATTTATCAAGGCTCCCGCCGTCCGGCCTTCCATAATCACTGAATCAAGCACGTCCGGCGACAGCCGGGAAGAACAGCGCCCAAGCAGGTAGTCGGTGGTTACGTCGAAAAAGTCCGCCAGATTGAGCAGCTTATCAATGTCAGGCAGGTGAACGCCGTTTTCGTAGTTAGAAATTGTTCCGCTGGTCACATACAGGATTTTAGCTAAATCTTCCTGGGTCATCTTTCGATCCTGCCGGAGTTCAGCCAGAAGTTCGCCAAACTGAGCCATTGCAATCACTCCGCTTCTATGATATGCTAATATTATATATTTCCCAGAATCAGACTTTCTTTATTTGTAGGTTTGCCATATAATTATAGAGCTATAATGATTTTTTATTAGTTAAACTAAAGTTTCACTTTGGGTTCAGCGTACCACACGAGGGCGTTTTGACCAAATGCCTGTTGCAAAATCTGATGTTTGGAGTCTACTAGAATAGTAGAGCATCATAGGGGGAGTGATCATGCTGAATATCATTGGCACGATATCTGCAAACCCTAATCCCAGCGATAGAGCCTTTATCATGGAAATATACCAACAGTTTTACCGCCTGATGTTTTCTACGGTGCGGAAATACTGTATGGATTCTGATGTGTGTGAGGAGGTGGTTCAGGAGAGCCTATTGAAATTGATCAAGAAAGCGAAGACACTGAGAAGTATGCAGCAGTCTGTTTTAGCCTCCTACATTGTCTCTACTACCAGGAATACCGCTATCGACTATTTGAAGTCGAGAGATAAGCGGAATGCCCATAACAGCAGCCTGGAAGATGAAGCGTTTTCCGATTTGGAGGCCCCTAACATACCGTTGGACGAGTTAATGTACTTAGTTGAGCGCAAAGAGCGCCTTGCCAAAGTGTTTGATCTGCTTTCTGCGGGAGATCGACAGCTTCTGGAAGGAAAATACTTCTTTGATTACTCAGATAGCGATTTGGCTAGAATGCTTGGCTGTAAGAAAAGCAGCATCCGCATGAAACTGACCCGTGCCCGACGGCGTGTTCTCAAATTGGTTGAGAAGGAAGGGGATGATATAAAATGACAAGACGTGAACAGTTACAGGAGCAATATGAAGACGCTCTGTTTGCCTTGCTGATGGACGAGCTTGCCAGGTCTGAAGGCGAGAAGCTCTTGGAGGAAAATGAACGTTTGATAAAAGATCCGGACGCAGATATTCCGGATGATGTTATAAAACGCTGCTGCAAGGTTATCAACCGGGAATTTTCCAAGAAAAATGCAGTTGCAGCCTATAAAGTATCTGTGCGGGTGTTTAATAAAATTGCGGTCTTTGTGTTTATTGCCATCCTTCTCTTTACCACTGCATTCGCCGCATCTGAAAATTTACGGGTAAATACGCTGAATCTTGTGATTGAGGTATTCGAGCGAAATACAGATTACAGGGTCAATCCAACGCCGCAACTGTCGGAAAGCGATTTAAGTTTTGAAGTTGGATGGAAACCAGACGGTTTTATATTGGTGAAATGTAATAGCACCCAGTATGGCGACTGGGCAACGTATCAAGGACCTGATAATAGCCTTTTAGGTATAAATTTGGCGACTATTACTAAAAGCGGAGTTATCAGCGTTGATACGGAAAATGCCACGCTCGAAGAAATAACAATAAATGGAATCGAAGCTACGCTGATTATAAAAGAAGACCATTATCAGGTTGTTATGTTATTACCTGAAAAGAGTCAAATGCTTCTGGTTGGTCTTTCATGGATTACATCTAAGTACCCCACTCCCATGTATACAAAAGATGAGTTTTTGCGGATTGTTGAAAATATTATCTTATACTAATCAATAAAAAGGAGTATAAATATGCGAATGTTAAAAAAATGCTTTGCTTTATTGCTGGTAGTAGCTGTATTTACCGTGATGACAGTAAATGCGGTGGATTTTAGTGAGGCGGAAAATGTTCAGCCTAGATATACTGGTATTTTCGATTCTCGTACTTCGTTAGATATTTCATCTTTTGGCAAAGCCAATGTGTATGGATATGTACATGCTCTTTCAGGTTATACAGTCGATGTGACCGTTTCGCTTATAAAAGATGAAACATCGATAAAATCTTGGAGCGATTCTGGAAATGGGGGAGTTGAAATTTCCAAAAACTATTATGTGACATCTGGACATAGTTACTACACTTCCCTTTATGTTGAAGTCTATAACAGCAGCAACAAACTGGTAGATTCGTTTACAATTTATTCAGATGCTGTAAACTACTGATACCGGTTTTTTTATATTTCAAGCATAACCCTTCAAGACAATCCATAAAATCTCATTTTTAATAAGCAAAGAAGAGACGCCTCCACCCCGCGATAACGGGGTGGAGGCGTCTTTTTTTATATAGTTGGCCCATTTCCTATCTCCTCGTTGTAGTTTCTGGGGGATATTGGAAATATAAACAAAAAACAAATCGATATTTTCAATCACTTCCTTACTGCGGCCAAGCAGTGATTAAAAGATTTGAACTTATCTTTGTTCAATCCTCTGGAAATTTGAATTTTTCTATTTTCGGAGGTAGTACAGTGAGAAAACACAGCTCGTGGAAAACTTTGCCAAAAAATTATTTCAAGTGTTCTTTACCTGAACACTCGAAGGTTTATGCTTGCCCCAAAGAGCAGCGGAAGGGGGTGTAGGCATATGGGTCCCGCAGAACGGCGTCAGGCGCTGCTGGAGGTTCTGTGTATCAGAAGAAATGATACATATGACAATCTGGCCCGCGAATTTGGCGTTTCCAAAATGACAATTCGCCGGGATGTTGCGGTGCTCATGTGCGCTTACCCAATTGAAACAGTCCATGGAGGCCGGCATGGCTGTGTCAGGGTGGCAGAAGGATATTACCTCAATCATAAATGCTCTGCCCGCAAATCGCTCACACCCAAGCAAACCAAGCTTCTCATAAAAGTGAGAAAGCAGCTCACTGGGGAAGATCTTGATACGATGAACAGCATCCTCGTCCAGTTTGCTCCCTGAACTGCAAATTCCTGTTTAAACTCGTTATGTAAAGTGCTGCGCTCTATATTAGCCTCTCAATCGCAAAGACTGCCTGTGGACTGAGTGCGAATGAAAGCAGGCGGGACTATATTCTCGCGTATTGTCCGCCATTTCAAAAAAAGTAATACTGTTCAAAGCAATCATAGGGACTATATTGGCTGCCTTTATTGTTTGAAAACCTTGAATCATTGTTTAGAAAGGATCTTGGACATATGAATGTTGAAATGAAAGAACATATTCTTGGCCTGCTGGAGAACTACTCCAAACGTGAACAACAGATCAGCCTTCTGCACTACGAGATAAAGCACAGCGCCCGCATTTCACCAAAAGAGATAATCGACAGTATGGCTCTAGGCCACGGCGATGGCACAGGCGGCAGCGGCAAAGGCCACATCTCCGACAAGACCATGTACATTGCTCTGAACTATCAGGAGAGGATGGAGCGCATAAACGCGGAGTCCGCCAACGAAATCGCCCAACGTCTCCTGGAGCTGGAGGGGGAGCAGAACCGCCTGCGCTATTACGTTTCCCTTCTGGAGAAGCAAGAGGCGAATGTGATTCGCTCTTTCTACATCGAAGGTGTTTCCTGGGAAGAGATTGCTCAGAAGATTGGCGTTGCGCTGCGAACGGTTCATAAGATTAAGAATCGGGCTGTTGGCCATCTTGCGGAGCTGTATGCTTACAAAGCTGGCCTCAACTGAAGGGGCACAGTAAGGGCACAGTAAGGGCCGAAATATGCACAGCTTTTTCACTTGATTGGGGCTTGAAAGGGCATATGCTCCTGTGTTATGATTAAGCTGTCAAAAAAGAGATGCTCCCCGGACCGCTCCTGGTCCTGGGAGTATCTTTTATTCTGGCAATTTTCATCTGAAGGGAAGCGTTCCTATGATACGCACCAGAACCATCCGGGAAGCGGCGGCCTACTTTCAGGAAGCCGACCCTCATACCTGCCTGACAGAGACGGCCATCCGCACGCTGCTGCGCACAGGAGCCGTTCCCAGCGCCCGCGTGGGCCGGAAGTACCTTGTCACTATTGAGGCCCTGGAAGCCTACCTGAACGGCTCTGCGGCCCCGGAGAAACCCGTTAAGACCCAGGCCCGGAAGTGGCAGATCAAGTGAGCGGCACCGTTTTAACGGCGTAGGGAAATAAAATAAATCCTTGAAGATACCTTGTTGTTGCGGTATAATGAAGATACTGTATCGCAAGGCATTATTGAAAGGGGAATGCCTTATGGCAACAAAAGCGGCAAAAGGAGCGAAAAAGTACAAGTACCTTACCAAAGCAGTCCAGATGCCCGACGGCAGCCGGAAATATTTCCGCGCCAAGACTCAGGCGGAGTTGGATGAAAAGGTCATGAAGGCGCAGATTCTCGTCAACGCTGGTGTGGACATTTGCAGTGAGGAAACCTTCGGACACTTCGCGCAGATGTGGTATGACCTCTACAAGAAGCCCTACCTCCGGGAAAACAGCCTGATTGCTATTCGCTACGCGCTGAACCAGTACATTCTTCCCGCAATCGGCGGCTGCCGTCTTCGGGACATCACGCCGATGCAGATCCAGGCAATTATGGCTGGCCTTTCCGACAAGAGCAGCTCCGTGCAGTCCAAGGTCCTGATCAATCTCCGGAACATCTTTAACACCGCTCAGGAAAACGGCCTGGTGGCAAAGTCTCCGGTGAGCAATATGCTGAAGCCCGGAGGCCGGAAGACACAGGAAAAGGAAGCCCTGACGGTTCAGGAAAGCAAGCAGCTTCTGGAGCGAGTCAAGAACACCCGGGCGAAGACCTTCCTTCTGACAGCCCTCCATACGGGGATGCGGCGCGGGGAGATTGTGGGACTCCAGTGGGAGGACATCGACTTTGAAGCGAAGGTCATTCACATTCAGCACAATGCATTCATCGGCCAGCATGAAACGACCGTCAGCGAGGATATGAAGACGAAAGCCGGGAAAAGGGATGTTCCTCTGTCGGAGGAGTTGGAGCTCTGGTTGGCGGCGCGGAAAAAGACCTCCCACTCTAAATATGTCATCGCTATGGAAAATCACCAGCCGTTGTCGAAATCTTCATACCGAAGTATGTGGAAGCTGATTGAGCGGGAGCTGCCGGACACCCACGTAACGGCCCACATTTTGCGTCATACCTATATCACACGTCTATTCGAGTCTGGTCTGGACATCAAGGAGATTCAGTATCTGGCCGGACACAGCACGGTGGATATGACGCTGCGGGTCTACACCCATTACGACCGGCTTTCGCGGAACGCAAAGACCGCCGAGAAGGTGCGGGAAGCCTTGCGGATGGCTTAAGGGCTGCGCAAGGGCAGAAACCGGCGGCGAACTATGAAAAGTCCGCCTGTGCTTAGGGCGGCAATGGATAGAGCGGTCAGAAAAATTTGCAACAGATTTGCAACAAGAACGCCGGGAATCGCCTGAAAATACCCCAAATTACGGGAAATCCAAGGGGTGAAAACTTCCAGCAAACGGAAAGAAAAAATCCCTCAAAGCCTTACGGCTCTAAGGGATTTGGATGGTGGAGACTACTGGACTCGAACCAGTGGCCTCATGCGTGTGAAGCATGCGCTCTAACCAGCTGAGCTAAGCCTCCATCGCGATGCTGTTTGCGGTCCCACAAGACGCCGTTTTGCGCGGCGTCTTATGGGATGGTGACCCGTACGGGATTCGAACCCATGTTACAGCCGTGAAAGGGCCGTGTCTTAACCACTTGACCAACGGGCCGGAGAAAGGGGGGGAGAATTTCATAAAGCGCCTTCCGGCGCCCTATGAAATTCTGGTAGCGGCACCTGGATTTGAACCGGGGACACTGCGGGTATGAACCGCATGCTCTAGCCAACTGAGCTATGCCGCCATGCTGCCCGCTTCCCGCGGGCAAGGTTTACTATACCAGATCCACACCCTTTTTGTCAAGCATTTCTTTCATTTTTTTCTGATTTCTTTTTCCAATCCGCCCCGCGCCTCCCAGGCCCGCTGCCATATATGGAGGCCCAGTACAACGCCGGTGTTATGTACATGTACGGCGACGGGGTGGAAGTGGACCTGGTGAAGGCCAAAGCGTGGCTGGAGAAGTCCGCGGCTCAGGGATACAGCGACGCGGCTGGGGCTTTGGAGACACTCCTTGACGATCTGGAGGGCCTCTCTGGAGGCGGCTGACAAGACAGTAAGCAAAGCGGCCAGCACATAAGCTGGCCGCTTCTCTTTGCGCTTTTCAGGACTGCCTCAGCCCTTGACCTCCAGGACCGGCGCGCCGGGCTGGATCTCGCCGGACGCGGTAGCCTTCACGCTGGCGTAGTCGTCGGTATTGCAGACGATCATGGGCGTGGTGCAGAGATACCCGGCGGCTTTCACAGCCTCCATGTCGAAGGAGATGAGCAAATCCCCCTTCTTCACCTTCTGCCCCACCTCCACGTGGGCCGTAAAGTGCTTTCCGCCCAGCTCCACCGTGTTGATGCCGATGTGGAGCAGGATTTCCACGCCGTCCTCCGTCACCAGGCCGATGGCGTGATGGGTGTCGAAGAGGTTGTCGACCTCGCCGTTGGCAGGGGCGTACAGCCTGCCCTCGCTGGGCTCGATAGCTACGCCGTCGCCCAGGATGCAGTTGGAGAACGCCTCGTCCTGGACCTCGCTCATGGGCACGACGGTGCCCTTCATGTGGGCCGCGAGAACGGAGTCCTTCACCTTCACCGCGGGCTTCTCCGCCTCCTTCTGCACGGGGGCGGGAGCATCCAGAGCGTCCAGGCGGTCCGACTCGGGGGAGTCGATGAAGTCCATCAAGTTCGACTTGATCACGGCCACCTGGGGTCCGTAGACCACCTGGACGCCGTTGCCCTTGTGAATGACGCCGGAGGCGCCGGACTGCTTCAGCAGCACGTCGCTCACCTTCCCGGCGTCGGCGACCGTCACCCGGAGGCGGGTGGCGCAGCAGTCCACGTCAGACAGGTTTCCCTTGCCGCCCAGGCCCTTGAGAATCATGGCGGACACCGGGTCGGACACGCCGCCCGCGGGGGAAGAGCCGTCGGGGCCCACGCCGGTCTTGGCCTTGAAGTCGGAGCGGGTGAAGAGCTTCGTCTCCTCCCCCTCGTCCTCCCGGCCCGGGGTCTTGAGGTCCATTTTGGTGATCATGAAGTAGAAGGTGAAGTAGTAGACCACGAAGTACACGACGCCCACGATCACCACCCAGATCCAGTGGGTCTTCGCGTTGCCCTGGAGGATGCCGAAGAGGGTCAGGTCGATGACGCCGCCGGAGAAGGTCATGCCCACACCCACCTTGAAGATGTGCATCAGCATGTAGGACAGGCCCGCATAGACACAGTGGACCGCGTACATCAGGGGGGCAACGAAGAGGAAGGTGAATTCCAGCGGTTCGGTGATGCCGGTGAGCATGGCCGTCAGGGCCGCGGAGGCCAGGAGGCCACCGGCGACTTTGCGCTTCTCCGGCTTCGCCGCGCGGTACATGGCCAGGGCCGCGCCGGGCAGGCCGAAAATCATCAGGGGGAACTTGCCCGCCATGAAGCGGGTGGCCTCCACGGAGAAGACTTCCGTGGAGCGGGAGGCCAGCTCCGCGAAGAAGATGTTCTGCGCGCCCTGGACGGTCACGCCGTCAATGACCGCCGTGCCGCCCACCGCGGTCTGCCAGAAGGGCATGTAGAAGACGTGGTGCAGGCCGAAGGGAATCAGGGCCCGCTCCAGGAGGCCGTAGATCCAGGTGCCCGCGTAGCCGGAGCGGATCACCAGGTCGCCCAGGGCCGCGATGCCCATCTGGACGACGGGCCAGACGTAGAACATGGCAATGCCCACCACGACGAAGACCGCTGTGCAGACGATGGGCACGAAGCGGGTGCCGCCGAAGAAGGAGAGGACTTGAGGGAGCTGGATCTTATAGAAGCGGTTGTGGAGCGCCGCCACGCCCAGGCCCACGATGATGCCGCCGAACACACCCATTTGCAGAGTGGTGATGCCCAGCATGGTGGTCGTGGTGTTGGTGGCCATGGCCTCCACGCCGCCCCGGGCCGTGATCATGGCGGAGATGGCCGTGTTCATGACCAGGTAGGCAATCGCGCCGGAGAGGGCCGCTACGTCCTTCTCCTTCTTCGCCATGCCGATGGCAACGCCCATGGCGAAAAGGAGGGCCAGGTTGTTGAAGACCGCGCTGCCGCACTGGTTCATGATGTCCAGAATGGTGTAGACCAGGCCGCCCTCGTAGATGACGCCTGTGAGGCCGTAAGCCTCCAGCATGGTCTGGTTCGTGAAGGAGCTGCCGATGCCCAGCAGCAGGCCCGCTACGGGAAGCAGGGCGATGGGGAGCATGAAGGAGCGGCCGACCCGCTGCAGGACTCCGAAGACTTTGTCTTTCATGAAAACGCCTCCTGTAAAGTTGATGGGAAAAATGGGAAAAATATGCGGCGGGGGGACCGGACTGCGCAGGCTCAGGCCCCCGGATCTATCAACCCATCCCGCGCCGGCCGGACGTCTCCGGCGTACGCCGCATGGGCTTCGCCCAAATGTGTGGTGCCGGGCGGCTCACGGATTCCCCGGCGGGGGCGGCTCCGTTTTCGAGAGGTTGATCCGCTTGAGGTGGATGGTGAGGTACACCAATTCCTCGTTGGAAACCTCCTTGCCGTAGGCGTTCTGAATGTATTCCGCGATGCACTGGGCGCACTTGTAGTGCTGCCTGCAGCTTCTGATGATCATCTCCTGGAAGTCGGGGTCGTAGTCCCCGGAGGCCCCCGGCGCGGCCTGGAAAAGGCGCTGGGCGAAGTAGCGGAGGTGGACCACAAAGCGGCTGAAATCCAGGGATTCCCGGTCAAAACGGCGCTGGTAGTAGTATTCCACCACCTCCAGGGCCCCCTCGATCAGCTTTGTGATGTCGTACATCACGCTCATGCTGGTGTTCAGCTCGGCGTTGACGATGTGGAGGGCGATGAAGGCCGCTTCGCTGGGGTTCAGGTCCGTGCGGGTTTCCTCCTGGATCATCCGCAGGCAGTGCCGGCCCAGGCGGTACTCGGCGGGGTAGTAGCTCATGATGGCCCCCTGGAGGGGGTTCACGAACTCGATGCCCTGCTCCTTGCGCTTGATGGCGAAGCTGATGTGGTCGGCCAGGGTGATGAGCAGGGATTCGTTCAGGGGCGCGGGGAGCTGGCACTTGATGTACTCGATAAGGTCCTGGGTGAGGCGAAGGTGGTCCAGGGGGATCTGCTCGCAGAGCTCCCGGAGCTTGCGCTGCTCGGCCTTGTTCTCCATGCGGTACGTCTTCTCGAAGAGGGCTGGGTCCACCCGCTCGCCAATCTTGCGCTTGAAGCCGAGGCCCTTGCCGGTGACGATCATTTCGTTGCCCTTGTTGTCCACGACGCAGAGGATGTTGTTGTTGATGACCTTTTTGATCCGCAAGTCCTCCAGCCTCCCTCAAAAAAACAGACCAGCCCTATCCAGAGATTCCCCCGCCGGAAAAGAGGGGGATCATACACGGACAGAGTTGGTCAAGCCCGAAAAGACGGTAACATTCCAACAATCAATTGTTAAGAATATGTTACCGTCTCGCCGGGGAAAAGTCAAGGGGGAAATGGGCGGCGGGGTCAGGTTTCTACTGATTGCACAATCTCTGGGGGGATTTTTAGAGCAGTTTTCCATATATGGAAGGGGGCAGAGCAGAACCTTGTCCGCCGGAGGCTGTATGAGCCTGCTGCTGTTCCGGACTGGGCATTACCCACAAAAGTGTCTGCTCAGTTTGAGGGTAAACGTTTTTTAACCGGTGGATGTTGACTGCCATTTGCAGAATAATCTGGTCCTGGGGGACAGAGAGATCTACAGACAGAAGCTCCTGAATTTTCAGAATTTTTTTGTGGAGGGTGTTTCTGTGCAGACCGCTACACCGGGACGCCTTGCTGATGTAGAAATTGGCGTCCGCGTAGGCTATCAGCGCATCCAGCAGATTGGCCCGGTACTTTTTATCATATTTCAGAAGGGGTTCAATCATGGATTGGTGCAGATGCTGAAAGATCGGGCTGCCCCACATCGTGGAAATCATGTGGTAAATAATATAATCCTTGTAATAATATACCTGTCTGTCCGGATGAAGGGCGCTTCCCAGCGTTATGGCAAAATTGGCTTCCTTATAGATCTCCGAGAGCTTGTCAATGCTTTGGCAGGACTGGCTGATGCTGATCCTGACAGGGGAAGCAGGAAAGCGCTGGCTGATGTTCCCGCTGAGCTGAGACAGAAATACCGGCATATTGACCGTATGGCCGGAGCCGGCGGTTTCCAGCAGAAGCGTAGCAGAGCCGGCGGCATTCCCGCACCGGAAAACATGAAAGGTGTCGGAGAAGAGGCGCTCAATCTCATCTAAAACCTGCTGTCTGCCGGAACAGTCTGGAAAGGTGTGGGATATGATTGCCACGTAACGCTGGCGGTGAACCGAAACGCCGAACCGGAAGCACTCTCTCCGCAGCTGCTTATCATTGCATTGGAAGTGGTCAATCATCAGATTGCGGTAAAATTCCAGCTTTGATTTGCTGGAAACAGAGTTGTTCTGTGACAGCATCCATACGGCGACGTAGGGCGAGAGACGCTCCAGAACCTGAAGTTCGGCTGCGGACGCCTGTCCTGACTGCTCATAGTTGATTGTCAGATATGCCAGAATATGATTCCCACGCATGACTTTAAGGGCGATAAACCGCAGCTGTCCCATACGGAAGCAGATGAAATTCCCCGCATTTTGCAGCTGGGAGGCGCTTTTCTCCAAAACATTGGAGATATTCAGTAAAATCAGGGAGTTGTGCTTTGTAAAGCCTGAAAAATCCTCTGCTGAAATCAGATCAATTGGGTGGCGGATATAGGTGTTGGCCAAATTGAGAAGATTTTCCAGCGTATGGGGGATGGCAGCCAGCTCCTGAATTCTTCTGTCAAATTCCAGGGCTTCCGGATATAGCTCCGGAGAATAGGGCAGCTGATACTGCCACTGGATCACCGGCTCACGCTTCGGAATTTCTGAGGAGAACATGACCGATTGAAAGGCGGAGGGAGCATTCCGCAGAAGCTGATCCAGAATCAGAAGCAGATGGATCAGGAGCTGGTTTTCCTGGCTCTTCAGATCCATTTCCAGAATATCACAAATAGCGGCCAGCCGGTCATACAGGCTGTTCCGGTGAAGAAAGAGCCTGCCGGCCGCTTTCTGTACACTGAAATTACAGGAAGAGAGAACAGAAAGGGTGTGGAGCATCTCCAGACCTACATCGCCATGATAGTCCCGGAGCTTATCAACGGTGGAGCTGTACAGCTTCAAAAAAATCGTGCTTTCTTTCAGATAATCCACCATGTAGTAAAGGAGATAGCGGTCAAAAAGATAGATATCCGTATCAGGAGTGAGGATATAGCCGATGCGAAGCAGGGCAAGGGATTCATAGCAGCTGTCAGCAACCTCATAGAGCTGGTCAAAGGGCTTTCCGACCCCCATAACCGCAGGGTGACAGTCCTGAACAGCTGTCTGGTCATTCAAGGCGGCGAGGAAGGGACGGAGCAGCATTTCCAGTGCGTCAGCACAGTCCGGAATGTTTCCCGCAATCAAAAGAACCAAAAGCGTTGGTTCCGGAAAGGCATAATACTCTGCCGGAAAGGGACAGAGGGGCAGGAGCTGCCGGGTAAATATATCCTCCGTCTTTACAGCGCCGGACAGCCAGACGGTCAGAACGGTCCGCCGCTGCTCTACAGGACAATCCAAAAGACGGGCATTTTCTATGACGGCCCTGGGATCGCGGCTTCGCTCTGTGAAGAGCAGATCGTGAAAAAAGGCATCTCTGCTCCGCTGCTGGTATTGCAGATTTCGCATCAGCTCCAGGACGTAGGAGGCGATGTGGGGAAGGCACTCCTGAATTATGGGAAAGTCTGTATCCGGAAACAGAGAAGGGCAGGAGGAAAGGGTCAGATAGCCCAGGGCATTCTGTGCGGCCCGGACAGAAAACGCGTATGCCTGCCCCTTTGGGGTCTGAAAGGAGATGTGGGCAGCGTCTGAATGAGCTGACAGAAGCGGTGCCAAAGCGCTCAGGGTTTCCTCGTCTGTATAGAAGCCGGATAAGAGCGGGAAATGAATATCGGGAAAAAACAGCCCTGCTTTACAGCCCAGGAACTCATTCAGCAGCTGGAGGCATACCCTGGGCGCGTTTTTGGAGCTGGATAACCCCTCTGCCAGACGCTTGGAAAACACACTGGACAGCCAGGGGATATATGCCCCTGCCAGCAGGTTCAGGCAGCCGTCCAGCATCAGCGGCAGATCACAGGGCGCGATAATTGTACAGACCGGAATGGAAGAAGCTTTCTTTGCCAGCAGTGCCCGGCAGGCACGCTCTTCTCCCGGCGGGAGGAAGAAGCATGCTCCGGCGATCCGGCGTTCTGCCAGTGCATCCCAGAATAGCGGAATTTGCTGTGAGCACAGGGGGTTTTTGGAAAAGTCTGCAAGGACAAAGGCACCGGGCAATATGGCAGAAACATCCTCTTTGCTGCGGATCAGCACACACCGATCCGCGGAAATTTCAGCGGCTGCTTCGCCGGAGAGGGGAACCGCATAGCGAAACGCAAAGTGCAGGGGAGTCTTGTTCAACAGCAGGGCCATAGGGCGTCTCCTTTCGCGGGATATCCCACATTATATGGGATTGCAGAGAAAAAAGCAAGCCGGGGTGTGCAGCCTGCAAGGCAAATTCCCCTGAAAGAGTGTACAATCGGCAAGCTATTCAAGCCTTCTGAAATTGTTATAATAAGGATACTGCAGCTGAGAAATTTGTTGAAAAGGAGCGATGGTATGGAAAAAGAACAGCTCAGACGGCTGAACGAACTGCTGAAAACAGACGTTTTGCCGGCCTTCGGATGCACCGGCCCCATTGCGGTGTCCTATGTGGCCGCTGAGGCGCGGGACGCTGTGGGGGGAACGCCGAAGAAAATTGTTGTTCGGGCAGATAAAGACATATGCTCGAAAAACGACGATGTAGGGATTCCCGGCACGGCAGTGAAGGGACTGAGGATGGCGGCCAGTCTGGGTGCCTGGGCCGGAGATCCGGCGGCAAAACTGGAGGTTCTGAAGGGCATCACTCCGGAACAGGAGGCTCAGGCCAGGGCTTTCGCCGAACAGGGCGACATCGAGATCCTTCCCGACTGGGAAACGGATATCCTCGGAATTTACATTTCCGTGGAGGTGACTACGGAAAACGGCGTCGGCAAGGCCACTGTGGCTAAAAAGCACCACAATCTTGTCTACAAGGAGGCCAACGGCACAGTGCTGGCGGACCAGCATTTTGACCGCCAGGCAGGTTTGGACGAGAGCCATGACCCCATCAGTGAATATGGCCTGGCAGATTTCTTTTCCTACGCCACACAAATCGACATAGAAGAGCTTTACTGGCTGCGGGAGGCCCTCAGCATGAACAAGGCTCTGGCGGATATGGCCCTCTCCGGCAAAACCGGCATCGGCCTGGGCCGTATGCTGATGGATAACAGCGGCGGCGACATGGTCCGCCGGGCAAAGGCGATGGCTGCCGCCGGCTCCGAGGCCCGTATGGGCGGCCTGGATATGCCTACCATGTCCTGCGCCACATCCGGAAACGCGGGCATTACCGGCGCGGTTACTCTGCTGTCTTTGGCAGAGGATTTGGGAAAGAGCGAGGAAGAGCTCCTGCGGGCACTGGCGCTGTGCTATTTTGTAACCTGCTTTGGCAAGAACCGCATTGGCCGTCATTCTGCCATGTGTGCATGTGCGGTGGTTGCGTCCTGCGGCGTGGCGGCCGGTACAGTCCTTTTGCTGGGCGGCGGCCTGGAAGAGGTACATAATGCCATCAACAACACAATCCTCAATGTCTTTGGCGTCGTCTGCGACGGAGCCCGGTATGGCTGTGCGCTGAAGCTGGCTTCCGCGGCGGGGATTGCCATGGAAGGGGCCCTGCTGGCCCAAAAGGGAGTGTGTACCCCTGCGGACGAGGGTGTTACCTGTGCCAACGGCGAGGAGACGATCAACTTCATGGGCAGGTTTGCCAAAAACGGCATGAAGGACACCGACCTCTATCTGTGCAAAGCCTTGTTCAGCAAGCATAACCCGGAAACGGAAGCGTGAAAACATGATTTTCCCACAGGGGGTCATACTGACAAAAGAACCCCCCCTTTTGCGTTGAAATTTCAGTGCGGCGGACTCCGAAGCGCAGCGGCTCCGCTGTCCGCCTGTATCTGATATTTGTACACACAGGACTGATTGTGACAAGGAGGAAAACGATGAAAAAGCGGAACATGTCCCGAATCACGGCCCTTCTTCTGGCTGTGGCAATGCTTCTGTCTCTTGCGGCCTGCGGCGGGTCCGGCAGCCAGCCGGACTCCGGCAGCAGCTCTGGTTCCGGCGGCGCCGGCAGCGGTGCGTCAGGCGGCAGCGCTGCCCCGGCGGATGCCATTGAATGGAGCCTCGGCACCACGGATTCTGACCCGGAAACCTCTTCCATGAATTCCTTCGCTGACTTTACAAGGGCATTCTGCGACCTGGTGAATGAGCGGGCCGAAGGACGTCTGGTCATTACGCCCTATTACAACTCCGTTTTGGGCGGCGATGTTCAGCTCCTGAACGATGTCCGCGACGGAAACCTGGAGATCTGCCACATCAATCCCATGTCCGGCATCGACCCCCGTTTCGGCTTCAAGGCGCTGCCCTACCTCTTTGAGGACTTCGAGCAGGTCCGGGAGCTGATGGCCAACCCTGACGGAGAGCTGTTCCAGATTATCAAGGACATCTGCGCCGAGCAGAACACCTATTGCCTGTCCGTGGGCGAGGGCATCATGCGCGGATTCCTCAATTCCAAGCATCCCGTCCGCACTGTGGCGGACCTGAAAGACCTGACCTGCCGTGTTTATGAGGACCCCTGCGTGTCCGCTTTCTGGAGCCCGATCTGCAACGCCTCCATCCTCTCCTGGAGCGAATGCTACACCTCTCTCCAGACCGGCACCGTGGACGGAATGGAGTCTGCCGCTACAATCTCCTGCTCCAGCAAATTCTATGAGGTCACCGACTACTACACGGATATCGACTGGCAGTGGGTCGGCGAATTCCTGATTCTCAACCAGGACTGCTGGGATGAGCTGGACCCGGATTTGCAGGAAATTGTCCAGCAGGCCGCCTGGGAGGCCGCTGAGGTGGAGTCTGAAAAGGCCGCCGAGTACCGGGAGCAGGCATACGCCATGCTGGAGGACAACGGCGTTGAGGTCACCCTTCTGAGCGAAGCGGAAAAGGCTGAGTGGGTGAAATACGGCCGCTCCTGCTATGAGCCTATCCGGGAGATTGTGGGCGCGGAGACCTATGATCGTGTCATTGGGATTCTGGAGGAATCCAACTCGGCGAGAAACGCCGGATAAGCTCTGGTTCATCCGCCTGATCTCAGAGCAAAGCAGTTTGCTGCACCGTCAGAGCGGCGTCCATCACCACCGGGCGCCGCTCTGCGTCCATAGACGGTTCTGCGGGCTCCGTTTTCCGGGTGCCTGCGTGAGGCCGATTCTGCCAGAAAGCGAGGCGAGCCATGAAATTTCTGCAAAAGCTGTACGATGGACTGGACAGGCTTCTGAGCGTGATTGTAGCGCTCCTTATGATGCTGATCACTTTTGAGATTTTTGTTCAGGTCATCTTTCGTTATTTCCTGCACAAATCCATGGGTGGTTTTGAAGAGCTGCCGGTATTTATGCTGATTACCTGCGTATGGCTGGGAGGCATCCTGGTGGCAAAGCACAATGACCACGTGAAGATCGACATCATTACCCAGTCCATCAAAAACGAAAAGGTACAGGCGGTGCTGAACACGGCAACCAGTCTGCTGACTGCCGTTTGCGCCGGGTTCTACACGGTCCTGGACTGGCAGTTTGTCACCAAAGCCATGGAGCACAGGTCCCTTTCTCCGGGACTGCAGTTTCCCCTCTGGTATGTTTACGCGGTTACCCTGGTCGGCTCAGCCCTTGCCGCGCTCTTCTTCCTCATCAACGCCGTGAAAGAGATAAGGAGGTTGTGGAAATGACGTTTCTGATTGCGTCCGGAGTCATTCTCCTGTTGATTTTCCTGGGGATGAGCATTCCTTATACCTTTATGGCGGGGTCCACACTCTTCTGCATTATTGAAGGGGCGAAAATGAACTGGTTCCCCTCCACCGGCTACTACTCCATGGAATCCTATTCCATGCTGGCCATGCCGCTGTTTATTGCGGCAGGGTCCCTGCTGGAGCGCAGCGGCATTGCCAGCCGCCTGGTAGATTTGGGAGAAATTATGCTCCGGAAAGTAAAGGGCGGATTGGCTGCCACCATTCCTGTGGTTTCCGCCTTTTTCGGCGCCCTCAGCGGCTCCGGCCTGGCTACGGCCTCTACCATGTGTACGATGCTGGGCCCCCGGCTGTTTGAGAAGGGCTGGGACCGCCGGTACGTGGCTGCTTTTGTGGCGGCGTCTGCGCCCCTGGGGTTCCTGATTCCGCCAAATGTCAACGCAGTGGTCTACTCCATGGTCTCTGAGTGTTCCATCGCCTCCCTGTTTATCGCGACGGTGATTCCTGCCATTCTGCTCCTGGCATTCTATCTGATTATCAACCGGATTGTGTATACAAAATGGTATCATCCCGGCGTCAATTATAACGGCGAGAACGCAGAGGCGGTTATTGACACCTCGGAGGCCATGACCCTTTGGCAGGCGGTGAAGCGCTCCCTTCTGGCCTTTCTCATGCCGGTTATCATCCTGGGGGGCATCTACTCCGGTGTTTTTACCGCCACTGAGGCTGGCGCTATCAGCTGCTTCTACGGACTGCTCATCGGCTGCTTCGTCTACAAATCCCTGAAGGCGAAGGATGTCTTTGCTGTATTTCGGGACAGCGCTTATTCTGTGGCAACCATGATGATGATTTTCCCCTTCACCTTCATCTTCTCCAGAGTGATGGTCACAAATGGCGTGCCTCAGATCATCACGGAATTTATCACCAGCATTTCCACAAATCCCTATGTGATTACCCTGCTTCTGGCAGTGATTCTCATTATCGCGGGCTGTTTCCTGGATGCCAATATCCTGCTGCTTGTGTTCACGCCCCTGCTGCTGCCCACCGCCGCGTCCATTGGAATTTCCTCGCTTCAATTTGGCGTAATCGTGTTTATGGCCGTGGGTATTGGGGCCGCTACGCCGCCTATGGCAATGTGCCTGTTCCTCAGCGCGCGGCTCTGCCGGGTTTCTGTCAATGAAACAGTACGGCCTCTGCTGCCCTTCCTGCTGTTTGGAGCGCTGCCGGTGCTGCTACTGGTGAGCTATGTTCCTGCTCTCTCCGAATGGCTTCCCAGTCTGCTGAATTAACATAAGGAGATATTCTATTATGGATAAAGTTGGTTATCATGTGCAGGAGCTGCGGCCGGGCATCTGGGTCATTGATGAATTTTCCATGGATTATATTTACGTCATCGAGGGCCGGGACCAGGCCGTGCTGCTGGATACAGGGACCGGAACCTGGGACCTCCGCTCGGAGGTGGAACGCCTTGTCCGCAAGCCTTACGATGTGGTCATCACCCACGCCCACATGGATCATGCAGGCGGAATCGGGCAGTTTGAGACGGTGCACGTACACAGAGAGGACCTCCCCTGCTTTGAATTGCCGGAAGAGGTGAATCCTGTAAGCGTGTACAAGCGCCATCAGTATTGTGACCGGGCACTCGCCGCCTACGGCCGGGACCTTCTGCCTTTTAACCCGGAGCGTTTGATGCCGGTGGATATGTCCCGCATAACGCTGGTTCCCTATGAGGACCATACGGTTTTCGACCTGGGCGGGCGGACCCTGGAGTCAATTCAGGTCCCTGGCCATACCAGGGGAAGCTGCTGTTTCCTGGACAAGGAGGACCGGATTCTCTTCACGGGAGACAACTTCGGCAAAACGCTGATTCTCCCTGGCCCCGGAACGGACCGGGAGCGCATATCGGGATGGCTGGCGGCGGCGGAGGAATTGGAGCGCCGGAGCGGCGAATTTGATCTCATCTGTTCCGGGCATTTCTGCCCCTTGGAGCGGAGCTGGTTTCTGGACATGCTGGAGGGCGCCCGAAGGATTCTGGATGGAACACTGCATACGGGGATCTGGGAGGCAGACGAACTGCTGGGGCCTATGTACCATTATGGCAACGTTTACTTTACCATGGACCCGGAAAATATCCGGACCCGGGACTTTTTCCGGATTCGGGATGTAAGACATTATTGACAGGAGACGATAAAATGAAAGCGCTGTGGATCAACAGGGAAGACAACGTGGCGGTGGTGCTGGAGGATGTTCCCGAAGGCGCTGCGGTTGAAGCGGGAGGCATTTGCCTCACCGCAGGTGAAGAGATTCCCAAGGGGCATAAAATTGCATTGGAACGGATTCCGGAGGGAGCATCCGTTGTCAAGTATGGCGTTCCCATCGGAAAGGCCGGAATCGACATTCCGGCGGGGAGCTTCGTACATACCCACAATGTTCTGGACGTGACGTCAGAGCTCTGCCGGAAATACGCCGAGGACTACCGCAGGAAGGAGGCGGAGTGATGCTTCAGCTGACAGGATATCCCCGCCCGAACGGGCAGGCAGGCATCCGGAACTATGCGCTTGTGATTTCGACTGTACACTGTGCCAACACAGCGGCTCAGAAAATCGCCTTTCAGACGGGCGCCCATGTCATTACTCATGATGTGGGATGCGTGGAATTTGAGCAGAGCCATGCCAGAACCTGCTTAGCCCTTCTGACAGCGGCGAAAAACCCTAATATCGGCGCGGTGCTGCTGGTGGGCGCAGGCTGTGAGCAGACAGATCTGCCGGCCTTGGAACGGGAAATTGCGGAGACGGGAAAACCCGTGGGCCATGTGACCATTCAGGAGGCCGGCGGGGCTCCGGAGGCGGTTGCTCTGGGCGTGGAGCGGCTTGAACGGCTAAAGGCTGCCGCTGTTCAGGAGAGAGTTCCCATTCCCTTTTCCAAACTGGTGGTAGGCGTTCAGTGCGGAGGCTCCGATTGGACTACGGCACTGGCAGGAAATACGACCCTGGGTGCTATGACAGACCGCATCATTGCCGCTGGAGGGACTGTGCTGATGGGTGAGGTAGCCGGGCTTCCCGGCAGCGAACATATTATCGCAGAGCACGCAGTTTCAAAAGAGGCGGGACTTCAGATCATCGACATGTGCTCCGAGCTGCGGGCGGAGTTCCTTGAAACACGCGGCCAGGCCATAGAGGAAGTCAATCCTACCCCTGGCAATAAGGCGGGAGGCATTACGACCTTGGTGGAGAAATCCATGGGTAATATCAAAAAAATGGGCAGCGCCCCTGTGCAGGGCACTATCCGCGCCGGAGAGGCAGTTCCCCACCCGGGGCTTTGGATTGTGGATATCCGCTCGGACGGGCCGGACGCAAACACGACCTCCGGCTTTGCGATGGCCGGGGCAAATCTGACGGTATTCAGCACCGGACGGGGCAGCCCTATGGGAAATGTCGCCATGCCGGTGCTTAAGGTCACAGGAAACCCGGAGGCGTTTCAGGCGCTGGGCAGCATCCTGGATTTCAACGCCGGAGACACGCTGATGGGCACGGATGTGGAAATTGTCGCAGAACGGCTGATGGCCCTTGTGGCGGAGGTCGTCAACGGAAAGGAGACAAAGTCTGAAATCAATGGGGACTTTGAGTTCATTATCCCCCGCGAGCGCCAGCGCTGACGGGCTGGAAACGCTGCTGCGGACAGAGCGGACCTATGCGGAGATCCACCTGGACAGGCTGGGGCGCAACCTGGGGAGGGTCCGCCGCCTGATCCCGCCGGGCTGTAAAGTGATGTCCGTTCTAAAAGCGGACGCTTATGGACATGGTTTGGCTGTCTGTGCCCGTTTCATGGAGCCTTTTACGGACGCATTTGCTGTGGCAACACTGGAAGAGGCTTTGACTGTCCGGCGTTCCGGTGTTAAAAAGACCGTTCTGCTTTTAGGTATTCTGAAGCAGCAGGAGGTGTCAGAAGCGGCGGCGGCTGAAATTACCTGCAACCTCTGCGGACTGGCTTACGCGAGGATGCTCAGTCAGACACTGGAAGGGACTGGGCAGATTATGAAGGGCCATATCGAGTTTGATACTGGTATGAACCGGACTGGCATTCGGCTGCGTCCCGGCGAGGAACAGGAGGCAGTGGAAATTGCAGAGGAAATATGCCGCCTGCCAAATATTCATGTAACCGGAACCTTCACCCACTTTTCCTGTGCGGAAGCCGAGGACGGCGACAGCCGGGAGGAAACTGACAGGCAGTATGCCTCATTTCATAAAGCATGTAAAATGCTGGAAGAAGCCGGATACCATATGGCTGTCCGCCACACCTCCAGCACAGGCCCGCTTCTGATACGGCCTGAATACTGCATGGACATGGTTCGGGTAGGAATGCTGCCCTACGGGATGAGTATCAGCACAGCCTATACAAAGAAGCTGGGACTGGAACCTGTGATGACCTGGTATGGACGGATTGACGCAGTTCGCGAGGTCCCAGCCGGAGAGGCGGTGGGCTATGAGCGGGTTTTTCGCGTCCAGTGTCCTTCCCGTATCGCTGTGATTTCTGCCGGATATGCAGATGGATATCCCTATGGACTGGGAAACCAGGGCCATGTTCAAATTGCGGGAAAGAACGCGTATATATGCGGCAAGCTCTGTATGGATTTCCTGATGGCGGATGTTACCGATATTCCGGATGCCCGTCCTGGTGATACTGCCATTCTGCTGGGTGGTCTGGGAGAAAAAGCGATTCACGCTAATTTTCTGGCAGAACGACTCCCTTATGGTACCTGTGGAGGAATCACAGCAGGAATCGGCCTGCGGGTTCCGCGCGTCTACTATGAAAACGGGGTTTGCATCAAAATTTCCAGAGCTGAATGGAAGCAAGTGCCGGTCTCATATACATACTGAATACCTTGTCTCAAGGGAAAAGAAGCGGCCCTATGCCATTGGCATAGGGCCGCCTGCTGTCAGCGGATGAAGCTGGTGCGCTGGAGGGCTTCCCGCTGGGGGAGGCCGTACTGCTCCTTCCCCAGGGCGATGCTGCGCATGAGGAAGACCATGTTCCGGGCCAGGGTGCGCATGGTCTGCATCCCCTCCAGGTCCTGGGCGGCTTCGCCGGGGGCGCGGCCGTGGACGCTGTTCCAGTATTGGCTGGGGGCTACGGGCATCCCGGAGATGGTAAAGAATTTGTTGAGCTCGTCAAAGGTGGCGGAGAGCCCGCCGCGGCGTCCGGCAATCACCGCCGCGCCTACCTTCATGGTCTTGTCGAAGTGGGTGCTGTAGAAGAGGCGGGTGAGGAAGGCGGTGAGGGTGGCGTTGGCGGCGGCGTAGTAGACGGGGCTTCCGACTACCAGGCCGTCGCAGGCTTCCAGCTTCGGGGCGGCGGCGTTTACGGCGTCGTCGAAGACGCATTTGCCGGTTTCGCCGCATTTGCCGCAGGCGATGCAGCCGCGGATGGGGAGATTGCCGATTTGGAGGGTTTCGCATTCGACGCCCTCGGAGGCGAAGATTTTCGTCATCTCTTCCAGGGCCAGGGCGGTGTTTCCCTTGGGGCGGGGGCTTCCGTTGATCATCAGTACCTTCATGTGCGGTTCCTTTCTGTTGTGGGGGGCGGTTCATTGGGTGCGGCGGGCGCGGAGGGAGGGCGGACACGCAGGTCCGCCCCTGCGGGTTGTGTCAAGGGAAAATATACCACGTTGCGGGGGACGTGTCAAGTGAGATTGGCGGTTGTGAGGGTGTGGCCTGTTTCGGGGGACAGGCCCCGTATGAAAACCTCCATATACATGAGGCCCGACCTGTGAACACCGCTCAGCCTGCGGCAATCGAATCCGTATTTGGAGCGCCTTACTGCGCCTCCAGCCTCCGGCAGCTGTTTCTCTCCACAATATAATGCGGCACGATAATCTTCGTCGCCAGCAAATTCGGGTTCTCCACATGGTTGATCAGCTGCGACGCCGCCTCGAAGCCCAGCTGGAACGAATTCACATCCACCGACGTCAGCTGGAAGGATGTGAACTGGGCGAAGGGCGAGTTATTGAACGAAATGATGGACACGTCCTCCGGCACCGACAGCCCCATCTGGATGCAGGTCCGCTCCAGGGCCACCGCCAGAATGTCGTCCCCGGCCACCACCGCCGTGGGGCGCTCCTCCTGCTCCAGAAGGGCCCGCAGGGCCGTCGTGTCCGACAGCGCCTCCACCTCCACGCAGCAGCCCGGCAGCACAGGGAGCCCGTGCTGGAGCATGGAGAGCTGGTAGCCCGACTTCCGGTCCGCGGAGAAGAAGAACACGCTGTCGCAGCCCAGATAGGCGATCCGCCTGTGGCCCAGGCTGTAGAGGTAGTCCGTGGCCTCACGGCCCGCCAGGAGGTTGTCGTTGTCCACGCAGACGGTCTGGCTCGCCAGCTGGCTGGGCTTGCCGATCAGGACGTACAGCAGCCCCGCGTCGCACAGGCAGTCCACGATGTGGTCCTCCGCCTTGGAGTACATCAGAACGGCCCCCTCCAGGCAGCCGTCCTGGGACATGCCCCGGAGGACGGCAAGTATTTCCTCCTCGTCCCGGCCCGTGATGACCACGGGGGCGTACTGCCGCTGGTTGCAGAACTGGCTGATGCCCCGCAGGGTTTCCAGGAAGAAGGGGTTCTCGTAGGCCAGCTGCGGGGAGGGGGGAAGAATCACGCCGATGAAGCGGGTCTTCGCCGCGCCGCCGGAGGGGGGCGCAGGCTCGTAGCTGAGCTGTGCCATCGCTTTGCGCACCTTTTCCTTGGTCTCCCGGCTGATGGAGGGGCTGTCGTTGCACACGCGGGAGACTGTGGAGGGGGACACCCCCGCCAGGGCCGCCACATCCCGGATTGTTACCGCCATAGCTGTGCTCCTTTCGCAGTTTCACATTTTGTTGCGTTTTATTTGCATTATTATAGCGTAAACGGGACGGGGTGTCAACAAAAAACCGTCTGTAGGGGCCGGCGCCCTCGGCGTCCCGTCCCCTGCGGCCCTGGCAGTTGCGAAGGACGGGCCGGCGAGGGCGCCGGCCCCTACGGGTGCATCCCCACGGGCATGGCAGTTGTTAAGGCACGGCCTGTTCCGGGCCCCAGGCCCCCGCCCACCCGGTCAATATAGCCAAGAATCCCCCGTCAAAATTATACAAATGGCAGAACTGTCCGAATCCTGCGAAAATGCTCTTGCAATTTTTGTGCAATTGTATTATTTTGGTTGCATAAGATTTCCGCAACAACGCGGAACGCGTAAAGGAGAGATGCAGCAATGGACGCCAACAGCAAGCAGCACCGCATTTCGGCTCCCATGAGCGGGCAGGCAGTCCCCCTGGACCAGGTTCCCGACGAGGTATTCTCTGAGAAGGTCCTGGGCGACGGCCTCGCCATCATCCCGTCGGAGGGCAGGATCTGCAGCCCCGTGGACGGCGAGATCTCCTCCGTGGCGGAGACGAAGCACGCCTACGGCTTCTCCTCCGAAGACGGCCTGGAAATCCTGGTCCACTTCGGCCTGGAAACCGTGGCCCTCAAGGGCGAGGGCTTCACGCCCCATGTCCAGGCCGGTGACAAGGTGAAGGCCGGGGACCTGGTGGCCGAGGTGGACATGGACCTGCTCAAGAGCAAGGGCATCAACCCCATCACCCCCGTTCTGGTCTGCGACGGCGCGGACGGCATGACCATGGAAACCGCCTCCGGCGCGGTCCAAAAGGGCGACGCCGTGATCACCCTCACCGAATCCGCGGCCCCCGCTCCCGCCGAGCCCGCCCCCGCGCCCTCGGAACCCGTGGACACCGGTAAGCGGCTGGGCATTGACTTCGACTTCCTCCAGAAGCTGGGCAAGGTGCTCATGACCGTCATCGCCGTCATGCCCGCCGCGGGCCTCATGCTCAGCATCGGCAAGCTCTTCCAGATGGCCGGGGTGGACATCAGCTTCCTCATGACCGTGGGCAGCACCATGGAGAACATCGGCTGGGCCATTATCAACAACCTGCACATCCTCTTCGCCGCGGCCATCGGCGGCTCCTGGGCCAAGGAGCGGGCAGGGGGCGCCTTCGCGGCCATCATCGCCTTCATCCTCATCAACTGCATCACCGGCGCGGTCTTCGGCGTCACCAGCGGAATGCTGGCGGAGGAGGGGGCCGTGGTGTACTCCTTCTTCGGACAGGAAATGCTGGTGGAGAACTACTTCACCTCCGTCCTGGGTGCCCCGGCCCTGAACATGGGCGTGTTCATCGGCATTATTGCGGGCTTCGTGGGCGGCACAGTCTACAATAAGTTCTACAACTTCCGCAAGCTCCCCGACGCCCTGGCCTTCTTCAACGGCAAGCGCTTCGTCCCCCTGGCGGTGATCGCCTACTCCGTGGTGATCTCCCTGGTGATGGCGGTGGTGTGGCCGGTGGTCCAGTCCGGGATCAACTCCTTCGGCATCTGGATTGCCAATTCCTCCGAGACCTCCCCGGTGCTGGCCCCCTTCATCTACGGCACCCTGGAGCGCCTTCTGCTCCCCTTCGGACTCCACCACATGCTCACCATCCCCATGAACTACACCTCCTTCGGCGGCACCTACATGATCCAGACGGGCATCAACGCCGGGTCCTCCGTCTTCGGCCAGGACCCCCTGTGGCTGGCCTGGGTCACGGACCTCATCAACTTCAAGGACGCCGGGGACATGGCCGCTTACGAAAACCTGATGGCCACCGTCATTCCCGCCCGCTTCAAGGTGGGCCAGATGATCGGCGCTACGGGCCTCCTGATGGGCATCACTCTGGCGATGTACCGCCGCGTGGAGCCGGACAAGCGGAGAAATTACCGCTCCATGTTCATCTCCACCGCCCTGGCCGTCTTCCTCACCGGCGTGACCGAACCCCTGGAGTTCATGTTCATGTTCTGCGCCCTGCCTCTGTACGTCCTTTACGCCGTGCTCCAGGGCTGCGCCTTTGCCATGGCGGGCGTTATTCACCTGCGGCTTCATTCCTTCGGCAACCTGGAGTTCTTAACCCGGGTGCCCATGTCCCTGAAAGCGGGGCTGTCCGGCGACATCATCAACTTTATCATCTGCTGCGTGGCGTTCCTGGCCATCGGCTACGTGGCGGCCTACTTCATGATCGGGAAGTTTGCCTTTGCCACGCCGGGCCGTCTGGGGAACTACACCGAAGAGGGCGGCGACGAGTCTGAGGGCGGCGCGCCCGCCTCCGGCGGCAAGTCCGGCGGAAACGGCCAGGCGGAGCGGATCATCGCCCTCCTGGGGGGCCGGGAGAACATCACTCTGGTGGACGCCTGCATGACCCGCCTCCGGGTGACGGTCAAGGACCCCTCCAAGGTGGCGGAGCTGGCCGAGTGGAAGGCCGAGGGCGCTCTGGGCCTGGTGAAGAAGGACACCGGCATCCAGGCCATCTACGGACCCAAGGCCGACGTGCTGAAATCCGACATCAACGACATTCTGTAGGGAAGTGAACAGGGGCGGCAAAAGCCGTCCCTGCCCCCTTTGAGGTGAAAACATGAAACTGTTTACATTGAATGCCCACAGCCTCCAGGGAGACGAGCCAAGAAAGAATCTCGAGCGTTTGGCGGCGTTTCTGCTGGAGGAACGCCCGGAGGTGGTTGCGATCCAGGAGGTGAACCAGCCCATGGACGCGCCGCCTCTGGACCCTGCCGAGCTGCCGGGAGGCTATGTTCCCTCCGGAAGCGCCCGCCCCACCCGGGAGGGCTGCTTTGCCGCGGAGCTGGCGGCGCTGCTGGCCCCCCGCGCCTGGACTTGGCTTCCTGTGAAAATCTCCTACGGGCGCTATGAGGAAGGTCTGGCGCTGTTCAGCCTCGCGGCCCCCATTGAGGAGGTCCGCACCCTGCTTCTCAGCCCCTGTGACGACTTCCAAAACTGGCGGACCCGCAAGGCCCTGGGCGTCCGGCTGGGCGGGGCGTGGTTCTGGTGCCTCCACATGGGCTGGTGGGACGACGAGGACCCGTTCGCGGAGCAGTGGAAACGCCTGGAGGCGGGCCTGCCCCAGGGTCCGGCGTGGCTCCTGGGGGACTTCAACGCCCCCGCCCACGTCCAGAATCAGGGCTGGGACCTGGTTCACGCCTCCGGCTGGGAGGACTCCTACCTGCTGGCAAAAGAGCGGGACGGCGGCATCACCGTCCAAGGCCCCATCGACGGCTGGAAGGACCAGCGGGAGGGCCTGCGCATCGACTACATCTGGCACCGTGGGCCCGTGGAGACGGCCCGCTCCCGGACGGTCCTGAACGGCAAAGACGGCCCCGCAGTCTCCGACCACTTCGGGGTCCTGGCGGAAACGGAGGAATCACTATGACGACCAAACGAGCCGTGGGCATTTTGCTGTCCGTCACCAGCCTGCCCTCCCGGTACGGCATCGGCTGCTTCGACCGGAGCGCGTACCGCTTTATTGACTGGCTTTGGGAGGCGGGGCAAACCTACTGGCAGATCCTGCCCCTGTGCCCCACCAGCTACGGGGACTCCCCCTATCAGTCCTTCTCCACCTTCGCAGGGAACCCCTATTTCATCAGCCTGGACGCGCTGATTGAAGAGGGCGTCCTCAGCCGGGAAGAGTGCGAGGCCGCGGACTTTGGCGGCACTCCGGGGCGGGTGGACTACGAAAAGCTGTACAGTGCCCGCTACCCCCTCCTGCGCAAGGCGTACCAGCACAGCGGGGCCGGGGAGGACCCGGGCTATCAGGACTTCGTGCGGGAAAACGGGTGGTGGCTGGCGGATTACGCCCTGTTCATGGCCGTGAAGAACCGCTTTGACGGGGCCCCCTGGATGGAGTGGCCCGAGGATATCCGCCTGCGGCGGGGGGACGCGATGGAGCGTTACCGCGGGGAACTGGAGGGTGAAATTGGCTTCCAGCAGTACATGCAGTACCAATTCTTCCGCCAGTGGCAGGCTTTGAAGGACTACGCAAACCGCAAGGGCATCCAAATCATCGGCGATATCCCCATCTACGTGGCCATGGACAGCGCCGACGCCTGGGCTAACCCCGAGCTGTTTCAGCTGGACGGGCAGAACCTGCCTACCGCCGTGGCGGGCTGTCCGCCGGACGGCTTTTCCGCCGACGGGCAGCTCTGGGGGAACCCCCTCTACCGCTGGGACTACCACCGGGAGACGGGCTATGCCTGGTGGCTCAGCCGCCTGGGGCACTGCTTCCGGATGTACGACGTGACCCGCATCGACCACTTCCGGGGCTTCGACGAATACTACGCCGTCCCCTACGGCGAGACCACCGCCGCCAACGGGCACTGGGAGAAGGGGCCGGGGATCGGGCTGTTCCGGCGGATTGAAGAGGCGCTGGGGTGGCATGAGGTGATCGCGGAGGACCTGGGCTATGTGACGGACTCGGTGCGGGAGCTGGTGCGGGAGAGCGGGTTTCCCGGCATGAAGGTGCTGGAATTTGCCTTCGACTCCCGGGACACCGGCTCCGCTAATGACTATTTGCCCCATAATTATACGGAGAACTGCGTGGCCTACACCGGCACCCACGACAATGAGACTTTGACCGGGTGGCTTGGCAGCATCACCCCCGCGGAGCGGGAGGCCGCGCGGGCCTATCTCTGCGATCCGTATACCCCCGAGAGGGAGCTATATAAGCCGCTGATTGCCCTGATCATGCGCAGCAGGGCCAAGGCGTGTGTGATTCCCATGCAGGACTATCTGGGGCTGGACAACAGCAGCCGCATGAACAAGCCGTCCACCGTGGGCACGAACTGGCTGTGGCGGCTGGAAGAGGCGGATCTGACCGCCGAATTGCAGGAACTGATCCGACAGTTTGCGGAACGCTATGGCCGTCTGAACGAAGCACCGTAACCGCATTTTGACCCCGCAAAAATTATCTCTGGGGTAAACCGGGTACGGTTTACCCCAGTTAAAGTTTGGGGTCCAGCCCTTTTCAAAGGGCTGGTGGGGTCCAGGGGCAAAGCCCCTGGCCGCCGGAGGCCCCCCGTCCCCCGTCTCCCGTTGGCGGGCAAATCGTATGATTCATATTCTACTATTTTATTAGAATTTCTGAATAGACAAGACGGGGGAAATCATGGTATGATAGTAGCGAATCCAACGTGGGAGGGTACACTCCATGAGTAACAACAGGCCGAGAGGCCGTGAGAGAGAAGTTTCGGGTTCTGGGAAGAGTGTGCGAAAGCGCGGGGACGGGCTGGGTACTGGGCCTGTCGGGGGCGCGGGGCGTTCGGAACAGGGCGGGAACGGGCGGCAGTCTTCCGGGTCGCGGGGGGCGGGGGCCAGAGGCGGGGGCGGGATGAAGCTCATTGTTTTGCTTCTGGCGCTCCTTCTGGGCGGCGGTGGAGGTATGACGGCGCTGCTGGGCGGGCAGTCCGGCGGCGGCGGTGGCGGGGGTGTTTCCTCTGCGCCTCCCAGTCAGCAGGTTTCTCCTGGCGGCGGTACGGACTGGACGGCGGCTCTCAGCGGTTTGGGCGGCGGGAGTGTGTCTTCCGGGTGGCAGAGCGGGGCCAATACCGGGCGGCTTGACTCGTCTGTGGCTCCCGGGGCGCGGGCCAAGTACACCCAGCTCCTTGGCGGCGGGAAGGACACCGTTACCCTCATGGTCTACATGTGCGGCACGGACCTGGAGTCCCGCAGCGGCATGGGCACCTCCGACCTCCAGGAAATGCTGGACGCTTGCTTCGGCAGCAGCGTGAACCTCCTGGTCTACACCGGGGGCTGCAAGGGCTGGAAGAACAACGTTGTCAGCAGTTCCGCCAACCAAATCTGGCAGGTGAAGGACGGCAAGCTGGCAAGCCTGGAGAAAAACCTAGGCAGCGTTTCCATGACGGACCCCAACACTCTGTCCGGCTACATCCGCTGGTGCGCCCAGCACTTTCCGGCCAGCCGCTACGGCCTCATCCTCTGGGACCACGGCGGCGGCTCCGTCAGCGGCTACGGCTACGACGAGAAATTCGCCTCCAGCGGGTCCATGAGCCTGGCGGGGCTGGACGCGGCTTTGGAAGCGGCGGGGACGCAGTTCGACTTCATCGGCTTCGACGCCTGCCTCATGGCCACCGTGGAGACGGCCCTCACCATGGCCCGCCACGCGGACTACCTCATTGCCTCCGAAGAGACGGAACCGGGCGTGGGCTGGTACTACACCGACTGGCTCACCAGCCTGGGGAAGAATCCGTCCATGTCCACCCCCGAGCTGGGAAAGGCGATTGCGGACAGCTTCGTGGACACCTGCGCGGCGAAGTGCCCGGGGCAGCTTACCACCCTGTCCGTCATCGACCTGGCAGAGCTGGAGCACACGGTTCCCGGCGCACTCACGGACTTCTCCAAATCCACGGCGGAGCTGATCCGGAACGAGCGCTACCAGACCGTCTCCAATGCCCGGAGCGGGGCCCGCGAGTTTGCCCGTTCCAGCCAGATCGACCAGATTGACCTGGTTCATCTGGCCCGGAACCTGGGCACGCCGGAGGCCGAGGCTCTGGCCCAGGCCCTTCTGGGCTGCGTGAAGTACAACCGCACGTCCGGCAACATGACCAACGCCTACGGCCTGTCGGCCTACTTCCCGTACCGCAAGGCGGCGGCAGCGGACCGCGGCGCGGCAGCTCTGGCCCAGGCGGGCATGGACGCGTCCTATACCCAGTGCATCCGCCAGTTCGCGGACGCCGCGGCCAGCGGCCAGGCCGTTTCCGGCGGCGGCGATTCCCCCTTGCCCGCCCTGATGGGCACCCTTCTGGGCGGAGGCGGCGGTCTGGATCCGGCGGACGTGACCGCTCTGCTGGGCACCCTCCTGGGCGGCAGGAGCCTGGACATGGACAACGCGGAGCAGTACCTGTTGGATCACCGTTTCCCAAAAGAGGATTTGATTTGGACGGAGGGCGAAGACGGCAAAGCCGTCCTGCGCCTGAGCGAGGACGCCTGGAGATTGGTACAGGATCTGGAATTGAATTTATTTTATGATGATGGGGAGGGTTATATAGATTTGGGACTGGATACGGTATATGAGTTTGACAAGACGGGCGGCTTGATTGGCGACGATGGAGCGAGCTGGCTCGCCATCGAGGGCCAGCCGGTGGCGTACTATCACACATCGACCGTAGACGACGGCGAAACCTACGCCATCACAGGCCGTGTCCCTGTTCTTCACAACGGAGTCCGCTCCGAACTTCTGATTTCCTTCGACAACGAGTACCCCCACGGCTGCATATCAGGCGTCCAGACCGTGTACCGCGAGGGCGAAACCGCCACAGCCGCCAAGAGCCTCACCGGCCTCTCCTCCGGTGACACCATCGAATTCCTCTGCGACTACTATTCCTACGACGGCACCTACGAGGACAGCTACCTCCTGGGCGACCCCATAACAGTAGACGGGGCGCTGACCATCAGCGACGTCCCCCTGGAGGGCGAAACCCGCGCAAGTTACCGATTCACTGACCTGTACAACCAGCACTATTGGACCCCGCCGGTGCCATGAGGGCCTGGTGATACGGGGGGCTGCCAGCCGGGCTTCCGGCCTCCGGCGGCTTCCTTTTCTCGAGAGAAAAGGAAGCGAAAAGAGCTTTAGATCCGCTCTATACTGCTGGTGGTTGTTAAAATCTGTCACACGGTAACGGGGGCTGTGTGGGTGGGACCTTCCATGGACATGGAAGGTCCCACATGTTTTTGTGATTGTCTGGATGTGCGTTCTACAGTATGGCAGGTCCCCCTAAAACCGTACCCCGTGGGGGCGGCGGATGGAGGGCCTTTCGTTTGCGCGCGAAAAATTCTCCAGCCATTCAAATAGACCCATGGTCCGCTCCCTCCTCTGTTTTTCTTTTTGTGGACTCAATTGCCGCAGGCTGATCGCGCTCACAGGTCAAGCCTCATATATATGGAGGTTTCCATGGGGCTGTCGTTGTAGCTCTCTATTTCGTAAAAACCGAATTTTTTATACAGGCCAATGGCGCTTTCCAGGAAGGGAAGGGTGTCCAGGAGTATGTGGGCGTACCCGATTTCCCTCGCGTCCGCTATGATTTTTTCCACCAACTGGATGCCGGCGCCCTCTCCCCGGAACGGGGGCCTTACGTAGAGGCGCTTCATTTCACAGTTCCGGCTGTCCAGCTTCCGCAGGCCGATGCAGCCCGCCAGGACTTCGTTCCGGTACGCCAGATAGAAGCGCCCGTCCGGCATTCCATATTTGGCCTCCAGATGGCGCAGTTCTTCGCCGTAATGCTGGAGCGCGAGATACTTTTGAACCGAAGGGTCCTCCGAGATCAGCATATCCGTATATTCTGACAGCAAGATGTGAACTTCCTCCGGGTGGTTGTATGCGGGGATGATTTTTATGTCCATGCTTGTCCGCCTCCGCCTTTCATTTGCTGAGCTGATTATAGCACAGGTCCCCGGCCCTTTTCCAGTGGGTGGAGAAAATCAATCAATACCCGTACCGCCCCTGGTACCGCACCAGCACGGCAGCTGCCATAATTCCCCCCAGCAGCTCCGCCGCAGGCGCTGCCAGCCACACGCCGCGGATGCCCCCCAGCAGAACCGGAAGCAGCAGGATACAGCCCGCTGTAAACAGAAACGACCGCGAGAAGGCCAGCACCGCGGACACCGCCCCGTTGGACAAAGCCGTGAACATCCCGCTTGCGAAGACGTTCAGACCCACGAACAGCAGCGCCAGGGAGCACAGGCGGTTTCCCTCCACTGCCAGGGCGTAGACGGGGCTGTCCGGCCCGGTGAAAATACCCACCAGAGGCGCGGAGGCAAGGATCGAAGCCGCCGTGCACAGGACGGAGGCCCCGATGGTGAAGCGGAGACTGAACCCCACCAGCTTCTTCAGCCGTTCATGGTCCCGAGCCCCGTGGCAGTAGCTGATCATGGGGGCAACACCGTAGGCGTAGCCGGTGAACAGGGCGCTGGCAAACATGAGGACGTACATGATAATGGTGATGGCGGCAACGCCGTCCTCCCCCACGTACCGCAGCATCGCCAGGTTGAACAGCAGAGTCGTGATGCCCGACACCAGGGACGTGGCCAGCTCCGACAGGCCGTTGGAGGAGGCCCGGTACAGGACGCTGGCCCGGAACACCGGCCTCCGGAAGTGGAGCAGGCTGTCTTGCCTGCGGAAGACCAGGAAGCCCGCCGCGGCCGTGATGGAGTACCCCAGGCCCGAGGCGATGGCCGCGCCCCGGATGCCCAAGTCCAGGAGGGCAATCAAGGCGTAGTCCAGCACAATGTTGCTCACGCCCCCTGCCACGGTGCAAATCAGAGAGAGGGCGGACTTGTCCGCGGCAATGAGGTAGAGGGAGAAATTGTACATGAGCAGGAGGGGGATGGTGAAAAGGAGGTAGCTGCCCAGGTAGGCGCGGCAGTAGGAGAACACGGCGGGGGAGAGCCCCACGGCCCCCAGCAGGCCGTCCATGGAGGCGTAACCCAGCAGCATCATGGCCGCGCCCACGGCGGCGTTGGTGAGGATCAGCAGGGTGAAGTCCTGGCAGGCTTCCTGGGCCCGGCCCTCCCCCGTTTTCTTCATCACCACAGCGCTGCCCCCCGTAGCCAGCATTCCCGACACCGCCGTGATCAGGCCGATGGCGGGGGCTGTGAGGTTGATGGCGGACAGGGCCTCCGTGCCGATGAGGTTCGAGACGAACAAGCCGTCCGCCATTGTGTAAAAGGTGTTGAACAGCGTCATAACGATGGTGGGAAAGGCAAAGCGCAGGATATTTTTCCCTGTTGCGGGCAGGTGGTACGCGTCCGGCTTCTGTTTCATAGTGACCTCCGGTGCATTTATTTTGCATGCGCCCCTTGCGGATGCGCCTGACAGGAGGTATCATAAACCGTGTGGCTGCCACGCAGTCAAGGCTTTTTTCAAAAAGGAGCGAAAAATATGATGAGACAGGAAAAGAGCCGCCTGACCTCCGGCGCTTTTGCCGCCCTCTGCGGAACCACAAAGGAAACTCTGCGGCACTACAAGGACCTGGGCCTTCTGTCCCCGGCCCGCCAGGGTGAAAACGGCTATTTTTACTACGATCCGGAGCAGTTCTACGACTTCTACGCCATCTCCATCTTCCGCCAGACGGGCACCTCCTTGGAGGAAATCCGCCGCTGCCTGAAGCGGCAGGACGCCGCCGGGACCCTGGCCCTCATCCAAACGCAGCAGGCGCGTCTGGAGGCCCAACGGCAGAGGCTGGAGCAGATGGACTTTGTACTCTCCAGCGCCGTGAGGAGCCTGGCCCTCAGCCTGGGGCCGGATCTGGTCCCCCAGAGGACCCGCTTTGAGCAGGAACATCTGCTGGCCCTTCCCGCGGCGGACCTCATGAACGTCGTGGACCCGGAGGCCGGCGAGGATGAGACGCTGATCGCGGTTCTGGAGCACTGCCAGGCGCTGTGCAGCCGGTACGGCCTCCAGGCGGATTATCAGCTGGGGGCCGTCCACCCGCCGGAAGCCGGCGGCGCTCCGGGGGCCATCAGCCATCTGTACACCCGGATCAAAGAGAAAGCGGACTTCCCCTATTACATGGAGAAGTCCGCCGGGACCTATTGGTATGTCTGCTGCCGGGGCCGCTGGGATATCTCGGAGGGCTACGCAGTGCTGGACGCCTTCATCCGAGAACAGGGGGTGAAAACGGCGGGGCCTTTCTATGCCTGCGATCTGGCTGAGTTCATCCTCAGCGGCGAGGAGAAGAGCGCGGCGTCTATGATCGCGGTGCGGGTAGCGGATTGAGGGGATTTGGCAATGGAGTCCATGTGCCATGCAGAGCAGCAAGTCATCCACGGCCTTACGCATTCCGCGCCGTTTGCCATCTGCCTGACACCGCCTATTTCAGATATTTTTTTAGCTTGCAGGCGACCACCTGAATGTCGATGGGCTTAGCCAAATGGTCGTTCATACCGCAGGCCAGGCACCTTTGGATATCCTCTGAAAACGCGTCGGCGGTCATGGCGATAATAGGAATCCCCGCGTCCGCCCGCTCCAGTCTCCGGATGGCCGCCGTGGCCTCGTAGCCGTCCATAACCGGCATCCGAACGTCCATAATAATCGCGTCATAGTACCCAATCGGGGATTTTTCAAATTTTTCCACACAGATCCCCCCGTTTTGGGCCCAGTCCAAGTCCAGCTCAAGGATGGAGAGCAGCTCTCTTGCCACCTCCCAGTTCAGCTCATTGTCCTCCGCCAATAAAACGTGTTTTCCTTTCAGCGCCGCATCGCCTGCTTCTTCGGCGCCGTCCGCCGTCTTCGATGCCGCCGGCGCGGCCGCCCGCCGCAGATCGAGCACGACATGGAACTCGCTTCCCTGGCCCTGTTCACTTTGGACGGAGATGGTTCCCTCCATGGCGTCCACGATGCACTTGGTGATCGCCATCCCCAGCCCGGAGCCCTCTGTCTTCCGGACCCGGGTGTTGTCCTCCCGGCTGAAAGACTCGAATATAACCTTCTGATACTCCTTGGACATGCCGATGCCCGTGTCGCGCACCAGGAAATGGGTGCGGACCTTGGAAGCGTCCTCCGGCAGCGCCTCCTGATACACGGTCAGCTGGACGGAGCCCTTCTCCGGGGTGAACTTGACGGCGTTTCCCAGCAGATTGATCAGCACCTGATTCAGCCGCACGCCGTCGCAGTACACGTTTTCCGAAAGGATTTCCCGGGCGGACAGATTGAAGTGCTGGCGCTTCGCCGCCACCTGAGGCTGCATGATATTAGAAATGCTGTTCATCACCTCGCTCAGGGACATCGGCTCCACATTCAGCGTCATTTTGCCGCTTTCGATCTTGGATATATCCAGCACATCGTTGATCAGCCCCAGCAGGTGTTTGCTGGACAGCGCAATCTTGCCCAGATAGTCCCGGACCTGCTCCGGGCTGTCCGCGCTGTCCAGAGCCAGAGCGGTCATGCCGATGATGGCGTTCATGGGCGTGCGGATGTCGTGGCTCATGCTGGACAGGAAGTTCTGCTTTGCCGCGTTGGCCTGCTCCGCCTCTTTCCGCGCCGCGTCCATCTCCGTGTTCACGCGCTTGAGTTCAGAGACCTGATCCCTGAACAGCTTGAGGTACCGGAAGAATATGTAGAGGAGCATGGCGATCACCGCGAAGAAGGCGGCGTAGACGATGGCGAGCCAGCGGTGGCCTGTGCCCGTGATGGCATGATCCAGTCCCTCAAAGGGGAGGACCGTCACCAGATACCACTCGCAGTAGGGGAGATTGGTGCAGTGTATATGGTAGCGCGATCCGCCGCTTTTCATGATAGCGGAGTAATCCCCGCCGGCATTCATGGCGGACCTCATCTCTTCAATGCAGGCGGCCGCCTTCGCGTCCTGGCCATCAAAGATACTGACCAGCCTGTCAAAATAGTTTTTATAGGAATCCCCCTCGTTCCCGACCACATAGCTGCCGTCTGTCCGAATCACAAAGGAATAGCTCAGCGATTTGTCCGAATCCAGGAACAGGACCTCGCCCATATATTTGGTGGAAAGTCCCACCACGATGGCAAGGCTGCCGCTGCCGTCGGACATGGGGTACTCGCAGGGGACGCCGAAGAGGATCACGCCGTCTCCGTTGGCCCCGACGGCGGAGGCCGCCTTGCGCTCCCCGTTCCGCAGGCTTTCCAAAAAGGGCTCCGGATGGTTGAGCTCCACTTGATCGCCGAAAATCATCTCGATTTCGCCGTCGGGCGAATACAGGGCGGCGCACAGAAAATGTCTGGCCCTTGCGCCGTATTCGATTTCCTCTCTCGTTCCGCAGGCGGAGGGCCCGTCTCCTTCCGCAATGCGGGCGATGGATTCCGCCATGGTCAGGCGGAGTTCAATGATCGTCTCAAAGTGCAGCGATACCTGCTCGTTCATCCCCGCCATATAGGCGGTGCCGATCTCCTCAATCGTATTTTCGCTCATATCGTGAATGGAGATTCCAAGGAAGGAAAACACGAAAATCGTGATACAAATAATCACCGCGATACTGATTCTGAGAGAACGCGGCAAAATCTTGTTCTTCATACTGTTTTCATCTCCACAGTTTTCAGCATTTCGGTTGTCTGGCTGTCATGCGTGCTCCGCCCCTGACGGCCTCTCAGCCGGTTCATAACCAGGAGCATCCTGCGGACGTCCACCGGCTTTGCGAGATGCTCGTTCATTCCCGCGCCCTTCGCCAGCGCCACGTCCTCCTCAAACGCGTTGGCCGACAGCGCGATAATGGGCACGGTCCCGGCGTCCGCCCGGTCCAGCCCGCGAATGACCCGGGCCGCCTCGTACCCGCTCATCACCGGCATCATCAGATCCATCAGAATACAGTCGAACGCCCCGGGGGCAGATGCCGCGAAGGCGTCCACGGCGGCTTTCCCGTCCTTTGCGGTCACAACCTCCGCGCCCGCGTCCCGCAGCATGAACTCTACAATTTCACAGTTAATCTCGTTGTCCTCTGCCAGAAGGACCTGCATCCCGGCAATATCGCCCGGCTCATCCCGCTCCGGTTCCCCGGAAAGCGGTTCACATGCCTGATCCACTTGAATGGGCAGAGTGATTCGGACTACGCTTCCCCCGCCGGTCCTGCTGTCTATCTCAACCGTACCCTTCATCTGGTCTACCAGCTTCTTCACAATGGACATGCCCAGCCCGGAACCGCTGTAGTTGGTCCTCGCGTCCTGGTGCTCCTGTGTGAAGGGCTCAAAAATATGCTTCTTAAAGTCCTCGCCAATGCCGATCCCGGTGTCTTCAACCACAAAACGGCAGCTTGCGGTCCTTTCGCAAAAGCCGGTCTCCTCCGCCCGGACAAACACGGAGCCATGGGGCCGGTTATATTTGAGGGCGTTGTCGATGACGCTCATCAGGATCTGCTTGAGCTGGAGCGGATTTCCAATCACCCTGCTGTGCCGCAGGCCGGATGTCTCCAGCTCCAGCCGGACATCCCGTTCCTCCGCCATGGGGGACAAAACCGTGATGCAGTCTTCCAGCACGGCGCAGAGGTCAAAGGACTTCTCCGCCGGCGCCGGCCAGCCGTTTTCCAGCCTGCTTACCTGGAGAACATCGTTCACCAGGGACAGCAGATGTTCCGCCGACACACGGATCTTCCTCCGGCAATCCCTCTGCCGCTCCGGATCGTCCTGGCTCTTTTCCAGAATGGCCAGCATTCCCAGGATTCCGTTGATGGGCGTGCGGAGGTCGTGGGACATGTGGGAGAGAAATTCGCTCTTTGCCGAGTTGGCCTGCCTCACCCGCTCAAGAAGCTCCAGGATGGACTGTTCCTGTTTTTTCCTGGTCACCATGGTCTCCGTGATGTCCTGATGATATCCGTTCAGGCAGGAGCCCGGCTTTTGGAAGGTCCTGTCCGGCACGCCGCCGCAGCGGACGTATATTTTGCCCAGCTCCGGATGATTCCAGGGGTAGATCACCTCGGCCCGTCCGGTCCTCAGCATTTCCTGCACCGTCTCCTGGACCATCTCCGTATAGTCCGGCGCGATACGCTCAAACCAGTGTCGGTAGCACGCCTCCGGCCCGATGTCCTCCGGCGCCCCCAGGAGAATCCGCATGGTCCGGTCGGCGTACATCCTGGGCGGACAGCCCTCCTCCAGCTCAATGGTCCAGATGCCGGTCCTGGCCCCCTCCAGAATGTCCTCCAGGCTCTGCCTTCCCTCCAGATAGCTCCGCTTTTGAAGCGCCCGGAACAGATTGCGCCGTTTCAGGGAGGACACGATAAAGTAGGCCGCCGTCTGGAGCATATTCGACGCATATTCCAGCGACTTCACAGGGGGATTGTCCACACCGTAGAAGCCGATGATCTGCTTCCCGTCGTACAGGGGGACCACCACAAGGGAATGGATGCCCTGCCGCTTCAGATTTTCGTATTGAAGCGGCTCCGATTCCCGGATATCTTCCAGGTGTTCGATGACAATGTGCCCGCCGACGCTGAAATTCCGGTACCAGCTGGCGCAGGCCTCCGGGGGGACATTTTGAAGGTTTTCCTTCTCCGGCTCCACCCCGTCAGCCACCCACTCATAGGTGTTGTCGTCGCAGCCGGACTCATTCTGCTCAAAGATATAGGTCCGCTCCCCGTTCAGAGCCTTTCCCAGGTGCTCCAGCAGCACCCCAAGAGACTGATCCGGGGTCTCCTCCATCAGGGCGGTGCGAAGGCCCTCGTTGATGATGGACTCCAGATTTTGAACGCTCCGCATACCGCTGTGCTGCTCGTAGGCCCCAGTGAGCGGAGTGCCCTCTCCAGCCGGTAAAAGTTCCCCTGCGTGATCCATATGCCTGTCCTCCGCTTCTCCTCACAGCTTTGCTTCAAAATTTAGAAAATCCTTATCATAATACCATATTTGGCTCATTACGTCAATGATAAGAAGCAACAATAAGGAAGCAGGCGGCCTGTATTTTGAAATTTGTACTTGACGAAGGTTTTTGAGGACTATATTTCCGGCAAGCTGTCCCATGGCTGCGAACAGGACCAGGTACAGCTAAAGGCCGTCGCGGAAGCCCCGGGGCGGGAGGTGAAACAGCAGGGGCAGAAGAAAACCAACGTCAAGAAGCTCATTTCCGTGGGGAAGACGTACACGGATATGACCCGCTGCGCCGCCGCCCCGTCGATGCGCGGAGTTTTTTCCGCCCCAATCCAAAAAATTTCCCCATATCCCTTTACATCACGTAAGGCTTTTGCTAAACTATACCCTGCGTATTAAAAGAGAATTCACCACAAAGGAGCTTCCGCCATGAGTTCAGAATTTTCCCGCACCCTCTCCCTGCTGCGCCAGGAGAAGGGCGTGTCCCAGCGCACCGCCGCCGCGGCCCTCGGCATTTCCCAGGCCCTTCTGTCCCACTACGAGAACGGCATCCGGGAGCCCGGCCTGGCCTTCGTAGTCCGCGCCTGCGACTACTACAATGTCTCCGCCGACTTCATCCTGGGCCGCACCCTGTCCCGGGAGGGGAACATGCTGACCAAGCAGGACATCCTCAACGCCGCGGAGCCGGGAAACATCTTAAAGGGGAGCGTGCTGGCGACGCTGCAAAGCAAGCTGGTTTCGGGCGCCGTGGGGGTCCTGTTCGAGCTTCTCGGGAAGCTGGGGGACAAGACGGCCATCAACGCGGCGGCGGCGTACCTGGGCAGCGCCGTGTACCAGCTCTACCGCCACCTGTACCGCGCCGCCGGGGCCAACGAGACCTACTTCGCCCTGGACGCGTCGCTGTGCACCATGGGCGTGGCGGAGGCGGATATGAAGCTGTCCGAGGCGCAGTACGCCCTGGCGCTGAAAGAGCAGACGGCCCAGAAGAAGGAGTTCCCCGACCTGTCGTCCACGGCGATTACGGCGGCGTTCCCGGGCCGCTGCCAGAGCTTGAACCAGGTGCTGAGCACCTCCGACGCGCGGCTGAACAGCCTGTCCCACCCGTCATGAGCTTTCAATCCCTGGATTTTCTGTCCTTCCTTGTGCTGACGGTCCTGGCCTGCACAGCGGCGCGGCGCGCCCCGCGTCTGGCGGAGGGCGTGCTGACCGTAGCCTGCGCGGTCTTCTACGTGCTGGGGGACGGCTGGCGGGGCCTTGCGGTGCTGGCGCTGAGCCTGCTGGTCACGGCGGGGGTGCTGCGCTGCTTCGCCTCCGGCGGGCCGCGGCGGCGGACCTGCTTTGCGCTGGCGGCGCTGTGGCACGTAGGCGTGCTGGTGGTCTTCAAGTACACGGGCTTCCTCACGGGCGGCGCCGTCTCCATCGGCTGGGCCCCCCTGGGCCTGAGCTTCTTCACCTTCCAGCAGCTCTGGCTTCTCAAGGAGTCTTACACCGGCGCGTTCCGCCTGGAGCGGGAGGCCCGTCTGCCCCTGTACGCCCTGTTCTTTCCCACGGCAGTTTCCGGCCCCATCTGGAAGCCGGGGCAATTCTTCCCGCAATTGGAGGACGAACGCTTCCTGCACCCCGCCGGCCAGGACCTGGCGGCGGGCCTGTACGCCATCGCCTGGGGCATGGCAAAGAAGGTGCTCCTGGCGGACAACCTGGGCGTGATCGTCAACAACGGCTGGAGCCGCCTGGAGGACCTCTCCGCCCCCGCCGCCTGGCTGGTCATCCTGGGCTACACCTTGCAGCTCTACTTGGATTTCTCCGGCTACTGCGACATCGCCGCCGGGGCGGCGCGCCTGCTGGGCATCCGCATTCCCGTGAACTTCAATTCCCCGTACCGCAGCCTGTCCATGGGCGAGTTCTGGAAGCGCTGGCACATCACCCTGACCGGTTTCCTCCGGGAGTGCGTCTACTTCCCCCTGGGCGGAAGCCGGAAGGGCGCGGCGCGGACCTACTGCAATATCATGATTGTCTACCTGGTGAGCGGCCTGTGGCACGGGGCTGGGTGGACCTTCCTGGTCTGGGGCGCGCTCCACGGCTTGGCCCAGATCGGCGAACGCGCCTGGGGCGGACGGCGGGAAAAGCTGCCCGCCGTGCTCCGCTGGGCCCTCACCTTCGCGTTCGTGAATCTGGCATGGGTCTTCTTCCGCGCCCCGGACCTCCTCGCCGCTTTCGATTTGCTGAAAACCGCCGTGAGCGGCGGCATGGACCGCCCGGATTTCTGGCTCCTGTCAGGGGTGTTCTCCAAGGAGATGTCAGCGTTTCGGATGCTGTTCCCCGCTCTGGACCCCTGGCTGCGGACCCTGCTGACCCTCCTGCTCTACGGCGGAGGGATGCTGACGGTGCTCTGGCCCCGCAACGTGGCGGAGCAGATGGACGCGTTTCGCCCCACGGCCTGGCGCTGTATACTGCTGGCCCTGCTGGCGGCGTGGTCCGTTCTCTCCTTCACCGGCGTCGCCACGTTTATTTATTCCAACTTCTGAGGGATACGGTATGGACAAGACTTATCAACGCTGGGCGCTGGGCTTTCTGGCGCTGCTGCTGGCGGCTCTGGCGCTGTGCGCCGGGATTGTGTACATCGTGGACCCCTGCCTCTATTACCGGATGCCGGAGAAGTGGAAGCCGTCTTTTTTCAGCGAGCGGTATCAGGCCGCGGGCCTGGTCAAAAATGTGGAGGCGGACACGGTGCTTCTGGGCAGCTCCATGGTAGCCAACATCCGGGCCAGCTGGGTAGAGGAGAGCTTCGGCGGCTCCGCCCTGCGCGTCACGGTTCCCGACGGCTATTTCAGCGAGTTTGACCAGATAGTCAATCTGCTTTTCCGGAGTCAAAGCCCCAAACGGCTCATATTTGCGCTGGATTTGAACATTTTAATCCGGGACGAAAGCGGCCTGACCAACGCCATGCCGGATTATCTGTATGATGAAAATCCGATCAACGATTTAAGATATCTCTTAAACAAGGACACTCTGTACTACAGTTTCTACGTGATGCTGGCAAACCACCAGGGCTGGGGCCAGGATTTGGACGACGGTTTTATCTGGAATGACGGCACCGTCTGGGAGCGCTATGAAGCCCTGAGAAACTACAGCCGCTCCCCACAATCAGAAGAATTTCTTCCAGAAGACGCCTATTCAGAAGCAACGACAAGCAATCTAAAGGTAATAAAAAGCTGGCTGGAAGCCCACAAAGACACAGAATTTGACATCTATCTATCCCCCTACAGCATTTTAGCCTGGGACCGCTACACCCGCCAGGGCGACCTGGAAGCCCGTCTAAAGGCCCTATCTCAAGCCTGCACAGAACTGACCCCCTACAGCAACGTAAAATTCTACGCCCCATTACTGGACGAAACTCTAATCACGAACCTGGACAACTACTGCGACTACGTCCACCACTCCGGCGAAGCAGGCCGACAAGTTCTTCAAGCGATAGCGAACGAAGAAAACCGCATAACCCCGGAAACCGCCGAAGAAACCATAAAAACCTGGCAAACCTACGTAAAAACCTACAACTACGACTCCATCTGGGACCAACCCTTCCTCGACCGCTGGCTCTCCACCCACGAGTCGCCGCCGGACTGGTGGGAATGGTGATACGGGGGGCCTCCGGCGGCTTCCTTTTCTCGAGAGAAAAGGAAGCGAAAAGAGCTTTAACTCGACGCGAATGCGGTGGTCGAGGTGGGCTTTACGCGTGGAACGCGGGTATATGCGGCGGACAAGACCATGGTTTTGTCCGCAGATTCGAGTAGGTTGCCGTCGCAGAGGCGTCCGTTCAGCACCCAGCCGCAGAGCGAGTTAAAAAATTCTTTTTGGTTACTTTTTCTTATAAGAAAAAGTGACCCGCCGGAGGCATTTAGGAGGTAACTTTCATGATTCAGCAAGACCATATTCGGAACTTTTCAATTATCGCGCATATCGACCACGGGAAGTCCACGTTGGCGGACCGGTTGTTGGAGAAGTGCAACGCGGTGTCTCAGAGGGAGATGGAGAGCCAGCTTCTGGATAATATGGATTTGGAGCGGGAGCGGGGGATTACTATCAAGGCGCGGGCGGTGCGGTTGATTTATCGTGCGGCGGATGGGGAGGATTATACCCTTAATTTGATTGATACGCCGGGACATGTGGACTTTAACTATGAGGTTTCGCGGTCCCTTGCGGCCTGTGAGGGGGCCGTGCTGGTCGTGGACTCTACCCAGGGGGTGGAGGCGCAGACTTTGGCGAACACCTATCTGGCTATGGAGCATGATCTGGAAATTCTGCCCGTGTTTAATAAGATTGATCTGCCTGCGGCTGATCCGGCGCGGGTGAAACAGGAAGTTGAAGACATTATCTGTCTGCCTGCTATGGACGCGCCTGAAATTTCCGCTAAAATGGGCGTGAATATTGACGTGGTTCTGGAAGATATCGTCAAAAATGTGCCGCCTCCGGCGGGGGACCGGAACGCGCCCCTGAAAGCCCTCATCTTCGACAGCCAGTACGACAGCTACCGCGGCGTCATCGTCTACATGCGGATCATGGAGGGCGGGCTGGAAAAGGGGCAGACCGTCAAAATGATGGCCTCCGGCGCTTCCTACCAGGTCGTGGAGTGCGGGCACCTGCTGCCACTGGGGCTGGAGCCCTGCGAGCGCTTGCAGGCCGGAGAAGTCGGGTACTTCACCGCCTCCATCAAAAACGTCAAGGACACCCGCGTGGGCGATACCGTCACCAGCGTGGAAAACCCCGCGGCGGAGCCGCTTCCCGGCTACCGCCCCGTCCAGCCCATGGTCTACTGCGGTATCTACACCGAGGACGGGTCCAAGTACCCCGACCTGCGGGACGCCCTGGAAAAATTGCAGCTCAACGACGCGTCCTTGTCCTTCGAGCCGGAGTCCTCGATTGCCCTGGGCTTCGGATTCCGCTGCGGCTTCCTTGGGATGCTCCACATGGAGGTCATTCAGGAACGCCTGGAGCGTGAATTTGACCTGGATTTGGTGACGACTCTGCCCTCCGTTATCTACGACGTATACAAAACCGACGGGACGCTGGTGAAAGTAGACAACCCCCACAACTACCCGGACCCCGCCGCCATCGAGCGCGCGGAGGAACCCTATGTGAAAGTCTCCATCATCAGCCCCAACGACTACGTGGGCAACATCATGCCCATGTGCCAGGACCGCCGCGGGGAGTTCAAGGACATGCAGTACCTGGACGCCCACCTGGTGGAGCTCCACTACGAAATGCCCCTGAACGAAATCATCTACGACTTCTTCGACGCCCTGAAAGCCAACACAAAAGGCTACGCCTCCCTGGACTACGAGCTCTCCGGCTACCGCCCCAGCGAGCTGGTAAAGGTAGACCTGCGCCTGAACGGAGAGGGCGTGGACGCCCTGAGCTTCATCGCCCACAAGGATAAGGCGTACCCCCGCGCCCGGCGGCTGTGCGAGAAATTGAAAGAGAACATTCCCCGCCAGCTCTTCGAGGTGCCCGTGCAGGCGGCCATCGGCGGGCGGGTCATTGCCCGGGAGACGGTGAAGGCCATGCGCAAGGACGTGCTGGCCAAGTGCTACGGCGGCGACATCACCCGGAAGAAGAAGCTGCTGGAAAAGCAGAAGGAGGGCAAGAAGAAAATGCGGAGCCTGGGCAGCGTGCAGATTCCCACGGAGGCGTTTCTGGCGGTGCTCAAGCTGGACGAGTGAGGGCGGTATGAACGAGGATTTTGTGATTGAAAACGGCGTCCTGACGGAATACCACGGCCCCGGCGGGGACGTGGTGATTCCGGAGGGCGTGACGGAAATCGGCCCGGAGGTGTTTTTCAACAACCACTGCTGGGCCAACGTCACCAGTGTGACGATTCCAGAGGGCGTGGTGCGGATTGGGTACAGCGCCTTCAAGACGTGCAAGAACATGACGAAGGTTGTGCTCCCGAAGAGCCTGCGGCAGATTGACGGCGAATATCTCAAGGGCGCTTTCATGTGGTGCGGCGGGCTTACCAGCGTGACGATCCCCGAGGGCGTCACGGAGATTACCGAGGACATGTTCAACGGCTGTGAGGCTTTGCAGAAAGCGGTACTGCCTGAGAGCGTGCGCGTGATTGCAAGAGGCACGTTTGACCGCTGCAAGGCCCTGAGCAGCATCAATATCCCTAGCGGACTGAAAGAAATCGGCGTCGGCGCGTTCGGCGACTGCGTGTCCCTGAGCCATGTGGACCTCCCGGACGGGCTGGAAGTGATTGGAGGCGCGGCCTTTTCCGGGTGCAAGGGGCTGGAGGATTTTACGATTCCCAAGAGCGTGAAAGAGATTGGCTTTGCTGCATTCGATCGCTGCGAATCCCTGACGCGGATGGAGATTCCGGAGGGGATTACAAAGCTGGATAACCACATTTTCGACCGCTGTACGTCTCTGCGGGAGGTGGTGATCCCAGACAGCGTTCAGGAGCTGGGAAACGGTGTGTTTGAGGGCTGCGCGTCCCTGCCCGCCGTGACGCTTCCGGAGGGCATTCCCGATCTGCACCCCTATCTTCTCCAGGGCTGTACGGCACTGAGAGAATTCCATATTCCGGAATCCGTGACGGAGATCAAGAACAATGCTTTCGAGGGCTGCACGTCCCTGGAAGAGATTACGATCCCGGCGGGTGTGACGATCATTATGGAGGAGGCGTTCAGGGACTGTGCCTCTTTGAGGCAGGTGACGATCCTGGGGAAGGACGTAAAGATATCCGCCAGCGCGTTTGCGGGGACGGAGGCGGAGGTCATCGTGGACCGCCTGGGGCTGGGGAAGCTGCCGAAGAACGTGCGGTTCTATACGCTGTTCCGCTTTGCCCAGCGCTATCTGAGCGGTGAGGAGCCCCCCGCGGGGCACCGGGCCCAGTGCCTGAAATACATCAAGCGCGTGGGCGCGAAGCTGTTCCCGCTTGCCAAGGAGCATCCCGCCATCCTGGAGCTGCTTCTCCGCGAGCGCTGCTTCAAGCCCGAAGACATCCCCGCCCTGATAGAGCAAACGGAAGACGAATCGACCATCGCGTCCCTAAAAACCTACCTGTCACACAGCCTCTGAATGAGGCTGTGTGACCGCAATTCCACCGTTACCGTGCGGAGCACCAAACCAAGCACCATCTAACAGAGCGGTATTAAAAAGTTCTTTTTGATACTTTTTCCCCGTAAAGGGGACGCCGCAGACGTAAGCGGCAAAGCCGCTAACGTCTGCGCAGTCTTTCAAGAAAAAGTATGACCGCGCCTCCCCATTGAACGATCTGCACAAAAACGAACGCATAAACATTCCAGCGTTCCAGGAAAAGAGCGATTGACGTCGGGGGGAAAAACGATCATAATAGCAGAGACAGGAGTGAACAGGAGATAAAGTGTCAGGAGATGGGAGGCATCCATGAAAAAAGGGTATTTGGTACTGGAAGACGGGCAGGTCTTTGAAGGGGAACGGTTTGGCGCGGAGGGCGCGGCCGTGGGGGAGCTGGTGTTCACCACGGGGATGTGCGGGTACATTGAGACGCTGACCGATCCCAGCTACGCGGGGCAGATTGTTATGCAGACCTACCCCTTAATTGGAAATTACGGCATGATTCCCGAGGACTATGAGGGCCTTTGCTGTGTGAAGGGCTATGTGGTTCGGGAGTGGTGCGAGGCACCGTCCAACTTCCGCTGCGGCGGGAGTCTGGACGTGTTTTTGAAAGAGCGGGGGGTGCCCGGGCTGTGCGGGGTGGATACCCGGCAGCTGACGCGGATTATTCGGGAGCATGGCGTGATGAACGCTGTGATCTGCGACGAGGTGCCGGAGGACCTTGGGGAGCTTGGGCGGTATGTGGTCACCGGCATGGTGGAGGCTACCACGTGCCGTGAAGTGCAGGTGAACCCGGCTGAGGGGGCGCAGAAGTACCGCGTGGCCCTGCTGGACTACGGCGCGAAGCATAATATCGTGCGGATGCTCCAGAACCGGGGCTGTGAAGTGACCGTGTACCCCGCGGGGACCTCTGCGGAGGAAATTCTTGATGCACATCCCGACGGCGTGATGCTCTCCAACGGGCCTGGCGACCCGGCGGAAAACGTGTACCAAATCGAGCAGATCCGCAGGCTCCTTGGCTCCGTGCCCCTCTTCGGCATCTGCCTGGGGCACCAGCTGACGGCCCTGGCGGCGGGGGGGAAGACCTACAAGCTGAAATACGGCCACCGGGGCGCGAACCAGCCCGTCCGGGACCTGAGCAGCCGCCGGACCTACATCACCAGCCAGAACCACGGCTACGCCGTGGACGGCGAGAGCGTGGAAAAGGGAAGCGTGTCCTTCACCAACGCCAACGACGGGACCTGCGAGGGCATCGACTACCCGGCCCTGGGGGCCTTTACGGTGCAGTTCCACCCGGAAGCCTGCGGAGGCCCTAACGACACCGCGTTTCTCTTTGACCGCTTCATTGCCCTGATGAAAGGAGGGGACCTCTAATGCCGCTGGACAGCCGTATCAAAAAAGTTCTTGTAATCGGGTCGGGCCCCATCGTGATCGGCCAGGCCGCCGAGTTCGACTACGCCGGGGCTCAAGCCTGCCGCGTCCTGAAGGAGGCGGGGGTCAACGTGGTCCTGTGCAACTCCAACCCCGCGACGATTATGACCGATCAGGCCATGGCGGATGAGATCTACCTGGAGCCTCTGACCGTTGAGACAATTAAGCGGATCATCCGCAAGGAGAAGCCGGACTCCATCCTGGCGGGCCTGGGAGGCCAGACGGGCCTGACCCTGGCCATGCAGCTGGACAAGGACGGCTTCCTGGAAGAGGAGCACGTGCGCCTCCTGGGCACCGACGCGGCGGCGATTTCCCGGGCCGAGGACCGGGAGCTGTTCAAGGAGGCCATGGCGGAGATCGGCGAGCCTGTGATCGCCTCCGATATCGCGGAGACGGTGGAGGGCGCGCTGGAGGTTGCCGCCCGGATTGGGTATCCCGTGATTGTGCGGCCCGCGTTCACGCTGGGCGGCGCGGGCGGCGGCGCGGCCCAGAACGAGAAGGAGCTGCGGATCATCGCCCAGACGGGTTTGGACGCGTCGCCCATTACCCAGGTGCTGATTGAAAAGGCCATCTTCGGGTGGAAGGAAATCGAGTTCGAGACGATGCGGGACAGTGCGGGGAACGTGATCGCTGTGTGCTCCATGGAGAACATGGACCCTGTGGGCATCCACACCGGCGACTCCATCGTCGTGGCCCCCACCCAGACCCTGGCCAACAAGGAGTTCCAGATGCTGCGCACCGCGTCGCTGAACATCGTGACCCACCTGGGCATCGTGGGCGGGTGCAACGTGCAGCTTGCTCTGAATCCCGACAGCTTTGAGTACGCCGTCATTGAGGTGAACCCCCGGGTGTCCCGTTCCTCCGCCCTGGCGTCCAAGGCCACGGGCTACCCCATTGCCAAGATTACAACGAAAATCGCCCTGGGCTACACCCTGGACGAGCTGAAAAACGACATCACCGGGAAGACCTGCGCCTGCTTTGAGCCGACGGTGGACTACATCGTTGTGAAAATGCCCAAGTGGCCCTTCGACAAGTTCGCCGACGCCTCCCGGACCATCGGGACCCAGATGAAGGCCACCGGCGAGGTCATGTCCATCGCGCCTAGCTTCGAGATGGCGCTGATGAAGGCCATCCGGGGCGCGGAAATCGGCATGGACTCCCTGAACCGGAAGCACAGCGACGACGCCCCCATCTGGGAGCGCCTGCGGCGCGTGGACGACCACCGCTTGTTCACCATCTTCGAGGCGCTGAAATCCGGCGTCTCCGTGGACGAGATTTTCGGCATCACCCGGATTGACCGCTGGTTCCTGTCAAAGCTGAAAAAAATGGCGGAGTTTGAGGGGACCCTGGTCAAGGAAGGGCTTACGGAGGAACTCTACGAAACCGGCAAGCGCATGGGCTACCCCGACGGGACGCTTCTGCGCCTCTCCGGCGCGGATGCGCTACCCTGTGAGGCGAAAACCGCCGTCTACAAGATGGTGGACACCTGCGGCGCGGAGTTCGACGCGGAGACGCCTTACTTCTACTCCAGCTTCGACCAGTTCTGCGAGTCCCGGACCTTCCCCAAGTCCGGACGGCCCGTGATTATGGTCCTGGGCTCCGGCCCCATCCGGATCGGGCAGGGCATCGAGTTCGATTACTCCTCCGTCCACTGCGTCTGGACCCTGAAAGAGCTGGGCTACGACGTGGTGATCGTCAACAACAACCCCGAGACGGTTTCCACGGACTACGACACCGCCGACCGCCTCTATTTCGAGCCGCTGTACCCCGAGGATGTCATGCACATCATCGACGCGGAGAAGCCTGTGGGCGTGGTGGTTGCCTTCGGCGGACAGACCGCCATCAAGCTCACCCAGTTCCTGGATTCCCAGGGCATCCGGATCATGGGCACCAGCGCGGAGTCCATCGACATGGCCGAGGACCGGGAGCGCTTCGACGAGCTTCTTGAACGCTTCCACATCAAGCGCCCCCAGGGCCGGGGCGTTCTCGGAATGCAGGAAGCTCTGGACGCCGCCCACGAGCTGGGCTACCCCGTGCTTCTGCGCCCCAGCTACGTCATTGGTGGGCAGAATATGGTGATCGCCCACAACGACGAGGACGTGCGGACCTACATGGACGTGATTCTCTCCGGCAAGGTGGAGAACCCCGTGCTGGTGGACCAGTACCTGATGGGGAAGGAGCTGGAGGTGGACGTGATCTCCGACGGCGTGGACGTGCTGATTCCCGGCGTCATGCAGCACATCGAGCGCACCGGCGTCCACTCCGGCGACTCCATCGCCGTGTACCCGCCCTTCTCCATCGGCGACAAGATGCTAAAAACCATCATCGACTGCTCTGAAAAGCTGACGCTTTCCCTGAAAACCAAGGGCCTGGTAAACATCCAGTACCTGATTTACCAGGGCGAGCTGTACGTGATTGAGGTGAACCCCCGGGCCAGCCGGACGGTGCCGTATATCTCCAAGGTGACGGGCGTGCCCATGGTGGACCTGGCGACGAAGGTCATGATCGGCCAGCCGCTGAAATCCCTGGGCTTCGGGACGGGCCTGTACCAGCAGCCGCCGTATGTGGCGGTGAAGGTGCCCGTGTTCTCCTTCGAGAAGATTACCGACGCCAACGCGGCGCTGTCGCCGGAGATGAAGTCCACCGGCGAAGTGCTGGGCCTGGGGAAGGATATGCAGGAAGCCCTGTTCAAGGGCCTGGTGTCCGCGGGCTACCGTGTGGAGAAGGAGCAGCGGGGCGGCGTGCTGATCTCCGTGAACCGGCGGGACCAGCCGGAGATCGTGAACATCGCCCGGAAGCTGGACGACATGGGCTACAAGCTCTACGCCACCGACGGCACCGCCCGTGAGATCTCCCACCTGGGCACAGACGTGGAGATCGTGGGCAAGCTGGGGAAGGACGACAAGGTCTTCCAGCTCCTGGAGAACGGCGGCATCGACTACGTGATTCTCACCGGCTCCACAGAGCCCGATTATATCCGCGACTTCATCCACCTGAACCACCGCTGCGTCCAGCTGGGCATCCCCTGCCTGACCTCCCTGGACACCGCCAACGCCCTGACGGATATCCTGGCCTCCCGCTACACCCAGCGGAACACGGAGCTGGTGGACATCTGCCACCTGCGGGGCGAGCGCCAGAAGCTGGCCTTCGCCAAGATGCAGACCTGCGGCAACGACTACATCTTCCTTGAGAACTTCCACGGCGAAATCACCTGCCCCGAGTCCCTGTGCATCACCCTCTGCGACCGCCACTACGGCGTGGGCGCGGACGGCATTGTGCTGATGGAGAAATCCGAAGTGGCGGACGCGAAAATGCGGATGTTCAACAGCGACGGCAGCGAGGGGAAGATGGCGGGCAACGCCCTGCGCTGCATGGGCAAGTACCTGTACGACAACGGCTTTGTGAAGGACACGACCCTGACGGTGGAGACGGGGAGCGGCGTGAAGACCGTGACCGTTTACACGACCAACGGGAAGGTGACGTCGGCCTGCGTGGACATGGGCCGGGCGACGCTGGACACCGCGGCGCTGAAATTCACGATTCCGGAGAAGACGGTGGTGGACTACCCCGTCCGGATTGCGGGACGCCCCTATAATATTACTTGCGTGGACATGGGCAACCCCCACTGCGTGGTATTCTGCCCCCGGGTGGATGCGGTGGACATTGACTTCATCGGCCCCCGCTTCGAGCACGCGCCGTATTTCCCGGAGCGGATCAACACCGAGTTCATCCGCGTGGTGAACCCGAACACAATCAAGATGCGCGTCTGGGAGCGTGGCAGCGGCGAGACGATGGCCTGCGGCACCGGCGCGTGCGCCGCGGTAGCCGCCGCAATCGCCAACGGCTTCTGCCAGAAGGGCCGCGATATCACGGTCCGCGTCCAGGGCGGCGATCTCCTGGTGCATTACACAGACGAGTCCGTAACATTAACCGGCGACGCCAAGCTGGTCTACACCGGCGAAGTAGAATATTAAGCGAAAAAGACCTCCTGGGCCACAAACCCAGGAGGTCTTTCAGATCAGGAACGCACCCAAAAACCGGGTGATCTGCCAGGGTCCAGGGAGGCGCATGCCTCCCTGGTGGGGTCCAGGGGCAAAGCCCCTGGCCGCCGGAGGCCCCCCGTCCCCCGTAGGCAGGCACTCTCAGCGCGCAGAACGCTTGGAAACAACGAAGAGCACGCCCAGCATGAGGACGACGGCGACGGGCAGCGCGATGAACGCGTTGGGCACGAAGCCGGCGATGATGTAGCTGACGAAGCTGACGGCGGCGCAGGTGATGGCGTAGGGGAGTTGGGTGGAGACGTGGTTGACGTGGTCGCACTGGGCACCTGCGGAGGCCATGATGGTGGTGTCGGAGATTGGGGAGCAGTGGTCGCCGCAGACGGCGCCGGCCATGCAGGCGGAGATGCAGACGATGGCCAGGGGGTTGTCCATGGAGAAGACGCCCTGGACAATGGGGATGAGCATTCCGAAGGTGCCCCAGCTGGTGCCGGTGGCGAAGGCCAGGAGGCAGCCAATCAGGAAGACGATGGCGGGGAGGAACATCTGCATTCCGGAGGCGCTGGCCTTGACGAAATCGCGGACGAAGAACTTCGCGCCCAGGGAGTCGGTCATGGCCTTGAGGCTCCAGGCAAAGGTGAGAATCAGAATGGCGGGGACCATGGCCTTGAAGCCCTCGGGGATGCAGCCCATCATGTCGCGGAAGGACATGGAGCGGCGGAGGAAATAGTAAATGAAGGTGAAGACCAGGGCGAAGGCGGAGCCCAGCATGAGGCCCACGGAGGCGTCGGAGTTGGAGAAGGAGTCGACGAAGCTCTCGCCGTCAAAGAAGCCGCCGGAGTAAATCATGCCGACCACGCAGCAGAAGACCAGGACGATGATGGGAAGCACCAGGTCCAGGACACGGCCCTTGCCCTCTTCAACCTCGTCGTCCATCATGGCATAGGGATTGGGGCCGGAGAAGAGGTCGCCGCTTTCCTCGGCGTTCTTCTCGAAGATGGCCATGGTGCCGAACTCGGTGTGCATGAGGGCCATGCCGACCATCATGACCACGGTGAGAATGGCGTAGAAATTGAAAGGAATGGCGCGGATGAAGAGGTTCAGGCCCTGGCCGTCCTCTGCGAAGCTGGCGACCGCCGCGGCCCAGGAGCTGACGGGGGCAATGATGCAGATGGGGGCGGCGGTGGCGTCGATGAGGTAGGACAGCTTGGCGCGGGAGATGTTGTGCTTGTCCGTAACGGGACGCATGACGCTGCCCACGGTGAGGCAGTTGAAGTAGTCGTCGATGAAGATTAAGCAGCCCAGGACGATGGTGGCCAGCTGGGCTCCGATGCGGGTCTTGATGTGGTCCTTGGCCCAGCGGCCGAAGGCGGCGGAGCCGCCCGCCTTGTTCATCAGGCAGACCATGGCGCCCAGGATGACCAGGAAGATGAGGATGCCCACGTTGTAGCCGTCGGAGAGGACGGAGACAATGCCGTCTTTGAAGACGTGGAGGACGGTGCCCTCAAAGGCAAAGTTGGAGTGGAGCAGTCCGCCCACCAGGATGCCGATGAAGAGGGAGCTGTAGACCTCCTTGGTGATCAGGGCCAGAGCAATGGCGATGATGGGGGGCAGGAGGGACCAGAAGGTGTTGTAAAAGCTGCTGGAGGACTGGACGTAGCCGGAGCCCTCGCAGGTTTCGCAGGGGACGGCCTCGCCGCCGTCAGACAGGACCAGGCCCATGGCCCCACAGTCGGGGCACTCGATCATTTTCGTGCCGGGCTCCTCGGTGGGGTCCTCGGACGCGGCCAGGGCGGGGACGGTCAGCACCGTGCACAGCAGGGCCACGAGGGCCAGCAGAGGCAGGAACCGTCTTCTCAGGGTTCGCATAGCACTTCTCTCCTAAAACAAAATAAAGTCATGACGATCTGTCATGACTTCACGGCGCGAAGCAAGTGAATCCACGACAGCGCTCCACCCCCCAACGGGGGTGACAGTCCGCGGGATATTCTCCCGCGGCCCGGCTCCGCGTCCCTTTCAGGCAGGAGAAAACGGAACCTCGGCGGAAGCCCCTTTCCGTCCTCCCGGGCCTGAACCCTGCTGGGGGGCGTACTCTTGGCGTCCGCGCCTCTATCATGCTTCACCTAATTATAGATAAGTTTTTGAAAATGTCAACCGGATTTGTCATATTTTCGCAATATTTTTCCCGTACAAAAGTGAGGGTCCCCGGGAATTTCCCAAAAGCTAGAAAATCCCCAGCTCCGAGGCGGCCTGGTCCCGGACCTCCGGGAACCAGCGGACAGGGGGTTGGCAGTCCTGGTGGGGGGCGATGTGCTTCTCCATCCAGACCAGGTTGTGCCAGCGCCCGAACTTGTACCCGGCGTTGTGGAACTCCCCCACAAGGCGGTAGCCCATGTGGCGGTGGAAGTTGACGCTGTTCCAGGATATGTACTCGTCTTCCTCCTTAGAGGGGCAGGCGATGCAGGCGTTGACGTTCACGATTCCCTGGAGGGCCAGCACGGCCTCCAGCGCGCCGTAGAGGGCGCGTCCCGCGCCCAGGCCATGGCAGTCCCGGCGGACGTAGAGGCTGGCCTCCACGGACCAGTCGCAGGCGGAGCGGCCGATGAACACGCCCGCGTAGGCGTAGCCGATGATGTCCCCGTCCCGCAGGGCCACGAGGTAGGGGTGCTTTTCCAGGATGTGGCGGATACGGGCGGCGAAGTCCTCCGGGGAGGGGACGGCGTACTCGAAGGTGACGGCGGTTTCGCGGATGTAGGGGGCGTAGATGTCCACCAGGGCCCGGGCGTCGGCGTCGGGGAGGGCGGTGCGGATTTGGAGGGAGGTGTTCACGGAGAATCCCGCCTTTCCTTGGGAAATTTTTGCCTATGATACCACAGGCGGAGGGCGGCGTCAAGGCGCGGGGGCGGCAAATCTCCGGCGATTTCGGCAAGGTATGCCTTGAATCTGCCGCCGGTTGGTAGTATAATCGAAAAAGAGCATATCGGAGCCCCGGCTGCCGGGGCGCGGGCATCCGGAAGGGCGAAGTCCTTTTGGAGGGCCTGCGGGAAAGAATGCACCAAATCAAGGAGGACAGCCATGTCCATACCAACCCCACAGCAAGAGCCCATATACGAGCGCATCCAAGCCGCCGCGGCCCGGAACACGCTCTCCCACGCCCTGCTGATCACAGGCAGCGGGGACCGCGTCTCCGCCGCCCGCTACGCCGCCGCCGCCATGGAGTGCGCCGCGGAGGCGGGGGCGGGAAAGCCCTGCGGCGTCTGCGCCGCCTGCCGGAAGGTCCAGGCGGATATCCACCCGGACGTGATCACCGTCCAGGACCGGGACCACAAGTTCGTCTCCGCGGAGATCATGCGGGAAATGCGGGCCGACGCCTACATCCAGCCCAACGAGGGCCGCAGGAAGGTGTACCTGTTCCCCGACTGCGCCCTGCTGACGGTCCAGGACCAGAACCTGCTTTTGAAGCTGGTGGAGGAAGGCCCCCCCTACGCTGCATTTATCTTCTGTGCGGAGAACCCGGCGGCGGTTTTGCAGACCCTGCGGTCCCGCTGTGTGGAGCTGAAACTGACTCAGTCCGCCGAAGGGGCGGAGCGCCCCCCGGAGAGCGTGGACCTCTGCCGCGCCATCGTGCGGAAGCGCCGCAGCGCCCTGGCGGAGTTCGCCATCGGCCTGGAGCGGAAGAAGACCACTCGGGAGGCAGTGTCGGCCATTTTGGAGGGAACCCGGGAGCTCTTCGCCGCCGCCCTGATGCTGGACTATGGCCGTCCGCCGGAGGACGCGGACAGGGAAATTGCGGCTTTTCTCCGCAAGTCCTTGACAAAAAGGCAGATTGTGCGCACAATAGAGATGCTGCACAAGTACCGCCGGGAATGCGTCTACAACGTGGGCCCCAACCACGTCCTGGGCGCGGCCGCGGCAGAATTGGAGGGTATCCTGTTTGACTGAAGTAATCAGCGTCCGCTTTCGGGGCGGAAGCAAGAACTATTATTTTGACCCCCAGGGCGTTCAGGTCCGCATGGGGGACCAGGTGATTGTCCAGACCGCCCAGGGCCTGGAGTTCGCCACCTGCACCCAGGGAAACCATGAGGTGGAGGACGAGGCCATCGTGAAGCCCCTGTGCGCCATGGTCCGCATGGCCACGGAGAGCGACCTGCGCCAGGTGGAGATGAACCGCAAAAAAGAGAGCGAGGCCTTCGACATCTGCGAGCGGAAGATTGCCGACCACGGCCTGGAGATGAAGCTGGTGAACGTCTCCGCCGGCTTCGACAGCAACAAGATTGTGTTCTATTTCACCGCCGACGGGCGGGTGGACTTCCGGGAGCTGGTTCGGGACCTGGCCTCCGTGTTCCGCGCCCGGATTGAGCTCCGCCAGATCGGCGTCCGGGACGAGGCGAAGATGATTGGGGGCTTGGGCATCTGCGGACGCCCCTTCTGCTGCTCCCAGTTCCTGGACGGCTTCATGCCCGTGTCCATCAAAATGGCCAAGACCCAGAACCTGAGCCTGAATCCCACGAAAATCTCCGGCACCTGCGGACGCCTCATGTGCTGCCTGAAATACGAGCAGAACGTCTACGAGGACGCCGCCAAGCGGATGCCGAAGGTGGAGTCCTTCGTCCAGACCCCCGACGGCCCCGGCAACGTCAAGAGTGTAGACCTCCTCCAGGAGACGGTCAAGGTCAGCCTGGACGGCACGGCGGAGGGCTTAAAGACCTACCGCAGCTGTGAGATCCGCATCCTGCGCAACGGCAAGGGAAGCCGCGACGGCATCGAGATCCCCGAGCGCCCCGCCCGCTACGTAGAGGAGCGGGAAGAGGAGGAGCTCGCCGCCCCCGTCTTCACCGCCCCCTTCTACATGGACTCCCCCCGCGACGAAGACCGCCCCCCCAAAGGAGACAAGCCCCGCCGCCGCCACCAGAACCGCCCCCGCCGCCGCCCCGACGCCCAACCCCAATCCCCCGGCACCCGCAAACAATCCTCCCCGCCCCCGCGCTCCAGCAAGCCCCCCAAATCCGGCGGCAAACCCGACGACTCCGGCAAACGCCGCCGCCAGCCCTACCGCGGTCGGCGCTGGAACAAAGGCGGAGACTCCGGGAAGTGAAGGTGCCTGCCTACGGGGGCTGCCAGCCGGGCTTCCGGCCTCCGGCGGGTTACTTTTTCTCGAGAGAAAAAGTAACCAAAAAGAGCTTTAACGCGACGCGAATCCGGTGGGCGTTATAGCCTCTGCGCCGGAATGGGTGCGCCGGTTCCGCAAAACGCCGTTTTGCGGAAGGTATTTTTATGACGGCTGTGGAAACGCACCTCTGCAACCTCCCGGTTGCCTGGGCCGCTCCCTACAGCCTGGCAAACACTCCCCTGCCCTGCATACCGTAGGGGACGCCGCCCTCGGCGTCCCGTCCCCCGCGACCTCCAGGGTTGTGGAGGTGTACCCACTCCAACCACCAGGCCCTATGTGATGCACCCCGCAACATGGCAAATCTTCCCTGATACACCCCCGTAGGGGCGGGCCTCTGTGCCCGCCTGTCCCCCGCGGCCACCGCACCCCAGGGGATGCTTATCATGGCCCCATGGTTTTTACATATAGAAGGAGAGAACAAAAATGGGAAAATTCGACGGCGTGCTGCTGGCCAGCGACTTCGACAACACGCTGATATACACGGAGGACTGCCTTCGCTCCGGCACACCGGTGCCGCCCCTTCTGGAGCGCAACCGCGCCGCCATGGAATACTTCATGGCCGAGGGCGGACGCTTCGCCATCGCCACCGGACGCGCCCTGGCTGCCTTCATCAAGTACGCCCCCGGCGTCCCCATGAACGCCCCCGGCGTCGTCTGCAACGGCGCGGCCCTCTACGATTTTGAAAAAGGCGAATACCTGGAAGCCGCGCTCTTGGACGAGAAGGCCCGCGACCGCGGCCAGGCCATCCTGGACCGCTTTCCCGCCGCCGCCATTGAGGCATACCACATCGACAACGTAATCCACGCCGTACATCCCAACGAAATCACCCGCCAGCACGAGCGCCTCACGAAGGTCCTCACCACCGAGGCCCCCACAGTCCAGGACGTCCCCCTGCCCCTGGGTAAGCTCCTGTTCGAGGCGGACCACGAGACATTGGAAGCCGTCACGGTCTACCTGCGGGAGCAGGGCTGGGATGCGGACTACGAGCTGATTTTCTCCGGAAAGACCCTCCTGGAAATGACGGCGAAGGGGGCCAATAAGGGCGGCATGGTCCGCCGTCTCGCGGAGCGCCTGAAAATTTCGATGGAGCACGTCTACTGCGCTGGAGACGAGGCCAATGACATTTCGATGCTCACCGCCGCCGCAGAGGGCTTTGCCCCCGCGAACTGTATCCCTGCCGTCCGCGCCGCCGGAGCCACGATTGTGTGCCATTCCGAAGAGGGCGCGATTGCGGAAGTAATCGGGATTCTGGACAAGCGCTACAGCTGAATGAAAAGGGAAGGGCGGGCCGTCAGGCCCGTCCTTTTTGCTTCATCAGAAATATTCGTCATAGAGTTTGTACGCCAAAAATCCGCCGCCGATGATTCCTAAAGCGCCCAGAGCAACCTTTCCGGCGTTGTCCGCGAGAAACGCAAGGAACTGCTTATTTTCTGTATCCTTAGCGTCGATGTAGCGAGCAATCTCCACCATTTTGTCAGCAAAATATTTTACCTGCTGTTCGGAGATGTCAGGAAGCTGCATCATGCGGCTGAAATCCTCCAGAATTTTGCGGTAAGCGGAAATACTGAGGTCCACACATGCCCCATTCTGCGACAGAATGTTGTCACATTGCTGGCGCACGATATCTACCATTGTGGACGCGGTTTTGGAAAACTCAGGGAACTGCTCAATGATTTTGATAGCAACCTCATCGTTGACGTTAGGGAGAATAGAGACGAAATTCATCAGCTTATCCTTCGACAGCTGCCGCCAATCTGTGATTCCAAGCTGAGCTTTGACCTGGCTTTCTGTCAGGTAGGTATTTGCCATAGTATACCGCTCCTTCCTTTGGTTTGTCTAGAGCAGTTCTCTGAAATAGCAATAAGAGAAGAGATATGGTAAGATGGCAGCGGGGTGAGGAAGGTGCTGCATAACGAAGCAAGGAATTTGCTGGTAGAAGCGTATGAGAAAACGCACGACGCAAAAGCAGTTGCGTTGGCATACGGGGTATCTGTGCCAACGGTATACCGGCTGGCAGAGCAAAAGGCCAAAACTGGAAGTGTGG
>JAAVZX010000043.1 GCA_022791875.1 Oscillibacter sp.
CATACGCTTCTACCAGCAAATTCCTTGCTTCGTTATGCAGCATCTTCCTCACCCCGCTGCCATCTTACCATATCTCTTCTCTTATTGCTATTTCAGAGAACTGCTCTAGGTAGTGTTCATGTGAGGGGAGCAATATGGTAACATGGGGCTATGGAACTGAAAAGAGAACAGTGTGAGAAAATCCAGGAATGCTTACTTTTCTTTCAAGAAAAGTAACCCGCCGGAGGCTCCCCGTATAGCAATATAAAAAACCGGATGGAGCGCGCCGGGTTGGCGGCGGGCCCCATCCGTGTAAGAAAAGGAGAACCGAAGTCAAATCAGGGGTTAAAGATTTTAGCGATGAATTTGTAGTACAGGCCGTTGCTGTAGGGTGCGTCGGGGAGGCTGACTACTAAGTAGGCGGGGCTTAACTTGGTGTCGTTGGGGACGGAGTAATAGTCGGGGTCGGTGACGGAGATGCTTCTGTACCAGTCGTCCTCCTGCTGGACGAAGGTGGCCCTTGTCTTGGGTTTGCCGGGGGAGTCGTCGTACTGGTACTGGTTGATGCGCATCCAGCGGGTGCGGATGAGGACCAGGGAGCGGTCCACGCTCTCCATGCCCGCCGCGTCCAGGGCCTTCTCGGTGTTGACGTAGACCTTGTCCACGTCCTCGGCGGGGTGGACCTGGAGGACCTGCTGGAGGGTCCAGGTGCCCAGCTTGCGGAACTTCTTCGTCTCGTCGATGAGCACGTTCTCCGGCTGGTAGGGGACGGGGTTGGCGCGGAGGACTTCAACCTGCACGCAGTCCAGAACGCTGCAGGGGGTTCCGTCCGCGCAGGTCATGTGGGCGTCGGAGAGGGCGCCGTGGCTCCATTCGTCTGCGGAGGTCAGGCGGACCCATTCGCCGCTGTGGGCGTCGATGCCCGCGACGCACCAGCCGCCGCGCTTCGTGGATTTCGTCAGAATTACGATGTCTCTGGTCACGTTTCATACCCGCTTTCTTTTCTGTTTTAATATTGAGTGGAGGTTGTTATACCTATTGATAGGCCCCGCTTCACGGGAACTTGACATTTGTGTTTTTCTTTTTTATTTTGGCACCGCGTATAAGCGGTTCTGTACTGTAATAGCCTCCGCCGGCGGGGAACCTAACATTTGAACTCTGATTTTTTTACAGGTGCTTCACCTTAACGCTGGGGTCCCTGGCCTGAATCAGCTCCGCCAGGAGGCGGCGGTGGCACTGCTCCGGGGTGGGCTCGCTGCACAGGAGGCATACGCGCTCGTAAGTGCCGAAGCGGGTCAGGAACTTCTCCGCCGCGCCGCGGCGCTCCATCAGAGGGAGGTAGCGCTCCACGTAGCCCTCCCAGGGGATGCGCTTTTTCTTGTAATCGTCGAGAATTTCCTTCGTGGGGGCGTACTCGTCGCAGTGGGCGTAGCCGCACTGGCAGATCTCCTTCAAAAAATACCGGAGGTCGTCTCCCTTGGTGAAGCCGGCCAGCTGGGACTTGTTGTTCAAGCGGATATCCACCAGGATCTGGACCTCGTTCTCTTTGATGAGCCCAAAAAAGCGCTCCGCGGACTTCTGGGTAAAACCAATCGTATAAAGTGTCATACATCCTCCAGACGGTAGCCAATTTTTTCGTTGCGGAGGCGGTACGCCTCCTTTAGAAGCTCCTTTTCGTCCTGGACGGGCTGGCCCAGGACAATCTGGTCCCGGTCGGGGAAGTAGAGGTCCAGGAGCTGGGCCTCCAGGTCCTTGTGGGGGAGAAGGGGCTTTCTGGGGCGGATATGCTGGACGTCGTAGCCGTGGTCGGAGAAGGCGCGGGCTACGAGGATGGTCCGGTGGCAGTCGATGGGCTCGATCTCCGCGCACATGAGGGCGAAGGTGTAGCCCTGCTCCATGCTGTCCTCTATCTTCCGCACGCCCTCCCGGAACTCCGGGGACTCCGCCCAGAGCTCGAAGTCCAGGTAGCCCTTGGGGTAGTAGCTGCGCTCCGTCTGGCGGGCGCCGAACTCGCGGGCGTAGTTGCGGTAATAGATGCCCTGGGAGCGAAGGGTCTGCTCCAGCTGGGGTTTGTTGTAGTCCTGGTGGAAGCCGGAGAAGGGGGAACTGCGGACGTCTACCAGGACCTTGACGCGGTGCTGGTGCAGCGCGGCCAGGAACGCGTCGATCCCAAAGCCTGCGTATCCAATTGTATAGATTATGTCAACCATTTCCGCCATATGCTTCCGCCTCCTGTTCGGGTCTATTTTATCATGGTTTTGGGAAAAGTCAAGCGGGCCTCCCGGTGGGGGAGGCCCTGGCTGGGGTCAGAATGCGAAATGGGAGAGTTCGGTTTCTATCGTCTTGCCGGATTCGACTAGGCGGATGTACAGATAGTAATCAAAGGTTTCGGATTTACTGAGTGTTATGGAAAAGGCCATGCGTCCGCTTTGGATGCTGAGGTCGCTGGAGAGGATGTCCGGGGCGGAGCCGCTGGTGAAGATGCCGGGAATCAGGTCGGCTTCGTCTATGTTGGAGTAGGTTGCGGTCATGGTGAACTTTACGGTGTGGCCGTCCAGCTGGTCAACGTCTACGCTGTCGATCTGAACCTGGCTGGCATTGGGGCTGCCGGGTTCACAGATTCCGCCGGGACAGGTGGGGGTGTTGTCGATGGGGGTGTCGTTGCCGGGAGTATTGCCGCTGGGGGCGGAGGGCAGGTTTTCCAGGGAGAATGTGGTCGTGACACACTGCTTTAGGGTGTTCTCTAAATCCTTCGGGGACATCGGGCCATTCAGTGCCAGAACAGCAGATGCCGCGGCGGTGCAGAGAGAAGCCGCAAAACTGGTGCCCTCCAGGGTGGAGATGTAGACGGGTTTGCCGTTGGAGGTCCGGGCCGCGCCTACAAGATTTGTGCCATAGATCATGATATCACCGTTATAGTTTGAGAAGTCGTCGCAGAGATAGCCGCCCTCGTCACAGGCGCTTACCGCGACCAGACCATCAGTGAACCATCCGCTATGCCCGCAACAGATGCGGCGGAGGCGGAGGTCTGCACGCTCATTGCCCGCAGCGGCGATCACGACAGTTCCCGCGCTAATCGCTTGGAATATAGTGGGGCACAGCGTGTCCTGGGCACAATCAGGGAGGGGGCCTCCCAAGGAGAGGTTGATCAGGCACCCGGGATAAGCCTGCGCGGCGCGCTGGATTGCCTGCTCCAGGGCTTCGCTGGTGGTGGGGCCTTGTTGGTCCTTTACACGTACACGGTATAATACGAGGTTCGCGGGGACGCCGCAGGCGCTTAGACCGCCCGCCAGAATCGACAATACGCTGGTGCCGTGCCACTCGCCTGCGCTGGTCGGGGAGACGTCGCTGTCTCCGTCGAAGAAGTCTTTCGTCTCGATGAGCTTGATGTCGGGATAGTCTTTCAGGATGGCGGTGTGGTCGAAGCCGGTGTCGATCACCACGATTGTGGGGGTGTATTGCAGGGAAGCGCTGTGCTGCTGGCGGAAGGAGTCGAAGCCAAGGGCTTTCGTCGCCCAGTTGGAGCTTGCGGGGGTGGGGGCGGCGGCGAAGGCGGTGAGCTGTAGGGAGAGGATTGCGGTTAGGAGAATGCAGAGGCGTGAAAGGTGCTTTTTCATTTTTTATCATTCCCTTCTGTTTTGTGAGTTGATGATACCATTAAGAAGGGAGTGGAATTTCAGAAGAATTTTAGCGGCATCTTATTTGGCCTGGTGGTCGCGGGGGACGGGACGCCGAGGGCGGCGTCCCCTACGGTTGCCATTTATCGCAGCTGCCAGGGTTGCGGGGGAAGGGCGGACACAGAGGTCCGCCCCTACGGGGTGCATTTCCAAAGGTGCCATAAAAGGGGTACATTTTCAAAAGTGCCATAAAAATAAAATATGTGTGGACCCTTCCATGTCAATGGAAGGTCCCACTCGCTTACGCTTCGTTACCGTGTGACAGGCTTTCGTGACTGCCAGGGTATAGAGCGGTATGAAAGCTCTTTTCGCTTCCTTTTCTCTCGAGAAAAGGAAGCCGCCGGAGGCCGGAAGCCCGGCTGGCAGCCCCCCCGTCCCCCGTATGGCAGGCACTCACCTCCTCCGCCGTCCCTCCGGTTCCGGCGTGCGGCGTTGGAAGGGTTTGTCGATTAGCACGATATCCTCTCCAATGCGTTGGATGCAGTCCCAGGGGATGTAGAACTCCTCGCCGCGTCCGAAGAGGCCGAAGAAACGGGCCGGGCCGTAGACGACCAGGGCCAGGACCTGGCCCTCCGGGATGCGGACGTCCAGGTCCGCTACGAAGCCCAGGCGGGCTCCGTCGTGGATGTTGATCACTTCCTTGCGCCTGAAATCCCGAAACCTGCACTGCATAGGGCCTCGCCTCCTTGGGGAAGACTATGCAGGTTCGGGGCCGTCCTAATACCTTCGTGCGCAAAGCGGCAAAAAGCGCCAGTATAGGAAGGGGCGGGCAGGGCCATACTGTTTTTGCGGGCGGGCTTGATCGAAGCCCCTCCGCCGGGAAGTATACACGAGGGAGGCGGCCTTTTTGCAGGGAAAGGTTGAAATCGCGGGCGTCAACACCGCAAAGCTGAAAGTTCTCAAAAATGAGGAGACGATGGCCCTTCTGCGGCGCACCAAAGACGGCGACCAGGAGGCCAGGCGGGAGCTCATCGAAGGAAATCTGCGCCTGGTCCTGTCCGTGATCCAGCGCTTCGCCGGACGCGGCGAGAACGCCGACGACCTCTTCCAGGTCGGCTGCGTCGGCCTCATTAAGGCAATCGACAATTTCGACATCAATCAGCCGGTAAAATTTTCCACATACGGCGTCCCCATGATCATCGGCGAGATCCGCCGCTACCTCCGGGACAACAGCGCCATCCGCGTCTCCAGAAGTATGCGCGACACGGCCTACCGCGTCTTGCAGGTCCGCGAGCGCCTCATGGCGGAGACGCAGCGCGAGCCGACGGTAGAGCAGATAGCGGAGGCCCTGGGCATCCCGCGGGAGGACGTGGTCTTCGCCATGGACGCCATCGTCGACCCCGTCTCCCTCTACGAGCCCGTCTACGCCGACGGCGCAGACGCAGTCTGCGTCATGGACCAGATCGGCGACTCCAAGAACACCGACGACTCCTGGACCGAGCGCATCGCCCTCAAAGACGCCCTCGACCGCCTCGACGAACGCGAACGCCGCATCGTCTCCCTCCGCTTCTGGGAAGGCAAAACCCAAATGGAAGTTTCCGCCGAAGTCGGCATCTCCCAGGCCCAGGTCTCACGCCTCGAAAAGGGCGCTATGAAGCGAATGCGGAAGCACCTGTAGTGCGTGCAATACGGGGGGCTGCCAGCCGGGCTTCCGGCCTCCGGCGGCTTCCTTTTCTCGAGAGAAAAGGAAGCGAAAAGAGCTTTAACTCGACGCGAATCTGGTGGGCACTAAGGCTTTTCGCACGGTGACGGGGAAATTGCAAGGTGGTCCTTACCTCTGATGAGGCAAGGACCACAGAATTTTTTCATGGAACTCCGTAGGGGCGGTCCTCTGCGCCCGCCTTCCCCCCACACTTCTTTTTTCCCAAAACCGGTTGATTTTTCCATCCTCTTTGTATATAATCAATAAAACACACGCTTCCAACCCCGCAGATTCCCGGCAGAATGTCAAAAATCTAACAAGGAGGCCCCCTCATGCAGATTACCGCCAAAGACTACAGCCCCAGCGAACTCCGTTACCTGAAAATGCTCTCTCGCCAGTACCCCACCATCCAGGCCGCAAGCACAGAAATCATCAACCTTCAAGCCATCCTCAACCTCCCCAAGGGCACCGAGCACTTCATCTCCGATGTCCACGGCGAACACGAGGCTTTCCTACATATCCTCAACGCCTGCTCCGGCGTCGTCCGCGAGAAGCTGGACGACCTCTTCTCTACCAGCGTCCCCAAAGCCTGCATCGACCAGCTTGCCACCCTGATTTACTACCCCCGTGAAAAGCTGGAACAGCTTCAAGGCGAAATCGCCGACATGGACGAGTGGTATCGCATCACCCTCCACCGCCTTGTCGAGCTCTGCCAGCTCGTCTCCGTGAAATACTCCCGCTCAAAAGTCCGCAAGGCCATGCCAAAGGAGTACGCCTACATCATGGAGGAACTTCTCTATGGCTTCAGCGAGTCCGGCAAGCGGGACTACTTCGAGAAAATCATCGACACCATCATCACCATCGGCCAGGCCCCCGCGTTCATCGAGGCCATCTGCGCCTTCATCAAGCGCATGGCTGTAGACCGCCTCCACCTCGTCGGCGATATCTTCGACCGCGGCCCCAGAGCCGACGTCATCATGGACTCCCTCATGAACTACCACTGCGTGGACATCCAGTGGGGCAACCACGATGTCCTCTGGATGGGCGCCGCCTCCGGAAGCCGCACCCTGGCCGCTACCGTCCTTGCCAATTCTATCCATTACAACAACCTGGAAGTCGTGGAAACCGGCTACGGCATTTCCCTGCGCCCCCTGTCCGTCTTTGCCAACGAGGTCTACCGGAATGCTGACGTAGCCCGCTTCGCCGTGAAGCTCACCGGCCAGGCTGCGGAGCAGTACACGGAAAAGGACAAGCTGCTCTCCGCCCGGATGCACAAGGCCATCACGGTCATTCTCTTCAAGCTGGAGGGCCAGAAAATCCTCCGCCACCCAGAATACGGCATGGAGGACCGCCTGCTCCTGGACAAGATTGACTATGAGAACCGCAGCATCACCATCAAGGGCGTCACCTACCCCTTAGAGGACACGGACTTCCCCACAGTAGACCCCAAGGACCCCTACGCCCTCACGGAAGAGGAGGAATCGGTGATCGACCAGCTCACGGCTTCCTTCCAGCGCAGCGAGAAGCTGCAAAAGCACGTCCGCTTCCTGTACTCCAAGGGGAGCCTATACAAGATTCACAATGGGAATCTGCTCTTCCACGGCTGCATCCCCCTGGCAGAAGACGGTACGCTTCTGGCATTCAACTTAGACGGCAAAATCCGCCGTGGCCGCGACTTCCTGGACTACGCCGACACCGCGGCCCGCCAGGCGTACTATCTGAAAGCAGGCAGTCCGGAGCGCAGAATCGGCATGGACTTCCTCTGGTTCCTCTGGGCCGGCCGCAACAGCCCGATTTTCGGCCGCGACCGCATGACGACATTTGAACGCCGCCTGATCAAGGACGAAACCGCCTGGACAGAGCCCAAAAACCCGTATTACAAGCTGTATCAAGACCCCGAAGTCTGCGCATTTCTACTCCGCGAATTTGGCCTGGAGGGTCCCCACTGCCATATCATCAACGGCCACGTCCCGGTAAAGGTAAAGAAGGGCGAAAGCCCCATCAAGGGCAACGGCAAACTGATAGTAATAGACGGCGGCTTCTGCAAAGCCTACCAGCCAACCTCCGGCATCGCAGGCTACACCCTTGTCTACAACTCCCACGGCTACCGCATGATAGCCCACGAACCCTTCGCAGGCCGCGAAAAAGCGATCCGGGAAAACTCCGACATAGCAGGCAGCAACCAAGTCTTCGAGCGCCTCGAAGAGCGCCAAAAAATCGCCGAAACCGACATCGGCCAACAACTCCGCGACCAAATCCACGACCTCGAAGAACTCCTCGACGCCTTCCGCGCCGGAGCAGTAACGGAGAACCACGCGCACTAAGGTGCCTGCCATAGGGGGGCCTCCGGCGGCTTACTTTTCTTGAAAGAAAAGTAAGCAAAAGAACTTTTTAACTCGACGCGAATCTGGTGGGTGATATGGCCTGTGCGCCGAAACGGGAGTGCAAAGCGGTGGGACCTTCCATAGTCATGGAAGGTCCCACACATTTTTGTAATTAAACCTGTGGGGCATACCAGCAAGGTATGCCCCACACGCAGGCACGTGGTTCCTGTGCAACAGGCTTTAACAACCACCAGGTTCGCGTCGAGTTAAAGCTCTTTTCGGTTCCTTTTCTCTCGAGAAAAGGAACCCGCCGGAGGCCCCCCGTATGGTTCAGCCTCCCAGTATTTCACGCGCCTTGGCAGCGTATTCCGCCACCTTTGCCGCGTGGGTAGGTGTTGCGGTTATGCGGCCGGTCCGGTAGAGGGCGGATTTGTCGGAGGCTTCTTGGGTGGTCCAGGGGTCGGGTGGGGATTCGGCGGCGCGTTGGTAGAAGCTGCGCTGCGCTTGCTTCCAGGTTTTGCCCAGACGGGTTTTCAGGAGGCGGCAGTGCTTGGCGGCTTCGTAGAGGCCGGGGGCGTAGTTGTGGCGCTCGGAGGCTTTCAGAAGGCGTTCCAGGGCGTAGGTGCTGCGACGCTCCGACCAGCGGACCCAGAGGAGCCAGCAGATGGCGGGGTAGTCTTTGTCGTCTTCCGGGACGGATTCGAGGCGCTCCGCCGCCTTGCTCAGGATGTTCCATGCCTCCGAAGTCAGCGTGGAACTTATTTGGCTCAGGCGATCCACCAGCTCCGCCGACGCTGGGATGAAGCCGCCCTCTGACGCTTGGGAAAGCAGGAAAACGCCTGCGTTGAAAGATGCGCTGTCCGCGCTTTTGTCACAGCAGTAGCATCCTAAAAGATACTTGCCGCGCAAATCGTTGCGGCCCATGGGCCGCATTCCTGTCTCTGTAGGGGAAACAGGCGCTGGGGCCTCTGTGCTCTTCTGTGGGTCTGTCTGGCAGGCGATGCCCGCTTTTTGAATGCGTTGGAGCTGGACGGAGATATCCTCGTTTGGCTTGTGGTAGTTGCCGTGGAAAGCGCTGAGGGCTTCCTCCATAAGTTGGGCATGGGTCGGGTAAAAGCGCTCCCAGCCTCTGCGGAACGCGGCGTCCAGGGCCTTGCGCCAGCGCTGGTCGTCAGGCCCGAAAACGCACCGCAGGCCCTCGCTGAGAATATTGCCGCCTCCGGCGTCCCGGAGGTAGTCACTGAAGGACACATAAGACTGCCATTTTTCCTTCCGCAGGAAATCGGCCTCATATTGCTCCCGCAGCTCCTGGGGCACGTCTCCGCTTTCGATACGGTCCAAAAGGATGTAGTCGACAGCCAAATCGTCACCGCCCGCCTGACGCCGCTCCTTTTCCATACGGATGGTAAGCACCTCAAGCAAAGCGGCATCACTGTAAGCATAATACGGGCTGACGAAGCAGGCGGCAAGCCTGCAATGAGGGCTGGTCAAAGCGCGCGTCATCAGCGCGGTCCAATTCTTATCACTGGTATGCAGTCCAAACTGCGTATCAATGTAGACATTGCACCCCCTGCGAAGCCACTCCAGCACCACAGGGTAAACCCGCGCCTCGTCCTTATGGGAATAACTGACAAACAGGAAATTCTCATCCTCCTGAAACGGGAACCCCCGAATTACCCCTGCCAAACCCTCAGCATCCATATCTCCGCCCCCTTTTGTCCATCATAACCTGACGCACGAAAAAAGTCAAGGTGCCTGCGCGGGGTCCCCCATGGCGACAGCTTAAAATATAAGGAAACAGAGATATAGTAGGAGATATGGGATTAGAAAGATTAAAAGCAGCATAGGAGCGGGAGGAAGGGAAGAGCATCGCTGCAGACGGCAAAACGATCCGAGACAGCGGAAACGAGAGCCACAAGGCACATCATGTAGTAAGCGCATTTATAGTGATACCCGTTCAGACATTCGCTATTTTATATTTTCTATAACAGAAACTGACAGATTTGCCTATGCAATACGCAAGCATTGGCCATTGAAAACCAGATCCACCGGGCATTAGATGTTATTTTTGATGAGGATTTTTCCAGGGCCAGGAAAGACATGTCCCACCTTAATCTGAATATCTTACGCAAAACCGTATTTGCCTTGTGCAAGCGCGCTGATTTTGGCCACAGGCTCAATATTCAGAAATAACGCTTCGCTACCGTTCTTAATCCAATACGTTTCTTAGACATCTTTTTGGCTAAACTTTTAATGCTGTTGCCCTGCCCCTCGATCCGTCCTTCCTTGACAAAGCGCCCCAACATCCCTTACAATAGAAAAAAGAACGCCGCCCCGCGGCGTTACAAAAACGAAGGAGGAAGGACCATGGATAACCGGGAATATCTGGCAAAGCTGTTCAGCTTGGAGGGCAAGACGGCCCTGATCACCGGCGCGGGCGGCGGCATCGGCAGCGCCCTCAGCGAGGGCCTGGCAGGCGCAGGCGCGGAGGTAGCCCTCTGCGGCAGAACCGTCGCCAAGTGCCAGGCCGTAAAGGAGCGCATCGAGGCCGCAGGCGGCAAGGCTTCCGTCCACGCCCTGGACATTGCCGACATGGACAGCGTTCGAGCCTGCGTGGCGGAAGTTCTGGAAACCTATGGAAAGGTGGACGTGCTTCTGAACGTTGCGGGCATCAACGTCCGCGAGGGAATGCTGGACGTAACCGAGGAAACCTACGACCGCATCATGAACACAAACCTCAAGGGCCTCTATTTCCTCTCCCAGCTGGTAGCCCGCGACATGTACACCCGCAAATCCGGCAGCATCATCAACATCGGCTCCCACAACGACGAAGCCATGCTGGGCGGCTGCTCCGTCTACGGCGCCACCAAGAGCGCGGTACGCGCCCTGACCCGCTCCATGGCCGTCGAATGGGCCCAATACGGCATCCGCGCCAACTGCATCAGCCCCGGCCATATCCTCACAGAACTCACCACCGACAACTGGGTCAACCGCCCCGCCCGCAAAGTTTACATGGAAGAGCGCATCGCCATGCGCCGCCCCGGTATGCCCAACGAACTCGTCGGCATCGCCCTCCTCCTCGCCTCCGACGCCTCCAGCTACATGACCGGCGAAGTCTACCGCGTCGACGGCGGCTGCATGTGCGGCGGAACGCCGTGGGAGTACGATACTGCCTACTGAGATGGGGGGCCTGCATACGAGGGGCCTCCGGCGGCTTCCTTTTCTCGAGAGAAAAGGAAGCGAAAAGAGCTTTCACTCGACGCGAATCTGGTGGTTGTTTTGGCTTTTGCGCCGATATGCGGGCGTGAAGCGTGTGGGACCTTCCATTGACATGGAAGGTCCCACAGGTTTTATTTGCTGTATATGCCTGGGGTATACACCGTAGGGGCGGACCTCTGTGTCCGCCCTTCCTCCGCGCCCCTGGCAGCTGCGTCAGACCGCCGCAGGCTCACGCTTTCAGGCAGTCCTCCAGCACAGTCTGATCAATATTCCCGCCGCTGCAAATCAGGACTGTATTGGCGCAGGGCTGGCATTTCCCCTCCAGAAGAGAAGCCAAAGGCATAGCCGCCGCCCCCTCCAAGGTCAGCTTTCCATAGAGGCAGGCCGTCTTGACAGCCTGACGGATACTGTCTTCCGTCACCGTCACAATGTCGTCCACATTCGCCTCAATGTAAGGGAAGAGGTATTCCTCCCCGGTCTTCCGGACGCAGGCGTCTGCAATCGACGCGCACTTGTCCAGCGTCAGCAGCTTCCCCGCCTTACGGGAGTGGTAGTAAACCGCGGACCCCTCCGGCATAACGCCCACAATCTTCACCGAGGGCCGCAGCTGCTTCATGGCGAAGGAAATCCCGGTAATCAGCCCGCCGCCCCCCAGCGGAACAATGACCTGCTCCACGTCCGGCAGCTGCTGAAGAATCTCCAGCGTAATCGTCCCCTGTCCGGCCACCGTATAGCGGTCAGCCACGGGATGGACGTAGAAACGCCCCTCCTTTTCAGCCAGCTCGCAGGCGGCGATAAAGGACTCGTCATAAGTCTCGCCGATCTCCAGCAGGTCGGCCCCCAGGGCGCGGATCGCGTCCTTTTTCATCTGCGGCGTAGGCACAGGCACCACCACCGCTGCCTGAATCCCCAGGCGGTTTGCCGCCAGGGCGCAGGCCATGCCGTGGTTCCCCGAGGAAGCGGTGACGATGCGGATATCCTTCCCGTGCTCCTTCATAAGGGTGGTGATTTTATTGGTAGCGCCCCGGAACTTGTAAGCCGCCGAGGGCAGCAAACTCTCCGCTTTCAGGTAGACAGGATACCCCAGCTTCTGATCCAGCGGGGAGATGGACAGCAGGGGAGAGGGCGGAAACACGGTCCGGAGCTGGCGCTCCGCCGCCCAGAAATCGGAAATCTGAACAGGCTCAAGGGTTTGGCCTAACATGCAAGCACCTCACTCAATCTCGAAAATGGATTCCACTTCCACCGTCAGCCCCAGGGGCAGGCTGTTGGTGCCGATAGCGGAGCGGGCGTGGCGTCCCTCTTCGCCGAACGCGTCGATAAAGGTCTGGGACGCGCCGTTGATCACCAGGGCCTGACCGGTAAAATCGTCCGCCCCGGCCACAAAGCCCAGAATTTTCACACAGCGCTTCACCCGGTTCAGGTCCCCCAGGTAGTTGTGCAGAGCGGCCAGGGTGTTGACGGCGCAGACCTTGGCGGCGTGCTGGGCCTGCTCCACGGTGACGTCCACGCCCACGCGGCCCGTCAGAGCCTCGCCCCGGTCGATGCTTCCCTGTCCGGAGACGAACAGCAGGTTCCCCGTCTGGTTCACGGGCTTGTACAGCCCCGCAGCGGACAGCCCTTCCGGCAGTTCGATGCCGTGGGCCTTTAAGTTCTCATAAACGTCCATAAAGACGCTCCTTTCCATGTGTTCAAACAAAGTCCACCAGAGCCAGGGCGGTTTCCTCCGCCAGGCTCTGGAAGCGGGAACGGTCCGTGAGGGCGGTCCCGCTTTCCTGGGCGATGCGCTCCGCCAGGGAGGCCAGCGCCGGGTCCCGGAGGATGCCCTGCGCGCTCCCGAACTCCAGAAGCTGCTGTAACACCTCCAGGAGGCGCAGAGCGCCGTAGGGGCTGGGTTCCTTCGCGCACTCCAAAGCGCTGGAGGCGGTGAAAGCGAGGATTTGCAGGTATTCCTGTTCCATCAAAAGGCCCCCTCTTCCAGGTTATAGCGGATCAGTTCCCCCACCGGACGGCGCTTTGGCATATCCGGCGTCTGGGCGGGATGGCCCAGGATGACGAGGAATTCCGGCAACAGCCGATCCGGGAGCCTGAGAATCCGCCGGACCAGCGCCGGGTGGAAGGACTTGATCACGCAGGTGCCCAGCCCACGGTCCGCCGCCGCCAGCATCAGGTTTTCCGCCGCCATAGCCAGGTCCAGAACGGCGCACTCGGTATCCGGCGCGCCGTCCTCCCGCTGGGGCAGGAGGGCGGCGTCCAGGCAGAAGGTAATCACGCAGGGGGGCTGGCCGCTGATTCCGGGAGAGAAGGATTTTATCTTCTGCACCAGCGCCGGATCGTCGGCGATCACGAATTTCCAGGGCTGTAAATTGCTGGCGGAGGGGGCCAGGACGGCCAGCTCCAGAAGCGCCTCCACGGTGCCCCGCTCCACGGCCTCCCCCGTGAACCTCCGGACGCTGCGCCGCGTCCGGAGGCAGTCTTCAACGGATCTGCTCATTTTTTCAGCAGGTCATAGCCCAGCCCGTAGGGCTTACCAGGAATGAACCGGCCCTGTCCGGGGAAGCCCACGTACTTGGCCTGGTCCACCACCACCTGGCCGCGGAGAAGCACCGTCTCGGCCCGGCCGATCTGCTCGAGACCCTCGTAGACGTTGTACTCGATGCCGGTGGGGTTTGTCTCCAGGGTGATGGTGCCCTGATAGTCGGGGTCGAAAATGACCAGGTCCGCGTCGGAGCCCACCTGAATGGTGCCCTTCCGGGGATAGAGGCCGTTGATTTTGGCGGGGATGGTGCAGCACACGTCCACAAATTTCTGCTTAGTCATGCGGCCCTTGGCCACGCCGTAGGTCCATAGGGCGTTGAGGCGGTCCCCAGCGCCGGGACAGCCGTTGGGCACCTTCCGGAAGTCGCAGCAGCCCTTTTCCTCATCCCAGCCCCACTCCTTCTGGTACATGGGAATGCTGGAGTTGTCGGAGCCCAGGACGGAGAGCCAGTCCTCGTTCAGAGCGGTCCAGAGGTAGTCCCGGTCCTCCTGGCCGCGAAGCGGGGGAGAGCAGATCCAGCGCACGGCGGTCTTCCAGTCAGGGTGGTCCATCTTGGACTTGTCCAGCACCAGGTAGTGGGGGCAGGTCTCGCCGATGACGGCTTTACCCTCGGCGCGGGCGCGGCGGATTTCCTCGCCGGCCTCCTCGCAGGAGACGTGGACGATGCAGATGGGGCAGCCCATGGCGTCGGCGAAGCGGATGGAGCGGGCCACGGCCTCGGCCTCGCCGTAGGGCGGGCGGGTCATGTAGTGGTACTTGGGCGCCAGGTGGCCCTTCTCGGCCTCGCCGTTGCGGTGGCGGTCCAGGACGTCGGGGTTCTCCGCGTGGACCATCATGGTCATGCCGCACTTCGCCGCCTCCTCCAGGCAGGCCAAGAGCTTCGTGTCGTCCATGTACAGAGGCGTGCCCCGGTAGGCCAGGAAGAGCTTCATGGTGGGGATGCCCATGTCCACCAGCTTCTTCAGCTCGCCCAGGGTTTCGTCGGTATAGTCGGTGCAGCAGGCGTGGATGGCCAGGTCGGGGGCCACGCGGCCCTTGGCCCGGACGTCCAGGCGGTACTTCACGGAGTCCACCAGGTTCATCCCCGGCTCGTTGGTGCAGAAGTCCACAATGGTAGTGGTGCCGCCCAGGAGGGCCACGTAGGTGGTGTCGTAGCCGGCGTTGGTGGTGACGCCGTCGGTGTTCAGGGCCTCGAAGTGGGCGTGGTTGTCCACGCCGCCGGGGAGGACGTACTTGCCCGCGGCGTCGATCTCCTTGTCGAAGGGGCCGGGGAAGTTGTGCCCGATGGCGGCGATCTTCTCGTCCTCGATCAGGATGTCCGCCTGGTACTCGCTGGACGCCGTGACGATGGTGCCGTTTTTGACTAAGACTCTCATAATTTGCCTCCGTTTCCTTTACTTCTTATGATTCTTTTGGATGGACGTGATAATAACCGCGGCCAGAATGATCAGGCCGGTAGCTACCTGCTGATAGTAGTAGGACACGTTCAGGATGGTCAGGCCGTTGGCCATGGTGCCGATGATCAGAGCGCCCAGAAGGGTCCCGGCCAGGTTGGGCTCGCCGTTTTTGAAGGCGGTGCCGCCCAGCCACACGGCGGCGATGGCGTTGAGCAGGTAATCCTCCGCCGCCTGGGGGTGGGCGGAGCCGAGACGGGAGGTCATGATGACGGCGGTGACGCCGCAGGCGATGCCGCAGAAGACGTAGGACCAGACGATCACCCGTCGGGTGTTGACGCCGGACATGAGGGTGGCTTCCTCGTTGTCGCCCACGCCGTAGATGTAGCGGCCCAGCTTCGTCTGGCTGAGGATGACGCCCGCCAGAACCAGCACAATCAGCATAATGATGACAGCGTTGGGGAACACGCCGCCCAGCCTCCGCGCGCCGAAAATCTCAAATTCCGCAGGCAGGCCGGAGATAGGGTGACCCTTCGTGTAAGCCTGGTTGAGTCCGGCGACTACGTAGCCGACGCCCAGGGAGCCGATGAAGTCGGGGACGCCCAGGTAGGCGATCACGACGCCGTTCACCAGCCCGATCACCGCCCCCAGGACCACGGTCAGCAGAGCCGCCAGCCAGATATTCATCCCCGCCTTGACCATCAAAGCGGCTACGATGATGCCCAGGAAGCTGGTGCTGTAGCCGATGGAGAGGTCGGAGCGCTTGGTGATCAGAACGAAGGTGAGTCCGAAGCTGATGGTGGCCAGCATGGCGATCTGACGCAGAATGCCGATCATGTTGGGCAGCGTGGGGAAGGAGGTGGGGGCCAGGATGGAAAAGATGGCCAGCATGAGAATAAAGGCGAATAAGGTACCATATTTCGTGGCAATTTTAGAAAGATTTCCGTTCTTTGTCATGAAAGTTTCTCCTCTCTGCTTCAGATGCCAATTGCGTTTCGAAGAATGTTGTCGGAATCGGCAAACTCTTTGCGGTCAATCACCGCTGTCACCTGTCCCTGACTCATCACGCAGATGCGGTCGCACATGAGCTGCAGCTCCGGGATTTCAGAAGAGATAACAATCACAGCCATGCCCTGCTTCGCCAGATCCTGGATAATCTCATAGATCTGGTCCTTGGCGCCTACGTCAATGCCCCGGGTGGGCTCGTCCATAATCAAAACCTTGATGCTGCGGTCGATATACTTGGCAATGACCACCTTCTGCTGGTTGCCGCCGCTGAGACTGCCCACCGTCTGTTGGATGGAGGCACAGGCCACATTCAGCATGTTCGTGACCCGCTCCGCGTACTCTTTCTCTTTCTTCTTGTTGATGATCCCGAAGCGGGAAAAGGCTTTCAGGTAGCCGATGGACACGTTTTCGCCGATGGCCGTGTTGGGGAGGATGCCCTGCTTGCGCCGCTCCTCCGGCACCAGGGCGATGCCTGCCTCCAGGGCCTGGCCGATGTGATTGAAAACCACCGGCTTTCCCTCCATGCGGATCTCGGCGCCGTCGTATTTGTCCACGCCCAGAACAGCCCGGATGGCCTCTGTCCGCCCCGCGCCCACCAGGCCGAACATGCCCAGGATTTCTCCCTTGTGGACGGTGAAGGAGACGTCCTTCAGGACGCCCTCCTTGTGCAGGTGGGACACAGACAGCATTTCCTCCCCGATCACACTGTTCCGGACGGCGGAGACGTCCACCTTCATCTGCCGGTTCACCATCAGGTTGATAAGCCGGTCGTTGTCCAGCTCCGCGGTGGGGGCGCTGTGGACGGTCTGGCCGTCCCGCATGACGGTGATGTGGTCGCAGACCTGGAAAATCTCTTCCAGACGGTGGGAGATGTAGATAATGGTCTTTCCGCAGGTTTTCAGGTACTCGATATAGTTCAGCAGCTTTTCCACCTCGCCGTGGCCCAGGCGGGCGGTGGGCTCGTCCATGATGATCACGTCCGCGTTTTTCGCCAGCACCCGGGCAATGACCATCATCTGCTGGTCGGACACGTTCAGGGAGCTGGCCAGGGCCCGGCTGGGCAGGGAGATTTTCAGCTCCTCCAGCTTCTGATCGCAGGCGCTGTAGAGCTTCTTCCAGTCCACCAGAATGGGCAGCTTCCGGCTGGGCTCCTCGCCGTAGAAAATGTTCTCCGCAACGCTGAAATAGCTGACGAAGGACAGCTCCTGGGGCACGATGGCGATGCCCATTTTCTCCGCCTCCCGGAGGCTGGAAGCCTTGTACTCCTGGCCGTTGAGTAAAATCTGCCCCTCGTCCTTGGAGATGATGCCCGTGAGGACCTTCATGAGGGTGGACTTTCCCGCGCCGTTCTCCCCCACCAGGGCGTGGCAGGTGCCCCGCCGGACCTGGAGGTCGATGTGCCGCAGGGCCTGGACGCCGCCGAAGCTCTTTTTGATGCCGTGCATTTCGATGATTACGTCTTTTTCGCTCATCCGCTGCTCCTTTCCCCGTCCTGCGGCAGCTTGTCCGCGATGCAGAGGGTATGTAACAGGACGTTGGCCCCGTTTTCCACGTCGGTCCAGAGGGTGTCCTCGTTCGGGCTGTGGCTGACGCCCCTGACGCTGGGGACGAAAATCATGGCGGGCCGGGTCACCTGGGCCAGGCTCATGCTGTCGTGTCCCGCGCCGCTGGGCATGTCGGTGGCGGAGAGGTTCAGCTCCCCGCAGGCGGTGTGAATAGCCTGGCGCAGGGCCTCGTCCATGCGGTAGCAGGGGTCGTGGAAGACGAGGCGGCTGGAGGTGACGCCCTCCGCCCCGTCGATAAGGCGCTGGTAGGCCGTTTCCACGGAGCTGTCGCTGACGGCCCGCAGCTCTAGAATCAGCTTCACAGTTCCTGGAATGGTATTCACGGCGTTGGGGGAAACCTCCAGACGCCCCACGGTGCCCACCATCTCCGGGTCTGTCTCCGCCACCGCCTGGGGGACCTGCTGGATGAAACGGGCGGCTTTCAGCAGCGCGTCGTCCCGCAGGGCCATGGGGGTGGTTCCGGCGTGGTTGGCGGTGCCGGTAAATTCGATTTCATAGCGCTTGATTGCCACAATGGCGGTGACGACGCCGATGTTGATCCGGCGGCTTTCCAGGACGCCCCCCTGCTCGATGTGGAGCTCCAGGGAGCAGTCGATGGGGCTTTCAGCTTTGGCCGCGGCAAAGTCCGCCTCCGTCACGCCGAAGCGGCCCATGCGCTCCCGCATCACCGGGGTGGGGTCCAGGCCGCAGTAGGCGCGGCTGCCCAGGAGGCCCGCCACGGTGAGCCCTTCTTCCTCGGCAAAGGCCGCTACGTCAATGGTGTGTTCCGGTGTAAAGCCCGCCTCGTGGAGGGTGCGGACGGCCTCGATTCCGGCGATGACGCCGAGACAGCCGTCAAACATGCCGCCGTTCACCACGGAGTCGATGTGGGAGCCGACGGTGATTCTCCAGGGGGACCTTCCGGGGTAGGTGCCGACGACGTTGCCGACGGGGTTGGTCCGCACCGTCATGCCGGCCTGGCGCATCAGGTCCGCGATGTATTCGTTGGATTTCCAGAAGGCGTCGGAATAGGCCAGGCGGCAGATGCCGCTTGGGGTTCTGCCCAGCGCCGCCAGTTCTTCCAGCTGTTGGCGCAGTCTTGCAGGATTGGTTTTCATGGAGCACCTCTTCTCTGTGTAGGCTGGGGTATAAAGATCCCCGGCATCCGCTGATCCGGCGGACGCCGGAGGATCGGCCGCTGCATGGGAGAATCATTTGGGGAATCTGCCCCGGCTGGGAGTCAGCCGGGGCAGGGGACGCTTATTCCGCGTACTTGGCGGCGTCGGCCTCGGCCTTCGCCAGGAAGGTGTCTACGTTGTCCTTGTTGACCAGGTCGTAGGGAATCTCGATGAAGCTGGGGACAGTTTCGCCGGCCATCAGGCGTTCGCAGGTTTCCACGATGCTCTTGTTGGCACCGTCCAGGTCGGAGATGGCGGTGCAGAGGACCGCGCCGTCGTTCTTGATGTCATTGAGGACATCCACCTCGCCGTCCACGCCGACGCACTTGACCTGGGGATAGAGGTCATGCTCCTTCAGAGCCTGAATGGCGCCCATGGCCTCCAGATCCTGGGAGGTGAAGATGGCGACTACGTCGGGGTTGGCGGTGAGGGCCGCGTCCAGGCCGGTGTAGGTGACCTCGGTGGTGCCGGGGAAGGTGGTCTGAACGTGGGCCACGCTCTCAAACTCGTGCTCAGAGAGGAAGGCGTCGTGGATATACGCGCCGGCGCGGAGGGCGAAGACGTCCTGGTGGCCGGTGGTGATCACCTTGCCGTTGAAGCCCACCTCGGCGGCCAGCTGCATGCAGATGTCCGCCTGGACCTTGATGCTGTTCAGCTGATACATGCAGTCAATGCCCTCGAAATAGCCGGTTTCGTAGCTGATGATGCGGGTTCCGGCGGCGGCGGCCTCCTTGACCGCGTTCTGGAGGGAGAACTGGTCGCCGTTTTCGATGACAACCACGTCGCAGCCCGCGGCAACCAGGTTCTCGATGTCGGTAGCCTGCTGGCTGGGGTCGCCGTTGGCGCTGGTGCTGACGACCTTGTGGCCCCGGGCCTCGGCCTCGCTGGTCAGGCCCTCAAACATGTGGCGGTTGTGGATGTTGGAGAGGGAGTTGACGGAGATACCGATGGTCAGTTCTCCGGTCTTGGTGGCGGCGGGAGGCGTGTCGGTGGTGCCGGAGCCGGAGCCGCTGTCGCCGCTGCCGGTGGAGGCAGGGGGCGCGTCCGTGCTTCCGGAGCCAGAGCTGCTGCCGCTGTCCCCGGAGCAGGCCGCCAGGCTGAGCACGATCACCAGTGCCAGCAACATAGCAAGAAACTTCTTCATGTACAATTCCTCCTATTTTTCTTTTTGATTTATCTCCAAAGGCAGCGGGCCTTCAGAAACCTTTAATATTTCCGGATATCGTCCAGACCAAAAATCTGCTTGGGTTCCGGCGGGGCCCAAAAGCCCGTTTTGACGGTTTTCCGTCCTATGCCCACCAGCATTTCGCACAGCTTGACGGCGGGGCCTGCGCCGTCGATAACCGGAACACCCAGACGTTCCTCAAGCTGGTCCATAAATGCGGCGAAGCCCGCACAGCCCAGGACGATGGACTCCGCACCGTCCTCATCAATACAGCGGCGGCCCTGCTCCTCCAGGGCCTTCAATCCGGCCTCCGGGTCCCGGTGAAAGTCCAGGACACCCAGCCCCGTACTGCGGCAGGAGCGGCAGAAGGGCTCGTCCTTGTGGAGGGCCAGGGCATTGCGGACCAGTGGTTCCGCCCTGGGAAGGACGTATAGGATGGAGAAACTGGGAGCGATCATTTTGGCGGTGATAAAAGCGGCCTGTGCGATGCCTACAACGGGCTTGTCCGTCACCTCCCGGGCCGCCATGAGGCCGGGTTCCCCGAAGCAGGCAATGATGAAGGCGTCGGCGCCCTCTTCCCGGTCGCCTTTCAGAATTTCAGAAAGGAGTCCCGGCACCGCCAGATATTCGTCGTATTGGCTCTCAATACTCTCCGGACCCGTGGAAGGGCTGACAGCGTATACCTCCGTTCCGCTCCAGGCATACCGCTTTCCCGCCGCTTCAATGTCTCTGGTCATGCCCCACGTGGTGTTGGGATTGACAATTTTAATTTTCATACTGCTCCTCCTCTCTCCTGGATCATCATTGTTTGCGGAAATGTGGTTTTCAATCAGAAAAGGGCCGTTTTTTTTTGCCGGTATTATGAATTGTGACTATGATATCAGGTTTTTCGTGTTTTGTAAAATGGAATTTATCGAATTCGAATTTTGTTTTTTTCGAATTCGTAAAACGAACAATCAGCTTGTAAATTTCGTTTAAATGTGCTAGCATATTGTCAATTAAATTGAAAAGGTTTGTTTATATGCACATTAAACAGCTGATTTCCTTCGTAACAGTAGCCCGGAACAAGAACATGGCCCAGACAGCTCTGGCGCTCAATTACTCCCATTCCACTATTTTCGGCCA
>JAAVZX010000044.1 GCA_022791875.1 Oscillibacter sp.
GCCACTTTAAGAAAGCTTCGGGTCCGTTCTCCCGATGCGCTTGATTCTGCTATTCAATTTGCCTTTCGCTGCGTCTCCCCACATGATTGTCTTGCCTGGTTTCGCTACGCTGGTTATTGTTTATTTTGAGAATTGCTCTAGGCACGCCGCTGCGCTACATCCCCCTGGCCTTCGGCTGCGTGATTCTGGTGAACATCGGAGCCACCGGACGGCTGCGGGCGGACAGGACCCTGGAGGCAGTTCGGAAGCAGGGGGCCTTCCCCCACACAACCATGACCTTCTTGAAAAACAAGATCCAGATCGCGGAGCGGACGGGGGAGACATCAGAGCTGAAATACGACGGCATTTTCCGGCTGGTGGAGGACGGGGACTACCTGTACCTCTTCCTGAACCGGAGCGCCGCCTACATGGTCCCCAGGGAGCAGTTGGAGGACGCCGACGCGTTCCGGCGCTTCCTGGAGGAAAAGAGCGGACAGACCTTCCGCCGTCCGGCCAGCCTCCTGACCATGTCGCTCTCCACCCTTCGGGGACAGGGCCGTCGTTAGCGAAAACTCCCGGACAAGGGGCCTGACAGGTACGCTGTCAGGCCCCTTCCCTGATGCGCCGCGGAAAGAACCCCCAGGCTCAGCCCATCAGCAGATTGGGAAGGAACATAACCAGCGGTTCGCAGTATGTAATCAGAAGAAGGACCACGACCATGGACAGGAAGTAGGGCAGGAACGCCTTGATGGTGTCCGTAATCGAAACCTTCGCAATGCCGCAGGCCAGGAAGAGGCACACGCCCACCGGCGGCGTAAACAGGCCGATGGCCAGGTTGATGACCATAATGACACCGAAGTGAACCGGGTCCATCCCCAGGGCGGTGACGATGGGGAGCAGGATGGGGCAGAAGATCATGACGGCGGGGCTCAGGTCCATCCACGTGCCCACGAACAGGAGCAGAAGGTTGATGAGAAGCAGCAGCACGTACTTGTTCGTGGTAAGGCCCAGGACGGCGCTGGAGATAATGGCCGGGACGTTCTGCTGGGCGAAGACCCAGCCCAGAGCGGAGGCGGTGGCGATCATCAGCACCACCTGGCCGGTGGTAATGGCGACCTCCAGCATAATGCCGGGGATGTCCTTGATGGACAGCTCGCGGTACATGAAGCGGCCCAGGAGGAAGGTGTAGAGGGCGGCGACGCCCGCGGCCTCCGTGGGGGTGAAGAATCCGGTGGTGATGCCGCCCAGAATGATCAGAACGGTCATCAGCGCGGGGATTCCCTTGAAAATCGCGTGGAAAAATTCTTTCCGGGACATGGCGGCCTCGGCGGGGTAGTTCCGCTTCTTGGCGAAGACCCAGCTGACCAGCAGCAGGGCCGCGCCCACCAGAATGCCGGGGATGATGCCGCCCATGAACAGCTTGCCGATGGAGGCGCTGGCGGCGACGCCGAAGACCACCATGGGGATGCTGGGCGGGATCATGACGCCGATGGTGGAGCTGGTGGCGGTGACGGCCACGGTGACGTCCTTGTCGTAGCCCTTGTCGATCATGGCCGGGATCAGGATGCCGCCCACGGAGGCGGTGTCCGCCGCCGCGCTGCCGGTGATGCCCGCGAAGAACATGCTGGCCACGATGTTCACGTAGGCCAGGCCCCCCTTGAAGCGCCCTACCAGGGCGTTGGACAGCTCGATCAGGTCCTTGGTGATGCCGCCGATAGCCATGAAGCGGCCGCAGAGCATGAACAGCGGCACGGCGATGAGGGTGAAGGAGTCCATGCCCACGTACATGCGCTGGACGAAGGTCATGTAGCTGATGCCGTCGCTGAGAATAATGCCCACGATGGAGGCGAAGCCGGTGCAGACGGCGATGGGCACGTTGAACAGCATCAGGCCGATCATCACCAGGAAAGACACAATGGCAATCATTTCGCAGGGCCCTCCTTTGCTTTCTTCTTCGCCCAGAGTTCCTGAAGGTTTTCCAGGGAGATCAGGACGAAGAGCACTCCCATGATGGGAAGGATGAGATAGAACCAGGTCATGCTCCAGCCGGAGATAGGCGCCTTGCGCTTGGCGACGATGGACAGGAGCTGGACGCCGTAAAAGGCGGTGTAGGCCCCGAAGGCCAGAACCAGGACTTGGATGATGTAGTCCAGCACCTCCCGGAATCTGGGGTTGAACTGGCGGTAGAAGTAGTCCAGGCCCAGGTGCTGCTTGGCCCGCAGGGTCACGGCGCAGGCGAAGAAGCTGTACCACAGGAAGAAGAAGCGGCTCATCTCCTCCGTCCAGCTTGGAGGCGTGGACATGAAGGCCCGGCCGAAGATTTGCAGCATGATCACCAGCAGGAGCAGGATGCCCGTGATCTTGACAGCCGGTTCCAGAAAGAACTTGAACAGCAGATCATTTACCTTTTTCATTGCTTCCTCCTTTTCGCGTTCAGAGGACCATGTTGAAAATCGTCCACATCAGGTCCTCCGTCAGGGGCCGGGGGTTGCAGGTGATGTGTCCGGTGGTGCGTTGGATTACGTCAATGAGGGCCTCCCGGGTGGGCAGCTCGCCGGGGATATAGGGACGCAGGGACTTGGGGGCGTTGATCCGGTTCTGGAGGGCCCGCACGGCCTCGATGGAGGCCAGGGCGTTTTCACGCTCGCTCTTAGCGGCGTCGTAAACGCCGAACGCCTTAGCGATATCGGCGTAGGCGCTCTCGGCATAGTCCAGGTTCAGCTCCATGGCGGCGGGGAGGAAGATGGAGCAGGCGTCCCCGTGGGGGATGTGGTACATGCCGCCCAGAGGCTGGGCCATGATGTGGTCGATGCCGATGCCTGCCGTGATGGCGACGCCGCCCATGTAGCTGGCCAGCATCATCTGTCCCCGCGCCTCTCCATCATCGGGATGCTCAATCGCCGCGGGCAGGGCGTCCTTGATCAGCTCGATGGCTTTCAGGCCGTACATGCGGGTGATGGGGGTGGCGTTCAGGGAGACGTAGCTCTCGATGGCGTGGCTGAGGGCGTCCATGCCGGTGGCGCTGGTGATGCTGGCTGGCAGATTTGCCGTCAGGCTGGGGTCCAGGATGGTGATCTCGGCGATCATGGTGTTGTGGTACAGGCTCTTCTTGAGGCCGTTGTAGTTGTTCACGACCACGCTGGTTTTGGTGGCCTCCGCGCCGGTGCCGCTGGTGGTGGGCACGGCCACGAACAGGGGCGGAACGGTGGTGGCCTGACGGCCTTCCATCTGGTACTCCTCCACCATGCCGCCGTTGACGGCCAGCATTCCGATGGCCTTCACCGCGTCGATGACGCTGCCGCCGCCCACGGCGACGCAGCAGTCGCAGCCGTTCTCCAGGAAGAGGTCCCGGCCCCTGTTGATCACGTGGAGATCCGGCTCGCCGGAGATCTCGTTGTAGAGGAAGCAGGCGATGCCCGCCTCCGCCAGCGTCCGGCTGAGTGCCTCACGGGCGGGGGTCCCGTTGACCAGGACGGACTTGGACGCCGCCAGGAAGACCTTCTTCTTCTGATACCAGCTCAGGATGCCGGGGAGCTCCGCCAGCTTTCCGTCGCCGAACATGACCCTTCTGTTGTGAACAATTTCCCAAGCTCTCATAACCGTTTTCTCCTTATTATAATATCAGACGCCCTTGACGGGTCAGAAACAGCGGGGAGGGAGTGACCCCCCCTCCCCGCTTCCCTTGCGAATGCGATGTGAACTTGCAGGCTGTGCTTACTTGCCGAAGAAGTCGTAGATGTCCTGGCCGATGGTGCTGCGGTACTCGTCGTACAGGGGGGCCACGGCCTCCATGAACTCGGTCTTGTCGGCGATCTCGCAGATGGTCATGCCGTACTCGTTGGCCAGCTGATCCAGGACGACCTCCAGGCTCTCCTGGTCCAGCTTGGAGGAATAGGTACCGGCCTCCGCGCCGCACTCGTCGACGATGGCTTTCAGATCGTCAGGCAGGTCGTTGTAATAATCCAGGTCCATGGCCATGATGTTGGGCGTGCAGAAGTGCTCGGTGAGGACCACGTACTTGGTGACCTCGTACTCGGCCTGGGTGATGATCAGGGGCACGCTGTTCTCGGCGGCGTCCACGGTGCCGGTCTGGAGGGCCATATAGCGCTCGGTGGCGGCCAGGGGGACGGGGACCATGCCCAGGAGCTCCATGGCCATGCTCATAATGGCGGACTCCATGATGCGGATCTTGGTGCCCTTCATGTCGGCCAGGCCGCTGACGGGGCCCTTGTTGGTGTAGACGCTGCGGGGGCTGCGGACAAACCAGCCGACGATTTTCAGGTTGGCGGCGTCCTGGAGGCGCTGGTCCAGGGTTTCGCCCAGGCCGGAGCCCAGGATGTCGATGAGGCTGTCCATGCCGTCGGTCAGATAGGGGAGGTCGAAGATGGAGAAGGCGGGGTCCAGGTTGCCCAGGATGCTGGTGCTGACCTCAGCGGCCTGGAGGCTGTGCATCTGCATACTGTCCACACAGTCGGCGTGTCCGCCCAGCTGGCCGGAGTCGTAGACCTGGACGTCGATGCGCCCGTTGGAGCGCTCATCCACCAGCTCCTCGAAGTAGTAAAACGCCTTGACGACGTTGTCCTCGGGGTTGGAGGGATTGGCCAGCTTGAGGACGTACTCTGCCCCGGCGGGGGCGTCGGAGCCCTGCTGATCGGAGGAGGAAGAGGCCGCGCCGCCGGAGGGGGCGCTTCCGCCTGTGCTGGAGGAACCGCCGCCCGCGCCGGAGGAGGACCCGCCACACGCGGCCAGGCTGAGGGTCAATGCGAGGGCGAGGATCAAGGAGAGCACTTTTTTCATAATATACCCCTTTCTGGTGTGCCTGAGCCGCTCAGCAGGAGGCGCGGAGGCCGCGGGCGCTCCCTGGCGGGAGGGCTTTGGCAGCTGGTGCGCCTTAGCACGCAGACATCAGACAACTGACGATGTATTGATTCTACATGCCCGCCGGAGGTTTGTCAAGGGTGGAAAAACAATTCTACCTTTTTCCTAAAAATGAGAGGGGAAATTGCAAATATGCTCCCAAAAGAGGGCGATGCGAAATCCCTTCTGAGCTGGCGGCGAGAATCTGAAACCGGCGGTTCAGGTATCTCCCGGCGGGCAATCAAGCCGGGACCCCCCGGTTTCACACTATTTTTATGCCCAAATCCGCCTGTATGTGCTAGGATAAGATATTATCCGGCAACACCGGAGGGAGGGGTGATCACAATTTCTACGAACATATTCGGCTACATCCGGGTGAGCGCCAGGGATCAGAACGAGGAGCGGCAGATGATCGCCATGCGGGAGCTGGCCGTGCCGGAGGCCCACATCTTTATGGACAAGCAGTCCGGGAAGGACTTCCAGAGGCCCCAGTACCGGCGGATGGTGAAGAAGATGAAGGCGGAGGATCTGCTCTACGTGAAGAGCATTGACCGCCTGGGCCGCAACTACGAGGAAATTCTGGAGCAGTGGCGGATTCTGACGAAGGATAAGGGCATCGACATCGCAGTCCTGGACATGCCGCTTCTGGACACCCGGCGGGGCAAGGACCTGATGGGCACCTTTCTCAGCGACATCGTGCTTCAGGTGCTGTCCTTCGCGGCGGAGAACGAGCGGACGAATATCCGCCAGCGCCAGGCGGAGGGGATTGCGGCGGCAAAGGCGAAGGGCGTGAAATTCGGGAGGCCGCCCCTGCCGCTGCCGGAGAATTTTTATCAGGTCCATCAGGACTGGAGGGACAAAAAGCTCACCCTCAAAGAGGCCGCGGTCGCCTGCGCCATGCCGGTGGGGACCTTCTACGCAAAGGCCGTCCGCTTTGAAAACTCCATATAAATAAAATGAACCGCCGGTTTGCAAAGGTGTACTTTTGCAAACTGGCGGTTTTTACTGCCTACATGTTTATAATCGGCGGAACATTCTGAAAATTAAGAGCTTTCCGGAATTTTTTTAGAATCGTTTTTTCAATTTGTAAAAGTACACCATTCAAAAGTGCAAGATTTTCAACCATCAAAGACGCGGCCTGCGGCCATGCTTCAGAGGAAAGGGGTGGAGGATTTTGCGTGGAAAGGACGCCGCTAGAGACGGTCGGAAAATGCAGTACACCACCTTAAAAGTCCGCATCTACCCCACGCCCGAGCAGGAGGAGCTGTTCGAGAAAACCTTCGGCTGCTGCCGCTGGATCTGGAACCACATGTTGGCCGACCAGCAGCGCTTCTACCTCGAAACCGGCGCGTTCTTCATCCCCACCCCGGCCAAGTACAAAGCAGGCGCGCCCTTCCTGAAAGAGGTCGACAACCAGGCCCTTATCCAGGAGCACAACCGGCTCTCCCAGGCCTTCCGGCTGTTCTTCAAGGACCCGGATCACTTCGGATACCCCAAATTCAAGCGCAGGAAGGACGACCGCGACTCCTTCACCGCCTGCAATCACGAGTTCACCTCCGGCCCCACCATCTACCTCACCAAAGACGGCATCCGCATGACGAAAGCTGGAATTGTGCGGGCCAGATTTTCCCGCCGCCCCCAGGCGTGGTGGAAGCTCAAGCGCATCACCGTCGTCAGGAGCAGGACAGGCAAGTATCACTGCTGCATCCTGTACGCATACACGGAAAAAGCGCCCGATCCGGTTGCCCCGACAGAGGAAACCACCCTGGGCCTCAAATTCTCACCGCGCCACTTCTACGTGGACAGCAGCGGGGTTCCGGCGGACCCGCCCCACTGGTTGGGGCAGTCCCAGGAAAAGCTGTCCGCCATCCAGCGCCGGCTCTCACGGATGCAGCCCGGCTCCCAAAACTACCGGGACGCCGTTCAGAAGTACCGCCTGCTCCACGAGCACATCGCCAATCAGCGCCGCGACTACATCCACAAGGAATCCCGGCGGATAGCCAACGCCTGGGACGCCGTGTGCGTGCGGGACGGCGGGATGAACGAGCCGGGCAGGCTGACGAACCGGAGAAGCGCCATGGAATCCGGCTTCGGATTCTTCCGGGAATGCCTGCGGGGCAAGCTCTCCAGGCAGGGAAAGCAGCTCCTGATGGCGGACCGCTGCTTCCCGTCCACGCGGACCTGCTTCCTCTGCGGCCACACGGCCGAGGAAATTTCCGCGAAGCGCCCCACCTGGACCTGTCCCTGCTGCGGCGCGGTCCTGAACCGGGAGGCCAACGCCGCCCGGAACATCAAGGCCCAGGGCCTTGCCCAATACTTCCGTATGCAGGAGCGCCGCGAAAGCGCTTAGCGCTCTTCATAAACACCCCCGCTATGCCGCCCGGAACAGCGGTGAAGGCCCATGGACACGGTCGGGGAAGCGTTGAGCGAAGGAAAATCAGACACGCTTTTTCTTCGCTCAGCGTTTTCCGGACCGCCCGTTGGGAAACGAGAGGACGTGTGCGCACGCCCGAAGCTCCGGGAGCGGAGACGCGCCCAGAGCGTTCAAAATATTTTGACTGTGACAAAATATGAAATGCCGTGATGCACGGCGGCGGACGGAGGGAAAGCCGTTCCGCACATCTGAAAAGGAGTTGAACATCATGCTCTGCCTGAACCTGTCCCCCGGCGAGTACATGACCATCGGAGAAAACGTGGTGGTCCAGCTGGACCGCATCTCCGGCGACCGCTGCAAGCTGGTGGTGGACGCGCCCCGGGAGATTGCCATCCTCCGGGGCGAGGTCCGGGAGCGCTCCGGGAAGGAACGCCCCGCCTGCGTCTTCGACGCCCCCCGCTGGCACCGGAAGGAGATCGCCTGGAACCGTAGCAAGGCCCAGGCCCTGAGCGCCATGCGGGCCCTCCTTGGCGAGATGGACGGCTCGGACCGCAACGTCCAGGCCCTCCGGCGGCAGCTTGAGCACATGTTCCCCGCGGAGCGGAGGGAGAGCGAAAAGGCGTCAAACGCTTAGGGCAGAGACGGTTCAAGGGATTGGACCGGGAGAGAAAGGAGTTTGAAATGCTGTCATTACAGCTCAAAGACGGGGAGTATTTGACCATCGGGGAGGACATCGTGATCCAGGTTTCCGCAGCCTCCGCGGTCCGCCTGTCGGTGAAGGCCCCGAAAGACATGACCATCCTCCGGGGCGAAGTCCTGGAGCGGACGGGCGAGGCGCGCCCCGCGTGCCTCCATGAGACGAGAACCAAGCGTCCCCAGCAGCCCAGGGCATACTGCCCTGTCAAGAAAACGGTTTCAAACGGCTGACGAGCCGGGTGGAATAGAGTCCCGTACCGGAACGGCGAACCGCTGTGCGCAAACGGAAGCCCGGAAGGTACCCCACACCAGCGTCGGAGCAGGGACGTTCCGGCGCGCCGGAACCGCATACCCCACATTTTAATGAGAGGAAGATTTTAAAATGAGGATTCAGCATAATATTCTCGCGATGAACGCATATCGCAACTACAACACCAACACCTCCGCCCTGGCGAAGAACCTGGAAAAACTGTCCTCCGGCTACAAGATCAACCGCGCGGGCGACGACGCCGCTGGCCTCGCCATTTCTGAGAAGATGCGCGCCCAGATCACGGGCCTGAATGCCGCTCAGAAGAACGTGAAGGACGGCATCAGCCTTGTGAAGACCGCCGAGGGCGCCATGCAGGAGATCCAGGACATGCTCAACCGCATGGATTACCTGGCCACCCAGTCCGCCAACGGCACCTATGACGATCCTGTGGACCGCCTGAACCTCCAGAAGGAAGTGGAGCAGCTCAAGAGCGAGATCAACCGTATCGCCGACAGCGCCAACTTCAACGGCATCAAGCTCCTGGACGGCTCCCTGGACAGCTCCATCGAGGCCACCGACGCCGTGACCGAGACCGTGACCGTGAACCCCACCGAGAGCGAAGCCCTGACTTTTGATAACGGCAAACTGGCCGAGGTTGGTCAGGTGCTGGGCACTAACACCGTGCTCCACAACGAGGCCAATGGTTCTAGCGGCACTTCCTTCAGCGTAGATTTCCACAACTTCAAGTTTAACGCCGCCAAGGATAACTCTATGACCATTAAGATGGGCGACACGGAGATTAAGCTGACCTCCAAGGCGGACAACGGCACTATTGAAGGTGATAAGCTGGTAAGTGCGCTCCTAGGCGCTAAGAACTATGAGATCACCGTGGATGGCAAGACGGTTGATACCTTGGATGGTATGTTGATCAACGGTCAGGCCATGGAAGTAAAGCAGGGTGATCTGGATTATCGACTGACCTTTACCCAGAAGAATGCTCCTGCCAGCGAGGCCGAGGAAATCAACGGGGCTATGGAGGTCAACATCAGCGGCGAAATCAAGCCCAAGAATGCAGAGTACAGCTTCAAAACCAGCGATCTGGCCGCTACTCCCGCCGCGGGTGACGTTTTGACCATCAACGGCAAGCAGTACGTGGTGCAGGAGGATGATATTGACACTACTGATGCTGCCAAGAGCTGGGAGAACATCATTTCCAACATCAACAAGGAAGGCGTGGATGGCTACAAGGTCTCCATTGACGCTGGCAAGGTCACCATGAAAGCCAACGACGCCGGCGAGAAGACCACCCCCACCGTTTCCTATAAGGCTATCCAGGCTGCTACTGGCGCTGCGTTGAATGCTACCCAGAAGGCTCAAGGCGCTGAGGCCGTTGCGGCAACCGGTACGTTTGCGCTTGGAAATTTGACCGCTGGAGATAAGTTTAAGATCAATGGGACAGAAATTACTTTCACTACGGCTGTGACTACCGATACAGCTGTTGGTACTGATGGTAAGTATACCTATCAGGTAACAGCGGCTGGTGCTTTGACAATTAAAGCGGCAACTGCTGGTGCAGACGGCAACGGGACTGTCGAGGTCACTAAGGTTGATGGCACTAAGGGCGAGGCGGCGCTCGCTGGCGGCAAGGATGCGGTCAAAGACGTCTGGACTTATACCGTCACTGACTGGAACGACGCCAACCTGGGCCCCGCGACGATTATGATCGGTGGTAAGAAATGCGAGGTAGATTTCACTCAGGTGTCCGCCGCTGGTGAGCGTGGTATTGCCCTGATTAACGAGGACAATGCTGACACTGGCTACGTCGTCAGCCTGGACGGCGACACGTTAACTTTGACCGCAAAGAATGGTGGTGCTGTTGGTGCTCCTGATGCTACCCACCATGGCCCCGCCGCCGCTCCTGGCGCTACTGGCTCTATTGCCTTTAACACCTACGCCGATCCCGTGAAGCTCACTGCTGATGATATCACTGTGGAGCAGGAGGGCGCTTCCGGCGGCGCGATGAAGGGTATCACCGAGGGTGCCAATGGCGACTTCAACGTGTCCACTACCGCTATCAGCAACGTGGCCGCTGGCGGCGGCGATCGTCTGGCCAGCACCTTCTTCGACCTGACTGAGGACATGGTGCAGAACGGCGCGACCATCAAGATCGGTGATGATGTGTTCACTTTCACCACTGACGAAAAGCTGGTCGGCACTGGCAAGTATGTGGATGCCCGGGGCGATCTGACTACCACCGCCAAAAACCTGACTGATGCCGCCAAGGGCAATGCCATTTGGACGGTCGGCCACGATGGTACCCGCATCACCCTGACCGAGACTGTGGCCCATGGCAATCTGGACGCCAACAAGACGCTTCCGGATTACAAGGGCAGCTGCACCTATGACCTGAGCACCAAGGAGGGCATTGAGCAGTCCCTGGGCTTCGTGGGCGCCGGTTCCTACACCAAGGAGAATACCGTCTCCGAGGCCACCGAGGGCGGCAAGCCCCTGACCCTCCAAATCGGCGACACCTCCGACGCCTTTAACCAGCTCAAGGTTTCCGTGGGCGACATGCACACCAAGGCCATGGGCACCGGCAAGACCACCCTGGACGGCAAGGAGATCGAAGTCACGAAGACCATCGCCGACATCGACATCAGCACCCTTGAGGGCGCACAGGAAGCCATTGCCGTGGTCAAGAACGCCATCAACTACGTCTCCGGCGTCCGCGGCGACCTGGGCGCGACCCAGAACCGCCTGGAGCACACCGCGAACAACCTGTCCGTGATGGCCGAGAACATCCAGGATGCCGAGTCCACCATCCGTGACACCGATATTGCGGAAGAGATGATGGCCTACACCAAGAACAACATCCTGATCCAGTCCGCCCAGGCCATGCTGGCCCAGGCCAATGCGGTTCCCCAGGGCGTGTTGCAGCTGCTGGGCTAAGCCCGGATAAACGGCAGTGCCGTTTGAAATCCCCAGCACCCTATAACGCAGAGAGGCCGCGGCAGCGTAGTTTTGCCGCGGCCTCTTCCGCTCTGTCGCATTGCACAAGAGCGGCTCACCCCCTGCGCCTCCAGAAATACAAATGCGCATAAACCGCCCGGAACAGCGACGAGGCCAGCATCGCCCCCACCGCCAGCGCCGCCGCCACCCCGAAGGTATGCAGCAGCGTGTGCAGGAAGCGCTGGATGTCCCCCGAGACGCAATAGCTCATGGCGTAGTAAATCCCCCCGCCGGGGACCAGGGGCAGCAGCGCCACCAGCAAATAGGCCGTCACGGGGCAGCGCCGCACCCGGGCCATGATCTCCGAATAGGTCCCGATGGACGCCGCCGCCAAGAAGGCCGCGAACACCGTCTCCCCCGCCAGCAGGTACACCAGCCACCCCAGCGCCGACCCCACCCCGCAGATCAGCTTCCCAACGCCATGGATGTTATACACCATCGTAAAGGCCACGCAGGCCAGAAACGCGCACAGGCACGGCGCCGCGTAGTCCGCCCAGATCCAGCTCCATCCCGGCATGTTCACCCCTCCTTCCTACAGCATCCGGCTGATGGACAGCCCCACCGCTGAGCCCAGGGCAATGGCCGCGGCGATTAAGATGGCCTCCGCGGTGCGGCTGAGGCCGGAGATGGTGTCCCCGGCCATGATCTCCCGCATGGCGTTCGTCAGGGCCACGCCGGGCACCAGGATCATCAGGACGCTGATGGTCACCGCGTCCACGTTCTCCCCCAGCCCCAGGCGCACCAGAAGCAGGGAGATCAGGGACCCCACCGCGCTGCACACCGCCGTGCGGAAGAAGCTGTTGGACCCGATGACCCGCTTGCCGTAGAGCAGGCAGGCCCCCACCCCCAGGCCTCCGACGAGGGCGCAGAGGGCGTCCCGGGGCCCGCCGCCGAAGAGGGGGGAGAAGAAGGCGGGGGCGGCGCCGTAGCCCAGAAGGAGCTGCCAGGAGAAGAAGCGGTGGGCGGACTTCTCCAGGGCGTCCAGGCGGGCCTGGGCCTCCTCCAGGGGCGGCGTCTCGGCGCAGAGGCTCCGGCACAGGCCGTTCAGGTTTTCCAGGGCTTCGATGTCGGTGCCGTGGCCGGGGATGCGCCGCATTTTTGTGATGGGGTGCCCCGCGGGTGTGGTGACGCTGACGATGACGCAGCTGGGGATGGCGAAGACCTCCGGCGACTCCAGCCGGTAGGCCCGGAGCAGTCGGGTCATGGATTCCTCCGCCCGGTAGATCTCCGCCCCGCTGCGCATCAGGCGGCACCCCAGCTCCACCGCCAGATTCAAGAGCCGGTCGTAGTCCATTCCCATCCCTCCTGTCTCCTGCCAGCATACCCCATTCCGGGGCGGATTGCAAGGGGATTTTGGGACGGGCCCTCCATAGCGGCATGGCGGCTGTGGGGCTGCACCCCGTAGGGGACGCCCCCCTGGGCGTCCCGCCCCCCGCGGCTATGGCAGCTGCGAAGGACGGGCCGCCGAGGGCGGCGGCCCCTACGGATTCCATTCATCGCAGCCATAGCGGTTGTGAAAGACGTGCCCCCGCGAAAACGCAAAACGCCCCCGCAGGATCACATCAGATCCCGCCGGGGGCGTTTTCACATCCAGGAAACTCAGGCGTTCTTCGCCAGCTCCGTGAGCTGGGTAAAGGCGGCGGCGTCATTGACAGCCAGCTCCGCCAGCATCTTGCGGTTGATCTCCACGCCGGCGGTCTTGAGGCCGTGCATAAAGGTGGAGTAATTCATCCCGTTGAGCTTGCAGGCGGCGGAGATCCGGGTAATCCACAGGGAGCGGAAGTCCCGCTTTTTCAGCTTGCGGCCGGTATAAGCGTAGCTCAGGGACTTCATCACGGCCTGGTTGGCCACGCGGAAGTGCTTGGACTTGGAGCCCCAGTAGCCCTTCGCCAGCTTCATGATCTTATTTCTTCTCTTGCGCGTCATCATCGCGCCTTTTACTCTAGCCATAGTACAAAAAGCCTCCTTCTGTCACTTACTTGTAGGGAATCATCTTGCGGACGGCGTCCACGTTGGTGGCGTCGGCGTAGCCGCCGGCCCGGAGGCGGCGGGTCCGCTTGGTGTCCTTCTTGGTCAGGATGTGGCTCTTGTAGGCTTTGGCGCGCTTGACCTTGCCTGTCTTTGTGAGGTTGAATCTCTTCTTCGCGCCGCTGTGGGTTTTCAGTTTCGGCATGACAATAGCTCCTTTTTTGTGTATTCAAAAAGTTACCGTTTGCGGGTCCGGCGGACTATTTGCCGGTTTTGGGGGAGAGGAAGATGGACATCATCCGTCCCTCCAGCTTAGGGGGCCGGTCCAGGTTGGCGGCGCCCGCGCACTCCCCGGCGAAGCGGTTCAGCAGCTCCCGCCCGATGTCGGTATGGGCCATCTCGCGGCCACGGAAGCGGACGGATACCTTGACCCGGTTGCCTTCGGCGATGAACTTCAAGGCATTCCGGAGCTTCGTGTTGAAATCTCCAATGTCGATGCCGGGGGACATCCGGATCTCCTTGATCTCAACCACGTGCTGGTTCTTCCGCGCCTCTTTTTCCCGCTTGCTCTGCTCGAAGCGGAACTTCCCGTAGTTCATCAGCTTGCACACGGGGGGCTTCGCCTGGGGTGAGATCTTGACCAGATCCAGGTTCTGCTCCTCCGCGATGCGCAGGGCCTGGGCGGGGGCCATCAGCCCCAGCTGTTCCCCGGTGGGTCCGATCAGCCGGATTTCCTTGTCGTTGATATCCTCATTCAGCTCATGCACTTGCTTACTAATGGTCAAAGCACCTCCATCCTAAAAATCACAAAACGCGGGACCGTTCCGGTACCCGCGCAGCAACAGCAGACCGCCCCCCCGGGGCAGACTGCATTCACTCGCTGTTAACCTCTTTGCCCAAGGCTGGAGGTGAGGCGGAAACCGGCCTTCTTTGTTTTGCCCTATTACTATAACAGGTTCCTGTGGCATTGTCAAGGATTTTTTTGCCTGCCTGGGGCCGTATATTGTAGGGGCGGACCTATGTGTCCGCCCATCCCACGCGACCTGGGCATTCGTGCGGGACGGGCCGGCGAGGGCGCCGGCCCCTACGGATTCCATCTGTTGGAATATACCCCGTAGGGGACGCCGCCCTCGGCGTCCCGTCCCCCGCGCCCACCGCACCCCTGGAACCGCGCCCCCCGCGCCCACCAGAGCCGTGTAGGTCCATACACATGAACCACCCCACCCCCCAAAAAATTTTTATTTTCCTTCCACCCGCGTATGAAAACGCAAAATCAAGAGATTCTAACCGGGAAAGGAGTGATTTCACTTTGGAGACAGGAATCCATAACACCTCAGAAATCGGGAAGCTGAAAAAGGTGCTTCTCCACCGCCCCGGCGGCGAGCTGGAAAACCTCATGCCGGAATACCTGGAGCGTTTGCTCTTCGACGACATCCCCTACCTCCGGGAGGCCCAGAAGGAGCACGACGCCTTTGCCGACTGCCTCCGCCAGCAGGGCGTGGAAGTCGTCTACCTCACGGACCTGACGGCCAATTCCCTCACCAATGAGGATATCCGCAAAGCCTTCGTCATCCAGTTCCTGGACGAAGCGGGCATCCGGGACCAGCGGAGCCGGGTCCTCCTGGGGGAATACCTGGGGAAGATGCCGGACAAGCAGATGATCTCCACCATGATGGCCGGCGTCCGCAAGAGCCAGCTCCAGGGGGAGAGTGAAAAGCTGGCGGACCTCCTCTCCGCCGCCCAGGACGATTACCCCTTCGTCGTCGACCCCATGCCGAACCTCTATTTTACACGGGACCCCTTCGCCACCATCGGCACCGGCGTCTCCATCCACAAGATGCTCACCGCCACCCGGAACCGTGAAACCCTATTCGGCAAGTTCATTTTTGAGCACAACCCGGAGTATATGCACGCCCCCAGGTGGTACGACCGCGGCGAAGTCTCCTCCCTGGAGGGCGGCGACATTTTAATTCTCTCCCCGGAAGTCCTGGCCGTCGGCATTTCCCAGCGCACAAAGGGCGACTCCATCGACACCCTCGCCGAGGCGATTCTCACCTACGACAAGACCAAGTTCAAAAAGATTCTGGCTTTCAATATCCCGAAGAGCCGCTCCTTTATGCACCTGGACACCGTTTTCACCATGGTAGACAGAGACAAATTCACCGTCCACCCCAACATCCTCTCCAGCATCACCGTCTACGTTATGGAGCTGGACGAAAACAAGAAGATGAAGATCGAGCAGGAAGACGCCCGCTTAGAGGACATCTTAAAAGAGCACCTGCACCTGGACAAAGTAACCCTGATCCCCTGCGGCGAGGGCAGCGAGATCGACGCCGCCCGTGAGCAATGGAGCGACGGCAGCAACACCCTCGCCATTGCCCCCGGCGAAGTAGTCGTCTACTCCCGCAACCACGTCACCAACCATTCCCTCGAAGACGCCGGCATCAAAGTCCACACCATCCCCAGCGCCGAACTCTCCCGCGGCCGCGGAGGACCGCGCTGCATGTCCATGCCCCTGTGGAGGGACGACCCCTGACCCCGCGGGGGGACGTTGGACGGGGGGCCTCCGGCGGCCAGAGGGCTTTGCCCTCTGGCCTCCCACCAGGGAGGCGTGCGCCTCCCTGGACCCTGGCAGATCAGTCTATTTTTGGCGGATTGTGCTTTGTGATAGTTTTTGCGTATTTCTTTAATTGAATCGAAAGGATTGATTACTATGGCTGTTAATTTGAAAGGCAGAAGTTTCTTGACTTTGGAGGACTTTTCTCCCGAGGAAATTCGGTATCTGTTGGACTTGGGGCACGATTTGAAGGCGAAACGGAGGGCCGGGATCTGTGACCCTGCTCTGAAGGGGAAGCATATCGTCCTTCTCTTTGAGAAGACTTCGACCCGGACCCGCTGCTCCTTTGAAGTCGCCGCTACCCAGGAGGGCGCTCACGTCACCTACCTGGACGCGGGCAGCTCCCAGATGGGCAAGAAGGAGTCCCTCGAGGACTCTGCCAAGGTCCTGGGCCGCTTCTTCGACGGCATCGAGTACCGGGGCTACGCCCAGTCCGTGGTGGAAGACCTGGCGAAGTGGGCCGGGGTCCCCGTCTGGAACGGGCTTACCGACGCCGACCACCCCACTCAGATTCTGGCCGATATGATGACCCTGGAGGAGCATTGCAGGAAGCCCCTCAATAAGATGAAGGTCGTCTTCCCCGGCGACGTGCGGAACAATATGTGCTATGCCTGGATGATCGGCGCGGCTAAAATGGGTATGCACTTCGTGGGCCTCGGCCCCCAGGAGCTGGCCCAGCAGATGGACCATGACCTTGTGAAGCGGGTCTTCGCCGAGGCCCGGGAGAACGGGGGCCTCCTGGAAATCACCGACGACATGAATTCCCTCAAGGGCGCCGACATGATCTACGGCGACATCTGGGCCTCCATGGGCGAGGAGGACCTGATCCCCAAGCGGGCCGAGCTGCTCTCCCCCTTCCGCGTCACCGAGGAAACTCTCAAGGCAACCGGCAACCCCGACGTCCTCTATATGCACTGTCTCCCCTCCTTCCACGACTTCGAGACGAAGCTGGCAAAGGAGTGGAAGGAAAAGGGCGTGGACATCCGGGAAGTCACCGACGAGGTCTTCCGCAGCCGCAACAGTGTCGTCTACGACGAGGCGGAGAACCGGATGCACTCCATCAAGGCCGTTCTGGTCGCCACCATCGGGAAGTAAGGGGGGCGCGTCCCTTTGGAGAATTCCAAATTCCGGATGCCCACAGCCTACACGATCCTCTTCCTCCTGATCATCCTGGTCGCCATTGCCACATGGCTGATCCCGGCGGGGGCCTACGACTACGTGGACGGCGTGCCCGTGGCGGGGACGTACCACAGCGTGGACCCCAGCCCCCAGGGGGTTGGGGCGGTGCTGAAAGCGGCGTTCTTCGGCTTCTATGACGCGGTGGACGTGTGCGTATTCATCCTGATGGTGGGCGGCTTCCTGGGCGTGGTGATGAAGACGGGCGCGGTGGACGCGGGCGTCAGCAACATCATCCGCCTCCTGGGCGGGCGGGAGCGCTGGCTGATTCCCATTTTGATGCTGCTCTTTGGCCTGGGCGGCACCACCTACGGCATGTGGGAGGAAACCATGGCGTTCTATCCCCTCCTGATCCCCGTGTTCCTGGCGGCGGGCTATGACGCCGTGGTGGGCATATCCGTAATCCTGCTGGGCGCGGGCGCGGGAGTGATTGCGTCCACGGTGAACCCTTTCGCCACGGGCATCGCAGCGGGCTTCGCAGGCGTGTCCCTGGGAGACGGGATCATCCTGCGGGCGATCCAGTGGATCGTGTTTGAGAGCGCGGCGATCTGGTTTGTGATGGCCTACGCGGCCCGGGTGAAGAAGAATCCGGCGCGGTCTGTGGTCGGCGTAGGCGCGGGAAAGATCCAGGCCAACGTGGAAGAGGCCCCGCCGTTTACCACCCGGCGGAAGCTGATCATGGTCGTGTTCACGGCCACGTTCCTCATTATGATCTACGGCGTGATTCCCTTTGACGAGATGGGGCTGCCGCTGCCGGTACTGGGGTGGTGGTTCCCGGAGCTGAGCGCGCTGTTTCTGGCGGCGGGTGTAATTGTGGGCTTCATGGACCGTCAGAGGGAGGACGAGATTGCGGAGACGTTCGTGGCGGGCTGTGCGGACCTTCTGGGTGTGGCGCTGATCATCGGCATCAGCCGGGGGATCACGGTGCTGATGAACGACGGGCACATCACGGACACGGTGCTGCACTGGGGCGAGGAAGCCCTTTCAGGCGCAGGCCCCCTCAGCTTTGTAGTTCTGGTGTACCTTGTATATCTGCCTCTGACGATTCTGATCCCGTCGTCCTCGGGTCTTGCGACGCTCTCGGTGCCCATCATGGCCCCGCTGGGCCGTTTTGCGGGTGTCGGCGGCGAGCTGGTAGTGACGGCGTTCCAGTCAGCGTCGGGCCTGGTGAACATCGTAACGCCGACAGCGGCGGTAGTGATGGGCGCGTTGGCCCTGGGCCACGTCCCCTACGACCGCTGGCTGAAATACGTGTGGAAGCTGGCGATCTACTTCCTGCTTCTGACGCTTATATTCTTAGTAATAGGCGTACTATTGTAGCCGCAGAGCCCCCCAGGAAAGGCCGATCTGCCAGGGTCCAGGGAGGCGCACGCCTCCCTGGTGGGAGTCCAGAGGGCAAAGCCCTCTGGCCGCCGGAGGCCCCCCGTCCAATCGTCCCCCGTAAAGTTTCCCTTGTGGTTTCCATAAAACTGTGTTAAGATAGGGGAAATCACAATTAAGGAGACGTTTCCCTATGAAAAAAATAATCTGCTCGTTGGCTGCTGTGTGCTGTTTGGTGTCTTTCGCGTTTGCGGCGGAGGGTGGGTTTTCGGATGTGCCGGAGGGGCATTGGGCGGCTGATGCGGTTTATAAGGCGGCTGAGGCCGGGGTTGTGTCCGGGTTCGAGGATGGGAGTTTTCGGCCTAAAGACGACGTGACGGGAGTGCAGTTCTGCGCGATTTTGGCGCGGTCGTTCTTTGCGGAGGAATTGGCGGGGGAATCTGTCTATCTGCCCTGGCAGACGCGTACTATGAATGTGTGCGCGAGCCTGCTTTCCGGGACCAGCCTTGAAAGCTCCTACGCCGCTGGGGGCGATACGTGGGCCTCTGCCAGCGGGCGGGGGCTGACGCGGTGCGATATGGCGCAGATCATTTACCAGCTTCTGGAGGAGACGGACGCGCCCTCCGGCGCGGTCCTGGAAGCGGCTGCGGCGGCTCTGGGGGACTGGGGGCGGATTCCTGTGTCTTACCGGAACGCTGTGGCGGTGTGCCTGGACAAGGGGCTGCTGCAAGGAAAGAGCGACGGGCTGTTCCACGGAAGTGAAACTGTAAATCGGGCGCAAGCCTGCGCCGTGTGGGCGCGGCTCCGGGACCTCATGGAACAGGCTGAATCCGACGCGCCTGCCGAGCCGGAGGATTCTGAAAGCGGCGAGTTCGTATTCGCGCCCCGTGAGGGCGAAACCCTCCAGCAGACCATGAACCGCGTGAACCAGAAAACGCCGCTGCACCCCGACGGCGGCGTACTGTCCAACGGCGAGGCAATCAGCGAAGAAAACATCCAGTCCCTTCTGGAGCAGGTAAAAGCCGCGTACCCCGACGGAACGCGCTGGACCTCCGACCCCAAAAACAACTACGCATCCCCCAAAATCGGCTACAGCAGCGGCTGTCTGGCCTTCGGCCTGGCGGTGAGCGACTTCCTCTTCGGCGAGGACGCCACCATCACCCAGCACCGGAATTTCCGCCAGCTCAAAGCCGGGGACGTGGTGACCATCGACACGCCGTCGGTGTACCGTGTGCTGGTCATTCTGAGCGTGGACGACAACGGGGCGTATACCTGCTGCGAGCTCCAGAAGGACGGGAAGCTGAACTGGTCCGAGTGGGGGAACCTGAAAGACTTCGTGGACCGGCCCATCACCTGCGTGTACAGCCGGTACTGATTTGTAAAAATTTTACAGTTCGCATTGCGGAACCGCCTCTTTCGGGAGGCGGTTCTTTTTTCCAGGAAACTTTTCCGCAGTCCGCGCATAGACTAATCCATCTGCGTGATATGGCGTGAAAAGGTAAAGGAGGATGGCGATTGTACGTGCAGGGCAGCGGCGATATCGACGACCTGATTTTTCAGGACTGCTGGATCATCAGCGACCGGTAGGCGAACACCGGCGGAGGGGGCGGGCGCAGAGGCCCGCCCGCGTGCTGTCCCGGCGCAAATTTTGGATTGACAAGCCCTTTTCCCGCGCATATACTAAAACCATTCGGAAAAGGAGCGTGATTTCCTATGGATTTGACCCTGAACAGCGCTGTGCTGGGCGTGCAGCTGTCCGGCATCCGCCGTTTTACCTTCCTGGTGCGGGACACGCCGGGGGCCTGCGCCCTGACCATCGGCGAGCCGGATCAGAATACGCCGGAGGCCGTGAAGGAGGCCGCAAAGGCGGCGCTGGACGCCAACGATACCCATTACCCGCCGGGAAACGGGTATCCGTATATGCTGGAGGCGATTTCCCGTTTCGAGGAACGGGCGCATGGACTGCGCTATTCTCCGGACGAGATTATTCTTACCATCGGCGCGACGGAGAGCTTGTTCATCAGCCTTTCCACGGTGCTGAATCCGGGGGACGAGGTGATTATCCCGACGCCTGCGTTCAGCTTGTATGAGTCGATTACACAGCTTTGCCGGGGCGTGCCTGTGGCGCTGCCTACGGAGGACAACCATTTTCAGATTGATCCGGAAAAGCTGAGAGCGGCCATTACGCCGAAGACGAAGGCGATTGTGCTGACCTCGCCGAACAATCCGACGGGCTGCATTTACAGGAAGGAAACGCTGGACGCCATTCACGAAATCCTGAAAGACAAGCCCATTTTCGTCCTGTGCGACGACGTGTACAGGACCTTGATTTATACGGAAGATTATCACAGCTTTTCCGAGTACCAGGACATGCGGGACCGGATCATCGTGATTCAGAGCTTTTCCAAGCCGTATGCCATGACCGGCTGGCGCCTGGGCTACTGCCTGGCGGACGCCCCCATCCGGGATCGGATGCAGATTTTCCACCAGTATTCGGTAGTATCGGCCCCCGCGTTTGTACAGCCCGCGTGCGTCAAGGCCCTGGAGACGGACACGGACCCGATTGTGGAGCTGTTCAGGAAGCGGCGCGATTATGTTTACAAGCGCCTGACCGCCATGGGCCTGGAGGTTCAGGAGCCCGAGGGCGCGTTCTACATGTTCATCAACATCAAAAAATACGGCCTGGACTCCGTCACCTTCTGCGAAAAGATGCTCAAAGAGGGCCTCGTCGGCCTCATTCCCGGCATCTACTTCGGCACCGAAGGCTACATGCGCCTCTCCTACTGCTACTCCGACGAAGACCTCCGCGAGGGGCTTGACCGGATCGAACGGTTCATTGGCACTTTGTGAGGTGCATACCTACGGGGAGCTGCCAGCAGGGCTTCCCGCCTCCGGCGGCTTCCTTTTCTCGAGAGAAAAGGAAGCGAAAAGAGCTTTAACTAGACGCGAATCCGGTGGGCGTTAAAGCCTGTTGCATAGTAACGAAACAGATGCAAGGTGGTCCTTACCTCTGACGAGGCAAGGACCACACATTTTTCGTGCAGCTCTGTAGGGGCGGACCTCTGTGTCCGCCCTTCCCCCGCGCCCACCAGAGCCGCGATCGGCGCACCCAGCTTTCGCGAGGAGATGTGAGAGCGAAGCGGCTCACATGTCTACAGCCCCCGCGCATTCCTGCGCACCCGGATTACCTGCGGCCCTGTGCGCTCTCCCGCACCCCAAAAAGATAAATTCCATCTTGACTACAAACCCCCGTAGGAACCAGCTTTCGCGACAGCACGCTGCCCGGTGATCCGCCAATGCCGTCACGCCCGAGAAAACGCCGCCATAGCCTCAGAAATCTTAATCTGCTGCGGACAGACCGCCTCACAGCTCCGACACCCAATGCAGGCCGTCGGACGCTTCTCTTCCGGCATCGCGCTCAGCGCCATGGGTGAGATAAAACCGCCGCCCGTGAAGGAATGCTCGTTGTACAGGCCAATCAGCGTCGGAATGTCCAGCCCCTGCGGGCAGTGCGACACGCAGTAGCGGCAGGCCGTGCAGGGGAGCGTCTTGTGCGTCAGCATGTCCGACGCAGCCTTGAGAATTTGCGCCGTTTCCGCCTCGCTCAGCGGCGCATCCGTGCTGAACGTCTCCAGGTTGTCCCGAAGCTGTTCCGGCGTCGACATACCCGAAAGCGTCATCGTAACACTGGGAATCGACTGCACAAAGCGGAACGCCCAGGCTGGGATACTCTCGTTGGGCCGCAGGGTTTTCAGCGCCTGCTCGTGCTCCGCAGACAGCTTTGCCAGCCGCCCGCCGCGCAGAGGCTCCATGACCCATACGGGTATATGATAGCTGTCCAGCAGTTCCACCTTTTCCTTTGCGTTCTGGAAGGTCCAGTCCAGGTAGTTCAGCTGAATCTGGCAGAACTCCATGTCCGCGCCATACGCCTCCAGGAAGCGCTTCATGACCTCCAGACTGCCATGGGCGGAGAAGCCCAGGTGCCGGATACGGCCCTCCCGGCGCTGCTTGGTCAGATAGTCGTAGATACCATATTTTGGGTCAAGATACGCGTCGATGTTCATCTCGCAGACGTTGTGAAAGAGGTAGAAATCGAAGTAATCCACCCGGCACTTTTCAAGCTGCCTCTGAAAAATTTCCTCCACTTTTTCCATGTTGCCCAGGTCGTAGCCGGGAAACTTGCTGGCAAGGTAAAAGCCTTCACGGGGATAGCGGGACAAGGCTTTGCCCATAAACAGCTCGGAATTTCCGCCGTGGTAGCCCCAGGCGGTGTCGTAGTAGTTAACGCCGTTCCTCATGGCCTCGTCGATCAGCGCCAGGGCGGCGGGCTCGTCAATGCGGCTGTCGTCGCCGTCCAGGGTCGGGAGGCGCATGGCCCCGTAGCCCAGGGCGGAGAGGTTCAGGTCCTGGAAAGTCTTATAGATCATGCTCCACACTCCTTTTCGTGTTCTAAAGTCTGGAAAACCAGGAATTTCTATGTAGATTCAGCATCATTATATCACGCCCGCGCCCGGAACGCAAATACTGAATGCGCATGGCCCGTAATGCCTCCAGAGCATGGCTGAGAAAATTTTCCGCGGCCCCTATTTTTTCCCTGAAAGCAGCCGATACTATAATAAGAGGCAGTATCTTCAAGGGAGGTGCGCACGTGGACGCGGCAAAGGTTTCCGGCACAACGGCCGGCACTTACACCCAACAGACCCGGCAGACCCAAACGGTCCGGGACACCAGCAGCACCCGGGAGGGAAAGACCCTGGCGGAGATGATAAAGGACGCCCGGGACAAGATCCAGGCCAACAAGGACCGCCTGAAAATCTCCAAGGACCCCAAGCGCTACGGCGACGCGCCCATCGAGGCGTATTCCCGTCTCTCCAGAGCGAAGACGACGGCCCAGGTGAACGCCGCGGCAGGCTACGCCCGGCGGCAGATCATGCAGCTCCGCGCCGCGAAGCGTCAGGACCCCGACAACGCCAAGCGCATCCAGGCGGCCATCAACCAGCTTGAAAAGGCCGTTACCCGCTCGGGCAAAAAGAAGCGGGACCTGGAAAAAGAGAAGGTGTCGGAGAAGCGGCAGGCCCGGATGGCGGAGGAGAAGCGTGAGGAAGCGGCCCGGCGGGAGCGTCAGGAGCTCCGGCGGCGGCGGACCATGCGGATGCTCCGGGAATCGGGCTACATCCGTGAGGCGGAGATCGACAACCGGATGCAGGGCCAGCTCTCGGCCACCCGGATGGAACTGCGGAACCAGGCCCAGGAGCTGGCGGCGAAGTTCACGCCCCCGGCGGGGGCCGCGGAGGACTACGGAGCCGGAACCGGCGGCGCGGACGCCGCGCCCTCCGGCGGCGGGGAAATCGACCTCCAGGCGTAACGGATCAAGGTGTCAAAATTGCCCCCGGGAAGCGGATTCTGACCGGTGGGCTTTTTGAAAAGTGAAAAACCGGACCATTCTGACGGCAAGGCGCACCTGGTGCCCCGCGCCGCAAGAGGCTGTTTCGATACGGGGCGCGGTGCGCCTGCGTGTCTGGATGTTCGCGGCCTCCGCTGGATGGGGGCCGCTTTTTCGCGGGCTTTTGGCCTACATGAAATCACGAGGAAGGAGGATACTAGCATGGAAACCCGCGTGGCCGTTCTGGCGGTGATCGTCCGGGACCCGGCGTCGGTGGCGGCGCTGAACGCCCTGCTGCATCAGTACGAGGACTGCGTTCTGGGGCGGATGGGCATTCCCTGCCGGGAGCGGGGCATCCGTCTGATCAGCGTGGCGCTGGACGCGCCTGCGGACCGGATTTCCGCCCTCTCCGGCAAGATCGGGCGGCTTCCCGGCGTGACGGCGAAGACCGTTTATGCGCCGGAGGATAAAGTATAAGCAACTGTTTAGAAAGGTGAGATTCACAGTGAACATTCTGAAAAAAACAGCGGCGCTTCTGGCGCTGATTCTGGTCCTCACAGCTTGCGGTGGAGGTACGATCAGCGGGCCGGACGGGCCGACGGTGAAGGTCCCGGAGAGCGGCCCTGCGGCGGACGCAGGGACCCAGGAGGACGTGACGCCTCCGGAGGACGGGCCAGGCCCCGCAGACGATCTGACGGTGCCGGTCCGGGCGGCGGCGCTGAAAGGGCCTACGGCCATGGGCATGGTGCGCATGATGGCGGACGACGGCATCAACAGCTACACCTTGGCGGGCGCCGCCGACGAGGTGACGCCGCTGCTGATCAAGGGGGAGCTGGACATGGCCTGCGTGCCCGCGAACCTGGCGGCGGTGCTGTACAACCAGACGGAAGGGGAGATCGTGACCCTGGCGGTGAACACGCTGGGAGTGCTCTACATCGTGGAAAACGGGGAGGCGGTGCAGTCCGTGGCGGACCTGGCGGGGAAGACCATCGCCGCCGCCGGAAAAGGGTCCACGCCGGAGTTCGGGCTCCGCTACCTGCTGGAGCAGAACGGTTTGGACCCTGACAAGGACGTGGCTGTCGACTGGAAGAGCGAGCACGCGGAGTGCGTCTCCGCCCTGGCGGCGGGGAATGTGACGGTTGCCCTTCTGCCCCAGCCCTTCGTGACCGTGGCCCAGGGGAAGCTGGAAAATCTGCGGATCGCATTGGACCTGACGGCGGAGTGGGACGCGCTGGACAACGGGTCCGCCATGATCACGGGTGTGATCATCGCCCGCAGGGCCTTTATTGAGGAGCACCCGGAGGCCGTGGACGCGTTCCTGGAGGACTACGCGGAGAGCGTGGCCTGGGTGAACGCCAACACCACCGAGGCCACCGCGCTCATCGGCGAGCTGGGCATCGTCGACGCCGCCGTGGCGGAGAAGGCGCTGCCGTACTGCAATATCGTGTGCATCACCGGGAAGGAGCTGGAGGAAAAATTGTCCGGCTACCTGGGGGTGCTGTTTGACACCCTGCCCCAGTCCGTGGGGGGCGCGCTGCCTGAGCATGACTTCTACTACGGGGCGTAAGCATCTGTTGAAGCCGTGGGCCGCGGCGGTGTGGCTGCTGCTCTGGCAGGGGGCCAGCATGGCCCTGGCGGCGGCGTACCCCCACGGGGCGCTGCTGCTGGCCTCCCCCGTCAGCGCCGCCGCGCGGCTGCTGGAGCTGCTGCCCTCCGCCGCCTTCTGGCGGACGGTGCTGTTCTCGTCGGCCCGGATTCTCGGGGGCTTTTTCCTGGGCTGTACGCTGGCGGTGCCGCTGGCGGCGGCTGGGGCGGCATGGCCTGCGGCGGCGGATCTGCTGGCTCCGGCGGTGGCGGCGGTCAAGGCGGTGCCGGTGGCCTCCTTTGTGATTCTGGCGCTGGTGTGGCTGGACGGGCGGTCGCTGGCGCTGTTCATCTCGGCGCTGATGGTGTTCCCGCCGGTGTACCTGAACGTGCTGGCGGGCCTGCGGGCCGCAGATCGGAAGCTGGCGGAGATGGCGGCGGTGTTCCATGTGCCGCTGGGGCGGCGGATCTGGGGGCTGTATCTGCCCCAGGTGCTGCCCTATTTCCGCTCCGCGGCGGCGCTGGGGGCCGGACTCTGCTGGAAAGCCGGCGCGGCGGCGGAGGTGATCGGCATCCCGGCGGGGAGCATCGGCGAGCGGCTTTACACGGCGAAAATCTACCTGCAAACGCCGGATTTGTTCGCCTGGACCGCCGTGATCGCGGGGCTGTCGGTGCTGTTTGAGCGGGTACTTTTGCTGGCCGTGGACCGGCTGGCGGAAAGGGCGGGACGGTGATGGAGCTGCGTGTGGAAGGGCTGTGCAAGGCCTATGGCGGCATGGCTGTGCTGCAAAACGTGAGCTTTGCCGCCGGAAACGGGGTGCTGGAAATCACCGCGCCCTCGGGGACGGGGAAAACTACGCTGCTGCGCATCCTCATGGGCCTGGAGAGGCCGGACAGCGGGCGGATCACGGGGACGGAGGGACGCCGCTGGGCGGCGGTGTTCCAGGAGGACCGCCTGCTGGAGCATCTGGACGCGGCGGGGAACCTCCGCTTCGCCCTGGGGACCCTCCCGGAGGGCACCGGGGACCTGCTGGCGCGTCTGGGCCTGGACCTGGGGGACCGGAAAGCCGTGAGGAATTACTCGGGGGGCATGAAGCGGCGTCTGGCCCTGGCGCGGGCGCTGCTGGCGGAGTGGGACCTCCTGGCCCTGGACGAGCCGTTCACGGGCCTGGACCCGGAGAACGCGGCGCGGTGCCGGGACCTGATTGCGGGGGCGGCGTCGGAGCGGATTGTGCTGCTGGCGGGCCACGGGAGCGGGGGCGGGTTCCCTGTTTTCCGGCTGACGGGGCAGAAAGGTTCGTAATTTGAGAACACAGGGTCAAATTTTGTCAATTTTTTAGCACATTTTCCACTGGCGTTCGCCCCAGATCTGTGGTATAGTCAAGGCTGTTATAGGATACTGCCCGGAAATTGCCAGAAATTCCCGGGTTCATATAAGGAAGGAGCGGCCTATGATTAAGATTACCACCGACAGCACCTGCGACCTCCCGGCGGCGCTGCTGGAGCGGCATAACGTGACTATTTTCCCCCTGGGCATCGTGAAGGCGGGGAAGCTGTTTCACGACGGCGTGGACATCCGCACGGCGGACATCGCCGCCCACGTGGACGCGGGGGGCGAGCTGACGACCACCAACGCGGTGAATGTATCGGACTACGAGGCGGCGTTCCGGCGGCTGACGGAGCAGTATGACGCGGTGATCCACATCAACATCGGGTCGGGGTTCTCCTGTTGCTGCCAGAACGCGCGGCTGGCGGCGGAGGAAGTGCCGGAGGTCTACGTGGTGGACTCGGAAAACCTGACCATCGGGACGGGGATGCTGGTCCTGGCGGCGGCGGAGGCCGCGGAGGCGGGGAAGTCCGTGGGGGAAATCCTGGGACTGCTGGAGGATATGATTCCCAGGATTGAAACCAGTTTCGTGCTGGACCGTCTGGACTACATGAAGAAGGGCGGGCGCTGCTCCGCCGTGACGGCCCTGGGGGCGAATCTGCTGAAGCTGCACCCGTGCGTGGAGGTCATTGACGGGAAGATGTCGGTGACGAAGAAGTACCGGGGTGCGATTGCGAAAGTGGTTGCGGAGTACGTACAGGAGCGCCTGCGGGACCGCACGGACGTGGATTTCCACCGGGTCTGCGTCGTAGACACCTGCGAGGGCAACGAGCTGGCGCAAATAGCGCGGGACATTTTCAAGCAGGACGGCCGCTTCGAGGAAGTGGTCGAAACCAAGGCAGGCTGCACGATTTTCTGCCACAGCGGCCCCGGCACCTTGGGCGTCATTCTATTACGAAAGTAGCAAAAATCTGCCTCTACCAAAGCAGTTTGGTAGAGGCAGATTTCCCAATAATGGCCGATCTGCCAGGGTCCAGGGAGGCGCACGCCTCCCTGGTGGGAGTCCAGAGGGCAAAGCCCTCTGGCCGCCGGAGGCCCCCCCGTCCCCCGTATCGGGTTCAGTCCTCGAACACGAACCCGGTTGCGGGTACGATGCCGTGTTCGGGGAATTCGACGGTGTCGAGGACGTAGGTGTAGTGGATGCGGTCCTTTACGCTGAGGAGGACGGCGTCGGGGACTTGGGCGGCGTTGAAGTCGAGGTAGCCGAGACTGCCTTCCATGCGGACGTAGAAGTGGGTGTTGCCGTCGATGACGGCGGTGCGGATTTCTGTGACGACGCCGCTTTGCTCCTTCGTGTCGCCGGAGACGGCGGAGCCCTGGCCCGCTTCTACCAGGCCGCGGTGGGACAGGGTCTGGCGGTAGTTTGTTTCGCAGTCGGCTACGGTGGAGCCGGTGGAAACGATGTCGTACTGCTGGACGTTGACCATGGCGAACATTTTTACAAGGCCGTCCGCGCCTTTCAGGGCCATGAAATACGTGGGCTGTCCGGCGATGTTCAGAAGAAGGGGGAAGGTGGCCTCGTAGCGCATCTGCTGGACCTGGCTTTCGGCGGAGGCGGCGGCGGAATACTCCTCCGCGCCTGCGATGGCGTAAAAGCGCGTCTCCTTCGTGCGCTGGTTGGAGAGAATGAAGCCGATGTTGGACTCGTCGGAGGTCACGGACGTGATGCCCGTGTAGACGTATACGTCGTCGTCAATGGCCAGATAGTTGCAGCCCTCGGTGGTGACAGTCACGTCCCGCTGGCCGAAGATGGAGTTCAGGAAGCCGTTGTGGTACTGGCCGTAGTAGTTGTACTGCTGCATGATGAGGTCGTCGGAGTAGAGGCGGTCCACCCAGCTGGGGACCTGCTCGTAATACTCGCTCTCGCCGTTGATGGCGTTCACCAGCACCGCGCCCTTTACGTCCACGCCGCCGAAGAGGCCGATGGTGCGGACGATCCGGGGGCAGACCCAGTAGGGGACGCCCTCTTCGTCGATCTCAAACATGGGGTCGTCGAACATCATGGTCGGGAAATTGAAGCGGAGGTGGCGATACAGGTTGCGCCCGAAGTGCTCGGCGGTGGTGTACTTCATGCCCTCGGAGAGGCGGACCACCTCGGCCTCCTGGCTTACCATGTCGATGATGAGGTAGGCGGGGAGTCCGGCGCTGCGGTTGGTGAACCATTTGATGATGTCGCCGTAGCGCAGGGAGGTGACCCGGACGGGGCGGCCCCGGTAGTTGATCTGGGTGTAGGAGGGGAGAATCTCGAACTGGGACACCATGTCGGCCAGCTCGCCCAGCTTGCGCATTCCCAGGCGGGCGGCGGAGTCCTTGTCCAGCATGGGAATCTGGTCATAGGAGATCTCGTCCACCTCGGCGGTGAAGTCGCCGGTGGACAGGGGCAGCAGCTTGCTGTAGCTCCCCGCCCGCAGGACGACCCAGGAGGAGACGGACCCCAGGGCCAGGGCGATGATCAGAGCAACGACGGCGAAGAAGGGGATGGCGCACTGCTTTTTGACGAAGCTCACATAGCCCCGCATTCCGCCGTCCCCCTGGAAGCCGGAGGTGAAGACCGCGCAGGCGCAGTAGACGCCGCAGATGAGGAAGGCGAAGACGTAGAATTCCTCTGCGTGGAGGTTCAGAGCGGGAAGCTCCAGGTAGAAGTAGACCAGAGCGAAAACCAGGGTAACGACGGTGTTGATGAGGGTACGGGTGAATTTGCTGCCCACGGCCTGACGTGCCTTCCGCGCCCGTCGGGGCCTCGGCGGCTCCTGCTGAAATCCCTCGGGATTAAAGCCTCCGCCGAAGGCGCGGGGGTCAAAGCGTTGAAAAATGAATGGCATGAACTGCTCCTTTCTATAAGTCAACCAGGCGAAATTTTCCATCTGACACTCCTATCATAACGGAAAAGTATGAACAAATCAAGCAATTCTTAGTGTTCCCATCTGTTGTGGAAATACTCATGCGATGGACGAGGGACGTTAGACGGGGGACGGGGGGCCTCCGGCGGCCAGAGGGCTTTGCCCTCTGGACTCCCACCAGGGAGGCGTGCGCCTCCCTGGACCCTGGCAGATCGGGCTCTTTTTTGTCGGATTTTTTCTTGTTGTGGTTATATTTTTTTGCTTAGGGTTGATGCTATGAGGGGCGCGTATTTGCGCCGGGAGGTGTTTATGAGGTCTATTCTGATCAAAGATACTACCCGTGAGGAGCGGGAAGAAATCGTGCGGCGGGCGCTTTCCGTTTGCGGGGGCGGCTGCGATTTTTGCAGCGGCTGTGATAACCGCGGCGGCGGACGCGTCGACGAGATCTACAGGCCCTATATCGACGGGGAAAAGGAAATCGCCGAAATCAACGCGTCCTTCTCCAAAGGACTTGTCCGCGGCTGATGCCTGTAGGGGCGGACCTGCGTGTCCGCCCCTCCCCCGCGCCCTCCGCACCTCGGTAAACGAATCCGTAGGGGACGCCCCCCTGGGCGTCCCGTCCCCCGCGCCCACCGCGCCCCGGGGGTTGCTGCCTATGCTCCCACCGCACCCCCCAGGGACGCCGTACCCCCTTGATCTGCCAAAAAAATTATGGTAAAGTAAACCTGTGATTTCCCAACCCCGCAACCTGCGGAAAACCATCCCCCCAAAACCGGTCCGGCCCGCCTGGCGGGTCTGGGGAAAAGGGGTGACGAGCTGTGCCGGAGCTGCTGGAACATAAAAGAGAGATCATGATCGCGGCCGCCCTTCTGGCGGTCTGCCTTCTGCTGTCCGCGCTGATCATCACCGTCCTGATTCTCCGCAGGTCCAGTGAGCCGGAGCCGGAGGAAGCGCGCGCGCCCAGCCTGTATCAGGGGATGCCCCTCCTGGTCACCCGGGAGCAGGTGGAGCAGCTTTCCTACACGGACAGCACCCTGGGGACCCTGACGTGGGTGATCTCCGACCAGCGCCTGGAGGAGCTGAACTGGGTGCTTCTGGAGTACGATATCTCTACGCCGGAGCAGATCAGCCAGTTCCTGGCCCAGGTGACGGTGGAGACGGTGGCGGGGCGGGAGCTGACGGAGCTGGGCGACAACGCCTACTTCCAGCGCTACGGCTACAGCTTCGGCACCCGCGGCGCGGGCTATCTCCATCTCACCCACGCCTACGGGCAGATGGCCTTCGCCACCTGGCTGATGAAAAAGTACGTCCCCGAGCTGTCCGGGACGCCTTATGTCAACCCCGGGAACCACAGCCGGGACGAAGTGGCCTCCGCGTACTACAAGGCCCTCCAGACCGCGGCAAATCTGGGGCTGGACGTGTCGGAGTATTCCCGCGTGGTCTACGACGGGCAGGACCCGAAGACCGCAGCGTTCCCCACGGGCGCGGACTACATTGCGGAGCACTACGCATGGGAGAGCGCGGCCTATTACTGGCAGGCGGCGGGCATCCAGGACGCCTTTTCCCCCACCCCCGGGCTGGAGAACACGGACCTGGCCTCCCAGCGGGTAGGGGGCGGCAACTGGCAGTCCCGCCGAGAGGCTTACGCGGCCTTTTACCCGGTGTTTTCCGCGCTCCCGTGAGGCGCGGAATCAGGATTTGAAAGGGAGGGGCGGGAATGCCGTTTTTCAAGTATTGCGGCCGATCTGTTTTTTACATAGAATACGGAACGGGCTGTCCGCTTATTTTCCTGCACGGAAATACAGCTTCCTCCAGAATGTTTGAGCCTCTTATGCCGCTGTATGCTGAGAATTTCAGGTGTATTCTGATTGATTTTTCAGGAAACGGAAGGTCGGAGCGGGTCGATCATTTTCCTCCCGACCTGTGGCATGATGAGGCCATGCAGACGATTGCGCTTGCTGAACATCTGCAATGCGGGAAGGCAAATCTGGCAGGGACGAGCGGCGGAGCGTGGGCGGCTGTCAATGCGGCCCTGGAACGCCCCGATCTCTTTCATACAGTGACGGCGGACAGCTTTGACGGGCGCACGCTTCATGATGGGTTTGCCGGAAGTCTCATAGCTGAAAGAGAGGCGGCGAAAGCGGATTTGCAGGCAAGGCAGTTTTATGAATGGTGCCAGGGCGCGGATTGGGAACGGGTAGTTGACCTTGATACGAAAGCCCTTGTGAAGTGCGCGGAAGAGAGGCGTTCTTTGTTCCGGAAGCCTTTGGAAGCGCTGAAAGTTCCGGTTCTGCTCATGGGCAGCAGGGAGGACAGGATGTGCCGGGAAGACCTGGAACTGGAATACAAAGAGATGGCGGCGCTCCTCCCCTGCGCTGAAATTCAGATGTTTGAACAAGGTGGGCACCCTGCAATCGCGTCAAATGCCGGAAAGGCCGCAGAGATAATCCGCGATTTTATCAGGAAGAAACAGCGGTGAATTCCGCTTTTCGGAGAGCCGCCGGAAAGGACGCCTCTCCACTTTAGAAAGAGAAAAAATTACATCTGCTTATGGATCAGAAAGGAGTCGGGAAAGTATGAGTTTATTTGGCGGGCAGGGCAGACCTGCCGGCGGCGCGGAGCCGCCTGTTCAGGAAGCGGAGCGCCCCGCGCTTCCCAAGGCCCAGAACAGCACTGTAATTGCCAAAGGCATGACGGTGCGGGGGACCCTGCGGGGCAAGGGGAGCGTACAGGTAGAAGGGATCGTGGAGGGTGAGATCTCCCTCCAGGGCACGGTCACAATCGCCGGGTCCGGCACGATGAAGGGGCCGGTGAACGCGGACACGATCCGTGTTGCAGGCCGCGCCGCGGGGCCGCTGGACGCCCGGGAGCACCTGCACCTCACCGCCTCCGGCGACGTGGAGGGGGACGTGAAGACGCCCTCCCTGATCGTGGACGACGGCGGGTGCCTGAACGGGCGGACGGTGATGGTTCGGAGGAAGAAGCCCAAGCCCTTCGAGGGTCAGCCCCTGCCGGATTTGCAGTTCGGGGCCAAGTATCGGGACGAGGAATAGGGTATGCTGAGAAAAGGCGCGGGCGTAGGCCCGCGTCTTTCTGATCGCTGCCTGGTTGCCTGGACGTTTTTGGCAAAAACAGCGGGCGGTCACGTTTGAATCGTGACCGCCTGGCAAATTTGTTGGTATGAATCTGAATTGCTTCCCACAAAATCTGGATAAATTCACACTTTTTTCTGCGTGAAGCAGGCCCCAACGACTGCTCCAAACAGCGCAAACGGCGCGATCCGGACAAACAGCCATTCAAACGCGTGAAGCATCGTTCCGGCAACCGCGGCGTCGGGCTGGCTGTAATCCCAGCCCAAGTAGGAGCTGTTTATCACTCTCAGGACAGCAAAAACAGCTACGATAACCGCGCACAGCGCGATAAAAAGCCAATGGACCGCCTTTTGCCGCGCCTCTTTTCCATGGGCAAGCTGCATGTTTATGACCTCCAATTTCTCGGAAATGACTTTCAGATCGTCCGCTTTCGATTCAACAATGGTTTCTCCCAGCAGCGTACTCACAGGCGCTTCAAACACCTCTGCTATGGAAATCAGCATAGCGGCGTCCGGGACCGACAGGCCCTGCTCCCATTTGGAGACGGTCTGCCGCACCACATTCAGCCTGACTGCGAGTTCCTCCTGCGAAAGACCTTTGGATTTTCTGAGTGCCTTGATGTTTTCGTTCAGCATCATAAACGGCCTCCTTTCACCGCCATTATACCGAGGGAAGCCCGTTGCGGCAAGCAACACAAATTAACATTCATCTTAAACGGGGCGTATGAACTTTTTCGATTGCCAAACGGAACGGGGTATGATACACTGAGTACAGAAATGGGCGTCGGGAGGCCGGAGGGGAGGCGCGGGGGCTTTGGAAACGGTGAGACGGGGTTTTTTTGCGAAGGATCAGGTGGAGTTCGGGCTGAAGGCCCTGCCGAAGCTGCGGGCCGCGCAGGAGGAGCTCTGCTTCCTGCTGGACCGGGGCTATGACATGAAAACGGCGTCCACGTTCATAGGGAACCACCATCTTCTCTCGGAACGCCAACGGCTGGCCCTGGCGCGGACTGCGTCTCCCAGGGCGGCGCTGGAGGCGCGGCGGGAGAAGGAGCTGGCGGCGGCTCCGGAGGATTTGGTTCTGGACGGCTTCAACACAATCATTACGCTGGAAGTAGCTCTATCGGGTTCCCTGCTCCTGGCGGGGATGGACGGCACAGTCCGCGACCTGGCGGGCCTGCGGGGCACGTACCGGATTGTGGACAAAACGATTCTGGCGGTGGATCTGCTTCTGGACCATCTGGAAGAGCAGCACGTAAAGCGGGCGCATTTTTATCTGGATCAGCAGGTCTCGAACTCAGGCCGTCTCCGCGCCCTTCTCCTGGAGAAAGCAAAAACCCGCCGCATAGAAACAGAAGCGGACCTGCACCCCAGCGTCGACGGCATCCTAAGCCGCATGGAGCACGTCGTAACGGCAGACGCGATCATCCTGGACAAATGCCAAAGCTGGTACAACGCGAACGCCCCCCTGATAGCATCCCGCATCCCGACCGCATGGCTGCTTCACCTATAATAGAAGCAGGCAGTCGAACCAAGACTGATCTGCCAGGGTCCAGGGAGGCGCGTGCCTCCCTGGTGGGGTCCAGGGGCAAAGCCCCTGGCCGCCGGAGGCCCCCCGTCCATCGTCCCTCGTCCCCCGTATCACCGCACTATATTTAGAAAATGCGGAGATGGAAACGTGTGCGAACTGTCAATTTTGCCAATTGCGGGGCGGGTGGGAAGTCGATACAATACAGGTAGGGAGCTGTACGGTTCGTGAAGGGCAGAAAAAAGGGAGGTAACTATGAAGAAAGTGGCAGTAATTATGGGGTCGGATTCTGATTGGCCTGTGGTGAAGGGTGCGTGTGTGCAGCTTGGGGAATTTGGGATTCCGTATGAGGCGCACATTCTGAGTGCGCACCGGACGCCAGCTGAGGCGGCGGAATTCGCGCGGAATGCCCGGGGCAACGGCTTCGGGGTCCTGATCTGCGCCGCGGGCATGGCGGCACATCTGGCCGGCGCGTTCGCCGGCAATTCCACCCTGCCTGTCATCGGCATCCCCATGAAGGGCGGCGCCATGGACGGGCTCGACGCGCTCCTGTCCACCGTCCAAATGCCAAGCGGCATCCCAGTGGCAACCGTAGCCATAGGCGGCGCAAAAAACGCCGCCGTCCTGGCGGCACAAATTTTAGCTGTCTCCGATGATTCTCTTGCCCTGAAATTGGACAAGGCCCGCGAAGATATGGCCGCGCAGATTGCCGCGAAAGAGGCGAAGCTGCAAGCGGAGATCGAGGGTGCGTAATACGGGGGACGAGGGACGGGGGCCTCCGGCGGCCAGAGGGCTTTGCCCTCTGGACTCCCACCAGGGAGGCAGGCGCCTCCCTGGACCCTGGCAGATCACCTTTTTTTAGTTGGTTTGGTGGTTTTTGAGAGCTTTTTCAATTTTTATACTTTTTTCTAGGAGGTTTTTTGCTATGCAGAAGTTGGAGCAGATTTACGAGGGTAAGGCTAAGAAGGTCTTTAAGACGGATGATCCCAACCTGTTTATCGTTGACTACAAGGACGATGCTACCGCGTTCAATGGGCTGAAAAAGGGGACTATCTCCGGTAAGGGCGTTATCAATAACCAGATGACTAACCGCTTTATGGCAAAGCTGGAAAAGGCTGGCGTGCCGACCCACTTCGTCGAGGAACTCAGCGAGCGGGAAACCCTGGTCAAGAAAGTCTCTATCGTGCCCCTGGAGGTCATTATCCGCAATATCTCCGCCGGGTCCTTCGCCAAGCGCTACGGCGTGGAGGAGGGCATTGTCTTCGATCAGCCGACTATCGAGTTCTCCTACAAGAACGACGAGCTGGGCGATCCCCTGCTGAATACCGCCCACGCCCTGGCCCTCAAGCTGGCCACGCCGGAGGAAATCGACACCATTAAAAAGTACGCCTTCGCCGTCAACGACTTCCTGAAAGACTTCTGGGCGAAGTGCGGCGTCACCCTGGTGGACTTCAAGCTGGAGTTCGGACGCCTGGTGGACGGCACCATCGTCCTGGCCGACGAAATCAGTCCCGATACCTGCCGCCTCTGGGACTCCAAGACCCATGAAAAGCTGGACAAAGACCGCTTCCGCCGTGACCTCGGCGGCGTCGAGGACGCCTACGAGGAGGTCATGCGCCGCATGATGGGAGCGATCTGATATGGGCGGCTTTTTCGGAGCGATCGGCCATGAGGACGTGACCCTGGACGTCTTCTTCGGCACCGACTACCACTCCCACCTGGGCACCCGCCGGGGCGGCATGGCCCTCTATGACCCCCAGCGGGGCTTCCGCAGGCAGATCCACAACATCGAAAACACCCCCTTCCGCACCAAGTTCGAGAAGGACCTGAACAGCTTCCACGGCTGCGCGGGCATCGGCTGCATCAGCGACGCCGACCCCCAGCCCCTGTTGATCCGCTCCCACCTGGGCCTCTACGCCATCTCCACCGTGGGCATCGTCAACAACGCCGAGGCCCTTGTGAACCGCTATTTCTCCGACCATGACCACCAGTTCATGGCCATGAGCTCCGGCGCGGTGAACACCTCGGAGCTGGTGTCCTCCCTGATCTGCCAGAAGGACGACTTGATATCCGGCATCCGCTACGCCCAGGAGCAGATCGAGGGGTCTATGACAATCCTCATTCTCACCCCGGACGGCATCATTGCCGCCCGGGACCGGGTGGGCCGCCTGCCGGTACTGGTGGGCCAGAGCGAGAAGGGCTGCTGTGTGTCTTTTGAGTCCTTCGCCTACCAGAAATTGGGCTATCAGAACGCCTACGAGCTTGGCCCCGGCGAGATTGTGCGCCTCACCGCCGACGGCTGGGAAACCCTGGCCCCCGCGGGAGACGAGATGAAGATCTGCGCCTTTCTGTGGACTTACTACGGCTACCCCAACTCCACCTACCAGGGCATGAACGTGGAGATCATGCGCTACCGCAACGGCGAAGTCATGGCCCGGGACGAGGCCGCGAAGGGCACCATGCCGGACGTGGATTTCGTAGCAGGAATGCCGGACTCCGGCGTCCCCCACGCCATTGGCTTCGCCAATCAGAGCGGCAAACCCTTCGCGAGGCCCTTCGTAAAGTACACCCCCACCTGGCCCCGCTCCTTCATGCCCGCGAACCAGAACGTGCGCAACCAAGTAGCGAAAATGAAGCAAATTCCTGTCCCGGAGCTGATTGAGGGCAAGAAGCTGCTCTTCGTAGACGACTCGATAGTACGCGGAACCCAGCTCCGGGAGACGGTGGAATTTCTCTGCGAAGCAGGCGCAAAAGAGGTACACATGCGTTCCGCCTGCCCGCCCCTGATGTACGGCTGCAAGTTCCTGAATTTCTCCAGAAGCAACTCAGAAATGGAACTTCTCTCCCGCAAAACCATCCAAAAACTGGAAGGCGAAGCCGGCAAAGCCCACCTCGACGAATACGCCGACGCGTCCACCGAGCGCGGACAGTGCATGCTAAAAGCCATCTGCGAAGAAATGGGCTTCGACTCCCTGGGCTACCAGTCCCTGGACGGACTCCTGGAAGCTATCGGGATTGACCGTGAGAAGGTGTGCACCTACTGTTGGACTGGCAAGGAGTGAGAGCCTGGTTATGCCTCCGGCGGGTTCCTTTTCTCGAGAGAAAAGGAACCGAAAAGAGCTTTAGATCCGCTCTGTACTCCGGTGGTTGAATCAGCCTGTCACACGGTAACGCAGGAAGTGCGTGTGGGTCCTTCCATTGGCATGAAAGGACCCACAAGTTAAATTAAAAGAATGATCAGCGGGAAAACGACCGTTTTCCCGCAGATAAAGTTTGGGGTCCAGCCCTTTTCAAAGGGCTGGCGGGGTCCAGGGGCAGAGCCCCTGGCCGCCGGAGGCCCCCCGTATGCAGGAGGTTTTTCTATGAAGGACTCCCATTCTGCCGCTTACGCCGCGGCGGGCGTTGATATTCAGGCGGGTTACGAGGGTGTGCGGCTGATGAAGCCATATGTGGAACGGACGAGGATTCCGGGGGTTGTGTCGGGGATCGGTGGGTTTGGCGGGTTGTTTGCGCCGGATTTGGCCGGGATGACCGAGCCCGTGTTTGTGTCCGGGACCGATGGCGTGGGGACGAAACTGCGGATCGCGCAGTTGTTGAATAAGCATGATACCATCGGGATTGACTGCGTGGCAATGTGCGTGAACGACATCATCTGCGCGGGGGCCAAGCCGCTGTTTTTCCTGGATTATATCGCTATCGGGAAGAATGAGGCGGAGAAGGTGGCGCGGATCGTGTCCGGTGTGGCGGAGGGATGCGTGCAGGCCGGGTGCGCCTTGATCGGCGGCGAGACGGCGGAGCATCCTGGAGTCATGCAGGCTGACGACTACGATATCGCCGGGTTCGCCGTGGGCGTGGTGGACAGGCCCAAAATCCTGGACAGCGGACGCATTCGGGAGGGGGACGCCCTGATCGGACTGCGGTCCTCCGGCGTCCACTCCAACGGCTTCTCCCTGGTGCGCAAGGTCTTCGACATCGAGCACGCCGACTTGACCACGCCCGTGGAGGCCCTTGGCGGGCGCTCCCTCGGAGACGCGCTGCTGGCCCCCACCAAAATCTACGTCAAGCCCGTTCTGGCCCTGCTGGAGGGCGGAATCGACCTCCACGGCGCGTCCCATATCACGGGCGGCGGGTTCTACGAGAACGTGCCGCGGATGCTGCCCCAGGGGCTTGAGGCGTTCTTCTACGCGGCGCTGCTGCCCGTCCCCCCCATCTTCGAGCTGATCCAAAAGCGGGGCAACGTCTCCGAACACGACATGTACAACACCTTCAACATGGGCCTCGGCATGGTGCTGGCGGTGCCCCAGGAGCAGGCGGACAAGGCCGTGGAGCTTCTGCGGGCCGCGGGCGAGGCGGAAGCCGACGTCGTGGGCCGTGTGCAGGCGGGGGACGCTGGGGTGTCCTTCGGTGAGGTGTGCCCTCCGGTGGTGTGAGTATGAGAAAAGCGAGAATTGCCGTGCTTGTCTCCGGCGGCGGAACGAATCTGGAGGCCCTGTTCAAGGCCCAGGAGGCCGGGAAGATTCCCCACGGGGAAATCGTGGTGGTGCTGTCCAGCGTCGCGGGGGCCTACGCCCTGGAGCGGGCGCGGAACCACGGCGTCCCCGGCTTCGCCGTGCCCCGGAAGGGGAGCACCCAGGAGGCGTTCGAGGCTGGGCTGACGGACAAGCTCTGTGCGTACCAGGCGGACATGATCGTGCTGGCGGGCTTTTTGTCCATCCTGTCGGAGGACTTCGTAAAGCGCTGGCCGGACCGGATTCTGAATGTCCACCCGTCCCTGATTCCCGCTTTCTGCGGGAAGGGGTACTACGGGCTGAAGGTCCACGAGGTGGCGCTGGCCCGGGGCGTGAAGGTCACGGGCGCGACGGTGCATCTGGTGAACGAGATCCCCGACGGGGGCCGGATTCTGCTGCAAAAAGCGGTGGAAATCCAGCCCGGCGACACGCCGGAAGTGCTGCAGCGCAGGGTGATGGAGCAGGCGGAGTGGATTTTGCTGCCGGAGGCCGCGGAGATTGTGGCGAAGAAATTAGCGTCTGATTAGGATGCCTGCGTGACGAAGGCTTCCAGAGGGACTCTGTCCCTCTGGACTCCCTGGCAGGGAGGCCGCGCCTCCCTGCACCCTGGCGGATCGAGGTTTTCTGGAAAGGATTGGTGTTTTGATGGACTTGGCGCATTTGCAGGATTTCCACCCCTATGAAACGGGCCTGACCGCCCCCATCCGGGAGCTTTTGGCCGACGACGGGGCGCGGCCTGCCCGCGTGCCCTGCGAGCGGGACGCGTTTTTGAATCTGCTGGCGGGCGTGCCCGCGCTTCGGAAGACGCCGGGGCTTCCCGGGCCCCGTGATGTCTCCGGCTATTTTACTGCCCTGCCCAAGCGTCTCGCGCCCCGGGAGGCCGCGCTGTGCAAGGCCCATTTGAAGAAGGTTTTCGACATCTCCAGCAAGCAGAGCCTGCTGGATTTTTGCAACCGTGAGCTGAGGTGCCAGGAGAATTACCTGGATTTCGAGGGCTTCTGGGAAGGGCGTCCGCCCTTTGAGCTGGACGGCCTGAACAAGGACGGCGAGAAATTTTTCACCGCCATGCGGGACTTCTCCGCCCAGTTTTACAACATTGTCGGTCACCTGGGCTACCTGGCCTGGGACATCAGCGAGTGCATGGGGCACCTGCGGACGGGGTACGCCTGCGGGCTGCTGAGCCGGGAGGAATTTGACCGGCTGGCGGAGGACTGGGCGGTCCAGGCCCAGGCGTTCCACAGCTGGGAGGAATACGCGGCCAGCCTGGTGTGCGGCGCGCTCTACTGGGACTTCCGCCAGGGGGCGGAGCTGCCCGCCCTCCGGGAGAGCCAGGGCCTTTGGCTGCGGCTGGTGTGTACGCTGCTGGCGGACAAGTCCGCCTGGGGCGGCGGGTTCTGGTACGAGCCGCCGCGGAAAAAGGCGTTCCGCCTCTGGCCCTCGGAGGTGCGGATGTACCTGCGGGACTGGGAGGGTCCCAACGGCTGCTTCGTCACGGACCGCATTGCGGTGGACGGGTGCAAGGTGGGCTGGTGCTACCGGGAGGAGCCGGAGACGGAGTTTCCCGATAGTGGCTGGCGCTTCTTCGCCGGGGACGAGGATCAGGCGTACCTCAGCGAGGCGGACCGGGTGAACGTGGTGGACCTGAACTTCGTGTGCAACCTGGACCCGGAGGCGGCGGCGCTGCTGGAAGCGCCGTACAACAGCGCCTTTGTCCGCGACGGGGAGACAGGCGGGTTCCGGCCTGAGCCGTTTGAGATGCCGGAGGACTGAGGCGGTGATGAAAAAGACAGCGTGCAGAGTGAAAACGCTCCTGCTGGCGCTTGCGCTCACAGCGGCGCTGGCAGGCTGCGGGGCGGCGGACTCCGGGAAGCCAGTTCCCCTGACTGAGGAAGAAATCGCCCAAATAAACGAGGTCTTTTCAACGGTCGGAAAAGACGGCGGCTTCGCGGAGGACCGGCTGGATATTGCCTGCTTTTACACCAGCACCTACGCGTCCCCCGAGGAAATTAACCTGGCGGAATTCCTGGCCTACTGCCCTCTGGGGACTGTATTGGACGACACGGACGGAGAGGAGTTTCGGGCGGTCGTCGCGGCTTTGCCCTGGGAGGGCGGAGAAGACGCGCTTCCCAGCGATTTTCCCGTCCCCGTCCACCGCTTCCGCAAGGAGGATATCTCCGCCCTGCTGGAGCGCTGCGCGGGCGTCACGGCGGACGATCTGACCATCACGGACGACGTGACGTACCTGGAGGAATACGGCTGCTTCTACAACTTCACCAGCGACTTCGGCCCCGGCTCCTTCACCTGCGGGGGCGGCGAACGTCTGGAAGACACGGTCCGCCTGTGGTCGGGCCCCTATGGCGAAGATGAAAGCGCGAGAAAGGTTCTGACCCTGCGGAAGGACGGGGATTCCTGGCTGATTGCGTCTTTCCAGTGGGAGACGGAAAACGGGGAGGACAAATCATGACATACGAGGAATCGTCCGCCTATGTCCGGCGGGGCTTCGAGGCCCTTTACCGGGAGCTGGAAGAGGAAATGCCCATCTGCCTGCGGATGCCCGGCGTGCCGGAGGAAATGCGGGACGGGCCGGTGAATGAGGACGGCTGGTGCCGGTGGAAGCTGGTGCCGTCCCCCGTGACGGCGGCGGATTTGGACGGGCTGGAGCGGGAGTGCGGCTGCGTGTTTCCGGTGCTCCTGCGGGCATTTCTCTCCACCTGCTGCCACTATTTCTCAGACGCGGACCTGGGCGACCACACGCCTGGTAAGCCCTTCTCCAGCTTTTATAACGCCTGGAATCCCACCCTTGCAAAGGCGGGCTACCTGCCCATCCTGTGGGATCGGGATGGTTACTATATCCGCTGCATCGACCTCAGCAATATACCCAACGAGGACCGGTGCCCGGTTGTGCAGATCAACCATGAAATTCTCTTCGACATGGAAGAGGACGCGGACCGGGAGGCCCTGGAGGCCCACATGGAACCCGTGGCGGAAAATTTCAGGGCCTTTCTGGAGGAGCGTTTCTCCGGCTGGATGACCTCAAAGGGCAAAAAGCTGGCCCAACGCTACATCGACGGCCTCCGGGAAGCTTACGCCGACAGCGGCGCGGAGGAACTATGGAACACCTTCGCCGAAGCGGCCCGCGGCGTCTCCGACGCGGATCTGGCGGCTCTGAAAGCCCTGTACCCGGAGCTGCCCGCCAGCCTGGAGGCCCTTCTGCGCTTTGCCGACGGCACCTACTACCGGGAGTACCGCCCCGGCGAAAAGACCTGCTTCTACTTCCTGGGTTCCGACATGGAGGAATACCCGTACTACCTCCTTTCCGCCGCCCAGATGGTGAAGAATGACGGCCATTTCAAGACCTGGGGGGACTACCTCATTGCGCGGGAGTACGACGACATCCCCGTCTCCGAGAGGATCACCCGGGACCTGGATGCCCTGCACTGGCTGCACTTCTCCGACTGCATGAACAACGGCGGCACCTCCCAGCTCTTCATCGACTTCTCCCCCTCAGAGGCGGGGAAGCGGGGCCAGGTGGTCCGCTTCCTCCACGACCCCGACGAGCTGACGGTGATCGCGGACAGCTTCGACGCGTACCTGGAACTGCTGATGGAGAACGAGTACGATTTTATCAACGAGGACACGGTTGAGGAGTAAAGGAGGCTGGATCGGACATGGTTGATTTGAACGCGCCCATCTGGGGCCAGGTGGACTCCGCCGGGAACGACGCGGACAAGTGGCTGCGCCGCCTGCTGAACGGGGAAGAAGAATTCCGGGAGGGCATGGAAGTCCTGGCGGAGGATTTGAGCCACCAGCTGAGCTGGTACAGCGCCACGGCCTGCGTCCTGCCCCACCTGGCGGCGCTGTGCAAAACGCTGTCCCCCGCGGACCGGATGTTCCTGATTGCCCAAATGGGTCCGGCTGCGGCCGCCGAGGCGGACTGCCCCTTGGAAGAAGGCACGGAGCTCTGGCGGGAGTTCCGTGAGGGGATGACGGGCCTCCGCGCTGTGACTGTGGATTTGCTGCAAAACCATATGGACACCCTGGAAGCCGCCTCCGGGGAGGAGCGGCAGATGTTCGCCCTGGGCGCCCTGTCGTTCCTGGGGGACCGGAAGCACGCCTATGCCCTCTGGCTTCTCTCCGGCTACTGCTGGGAGGATGGGTCCGCCGCCTGCGCCTGCGGATGGAGCGACGAATGCCTCCATTTCGCGGACAGGCAGGAATACCTGAAACCCGCCGCCATTGCGCCTTGGGACGGGAAGTCCCTGGAGGACGAGGCGGTCTGGTTTTCCGGCCTGCTATCCCGCTTCGGGGAGGATATGATTCTGCCCATCCTGCCCCTGGTTTACGGCGAAGGCGTGTGTCCGGAGTGCGGGAGGCGGGAGCCGTTCTGGGCTTGGCACGAGCGCTTTTATCAGGAGTATTGACAGATTGTTTTCATAGAAAAAGGAGTGTGGAACCATGAAAGAGCTGGAACTGAAATACGGCTGCAACCCCAATCAAAAGCCCTCCCGCATCTTTATGCGGAATGATCGGGACCTTCCCATCACCGTTCTGAACGGAAAGCCCGGGTACATCAACCTCCTGGACGCCTTCAACTCCTGGCAGCTGGCCCGGGAACTGAAAGCGGCCACGGGCCTCCCCGCCGCCGCCAGCTTCAAGCACGTGTCCCCCGCCGGGGCGGCGGTGGGCCTGCCCCTGAGCGCCGTGGAGCGGCAGATCTACTTCGTGGACGCCCGCGCGGAAGCGCTGTCCCCTATTGCCTGCGCCTACATCCGCGCCCGGGGGGCCGACCGCCTCTGCTCCTACGGCGACTGGGCCGCTCTCTCCGATGTCTGCGACGCCGACACCGCCAGCTACCTCAAGGCGGAGGTCTCCGACGGCATCATCGCCCCCGGCTACACGGCGGAGGCCCTGGAAATCCTGAAGACCAAGAAGAAGGGGAACTACAACGTGGTCCGGATCGACCCGGACTACGTGCCGGACCCCATCGAGTACAAGGACGTGTTCGGCGTCACCTTTCAGCAGGGGCGGAACGAGTACAAGGTGGACGAGGGCCTGTTGACCAACATCGTGACCAAAAACAAGGACCTCCCCCAGCAGGCGAAAATCGACATGATCGTGGCCCTGATCACGCTGAAATACACCCAGTCCAACTCCGTCTGCTACGTGAAGGACGGGCAGGCCATCGGCGTGGGCGCGGGCCAGCAGAGCCGCATCCACTGTACCCGTCTGGCGGGCACCAAGGCCGACAACTGGTTCCTCCGCCAGCACCCCTATGTGCTGGAGCTTCAATTCAAAGACGGCATCCGCCGCCCGGATCGGGATAACCTGATTGATTCTTATATTTCCGGTGAGGTGTCTTTTGCATTCGGGTCGGAATGGAAGGAATTTTTCAAAGTTCAGCCGCTTCCCTTCCATGAAACGGACAAAGAAGCCTGGCTTAAACGGCTTACCGGCGTGACCTGCGGCTCCGACGCGTTCTTCCCCTTCGGGGACAACGTGGAGCGGGCGCACCGCAGCGGTGTGGCCTACATCGTCCAGCCCGGCGGGTCCATCCGGGACGACCACGTCATCGAAACCGCCGACAAGTACAGCATGACCATGTGCTTCACAGGCATGAGACTGTTCCATCATTAAGGAGGGCACTGCCATGAAACTCTTAGTCGTGGGCGGCGGAGGCCGCGAGCACGCCATCATCAGGAAGCTGAAAGAGAACCCCCAGGTGGAGACGATCTACGCCCTCCCCGGCAACGGCGGCATTGCCGCCGACGCGGTGTGCGTCCCGGAGATCGGCGCGAAGGACCTGGACAGGATCGTGGACTTCGCCAAAAGCCACGCCGTTGATTTCGCCGTGGTGGCCCCAGACGACCCCCTGGCCCTGGGCTGCGTGGACCGGCTTCATGAGGCCGGCATCCCCTGCTTCGGACCCGACGCCAAAGCCGCCCGCATCGAGGCCAGCAAGGTTTTCTCGAAGAATCTGATGAAGAAATACGGCATCCCCACCGCCCGTTACGAGGTCTTCGACGACCCCGCCAAGGCCCTGGAATACCTGCGGGGCGAGGACGTGGGCTTCCCCATCGTGGTCAAGGCGGACGGCCTGGCCCTGGGCAAGGGCGTGCTGATTCCCCAGAGCCTGGAGGAGGCCGAAGCCGCCGTGAAGACCATTATGGAGGACAAGGCGTTCGGGGACTCCGGGAATGAGATCGTCATTGAGGAATTCCTCACGGGCCCGGAGGTCAGCGTCCTGGCCTTCACCGACGGCACGGCCATTGCCCCCATGGCGTCCTCCATGGACCACAAGCGGGCCGGAGACGGCGACACCGGCCTGAACACCGGCGGCATGGGCACCGTGGCCCCCAACCCCTTCTACACGAAGGACGTTGCGGCAACGTGCATGGAAAAAATCTTCCTGCCCACGTTGGCCGCGATGCGGGCGGAGGGCTGTCCCTTCAAGGGCTGCCTCTACTTCGGCCTGATGATCACCCCCGACGGCCCCAAGGTCATCGAGTACAACTGCCGTTTCGGCGACCCGGAGACGCAGGTGGTGCTGCCCCTGCTGAAAACGGACCTGCTGACGGTGATGGAGGCCGTGGAGAACGAAACCCTGGGGGACCTGAACGTGGATTGGCACGACGGCGCCGCCGCCTGCGTGATTCTGGCCTCCGGCGGCTACCCCGCCAGCTACCCCAAGGGCAAGGCGATTACGATCCCCGCGGACCTGCCGGAGAACGTGACGGTGTACCACGCGGGGGACAAGCTGGAAGGAGATCGCCTCGTCACCAGCGGAGGCCGCGTCCTGGGCGTCACCGCCGTGGGCGGGACCCTGCAAGACGCGTTGGCGGACGCCTACGCCGCCGCGGAGCGCATCGAATTTGAGGGAAAGTACATGCGTCACGATATCGGAAAGCGGGCGCTGTCCGCCATGGAGGGATGATATGGTCAGACGGGTATACGCGGAGAAAAAGCCCCCCCTCCGGCTGGAGGCCCAGGGGCTGCTGAACGAGCTGCGGAGCATCCTGGGCGTCACGGCCCTGACGGGCCTGCGGCTGGCGAACCGCTACGACGTGGAGAACATCGACGAGGCGGTCTTTGAGCAGGCGAAGGGCATCGTGTTCTCGGAGCCACAGGTGGACGACCTCTGGGAGGAAGAGAGCCTGCCCATGCCGGAGGGGCCCTACAGCGTCCTGGCGGTGGAGGCCCTGCCGGGTCAGTTTGACCAGCGGGCCGACTCCGCCGCACAGTGCATCCAGCTCATGGCGGGGGTGGACCGCCCCCTGGTGTCCTACGCGAAGGTGTACCTCCTGGAGGGGACGCTTTCGGAGGCGGATCTGGAGAAAATCAAGGGCTATGTGATCAACCCCGTGGAGAGCCGGGAGGGCCTTCCGGAGAAGCCGGAAACATTGGTCCGCACCCATCCCGCCCCCCGCGCCGTGGAAGTGCTGGACGGCTTCACCGCCATGGATGAGGCGGCATTGAAGGCCCTTCTGGAGCGCCTGGGCCTCGCCATGGACCTGGACGACCTGGAATTCCTGCAAGCCTACTTCCGTGACACGGAGCGCCGGGACCCCACCATCACGGAGGTCCGGGTGGTGGACACCTACTGGTCCGACCACTGCCGCCACACCACCTTCTCCACCCACATCCTGGACGCGAACATCGAAAACGAGGCCGTCAAGCGGGCCTACGCCCACTATCAGGAGCTGCGCCGGGAGGTCTACGGCGACAGGGCCAAGGACCGCCCCGAAACCCTGATGGACATTGCCACCATCGCCACAACAGCCCTGAAAAAGCGGGGCCTCCTCCCCGAGCTGGACGAGAGCGAGGAGATCAATGCCTGTTCCATCCACGTCCCCGCCCTGGTGGACGGGAAAACTCAGGACTGGCTGCTGATGTTCAAAAACGAGACTCACAACCACCCCACGGAGATCGAGCCCTTCGGCTGCGCGGCCACCTGAATCGGCGGCTGTATCAGCGACACCCTGTCCGGCCGGGCCTACGTCCACCAGGCCAGGCGGTTTAATGCGGGCGGCGACCACCACGTCCCCCTGGGCGAGACCCTGGAGTGCAAGCTGCCCCAGCTCATGATCGCCCAGACCGCCGGGGCGGGATATTCCTCCTACGGCAACCATATCGGCCTGTCCACGGGGCACGTGGCCGAGCTCTACCACCCCGGCTATATCGCCA
>JAAVZX010000045.1 GCA_022791875.1 Oscillibacter sp.
CGAAAAGAGCTTTAGATCCGCTCTATACCCTGGTGGTTGAATCAGTCTGTCACACGGTAACGGTGCAATTGCGTGTGGGTCCTTCCATGGGACATGAAAGGACCCACAGGTTTAGTATAAATCATGATCCGCGGGTAAACGACCGTTTACCCGCAGATAAAGTTTGGGGTCCAGCCCTTTTCAAAGGGCTGGTGGGGTCCAGGGGCAAAGCCCCTGGCCGCCGGAGGCGGGAAGCCCCGCTGGCAGCCCCCCGTATTGGAGGAGACTATGAACAAAAAACATTTCCTAGCAGCGCTTCTTGCAGCGTGCCTGACCCTGGGCCTGACGGCCTGCGGCGGGTCCGGCGGGGAGGATGAGGAGACGGGTGACGCGGCGCCGGCGGGCGTGGCGGTGCAGGTGGAGCAGGTTTCGGCTGATACCATTTTTGCGGAGAATACCGTTTCCGGGCAGATTGCCGCGGACGATGAGGCCACGGTGATGGTGGCGGTGAATGCGAAGTGTACCGCTACTTATGTGGAGGCAGGGGATATTGTGCGGGCCGGGCAGGCGCTTTGTACGCTGGAGCTGGACAGTACCTTGTCCTCTTATAATGCCGCGAATATCACCTATCAGTCGGCTGTGCAGAGCTACAACGATCAGGCGGCTATCTTTGAAAAGCAGATCGCGCTTCAGGAGAAAAATGTGCGGGATCTGAAGGAATTGTATGAGATTGGGGCGGCGTCCCAGATCGAAATCGATCAGGCGGAATTGCAGCTGCAAAGCTCTCAGGCAACGCGGAACTCCACCCTGGCCCAATTGGAAGCCGGGATGCAGAGCTATAAGTCCAACGTGGAGCAGTTGGAGACGGTTCTTGAAAACGTGGACGCGAAGGGGAACGTCGTCGCACCCAGCTCCGGGACCCTGGTGTCCTTCAACGCCGTGGAGGGCGGGTTCGTGAGCAGCTCTATGCCTGTGGCGGTCATCGACGGCGTGGACCAGATGAAGGTGATGGTGCAGGTGTCCGAGGCTTTGGTGCCGAAGCTCCGGGCCGGGGATACCGCCGACGTGGCCGTGTCCGCCGTGGGCGGGTCCTATGAGAGCGTGATCCGGTCCATCGAAAAGGCCGCGAATATGCAGACGAAGCTGTACACCGTGACCCTCTCCCTGCCCGCGGAGGCGGAGGGGCTGCTGGCCGGCATGTTCGCGGACGTGACCTTCCACACCGATACATCCGAGAACACCATCGTCGTGCCCACGGAGGCCGTTCTCACCAGCGGGGATGTCCAGTACGTCTTCGTAGTGGAGGACAACACAGCGAAGTACGTGCAGGTCACCGTCGGCCTGACCGGAAACGGGGTGACGGAGATTACCTCCGGGCTCCAGGCGGGCCAGCAGCTTGTAACCGTCGGGCAGGCGTATCTGAGCGACGGGGACCCAGTGCGCATTGTCTCTGGAGACGCGGAGAGCGTGAAGACGCCGGAGCCCGCGCCCGCAGACGGGGAAGACTCCGGGGAGGCGTGATATGAACATCGCCAAAGCAAGCATCCATCACAAAGTGGCAACCCTGCTGGCCAGCATTTTGATTTGCGTCTTCGGGCTGATGTTCGCCACCCAGCTGCAAATGGCCCTGATGCCGGAGATGGAAATGCCCATGGCCGTGGTGGCCTGCTACTACGTGGGCGCGAATCCCAGTGACATCGAAGAGCTGGTGACCCGGCCCCTGGAGTCCGCCATCCTGTCCGTCCAGGGTGTGGACGAGATTTCCTCCACCTCCTCCGACGGCGTGAGCCAGATTCAGATTACCTACGTGGACGGCACGGATCTGGATATCGCCGCCACGCGGCTCCGGGAGCAGTTCGACCGCGTGAGCCTCCCGGAGGACGCCATGGACCCGGTGATCATCAACATGAACCTGAGCGAGCTGATGCCCACCGCCACGATTGCGCTGATGGGCAGCGATTTGGCCCAGCTGCAAAGCATGGCGGAGGATCTGGTGGTCCCGGCGCTGGAGCGGATCAACGGCGTGGCCCAGGTGACGGTGAACGGCGGCGTGGAGCAGCAGATTGCCGTGGAGCTGGACCCCACCCGCGCCTCCGGCTATGGGCTGTCCACCTCCTACGTCTCCCAGTTCCTGGCGGGGCAGAACCTGATCTATCCCGGCGGCGATCTGTACAACGGGTCGAAGAAGCTGACGGTCAGCACGGACGCCAAGTTCCAGACGGTGGAGGACGTGCGGAACATGATTCTGCCCCTTCCCACCGGCGGCGCGGTGCGTCTGAGCGAGGTGGCCAACGTCACGCTGGAGGACAAGGACATGGAGGCCATGGCGAAGTCCGGGGAGGCCGCCTGCGTGGTGCTCCAGGTGTCGAAGCAGTCCTCGGCCAACGAGGTCTACGTGTCCGAGCAGGTTGTGAAGCGGCTGGACCAGCTCAAGGCGGAAAACCCGTCCCTGGCCTACAGCGCGCCGTACCTGGCCAGCGATTACATCAACCAGACCGTGGACGCCGCGTATCAGAACATCCTGCAGGGCGTGCTTCTGGCGGCCATTGTGGTGCTGCTGTTCCTGCGGCGGGGCGGCGCGACCCTGACCATCGCCGTGTCCATGCCCATCTGCATCCTGACGGTGTTCGTGCTCATGAACGCCTTCGACCTGACGCTGAACATGATGTCCCTGGGGGGCATCGCCATGGGCGTGGGCATGATTGTGGATAACTCCATCGTGGTGCTGGAGAACATCTACCGCTTCTCCGCCAACGGGTACGGGCGCGAAACGGCCTGCGTGGAAGGCACGAAGGAGGTCACGAGCTCCGTGGTGGCGTCCACGCTGACCACTGAGGCCGTGTTCGTCCCCCTGGCCCTCACCGGGGGCATGGCGGGGATGATGTTCAAGGATTTCTGCCTGACCATCGCGTCTTTGATTTTCGCGTCGCTGGTAATCTCCCTGACGCTGGTGCCGCTGCTGTGCTACTTTACTTTGAATGAGGAGCGGGTGCGGCGCCGGGCGGCGAAGCTGGCGGGGAAGAAGCCCGGGCCCGTGAAGCGGCTGGTGAACAAGCTGGGTCAGCTTTACTTGAAGCTGCTGGAGTTCTTCGTGCGGCACCTGTTCCTCGGGATGGCGGCGTCCTTCGCGCTGGTGGTCCTGTTCGGCGTGACGCTGGCGAATACCAAAATGGTCCTGATTCCCGACATGGACCAGGGCATGGTGAACCTGAGCATCAGTATGCCCATCGGGTCCCAGCTGAACGAGACGGCGGTGATTGCCGACCGGGTGAGCGGAATCGTGGAGGCAGAGACGCCGGAGATTGAGGAGATGTTTTACATCGCCTCCGACGAGTCGGTGACGATGATGCTGGACATCGGGTCCAAGTCCCGGCGGGAGCGGAGCAGCAATGAGATTGCCATCGCCCTGCGGACGGCGCTGGAGGATGTCGCGGGCTGTGAAATCACGGTGAGCGCGTCGGATTCAGAGGCCATGATGGGCGGCGGGGGAGATATCGCCGTGGTCATCTCCGGCGACGACTACGGGACCCTGGAGTTCCTGACCAACGACCTGATCACCCAAATCTCCGCCCTGCCCGACACGGTGAACGTGACCAGCTCCCTGAGCGACGAGGTGCCCCAGGTGAAGGTGACGGTGAACCGCGAGGCGGCGGCGCAGTACGGACTGACGGCGGCGGCCATCGGCGGCGCGGTGCGCTCGGAGCTGACGGGTTCCACCGCGACGAAGGTGACCATCCACGGCCAGGAGCTGGACGTGGTGGTCCGGGGCAGCGGCGCGGCGGGGCAGAGCCTGGACGCCCTGCGGTCCATGGGCGTTCCGTCCTCCTTCGGCGGGACGGTGCCCCTGGGGTCCGTGGCGGAGGTATCCGTGGAGCAGGCCCCCCAGGTGATTACACGGGCCAACCAGACCCGCCAGGTGACCATTACCGGCGACTCCGTCAGCGGGGACACGGCGGCGATGACCCAGGCCATCTGGGACATTCTCGACAGCTACACCTTCCCCCAGGGCTACGCGGTGGAGACGGACGGAAGCTACGAGACCATGATGGAGAGCTTCGGGGACCTGCTGCTGGCGCTGGCGGCGGCGCTGCTGCTGGTGTACTTCGTGCTGGCGGTGCAGTTCGAGTCGTTCCTGATGCCGGTGATGATTATGCTGATTCTGCCGGTGGCCTTTACGGGCGCGTTGTTCGGCCTGCCGCTGACGGGGAAGGACCTGTCCATGCTGTCCCTGGTGTCCCTGATTATGTTGGCGGGCACGGTGGTGAATTCGTCCATCATTCTGGTGGAGTACATCAAAATCCGGCGGAAGATGGGAGAGGACCGGACGACCGCTATCCTCCACGCCTGCCCGCTGCGTGTGCGGCCCATCCTCATGACCACCCTGACGACCATCCTGGCTATGGTGCCCATGGCCATGGGGATTGGAGAAACCAACGAGATGATGACGGACATGGGCGTGACCATGATTTCCGGCATGGTGATTTCCACGGTTGTGACGCTGGTGTTTACGCCGGTGTATTACGCGGTGATTGACAATTTCGGGAATCTGTTCCGGAGGAAGCCGAAGAGGCCGCAGGGGCCGGAGGTCCCCAAGGTCTCGGAGGAGCTGCCGCCGGTGCAGGTGTAGGACTGACAGTAAGCGCAAAGGAAGGGCGGGCCTCTGGGCCTGCCCTTCTGTGGATTCTATCTTGAAAAAATCTGGTGATCCCCCTTGCATCTTAGGGAAAAAGGGGGTATAATGGAAACAGAAGCATAAAATGCGGCAGGCCGCCAGGTGTCGCAAGCACCGGACGGCCCTGCGCGAGTGAACACGGCACTCAGCACAGCAGAATTTCTGCACCACAGCCTCATTATACCCAGTTTTATCCCAGATTGCAAGAGGCTATGTTGTGTTCGTAGAAAAACGGTGCTGAGACATTCAAAAGCTCGGCACCGTGTTTTATGTTTCTGGCGGACGCCGCCGGACGGGAGTTGGTCTTCTTATGTAATCCCTCCCACCCCCTCCTTTCTCCTGTCCGGCGGGTCCCGTTCGTCAGAACCAGAAGGAACTATTCAAGAGCTGGCTCTGGAGCTATGGCAGTACGCTGCGGCACCCCAGGGCCAGCCGCCCCAGCGCAGACATGAGAGATGCCGGAGAGATCCGGCGTCTCTTTTTGCCGTGGAACCGCACAGCCCTTGAAAGAATGGAGCGCGGTCGGTACGTTTTGGATAAACATGTGTGGGGCCTTCCATGTTAATGGAAGGTCCCACTCGCTTACGCTTCGTTACCGTGTGACAATCTTTCGCAACTGCCAGGGTATAGAGCGGTATGAAAGCTCTTTTCGGTTCCTTTTCTCTCGAGAAAAGGAACCCGCCGGAGGCCCCCCGTAAAAACTATGTGAAGATTTTGACTCACGTATTGCAACCCAGGCATATGTCTGGTATGATAACATAGAGTTAGACTGGGAATGGAGGTGCAGGTGTGGAGAGGGTACGACGGTGGCGTGAGGAAATCGGGCGGTCGAAGACGGTTCTTGGGGAGAAGGTGCGGGAGGCGCTGGCGTCTGTGCTGCCGATTACCGCGATCGTGCTGGTGCTCTGCTTTACCCTGTCTCCGGTTCCGGTGGATATTCTGATGGCCTTTCTGGTGGGCGCGGTGCTGCTCATCATCGGCATGGGCTTCTTTACCCTGGGGGCCGAGGCGGCTATGACGCCTATCGGCGAGCATGTCGGGTCCCGGATGGCCGCTTCGCGGAAGCTGTGGGTCGTGGTGTCCGTGAGCTTCCTGATCGGCGTGGTGGTCACGGTGTCGGAGCCGGACTTGCAGGTGCTGGCGCAGCAGGTGCCGGGGATTCCCAACGGGCTGCTGATTGGAGCGGTGGCGGTAGGCGTGGGCGCGTTCCTGGTGGCGGCGCTGCTGCGGATTCTGTTCCAGGTGCCCCTGCAATGGATGCTGATGGTGTCCTATGCGGCGGTGTTCGCCCTGGCGGCGTTCGTGCCGGGGGACTTCCTGGCGGTAGCGTTCGACTCCGGCGGCGTGACCACGGGCCCCATGACGGTGCCCTTCATCATGGCTCTGGGCCTGGGCGTGTCGTCCATCCGGAGCGACGAGAACGCCGCCCAGGACAGCTTCGGCCTGGTGTCCCTGTGCTCCGTGGGGCCGATTCTGGCGGTGCTGATTCTGGCGCTGTGCTGCCCCGCCTCCGGGACCTACATACCCGTGCCGCTGCCCGAGGCCGCGGACAGCCGCGCCCTGGGCGTGCTGTTCCTCCACGCGTTCCCGGAGTACGCCTGGGAGGTTTTGAAGTGCCTCGCGCCCATTGCGGCCTTTTTCGCTGTCTTCCAGATCTTTTTCCTGCGGATCAACCGCAGAAAGGTCTTGAAAATCGTCGTCGGTATTCTGTATACTTATGTAGGACTGGCCGTGTTCCTGACGGGCGTAAACGTAGGCTTCCTCCCGGCAGGCTCATACTTAGGGCGTCAGATCGCAAACCTGGACGGATTCAGCTGGCTTCTGGCCCCCATCGGAATGCTGATGGGCTGGTTCATCGTGCAGGCGGAGCCCGCGGTCCACGTGCTGAACCGGCAGGTGGAGGAAATTACCGCTGGGGCCATCCCCGGAGCGGCCATGAGCGTGAGTCTGTCCCTGGGCGTGGCGGTGTCCATCGGCCTGGCCATGACCCGGGTGCTGACGGGCATCTCCATTTTCTGGTTCCTGGTGCCTGGCTACCTGGCGGCGGCGGTGCTGTCCTTCTTCGTGCCGAAGATTTTCACGTCCATCGCCTTCGACTCCGGCGGCGTGGCCTCCGGCCCCATGACGGCCACGTTCCTGCTGCCCTTCGCCCAGGGGGCCTGCGAGGCCATGGGGGGCAACGTGGTGACGGACGCCTTCGGCGTCGTGGCCATGGTGGCGATGACACCGCTGCTGACGATTCAGGTCCTGGGCCTTGCGTATCAGTGGCGGATGAAGAAGTCCGGCGAGGCCGCGGCCGCGGAGGACGAGGAGATTATTGAGATGATGTAAGCCGGAAAGGGGGGCGGACCCATGGGTGGAGCCGTACTCATGATTACAATCACGGACCGGAGCCGCGGGAAGGAGTTTGCCGCCTGGTTCCAGCGCCAGGGGATTCCCCTGATATTGACGGTTTTTGGCCGCGGCACGGCCACAACGGAAATGCTGGACTTCCTGGGCCTGGAGGCCACGGAGAAGGCCGTGCTCATGCTGGTAGCGCCCCAGTCCCCAAGTTTGGTGCGCCGCGCGGAGCGCGAGCTCTGGCTGGATATCCCAGGCCGCGGCATTCTGATGACGGCCCCATTGGCGGCCATAGGCGGAGCGAAAGCGCGGGATTACCTGCTTCGGCAGGAGGCGGAGGAAGTTATGGAGAAGGAATGGACCCACGAGCTGATAGTGGTCATCACAGGCCAAGGCTTCACAGACCAAGTGATGGACGCCGCGCGTTCCGCAGGCGCAGCCGGCGGAACAGCCATCCACGCAAAAGGCACCGGCACAGAACTAGCCAAAAAGTTCTTCGGCCTCTCAATCGCCGCAGAAAAAGAAATGGTCCTCATCCTAACCCGCAAAGAAGACCGCAACCCCATCATGAAAGCCATCATGTCCGAAGCCGGTATGCAAACCAAAGCCCAATCCATCGCATTCTCCCTCCCCGTGTCAGATGTCGCGGGGTTGCGGAGGCTGGAGCAGGAGTGAGGGTGCATGCCTACGGGGGGCCTCCGGCGGGTCACTTTTTCTCGAGAGAAAAAGTAACCAAAAAGAGCTTTAGATCCGCTCTATACCCTGGCAGTTACGTAAGCCTGTCACACGGTAACGAAGCGTAAGCGAGTGGGGCCTTCCATTGGCATGGAAGGCCCCACGGATTTTTCATTGTTGACATCGTAAAAAAATCCAGGCGGTCCTTACCTCGATCGAGGTAAGGACCGCCTGCGCAATTGCCCCGTTACCGCGCTGAAAGCTATAACGCCCACCAGATTCGCGTCGAGTTAAAAAGTTCTTTTGCTTACTTTTCTTTCAAGAAAAGTAAGCCGCCGGAGGCACGTACCCCTTTTCATTGCCCTCGATCCGTGCTATAATACCCCCATCAACACCCCGACAAAGGAGAATATGCCATGAAATGGATCATTGCCTCAGACCTTCACGGCTCCGCTGCGTGGTGCCGCCGACTTTTGGACGCTTTTCAGGATGAGCAGGCTGAACGCCTGCTTCTGCTGGGCGACCTTCTCTATCACGGGCCCCGGAATCCCTTCCCTGACGACTATGATACCCCCGCTGTCACCGCTATGCTTAATTCCGTCTCTGACCGCCTCCTGTGCGTCCGCGGGAACTGTGACTCCGAAGTGGACCAGATGGTCCTCAGTTTCCCCATGATGGCTGAGTATGCGTTTCTGTCCGTCGACGGCCTCAACATCTTTGCTGCCCACGGCCATAACTACGGTCCCGAGAATCCGCCTCCGCTGAAAAAGGGCGACTACCTTCTCTGCGGACACTTCCACCTCCCCATCTGCGAGGACCGCGGCACCTACACCTACCTGAACCCCGGTTCTTTGGCCCTCCCCAAGGACGGCACGCCTCACAGCTATATCGTAGTAGAAAACGGCGCTTTGACCTGGAAGGACCTGGTTGCTGGTGTGCCTTTCGAGCCTATGAAGTGAAAGCGGATTTTATGAATATAAGAAAAGAAGAAGCAAAGGATTACACTGCGATATATACAGTAGTAAAAAATGCCTTCGACAGCGCAGAACATGCAGATGGAAACGAGCAGGATCTAGTAAATGCGCTAAGGGGAGGCGAGGCATATATCCCAGAGCTGTCTTTGGTTGCTGAGGAAAACGGGGAAGTTGTAGGACATATCATGTTCACAAAGGCGAGAGTTGGAGAAAACGTCGTCTTAGTATTGGCTCCGTTATCCGTTTTGCCGAAATATCAGAGAAAAGGGGTCGGAACCGCTCTGATAAAAGAAGGCCACAGAATTGCAAAGGATTTGGGCTACGGATATTCGGTTGTGCTGGGAAGCGAAAAATATTATCCGCAAGCAGGCTATGTGCCAGCGGATACCTTGGGAATATATCCGCCTTTTGATGTGCCAAAAGAAAACTTTATGGCTTATATAATAAGTGAAAACGCCCATGAAGTGAATGGGACGATCCAATATGCAAAAGAGTTTGGCATTGAATAATATAAATTCTGTCTGATTGATTTGTTCCAAAAATGCTTTTCCCGAAAATCCCACAGCGGACCGCACAATATAAAAAGGGCAAGACACCCCCCACGGTCTGTCTTGCCCTCATTTTCTTTATGAGGCACAGCCAGTCTGTGCCGTTCTTTTTTATGCACTTCACATCCCCGGCAGCGGCGGCGCACGCATAATGACCCGCCCAAAGCAAACCAGGCTCCGCCCCCCAGCCGAAGACAGCACAACGTCCGCGTCCGCCCGCGCCCGGTTCAGCGAAAACAGGTAAACGATCCCCATCGGGTCCTTATAATACTGCTTGCAAAGGATATCCCCATCCACGCAGAAAATCCCCACATCCCCCGCTTTAAGCGGATCGCGGCTCACGTAAACAATAGACCCGTCCTCAATATAGGGGACCATAGAATCCCCCTGAATCCGCACCGCGTACTCCGCCGCCGCAGGCACATCATCCTCCACGGGAATATAGTCAAAATCCTCCCCAAAGGCAGGCGAGGCGTAGCCCGCCGCCGCAGTGGTCAGGTACAGCGGAATCACCCGCGGCTCCGGCTGATTCACCCCCGCCTCCGCCTCTTCCTGGCAGGCCCGCAGCGCCTCAATCATAGACAGCACCGTCTCCCGCCCCAGATTGGACAGCTCCCGGTACTCCTCCAGAAGTTTCCTCTCCCCGCGCCTCAAAGCCCGGTTCCCCCCGACAAAGCTATCCTGAAACAGGGTATTCGGATCGGTATCCAGGCAGTCAAAAAGGCGGAGCATAATCTCCCGCTTCGGAAAACTGGTATCATTCTCATAATTACTGATTGCGGAAGAAGTAATCCCAAGCATAGCGGCCAAAGCCTCCCGCGACATCCCCATCTCTTCCCGCCGTGCCCGAAGTCGCTCACCAAACGTCATATCCAGCCGCCCCTTTTCCACGTTTTCTACATCATATCGGAATTTCCAGCCACTGTCAACATTTTTTACAAGTTTCTTGTCAAACCCTCTTGACAGCGCAAGAATGCTGTGATATACTGACATCGTTGACAAGAAACTTGTTGGTTTGCGTGGTGTGTACATACGGGGGGCCTCCGGCGGCTTACTTTTTCTCGAGAGAAAAAGTAAGCAAAAAGAGCTTTAGATCCGCTCTGTACTCTGGTGGTCACGAAAGCCTGTCACACGGTAACGTGGGAAGTGCGTGCGGGACCTTCCATTGGCATGGAAGGCCCCGCGGGGTGTGTATAACCTACCCTTTGTGACTGCCCCCACTCAGGAAAATACCTTCCGCAAAACAACGTTTTGCGGAACCGACGCACCCCGTCCCGGCGCAGAGGCCCCAGCGCCCACCAGATTCGCGTCGAGTTAAAGCTCTTTTCGCTTCCTTTTCTCTCGAGAAAAGGAAGCCGCCGGAGGCCCCCCGTCCCCCGCGGGGACTGGCAGGCAGTAAAAAAAGAAGAAAGCCCAATACAGGCTTCCTTCTTTTGGTGGGGGAAGGTGGATTCGAACCACCGAAGTCGAAGACAACAGATTTACAGTCTGCCCCATTTGACCGCTCTGGAATTCCCCC
>JAAVZX010000046.1 GCA_022791875.1 Oscillibacter sp.
ACGCCTTCCCCCCACGACCCCGTTCCGATCGCGAGCCGGAACACCCCGCGCTTACATTTACACACGACATTTCACCCCACGCTCCCGCGAGGGGAGCGACTGATGAATTTCTGACTGACCCTTATCATTTCGGAATTTCAATCCACGCTCCCGCGAGGGGAGCGACAACGGCGGCGGACAGTCTGATTATGGGCGCTCCATTTCAATCCACGCTCCCGCGAGGGGAGCGACTTTCCGTTCCCGTCGAACATCTTGCGCACGTCGAAATTTCAATCCACGCTCCCGCGAGGGGAGCGACCACGAAGCCAGAGAGTCACACGTGGAAGAGCTTTGCATTTCAATCCACGCTCCCGCGAGGGGAGCGACTCCATAAACGATAGAATCCCACTCTCCAGAGCTCGATTTCAATCCACGCTCCCGCGAGGGGAGCGACCTCATAAACGCCTCCTCTGCGGTTTCATGGCAATATTTCAATCCACGCTCCCGCGAGGGGAGCGACAGCAAAAACAAACAAAAACCCACAACAAATTCAGTACATATACACAACGCTTTTCCCGCATCCCCCTCCTCTCCATCGTGCATACGTACCCTATTCCCCAACAGCCTCCCCTCAAAAAGGTGCGAAGCACAATCGATTTCCTGTTCACTTCCGGTTCGCACTCACAGGATCATGGTATCCTCAGGCATGTAAGTGCTTTTAGCGCCAAAGTGTTCGATTTTGTTTTCGTAGCGGTTTCCCAGGTAGTAAAACCGCAGGCTGTCCTTTTCCGGGTCCATGATTTTGCACAGCTTTGCCTGGAGGCTGCGGCACTGGGCGGGGTCGAGAAGGCACTCAAAAACCGAGCACTGTACCCGCTGGCCGTAGTTTACGCACTGCTTTGCGATCTGCCGGAGTCGCCTGCGGCCGGCTGCGTCTTCTGTGTTCACGTCGTAAGTAATCAGAACCAGCATTTCATCACTTCCATAAAATCGGGCGCTGTCGCCGCTTCAGGTGCAGAAAGCCCCTGTTTACCAAGTATAGCATTCTCTCCTGTAAAATGGAAGAGTGAACAGGAATGTTTTGTGCAATATACCAAAAACAAGGAGCAGACCAGCGGTCTGCTCCTTGTGCCAAAACCAGTTTTATGTCAACTGTACCGAGAAATTCTTGCGTCTTTTTGCCGCTTCTTACAAAGGAGCCAGCTTTGCTGCAGTCAGCCAAGCGCCGCGCCATATCCCGTCAGCGTAGCGACAACGATCAAAGCCCAGCCGATCACAGTCTGAATCGCGATAAACTTCCCCGCGAACTTCACCCAGTCGGACCAGGAAACCCGGCTGACGGACAGCGCGGCCATCAGCACGCCGGACTGGGGATAGAGGAAGTTGGTCAGGCCATCGCCCAGCTGATAGGATAGAATCGCGGTCTGCTGGGTGACGCCCACCACTTGGGCCAGGGGACTCATGATGGGCATGACCACAAAGGCCTGGCCCGAGCCGGAGATGATGAAGAAGTTGACAAAAATATTCAGAATGTTCATGCCAATGGCCGTGAAGGCCGGGGGAAGGCTCCCCACGACTGCTGCCGCTGCGTGGACGCAGGTGTGGATGATGTTGCCGTTGGTCATCACCACGGAGATGGAGGCGGCAAAGCCGATCATCAGCGCGCCGAAAGCGATCTGCGCGAAGCCCTCCGCCAGGAGCTCGCTGATGGTGTTGGGGGAGAAGCCGTAGATCACGCCGGAGACGAGGGAGCCCACCAGGAACACGCTGGCCACCAGCTGGATGCTGCAAATGCCCTTGACAACAGACCAGATAATGATGCCGAACATGATGGCGAAGATGGCGGCCACTATCGCCCGGCGGCTGGTGAGCTCAACGCCCTCTACCTTACCATAGGACTTGTAGACGTGAGGATCGTCGATGCAGCAGCTCTGGTTCGGGTCCTTCTGGAGGCGCTTGAGGTACCTGGTAATCAGGACGGCGTTGACCACCCAGAAGATGATCACAGCCACGGTACGCAGCTCCCAGCCGGAGTAAATGGGGATTCCGGCGATGGTCTGGGCATTGGCGGTGGTGGAGGTGCCGAAGGGGGCCATGGTGAAGCCTGCGCTCAGGCCGAAGAGGACGATGGCGGTGCCCACAATGGCGTCGCCCCCCAGCGCAAAACCGATCATCATGCCCAATGGAATGAAGGCCACGTTGGCGGGCTCCGTGATGCCCACCATGCCCAGGACCACGAAGGGCAGCATCACCATAGGAACGGCCAGGGCGGCCTTATTCCGCACAGCGTGGGCGAAACGGCCAATCGTGGCGTCCAGAGCCTCCGTCTTGTTGATAATGTTGATGGCGCCGGAGATGATGAAGGAGCACATGATCAGCATGGCGCTGTTGACGCAAGCCTGGGGAATGGCCATGATCATGCCCCAGGGGCTGACGGGGGTCTGATCGATGTAGTGGAAAGTGTTGACGTCAATTACGTTCTTTCCGTTCACCTCGATAAAATCGTAGGTACCGGCGGGGATTATATAGGTCAGGATGGTTACGATGACAAGCAGGGTTCCCAGAATTACGTACACATGGGGCATTTCAAATTTTTTCTTCTTGAGCTCTGTTTTAGTTTCCATAGGTAATCTCCTTTCCCTTCCGTATTTGTGTACTGCACCAGCGGCGGGGCGGCGGACCTCCTTTCGTGCGCCGCTGCTCAGGCAGCGTCAGCCTTGGTTCAGGTAGTCCAGAGCAAACTGGGCGTAGAAGCAGGAGGACTGCTCAATGGCGTCCTCGTCGATGTCAAAGTGGGAGTCGTGGTGGGGATAGTATTTCAGCTTCTGCACGTTCCGGCTTCCCACAAAGGCGAAGAGTCCGGGAACGCCGGTTTTGGTGTAGTGCCCGAAGTCCTCGCTGGCCATTACCTTGCCCAGCGTGTGATCCAGGCCCTCCTCCCCCCACAGGCTGCGGCAGGTCTTCCGGCCCAGCTCCGCCAGGGCGGGATCGTTGTATACGGCGGGGCTGCGCAGGAGGTAGTACAGGGAACCCTTCACCCGGTAGGTCTTCTCAATGCCCTCCAGCATCCGGGTGATTTTCTCCTGGAGATGGTCGCTGTCCTCTTTATTGAAGGCCCGCCCTGTCCCCTCCAGATTGCAGACGCCGGAAACCAGGTTGTAGCTGTCACCGGGGCGGACGTAGGCGTTCTGTCCGGAGTATACCCGCCCGATGGTCAGCGCGATGTCGGTCAGGGGGTTGAACTCCATGCTCACAATGGTCTGCAGGTTCATAATCAGCGCCGCCATGGGGACGATGGTGTCAATAGCCTGGTGGGACTGGGAGCCGTGGCCGCCCTCGCCGGTGAGGGTGATTCGGAACTCGATGGGGCAGGACATCTGCTCCCCGGCGCCGATGTAGATCTTTCCGTGTTCCACATCCTGCCAGATGTGGATGCCCATGATGGCGTCCACGCCCTCCATGACGCCGGCCTCCACCAGCTTGTCCGCAAAGGTGGCCTCCTCCGCGGGCTGGAAGATCAGCTTGACCGTGCCCCTGATCCGGTCCCGCATCCGGGAGAGGATGTTGGCGGCGGTGAGGAGGGAGGCGGTGTGGCCGTCGTGGCCGCAGGCGTGCATGACCCCCGGGGTCCGGGAGGCGTAGGGGGCGCCCGTTTCCTCCTGAACGGGCAGGGCGTCCATGTCGGCCCGCAGAGCCACGGTCCTGCCTGGCCTGGTGCCCTGGATGAGGCCGATAACTCCCGTGCCGCCCAGGCGGCTGTGGGGAATGCCCATGGCGTCCAGTTCCGCCTCAATCCGTTTGGCGGTTTCATACTCCTCTCTTCCCAGCTCGGGGTGCTGGTGGAAGGTGCGCCTCAGAGAGATTCCATAGTCCTTCAGCTCTGCCGCCAGTTCCTTGGTCCTCATAATAAACATCTCCTTTTCTATGTTGATTGTATAAAAAACCGCATTATTTTTTGTTTTGCCGTTGTCAAAGCGGAGCTTGTAATGCCTGAATAATTCCTATATACTAAAAACAACTCTATAGAAAAGGAGGAGGCGCCATGACATTGTCTGACTTTTATACGTTTACCGTCATTGCGGAGAGTCCCAGCATGGCTGCCGCCGCCCAGAAGCTGCACCTGACCCGCTCGGCGGTCACCCACGCCATCGCCCGCATGGAAGGGGAACTGGGCTTCCCCCTCCTGTACCGGGGCGGCCAGCGCTGGCGGCTCACCGAAGACGCAGAGGATCTTCTGCCCTACGCCCACGATGTGATTCAGAGCGCCAGCCGCTTCCAGGAGCACATTTCCGGCATTCAGAACCTCTCCAAGGGCTCCGTCTCCCTTGCCACCTGCTCCTCCACCTGTGTGGCCTGGGTGCCGGACATCCTGAACCGTTTCAAGGAGAAGTACCCCGATATCGCTGTGAACGTCCAGGCGGGACTCCACAACCGCCAAATCATCAAGTGGATTGAGAACTACGAAATCGACCTGGGCATCGCCGCTGCCAATCCCTCGGACCATCTGGAGATTACGGACCTCTACCGGGACGAGATGAAGGTGATCATTGGCCGGGGGTTTTCCTCCCGGCGGGAGGGGATCGTTACAGCGGAGGAGCTCAAAAGCATCCCCCTTGTGCTGCAAATGGGCCGGATGAAGGAGGACGCGGCGCATACGCTGGCCAGTCTGGGCCTGGAGGTCCACTCCCGGAACCGGGCCTATGATGCTGTCAGCCTGGCGGCGATGGTGGAGGGCGGGCTGGGCTACTGTGTGGTGGGCAACCTGGTTTTGAAATCTCTGAAAGAGAGGATAGGCGGCGTTCAGGTCTTTTCCCTGGACCCGCCCCAGTACCGCTGTATCTCCCTGCTCCGCAGCCAGAAGATCCGTCCTTCTCCGGCTGTGAAAGCGTTCAGCAGGGAGATTCTTGAGTATATTCGGGAAAATGCGGAAGCGGGCTGCTGCCTTTTGTAAAAACAGCCAAGATATTGCGGCGCCGGATGGATTTTTTTGGGCTTTCTGCAATAAAGTTTAACATGACCTCTGCATTGATAGCAAGTTTATTCTTTTTGACAGCTGTTGAAATAAAAGATGCCACAAATTTCCTCCCGTGCTCTGGTGAAATTGACGGGGCGCCGGAGGAATCCGGCATGTTTCACCTTTCAGGCTTCATAAAAAGAAACAGGCAGAATGCCCGAAGCATCTGCCTGTTTCCTTCCGCTGCCCGGCATGGTACCGGGGCGGCGCGCTTATGCCTGTTCTGCCTGCTCCAGCTTGCCGGTAAACCTCCTGACGCGCTCCAGGTCCGCCAGGAACATTTCCCTCTGGGCCTCGGGACTCATGCCGCTCAGGGCTTCCATGTGCTGGCCGATGCTGTCCCGCAGGTCTGTCAGTTCGGCGGTGAGTTCCTGTACTGTCATATGCGTCTCCTTTCCGTCGCCTTTTGGATATTTGAAGGCGGCAATTTCTTGTTGTACTTTTTGGCTCCTGTGCCTTTTCGACCGGGGCCTTGACAACCGTTTTCAGAAAGTTCTTGCTGTCCTTCGCGAAGCAGGTCTGTCAAGAGCCGTTTCAGCGCGGCTTCCGCAGGCGCTGAGCGGCCTGCCTGCTTTCCCAGAGATTGCTGGCTGCGGTCTATTCTATATGGGAAAGCAGCGGGTGTCAAGGGAAATAATTCCAATTTTGCGAGGCTCCGCGGCTGCTGTACAGAGCTGGTCTCCCGCCTGCATTGCAGCGGGGCAGGCGCATTTTCCCCATTCAGTGCTCCGGCGCTTTTGTCAGTACCAGATGTAGTTCGGAATACGTCGAATTTTGTTGTCGTTTTTTGATCGCAGGGCGGCTGCTTCTTCAAAAAATAAATTTGAGATACGGCAGTTCTTTAATAAAGCCGGACCGCGCCGGGAAAAGGGCCGTGCCGCCATAGGGTAACATTGTCACAGACCCCCAACGCCCATCCGGTTATAATAAAGCCAAAGCAACAGATAAGGAGGCAGCACAATGGGATTCTTCGACTTTATGAAAGCCCCTGACATCAACCAGGGCCTGACGGAATACAGCGCGGCTTCCGGCGCGGTCCTGCTGGACGTGCGCACGCCCCAGGAGTACCGGGAGGGCCACATCCCCGGCAGCATCAACGTTCCCTTGCAGTCCCTGGGCGCGGAGGGGCGGGTCCCTGCGGAGAAGAACGCGGCGCTGTTCGTCTACTGCCACAGCGGCGCGCGGAGCCGCCAGGCGGTGGAACTGCTGGGGCGGCTGGGCTTTGCAAACGTGAAAAACATCGGCGGCATCGCCGCCTATAAAGGAAGGGTGGAGCGCTGATATGAAAGTAGTGATCATCGGCGGCGTAGCGGGAGGCGCTACCGCCGCGGCCCGGCTGCGGAGGCTGGACGAACGGGCGGAAATCATCGTCTTTGAGCGCTCCAGCTACGTCTCCTACGCAAACTGCGGCCTCCCCTACTATATCGGCGGGACCATCAAAGACCCCAACGCCCTAACCCTCCAGACGCCGGAGAGCTTTTACGGCCGCTTCCGGGTGAAGATGCGGGTGCGCCACGAGGTCACGGCCATTCACCCGGAGCGCAAGACCGTATCCGTGAAAAACCTGGAGAGCGGCGAAGAATTCGAGGAGTCCTACGACAAGCTCCTCCTCTCCCCCGGCGCGAAGCCCACCCAGCCCCGCCTCCCCGGCGTGGGCCTGGAGAAGCTCTTCACCCTGCGGACGGTGGAGGACACGTTCCGCATCAAGGACTACATCAGCGCCCATCAGCCCAAATCCGCGGTGCTGGCGGGAGGAGGCTTCATCGGCCTGGAGCTGGCGGAGAACCTGCGGGAGCTGGGGATGGAGGTTACGATTGTCCAGCGGCCCCGGCAGCTCATGAACCCCTTCGACCCGGACATGGCGGCATTCATCCACAGTGAAATGCGGGCCCACGGCGTCAAACTGGCCCTGGGGCGCACCGTGGAGGGCTTCGAGGAACGGGACGGCGGCGTGGACGTGCTGCTGAAAGACGGTGCGCCCCTTCACGCGGACATGGTGGTGCTGGCCATCGGCGTCACCCCGGACACCGCCCTGGCCAGGGAGGCGGGGCTGGAGCTGGGTCTCAAGGGCAGCATCGTGGTCAACGAGCGGATGGAGACCTCCGTTCCCGACATCTACGCTGTGGGCGACGCCGTGCAGGTCCGGCACGCCGTTACGGGCCAGGAGGTCCTGCTCTCCCTGGCGGGCCCCGCCAACAAGCAGGGCCGCATCGCGGCGGACAACATCTGCGGCGGGGACAGCCGCTACCTGGGGAGCCAGGGCAGCTCCGTCATCAAGGTCTTCGGCATGACGGCGGCCGTCACCGGCGTCAACGAGACGAACGCGAAAAAGGCGGGACTGGACGCGGACGCGGTGGTCCTCTCCCCCATGAGCAGCGCGGGTTACTACCCCGGCGGCAAGGTCATGACCATGAAGGTGGTCTTCGAGAAGGGCACGTACCGCCTCTTGGGAGCCCAGATCGCGGGCTATGCGGGGGTGGATAAGCGGATCGACGTGCTGGCGACGGCCATCCACGCCGGACTGACGGCCCTCCAGCTCAAGGACCTGGACCTGGCCTACGCGCCCCCCTATTCCTCCGCCAAGGACCCGGTGAACATGGCGGGCTTTATGATCGAAAACATCGCCGAGGGTATTGTAAAGCAGTTCCGCCTGGAGGACGTGGAGGCCCTGCCCCGGGACGGGAGCGTGACGCTGCTGGACGCCCGGACGCCCCAGGAGTACGCGGGGGGCCACATCGAGGGCTTCCGGAACATCCCGGTCGACGAGCTGCGGGAGCGGCTGGGGGAAATCGAGAGCGGGAAGCCGGTGTACGTCGTCTGCCAGAGCGGCCTGCGGAGCTACATCGCCTGCCGCATCCTGGCCGGGTACGGCTATGAGACCTACAATTTTTCCGGCGGCTTCCGCTTCTATGACGCGGTGGTGAACGACCGCCGCCTGATTGAAACGGCTGCTGCCTGCGGCATGGATCAGACATAAGGAAACGCGCCCCGCATGTTCCTGAATGCGGGGCGCGTTTTTCTCAGCCGTTTCCCAGGGCGCGCAGCGCCGCCTCGTCCGTCAGCTCCACAAGCCCCCGGGACAGCCGGACCATCCCCTCGCTCTGGAAGTAGCGCAGCATCCGGGTGACCACCTCCCTGTGGGTCCCCAGGTGCCTGGCGATGGTCTCGTGGGTGACATGCAGCCGCGCCTCGCCCTCGATGGCGGCTTCCTCCAGCAGGAAGGCGGCGATCCGGCGGTCCATGCTCTTCCACATGATCTGCTCCACAAGCCACATGACCTCCGAGAAGCGGCCTGCCATGAGTTCGTTGGTGTAGTTGGCCAGGGGGGCGGATTCCTCCATGATCCGGCGGTAGACCTCCGAGGGGATGACCCAGAGCTCCGTGTCCTTCTCCGCCTCGATGGTCACGTCGAACTGGATGCTCCGGATCATGCAGGAGGCGGAGAAGAGGCAGATATCCCGGTCAAAAAGGCGGTAAATTGTGATCTCGCGGCCCTCGTCGGAGAGGATGCAGGCCCGGAGCTGTCCGGATTTTATGAGCAGGAGGCCGGTGCAGTCCCCGCCGCTGTGGAGGACGGCTCCCTTTTTTGCGCTGCGCTCGCTCAGACCGGCGAGGAGGCGGGCCTGCTGGGCGGGGGTCAGACTGGGCCATATGGGAAAGTAGGTTTGAAAGTCCATGGGGGTCACTCCGTTTGCAGATAAAATCGGCGCCGGGACGCTCTGATTCAGTATTGTACGGCAAAAGGAAGGATTATGCAAGCCGCTTTTTCGGCCGCTGTTCAAAATGCCTCCAGGATGAAAATCTCCTGGTTCGCCTTGTAATTCCGCGCCGCCTCTGATATAATGAGGACGCGTGTAATCTGAGAGAGTGAGGAAAAAGCCCCCCTTCCGCGGGGGCTGGGAAAGGAAGTCGTCATTATGAAGAAGAGAAAAGCCGAAAGCGGCGCGGAGCGGAGCGAAAGGACCCGGAGGGGCTGGGGGATCACCGGGAAGCTGGTGTCCGCCATCGTGGGCAGCGTGGTTCTGGCAGTGGCGGTGCTGCTGGCCGTGGTCTATTTCCAGATGTCCCACGCCCTCCTGGACAAGAGCGAGGAAATGCTTCAGGCCACCATGGAGAGCACCATCCAGCAGACCCGCGCCTGGATGAACCGGACCCTGGCCATGCTGGAGACACAGCGGGACACCATCGAGTACGCCGACATGGACATCCCCGAGCTGACAGACTACATCCGCCACACCGCGGGGCAGAGCGACTCGTACCCCGCGGGCCTCTACGTGGCCCTGACGGACGGGTCCCTGTACCACGCCTCCTTCGTGCCGGGTCCGGACTTCGACGCCCTGGCCAAGAGCTGGTATCAGGACGGCGTGGCCTCCGAGGATTTTATCCTGGGGGACGTGTACTTTGACGAGGACAGCCGCTCCTACGTGGTGGGGGCCTCCGGCGTGCTGAAAAGCCGGAGCGGCCGGGTCCGGGGCGTGGCCGCCGCGGACGTGTACCTGGACGCCATCTCCCCCATTGTCAGCGGCGTGCAGCTGGAGGACACCGGGGGCATCTTCCTGGTGGACACCCGGACGGACACCATCATCGGCCACCGGGACAGCAGCGTCACCGGCGTCCGGCTCTCCCAGGCGGAGGGCGGGCTGTACCGCTACGCCGGGGCGCAGATTGCCGCCGGGGCCTGGGGCATGTCCGTCTACGACAACACCTACTTCCTGATCAGCCAGGTGCCCGGCAGCGACTGGGCGGCGGTTGCCACCGTCTCCCGGAGCGAGGTGCTCCAGGAGCTGACGGGCCTTACCCTCACCATGGTCCTGGTGGGCCTCATCGCGGCTCTGGCCATGGTGCTCCTGGTGGTGATCCAGGTGCGGCGGATCATCGGACGGCCCGTGCGGGAGCTGAGCCAGGCGGCCCGGCGGATTGCCGGCGGGGATCTGGACCAGCGGATTGAGTACCAGTCCAAGGACGAGCTGGGGGCCCTGGCGGAGGACTTCAACCGCGTGACCCTGCGCCTCCGGGACTACATCAACTACATCGACGAGATCTCCGCCGCTCTCCTGCGCATCGCGGAGGGGGACCTGTCCGTGACGCTGACCCTCCAGTATGTTGGGGAGTTCGAGAAGATCAAGACGGCCCTGGAGCAGATCTGCCGGACCCTGGGCGGGGCCATGGGCCAGATCCGCACGGCGTCCCGGGACGTGGCCGCGGGGGCGGAACAGGTGTCCAGCGGGGCCATGACCCTCTCCCAGGGCTCCACGGAGCAGGCGGCGGAGGTCCAGGCCCTGGCGGGCCACATCAGCGCCGTGTCCGAGAGCGTGCGGAACATCGCCCAGGGGGCCCAGGAGGCCAACCGGATCTCCGGCGAGGTGAAAAAGGGCCTGGTGGAGAGCAACGGGAAGATGCAGAACATGACGGAGATCATCGGGAAGATCAGCGAGAAGTCCGCGGAGATCCACCAGATTGTGAAGGCCATCGAGGACATCGCCTTCCAGACGAATATTCTGGCGCTGAACGCCGCTGTGGAGGCCGCGCGGGCGGGCGCCGCCGGAAAGGGCTTCGCCGTGGTGGCCGACGAGGTGCGGTCCCTGGCCAGCCGTTCCTCCTCCGCCGCCCAGGAAACCGCCGCCCTGCTCAGCGAGACGGTGGGGGCCATGGACGCGGGGGTGGACGCCGCCAAGGATACTGCGGCCTCCATGCTGGCTGCCGCTGCCAAGGCCGACGAGATGAGCGCCCTCATCACCGGCATCGCCGACTATACCAAGGAGCAGTCCGCCAACGCCGTGGAGATCACCCGGGGCATCGAGCAGATCTCCACCGTGGTCCAGAGCAACGTGGACACCGCCGAGGCCAGCGCCGCTGCCAGCGAGGAGCTCTCCAGTCAGGCAGCTCTGCTGAAAGAGCTGGTGTCCCGCTTCCGGCTGAGCCAGGGGGCCTGACGGGCGGCCCGAATACACAGCAGAGAGGAACAGATCTATGATAGGACAAGTGCCCCTGCGGGTGGCTGTTGCCATCGTCCCCGCCTGCATTCTGGCCGTCATCGTTTTTATGGCGGGCTACGCTTTCTTCTTGATCCCCTACAACCAGAACGTGGCCTATCCTGCCTACATTGAAAGCCTGGCGATGGACCCCGGGGACGTGGGGGGCGAGCCTGTGGAAAGCACCCCCAAGGCCCGTTCCGTCGCCGACATGGAGGCCCAGGACATCTTCTTCGTCACCGGGGACGTGATTACCAACACCGTGCGCACCATCGACAACCGGAACTTCTACTTCGTCACCCTGGACAGCGGGGAGTGCCTTGCGGCCCTGATCAACTTCGAGCACGCGGAGGAAGTAGACGTGTTCCGCTACCGCCTGCCGGTGGGCCGTCTGGCCCCGCTGAAACTTTCCAGCGAGGGGCAGCGGATCTTATCCTATGACGCGTACCGCCTGACCCGCAGTGACTGCTATATCGACATGGTGGGAGACTTCGGGAGGACGTACAGCGAAGTGGAGTACCGGGAGCATATCCCGGCCTACAGGGCCCTGGAGATCGGAAGAGCCGTGGTTATGTTGGGGGCGTGGTTCTTCATCTGGCGCTTCTTTACGAAGAAAAATTGGTTCTGAGCAGCAGACAGACAAGAAAGCCGTCCTGGAGCTTTTACGCTCCGGGGCGGCTTTTCGCGCCTTTGGGTGGGACGGGAGTAGGGATTCGGGCTTCCGGAACGTGACAGGAGCTGGCGCAGAGAAGGCGGCAAGGGGGGTTCCCTGCCGCCTTTCTTCTATAGATCGTAGTCCACCGGGTACTCTTTCAGCAGCGCGATCAGGTACTTGACCGGAGGGCTGAGCTTGATATCATTCCGGAAATACAAGCCGCAGGTGTAATACATCGGCGGGGACAAGGCCACCCGCGCCATGCCGGCGTAACGCTGGTGCCGCGCCGCCAGGCCCGCCAGGCCGTTATGGGAGATGTACTCCTTGATAGACGGCGGGAAGGAGTAGGTCGCCAGCACAGTCGGGCGGAAGCCGACCTGGGCGAAGTATTCCTCCTCCACCTGCCGGAGGATGGAACCCTCCACAATCAGCGCGAAGGGGAAGTCCCTTGCCATGGAGAGGGGAATGCGCACGTCCTCGTTTCCGGGATTTTCAAAGGAGTAGTGGGCCAGCGGATGATCCCGCGGAAGGACCAGATCCACCTCGCTGGTGATCAACGGCTCGTAGGTCAGCAGTTTTTCTTCTTTCAGGTAGGCGGAGTACCCCAGATCCAGGTCCCCCGCCAGAAGCATCTGGTGAATCTCGGAGGGAAGCGCGGACCAGGAGCGCAGCTCCGTACCGGGATAGCGGGTTTGAAGTTTCTGGAAGCAGTGGACCAGCTTGTGGGTGATCTGATCGGCGCCTCCGGTGCCGCAGCGGATGGTGCGGGATGAGGTCGTCTTGCAGTTCTCCAGCTCCTGACGGGTACTCTTCCAGATTAAGGCGATTTTCTTCGCGCCCTCGTAATAGGCCCGCCCTGCGGAGGTCAGTTCCAGCCCTTGATTGTTCCTCCGGTAAAACAGCGTCACGCCCAGCTCCTTTTCCAGAACTGACAGAAAATGGCTCAGGGTGGGCTGGGTGATGTACAGCTTTTCCGCCGCCTTTGAAAGACTGCCCTCCTCCGCGATGGCCAGGAAATAAAAGATTACATTCAGGTGCATTTCACGGCGCCTCCTTTTTCTGCGGCCGATGTCTGCATCAAAAAAATTTCTGACCGCGCAGAAACCCTCTCTCTATTATAGCACAATAATAGACAGATTCAATAAAGCATATAGAGCTTCTCTATAGTTATATAGAATATTGATAATTGTCATTTGAAGCGTTTTTTTGTAGCATATGTACAAGCAAACAAATTCGATAGGGTTTGCGGAAGAACAAAAGACACTCAAAGGAAAGGAAGAACGAAGATGAAAAAGCTATTTGCACTCCTGCTTACCTTGGCGATGGTTCTGTCCCTGGCCGCCTGCGGCGGTAGCACCGGCGACTCCGGCAATTCCGGCAGTTCCGGCGGCAGCACCCCGCCCGCCAGCACCGGCGGTTCCGGCGCATCGGACAGCAGCGGCGGAGACGCCGAGACCTCCAACTGGCCCCAGAGCGCCGTGACCCTCACCGTCTCCGCAGGCGCGGGCGGCGGCACCGACATCTGCGCCCGCATCCTCCTGGAGCGCCTGAGCGATTTCGGCAACTTCGTCGTCCAGAACGACACCGACGGCGGCGGAGCCGTGGGCTGGGAGCGGGTCAAGGCAGGCGATCCCGAGACCTGCAGCGAGGTCATCTTCTACAACACCGGCCTCTATGTCAGCTACGTCACGGGCCTCACGGACATCCATCCCACCGAGGAGCTGGTGCCCGTGGTCTGCCTGCCCACCGGCGCGTCCCAGTACATCTGCGTTCCCAAGGACTCTCCCTTCGACACCATCCAAGATCTGGTGGACTACGCGAAGGAGCATCCCGGCGAGCTCCAGTGCGGCGTGGAGCTGGGCTCCCTGAGCCACGTCTACGTGGGCCTGTGCGCCAAGAACCTGGGCATCGACTGGACCTACGTGTCCACCGGCTCCGACAATGACCGCATCACCCTCCTGATGGGCAACAACATCGACGTCACCACCATCAACCAGGCCACCGCCCAGAACTACTATGACAGCGGCGACATCAAGGTCCTGGCCGCCGAGCAGGGCCGCAGCGAGATCCTGGGCGAGAAGATGGCCGCTGTCCCCACTCTGGAGGAGGCCGGTTTTGACAAGGTGGACGTGAACACCGAGCTGATCGTCTGGGCCCCCGCCGGAGCCGGCGACGCCACCTACACCGCTATTTTCGACGCCTTCAAAGCCGCCATTGACGACGAAGGCACCCAGGCCAAGCTCCAGGAGAGCGGCGCGGAGTATTACTGCCCCTTCAACAGCTGGAAGGAGTGCTATGACAACTCTGTGAAAAATCTCCAGACCATCACAGAGACCTGCCAGACCTTGGGCCTGTGCTGAGGCCCGCCGCCGGACCTATCAACTGAATGGACAACAGGAGAATGGTGGCAGCAGCCACCATTCTCTTTCGGAGGCGTGATATGAAAAAGAAATTTGTAATGAATCGTGACCGCATTTTCAGCATTGGCATGGCCCTTGTGTCCATCCTCATCATGGGCCTGACCACCCAAATCAGGCCCACCTTCGGCAGCATCAGCGGCAGCGACCCCGGCTCGAAAGCCTTCCCCTTCGGCATTGCCATTCTGCTGCTCCTGTCCTCCATCGGCAAATTCATCACCTGCAGCAAGCCGGATGAAAAGCCCTTCGTAGAGGGGAAGGAGGGCTGGTTTAAGATTCTGAGCGTTCTGATCCTCCTGTTGGTATACACAGTTTTGATGAAATATATCGGCTTCATCATCTGCTCCTTTGCGGGCACGGCGCTGCTGCTGTGGATTATGCGGGGACGCCAAAAAATCTCCGCTGTCACCTATATTGTCTACCCCGCCGTTCTCACCGCCGTGTTATATATCCTGTTCAACAATATTTTACAGGTCATTATGCCCGTGGGCCAGATCTGGAAGGCCATCCTGTAATCCGAAGGAGGGTATGTACTATGTTGATTACCGTTCTGCAATCCCTGTTTACTCCGCTGAACTTCGTATTGATGGTGGCCGGGGTCATCATCGGCATCGTCTTCGGCGCGATTCCGGGCCTGTCCAACTGTACGGCCCAGGCCCTGCTGCTCCCGATTTCCTTCGCCATGGCCCCGGACACCGCCATCATCTTCATGTCCTCCATCTTTGTGGGCGGCGTCTCCGGCGGTTTGATCTCCGCCATTCTGATGGGCGTCCCCGGCTCCCCCGCCAACATTGCCACCTGCTTTGACGGCTACCCCATGGCCCGAAAGGGCCGCGCCAGCCGCGCCCTGGGCATCTCCATCTTCTCCAGCTTCATCGCCACTCTGGCCAGCGTGGCCGTCGCCATGGCGGTCTGCGACCCGGTGGCGAGGATTGCGGTGAAGATGGGTCCCTGGGAGTTCTTCTCCCTGTGCGTCTGCGCCATTGTACTGGTGGTTTCCATCTCCAAGGGCAACATGTTCAGCGGCCTGACCTCCGCCGGAATCGGGATGCTCCTGGGCTGTGTGGGCATCGCCCCGGTGGACGCCGCCAAGCGCTTCACCTTCGGCATCACCAGCCTCCTGGGCGGAATGCCCCTCCTGTCCGTGACCCTGGGCATTTTCGCCATTGCCTCCCTGCTGCACAACTTCGCTCAGGGCGACATGGCCAGCCCCGATATTGATACGAAGAGCATCAAGGGCATCGGCTTTACCCTCCGGGAGTACCTGGGCCACACGAAGCTGGTGATCAAGTCCTTCCTGATCGGCCTGGGCATCGGCTTCCTGCCCGGCATGGGCGCGGGCCTCTCCAACATGGTGGCCTACGCCGCCGCCAAGTCCGGATCCAAGGAGCCGGAGAAGTTCGGCACCGGCTGCGACGAGGGTATCATTGCCTCCGAAGTCTCCAACAACGCCGCGGTGGGCGGGGCCATCATCCCCATGGTCGCTCTGGGCATCCCCGGCGACACCTCCACCGCCCTGCTCATCAGCGCCCTTATGATCCAGGGCATCGAGGCGGGCCCCAACCTGATGCGCACCAACACGGAGCTGGTGTACATCTTCTTCGGCGTCCTGCTTCTCTCCGCCGTTGTTACCTTCCTGCTGGAGTGCTTCGGCACCCGCACCTTCCCCTATATCCTCAAGGTGCCCACCTGCTATCTCTACTCCGCCATCTTCATGATCTGCATGGCCGGCGCCTACGCCAACGGCAACTCCTACAGTTACTGCTACATCACCGTCGTCATGGTGGTCATCGGCCTGCTCATGACCTTCGGCAGCCTGCCCCTGTCGCCCTTCATCTTAGGCTTCATCCTCGGCCCCATGATGGAGGAGTACCTTCGCAAGGGCATGACCTACTCCAGCAACGGCTTCATGATTTTCCTCCAGCGCCCCGCCAGCCTGGCCTTCTTGGCTGTCGCCTTCTTCTTCCTCTTCTGGCCGCTGATCCGCAGCTATCGTGAGGAGAGTAAAAAGAGGCGCGGCATCAAGACTGAATTGGACAAAATTTCCGAACAGGCTGACAGTTATAACGTCAGCGAGGATTGATTTTTGTGCCTCCGGCGGCCAAAGGGGCTTTGCCCCTTTGGAATCCCTACCAGGGAGGCAGGCGCCTCCCTGGACCCTGGCAGATCATTTTTTATTGTTAAAAGGAGCGTTTTTCTTATGGTTATTCTGAATGCGATGGATTACTACCGTCAGGCGTCTCTCTGTCCCTGGGAGACGGCTACCGGATTGGTGCGGCTTTCACCGCACTGCTGGTATGTGGGCCAGCAGTGGGTCGGCGTCGTCCTGATCGAGACCATGAATAAGGACGGCATCATCATGATCGACTCCGGGATCCGGGGGCAGATGTGGCAGATCTTTGAGTGTGTCCGGAAGCTGGGCTACGACCCTGAGAAGGATATCCAGCTCTGTATGCTCTCCCATGCCCACCTGGACCATTGCAGCGGAATGCCCCTGTTGCTGAACTACAGCCATCCTGTCATGTACATGAGTGCCTATGAGGTGGACTGGCTCACCGATCCCTCCATCTGGGAGCGGTATGCTCCTGTTGACCAGTATACCCCCTTCGAGCCTGACCGGCTCTATGATTACGAAAAGCCCATCACCTGGGGCGGCTTTACCTTCGATGTAAAGCACACTCCCGGCCATACCCCCGGCACCACCAGCTGCTTCTTCGACGATGTGGACGAAGACGGCACGGTGTACCGCGTAGGCCTCCACGGCGGCATGGGCATCAATGTCCTCACCGACAGCAATTACGGCGACGATGAGGCGGAGCGGGCGAAGAAGGAGCGGGCGGACTTCCGGAAAATGATGGAATCTTTGATGGATATCCCGGTGGATATCACCATCAGCAACCACGGCCCCAACATTGAGCTGGTGGAGCGCATGGGGCCCGATAAGACCGATTTCCGCCCCTTCATCGATCCCGCATACTGGGCGATGCACCTGCGCCGCCAGCTGAAAGGGCTGGACGGCGTGGAGGCAGAGAGCAAATTCAACAAATAAGGTCCCTGCCCTCTGGGGGCGGCGGGACATTGGGGAGGCAGAGCCATGGAATTGGTTCCGGTTTTACTGCGGCAGTTGACAGTCATGGCCATTTACATGGCGGTCGGCTATTTTCTGTTCAAGAAGAAATTCGTCTCGGTTCAGGGCTGTAAGGAGCTGGGCAGCCTGCTTCTGTACGTCATTCTGCCCTGCGCGATTGTGAACTCCTACCGGGTGGAGCGGACGCCGGAGCGGACCCGCGCCCTGCTGTGGTCCACGCTGGTTTCCCTGGGGGCCCTGATTTTATCCATGGCGGTGTGCGGCGTTCTGTTCCGGAAGAAGAAGGTGGAGCGTTTCGGCGTCTCCTTCTCCAACGCGGGCTTTATCGGAATCCCGCTGGTGACGAGCGTACTGGGCGCGGAGTCGGTCATCTACATCTCATCCTTCGTGGCCCTGCTGAATATTTTCCAGTGGACTTACGGCGTTGTGGTAATGACGGACTCCCTGGACAGCGTTCGTCCCCGCCAGCTGGCGCGGAATCCCATTCTCATCGCCATCCTCATTGGCCTGGTATTGTTCTTCTTCCAGCCGCCCCTGCCGGGGGCCGCGGTGGGAGCACTCTCCGCACTGGCGGCGATGAACGGACCGGTGGCGATGCTGATACTGGGCATCTACCTGGCCCAGGTAGAGCTGAAAAGCGTCTTCAGCGACGGGATTCTGTACGCCAGCGCAGGCGTCCGTCTCCTGCTGATCCCGGCCCTGACAGCCCTCTGCCTGCTGCTTCTGCCCCTGGATGGGACCCTGTGCCTGGCTATCCTGATTGCGGCCAGCGCCCCCATCGGCTCCAACGTAGCCATCTTCGCCCAGATCCACCGCCAGGACTACAGTCTGGCAGTGCGGGAGGTCTGCCTGTCCACGATCCTCTGCGTCGTCACCATTCCCCTTCTGATCGCAGGCTACTCCCTGCTGGCAAACATGCTCTGACCATCGCAAAGCTGGCCGAATCCCCCGATCCGGCCAGCTTTTCCTATCCCCCGCCTTCGTCCAAATCCCCAAAAACCCAGCGCCTTTTTAGGCAAATGCCCGAAAATGGCGGAATTGACAAAAAATTGCAAAAACCCTCTTGACTATTCGCGCAGTTTCGCTAAAATAAACCTATAGCTTGTCGGACAACCGACGAGGGGAGGCCCTTTCCCATGATTGCAAAAAACGCCAGCATCACCAACCAGGTCATCGCTTACCTCAAGGAAAATATCGAGTCCGGCGTGTGGGCCGTGGGCGAGAAAATCCCCTCCGAAAACCAGATGGTGGCCGACCTGGGCGTCAGCCGCTCCAGTATCCGCACCGCTGTGCAGTACCTCATCGGCCTGGGCGTGCTCAAAAGCTACCAGGGGAAGGGCACCTTCCTCATCAACCGCCAGGTGGAGAACTGGGACGAGGCCCAGAACAAAATTACCTCCGCCGACTGCATGGACATCTACAAGGTCCTGGAGTTCCGGAGAATCCTGGAGCCGGAAGCCTGCCGTATGGCCGTGGAGCGCTACACGCCGGAGGTCTTCGCTGACCTGCAATACTACCTCCAGCAGATGGAGCGGAGCCGCAACAACCCCGCCAAATTCGTCCGGGCTGACATGCAGTTCCACGCCGTGATCTGCAAGGCTTCGGGAAACGCACTCCTGGAGAAGAGCCTGAACAAGGTCTTCGCGGAGACCCGGAGCAACCACGAGCAGATGAACCTCCTGGTGGGGGACTACAACGGGATTCTGTACCACACGCTGATCCTGGAGGCGTTCCGCAAGGGGGACGCCCAGGAGGCGTATCAGAAGATGCTGGAGCACATCGAGGTCACCATGCGGGAGTTCCAGCAGGACAAGGACAGCGGCGCGACATAAAATCGAAAATGAGGGCCCAGGGAACTCCTTCGGCCCCCGTTTTTCCGATACAACTTGTACGTTAACCCACAAGTTGCCGTATATTATGGTTCCAACTTGTATGATGAATGACAAGTTAGAATAGGAGTAAAGGAGGAACTGCAATGTCTGTCAAAATCACCGGCGTCAAGGTCATCTGCACGGCTCCGGAGGGCATCAACCTTGTGGTCGTCAAGGTGGATACCAACCAGCCGGGCCTCTACGGCCTGGGATGCGCCACCTTCGCCTATCGCCACCTCACCGTCCAGCACCTGGTGGAGGAGTACCTGGAGCCCCTTCTGGTGGGCCGGGACGCGGAGAACATCGAGGAGCTCTGGACCCTCATGCACCACAACGCCTACTGGCGCAACGGCCCCATCGAGAACAACGCCATCTCCGGCGTCGACATGGCCCTCTGGGATATCAAGGGCAAGCTGGCCAACATGCCCCTCTACCAGCTCTTCGGCGGCAAGGTCCGGGAGGGCGTTCCTGTCTACCGCCACGTGGACGGCCGGGACATCGAGGAGATCTGCGACAACATCCTGCGCTTCCAGGAGATGGGCATCACCCACCTGCGCTGCCAGTGCGGCGGTTACGGCGGAGCCCCCTACGGCCAGACCCCCGGCACCGCCCCCGAGGGCGCCCACGACGGCATGTACCTGGACTCCCGCAGATACATCCACGACACCGTAGAGCTCTTCGGCCAGATCCGCTCCCGCATCGGCTGGGAGATGCAGCTCATCCACGACGTCCACGAGCGCATCGCCCCCATCGACGCCATCCGTCTCGCCAAGGAGCTGGAACCCTTCGACCTCTTCTATCTGGAGGAGCCCGTCCCCCTGGAGCAGATCAACTGGCTCCGGAACCTCCGCCAGCAGACCAGCATCCCCATCGCCCACGGCGAGCTCTTCAACAACTCCCGGGAGTGGAAGGCCATCATCGCCGAGCAGCTCATCGACTACTTCCGGGTCCACATCAGCCAGATCGGCGGCATCACCCCCGCCCGGAAGCTGCAAATTTTCGCGGAGCAGTTCGGCGTCCGCACCGCCTGGCACGGCCCCGGCGACATGTCCCCCCTGGCCCACGCCGCCAACATCCACATCGACCTGGCCGCCCAGAACTTCGGCGTCCAGGAGTGGTCCGGCATCGAGCCCCCCAACTTCGTCATTCAGGAGCTGAAAGGCCCTCACGGCGCGCTCCTGGAGGTCTTCCCGGGACTTCCTGAATACCGCAATGGCTACGTCTATGCCAACGACAAGCCGGGACTTGGCGTTGATCTTGATGAAAAGGAGGCGGCAAAGTACCCCTGCGAGAAAACCGTGACAACCTGGACCCAGACCCGGGGCCGGGACGGCGCGCTGGTCACGCCGTAAGCAACAGGAAAAGAGAAGAAAGATTCACTGTTAGAAATCACCCCCAAAATGAAGGATGGTGGTGAAAAATCCGATAGTTCAAAAGGAAATCCTTTACAGCACATAACTGCCCTTGGAGAGGGGCCCTAATAACTACTACTTCCATAATATAAGGAGAATCTTCATGAAAGACACGATGAAAGCCGTCGTCGTTACAGAACCCCACAAATATGAGATCCGCGAAGTCCCCATCCCGGAGCCCGCGGACAACCAGGTCCAGATCAAGCTCATGGCCGCCGGCGTCTGCGGCAGTGACGTACACATCTTCAAGGGCGAGAACCCCAACTCCCGCTACCCCCTCATCCCCGGCCACGAAAACGTGGGCCTCGTCACGAAGGTAGGCAAGGACTGCACCCACATCCAGGTCGGGGACCACGTGGTCATCGACTACGTGATGCGCTGCGGCGAGTGCTGGCAGTGCACCCACGGACGGGGCAACGTCTGCGAGCACGTCCTGGTCCGGGGCAGCGGCACCGACGGCGGCTGGCGGGAATACTGGTGCGTAGAGGAGCCCTACGTCTACAAGATTGACGACAGCATCCCCTGGGCCGACGCCGCCTTCATCGAGCCCCTGACCATCGGCGAGCACAGCACCAGCCGCGGCCGGGTGGGCCCCGACGACACCGTTTTCGTCCTGGGCGCGGGCACCATCGGCACGATTATTACCCAGGCCTGCAAGCTCAAGGGCGCCAAGACCATCATCTGCTGTGACCTCGACGACGCCTGCCTGGAGCGCAGCAAGGAGTTCGGCGCGGACTACACCATCAACAGCAAGACCCAGAATATCGCGGAGGAAATCCGCAAAATTACCGACGGCCACGGCTGCACCGTCGCCTTTGACGCCGCCGCCTTCCCCGGCAGTCTGACCATGGTCCTCCAGCCGGGCATCGTCTGCAACGCCGGACGGGTGGTCCCCATGGGCTTCTCCACGGAGCCGGAGAAAATCAACCAGCAGATGATCAACGGCCGGGAGCTGGATATCATCGGCACCCGCATGAGCCTGAACCAGTGGGTTCCCACCGCCCAAAAGATGGCGGAGGGCAAGTACCGCGTGAAGGGCCTCGTGACCAGTTACATCAAGTTCAGCGAGATTGACCGGGTATTCCACCTGATCGACCATCCCGACGAGAGCGCCAAGAAGATGGTGATTCTCTTTGACGAAGCGGAGTAAGGAGGAGCGGCAATGAACGGAAAAGAGATGTTTAACATCGAGGGCAAAAAGGCCATCGTCACCGGCGGCACCCGCGGCCTGGGTTACGGCATGGCCGAGGGCCTGATGGAGGCCGGGTGCGAGGTGGCCATCGTGGGCACCTCCGCGAAGGTGCACGAGGTAGCGAAGTCCTTCTGCGGCAGGGGCTTCAAGTGCCACGGCGTTCAGGCGGACTTCAGCGTGCGGGAGGGGGTCTACCAGGGCTTCCGGGACTGCGTGGAGAAGCTGGGGAACGACCTGGACATCCTGGTGACGGCCCACGGCATCCAGCGCCGCCACAGCGCCGAGGTCTTCCCCATTGAGGAATGGGACGAGGTGCTGAATGTGAACCTGAACTCCGTGTTCATCCTCTGCCAGGAGGCGGGGAAGATCATGCTGGCGAAGGGCTACGGGAAGATCATCACGATTGTCTCCATGGTTTCCTGGTTCGGCGGGCAGACGGTTCCGGCCTACGCGGCGGCCAAGGGCGGCGTGACCCAGCTGACGAAGGAGCTGAGCAACGACTGGATTGCCCGGGGCGTCAACGTGAACGCCCTGGCCCCCGGCTACATGGCCACGGAGATGAACGCGGCCCTTCTGGATCCGGCGAATCCCAGGAAGCAGCAGATCACGGACCGCATTCCCGCGGGCCGCTGGGGCACCGGCGACGATATGAAGGGGGCCTGCATCTTCCTGGCCTCCCACGCCAGCGACTACCTGGGCGGAGCCATTATCCCCGTTGACGGCGGGTATCTGGTGAAGTAAAACCAGCGGATTTTTCAGAAAAATACCGCCTGTGCTGTCCCATATGGGGCGGCACAGGCGGTTTTTGCATGGCGGCGCGGGCACGGCGGGTGGAAACAGCGGCCCTGCCTCCCCGCATAAAACGCCGCCCCGCTCAACCCAGGCAGGTTCAGCACAACCACCCTGGCTCAAGCGGGGCATTTTTCATTGATTCTCCTGCCGAAGCCGCTCCTGGTTCACGCAGAGCAGCTCTTCCATGGCCTTCTTGGCCTCTGCCGCGTTATGTTTGGCAATGGCGTCGCAGATCTGGTGGTGCAGGATACGGGCGTCCCGGGAGCTGGCGTCGTTGGTGACAGACATGAACTGCCGGATGCCCTCGGTAATGATGGGCATCAGTTTGCTGATCACCACGTTGTTGCAGGCGTCGGAGAGGGCGTGGTGGAACTCGATGTCCGATTCCAGGTGGGAGACGCCCTTGGCGATGTCCGCGTCCACCTGGTCGTTCCAGTAGATAATGCGCCTGACGTCCTCCTCCGTGGCGTGGATAGCGGCCAGCTCCGCGATGGCGGGCTCGATGATCATGCGGACGGTGCCCCAGTCCATAGCCAGCTTCGCCCGGTCCTTGACGAAGGTGAGGCCCAGGGGGTCCTCCACGGACCCTGGGGCCTGGCAGAGGAAGGTGCCGCAGCCCCGGTGGACCTCCACGATGTTGCGGCTTTTCAGGATGGTGAGGGCCTCCCGGACGCTGCTCCGCCCCATACCCAGGATGCTGGTCAGCTCCAGCTCCGTGGGAATTTTGTCCCCCGGCTGCAAGCCGTGCTCCTTGATCCACTTGATCAGATAGTCCGCGACGCGGTTGGAGAGGGGGTAACTGTCGTAAACAAAATCATCCATATGGCAGATTCCTTTATGGCGGGATTTTTACCTTACTGCGGAATTTACGATACCCTGTCTGGAAGTCCGCCGGGTTTTCCGGCGGCTTCACCGGGAAGAAGCCCCGGCGGGCGCACAGGCACAGGCCGCGCCTTTTACCGTTCCTCCGGAAGCAAAGCTGGAGGAAAAACGCTGCATATAGAGAGAATTTGGACTTTTATCATACACCGTTTCTCCAAAAGTGTCAAGTTATAGCATACAGATTCCGCGGGTCCGGCGGCTGTGGACGCATCGGAATGCTCACAACGCTCCCCCCGATCAGTCGTTGTCCCAGAACACGGTGGCCCCCCGGTGGGCGCTTGTGCAGTGCTTCCGGTAGAGCTGGAGCCAGCCGGAGGCGGGCTTTTTCACCGGTGTCCACTCCTTCCGGCGGCGGGCGAACTCCTCCTCGCTGACCTCCGCTGTCAGCGTGCGGGCCTCCACGTCGATGTGGATGATGTCGCCGTCCCGGAGAAGGGCGATGTTGCCGCCCTCGTACGCCTCCGGGCTGACGTGGCCCACAGCCAGTCCGCCTGTCGCGCCGCTGAAACGCCCGTCGGAAACCAGAGCCAGCTTGGACCCCATTTTCTTGCCCAGCACCGCGGCCATGAACGTCTCCATGTGGGGCATTCCAGGGCTTCCCTTGGGGCCCTCGTAGCGGATGACCACCACCTCGCCCTCGTGGATCTCGTCTCTCAGCAGGGCCTGCCAGGCGTCGTCCTGGCTGTCGTAGCACCTGGCGGAGCCTGAGTAGGTCCACACCTCCTTCGCCACGGCGCTGTCCGTGCCGATATTGCCCTTGAGGACCGCCAGGCCCCCCTGCTCGTGGATGGGGTCGGCAACGGTGTGGATGACCGCATGGTCCACCGCTCCGGCGGAGGCGGCTTTCTCACCCAGAGTGCCGAAGAGGCCCTTGGAATCCGGGTCCAGCTTGCCGCCCTCGATCAGCTCCTTCACAACGCCCGGCAGGCCCCCCGCCGCGTCGAATTCCTCCATGGTGTAGGAGGGGTGGTTCGGGTAGATGGCGTTGAGGACGGGGACCTCCCGGCTGATCCGGTCGAAGGTCTCCGGCGTGACGCTGCACCCCATCTGGCGGGCGATGGCGGGGACGTGGAGGAGGCTGTTGGTGCTCCCGCCGGTGGCCATCATGTAGCGGATCACGTTCTCGAAGCTCTGCTGGTCGATGAAGTTCCGGGGGCGGATGTGGTTCCGCCATGCGTCCATAACCTTCTGCGCCGCTTTCCGGGCCAGCTCATGCCACGCATCGCTCTGGCTCCGGACGCTGGCGTTCCCGTGGGGGGAGAGGCCCAGGATCTCCGCCATGCCGCACATGGTGAGGGCGGTGCCCATAAAGGGACAGGCGCCCGGGGTGGGGCAGGAGTTCCGAATGACCTCCATGTAGTTTGCCTCGCTCATGCTTCCCTCCACATAGGACGCGTAAGCCTGCTTGCCGTGGGTGAGGGTGATCATGCGGCCCGTGTGGGTGTGCCCCGCCGCCATGTAGCCGCCGGTGAACATCACCGTGGGAATGTTCACCCGCAGGGCCCCCATGACCATGCTGGGAACCACCTTGTCGCAGGTGGCCATGATGATCATGCCCTCCAGGCAGTTCAGCTCCGCCACCGTCTCCACCTCGCTGCTCACCAGGTCCCGGGCGGGGAGGGTATAGCGGTCCCCGGGGGTGTTGCTGCAGATGCCGTCGCAGATGCCGCTGATGGGAAGCTCCAGGGCCAGCCCTCCGGCTTCGTAGATGACCTCCTTCATCTCCTGAATCAAGGCTTTGTCAAAGGGGAAGTGGCCGGGATTCATTTCGTTCCAGATGTTTATCAGGCCGATAACGGGGCGCTTGGCGTCCTCCTCGGAGATGCCCATTGCGTACAGCAGTGCGTTGCGGTGGTCCAGGGACTCTTCGTTCCAGGGGTAGTGCAGTTCCATGTGACGAACTCCTTTCATATATAGAGCGGCGGTTTTCGGGCGGCGGGGAAGGCGGTCCTTATTTCAGAATTTCCTCCCGCAGGGCGGCGATCATCTCCCCGTATTCCTCGTCGGAGAGCAGCACCTTGGGCAGCGTGTCGTCGAAGGGGGCGCCCCAGTTCAGGCCGTCCCGGTATTTGGGGACGATGTGGACGTGGACGTGGGGAACGCCGTCGCCGTAGGTGGCGTAGTTGATTTTGTCGGGGTGGTAAAGATCGTAGATGGCTTTGGCGACGCGGGAGACCTCCGCGAAGTAGCCGGCGTTCTCCGCCGGGTCCAGCTGGAAATATTCGGTCTTGTGCTCCTTCAAAGCCACGATGCAGCGGCCCCGGTGCTTCTGGTCCCGGTTCAGGTAGACCTTGCTGTAGGGCAGCTCGCAGATTTCAAGCATCAGGCTGCGGAGCTTTTCTCCGTTTTCACAATAGAAGCAGTCGTTCATGAGGCATCCTCCCAAATTTTTTCATAAAAGTGGTGGAAAAGAGTGCGGATTTTTCAAAAATGTGCTACAATACGGATCAAGATGTCAAACCGCGGCGGGGTCCGCCGCCGGACGGAGACGGGAAAAGGAGAATCAATATGGAGCGGGTTCAAATTACGATGGAGCACACGGAAAAGAGCGTCCGGCGTCTGGCGAAGGTGCAGTACGACACCTTTTCCGCCCGTGCAAAGCTGTTCTGGTACGGCCTCTGCCTGCTCTGCATCCTGGCGGGGCTGGGGCTGCTCTTCAACTTAGAGCAGTTTTCTGAAATAGCAATAAGAGAAGAGATATGGTTAAGATGGCAGCGGGGTGAGGAAGATGCTGCATAACGAAGCAAGGAATTTGCTGGTAGAAGCGTATGAGAAAACGCACAACGCAAAAGCAGTTGCGTTGGCATACGGGGTATCTGTGTCAACGGTATACCGGCTGGTAGAGCAAAAGGCCAAAACTGGAAGTGTGGATCTGCGCGTAAGTGAACGGGGACGTAAGCGAGTGCTGACGCCGGAAGATTCAAAAAGAATTGCGAAGGCGATAGACAGTCAGCCGGATATTACACTTTCAGAAATCGTAGAGAAATTGGGGCTGCCAGTTGGAATAGAAACGGTACGCCGGAGAATCCAGGCCATGGGGTATCGGAGAAAAAAGAAGATGATC